>NZ_JAOTOA010000002.1:0-614146 GCF_036346535.1 Pseudomonas sp. Z18(2022)
CTGTTTATGTAGAAGTACATGATTTTCACCGGCACGTTGCCAGCGCAACGGTCTGGTACACAGAATTTCTTGACGACCATAGAGCATTGGAACCACCTGATCCCATCCCGAACTCAGCAGTGAAACGATGCATCGCCGATGGTAGTGTGGGGTTTCCCCATGTGAGAGTAGGTCATCGTCAAGATTGAATTCCGAAACCCCTGTCTGCTAGCGCAGACAGGGGTTTTGTCGTTTAAGGGCTAAGCAAAGCAGACTCAACCCCTGCGTGCTTTACCGCTTCTTCTGGCCAGTAGCTTGCGCCACCAGATATAGATCCCGGTAGCAGATAGCATCGCGATCACAACGCCCAGCAGTGCAATCAACACCTGCCCCGTCAGCCCGATGATCCTGCCCCCATGGATCGGCAGTTGCAGCCGATAAAAGCGCTCTCCCAACGTACCTTGCCCTGCTATTTCCTGCCCTAATAGACGCCCGTCCGTCCCGTGGAAAAACAACCAGGATTTCCCATGGGCCTCGGTATCGTGTTGCCCAAAACCCGCGCCATAGAAGTTGTACTCAAAGCTGTAATACAGCTCTCCGATCGCAGCCGTAAGTCCCAGACGCTTTCCTTCCTCCAGTGCCCGTTCATAGGCCTGTTGATAACTCAGTTGCGTCACGCCCAATTGCTCGCTTGGCAGCCTGCCACGAGCCTCATAGACGCTTGGCTCAACCGGTGAAAACAGCGAGACAACTGGCTTGAACACCTGGCTCGGCAAGTTCATCGCCACGCTGCTGACCGCTATCGGTAGCAACAACAGCCAAAGCCACAACCCGCCAGCGCGATGAAGATCGAAGTTCAACCGATAAGCATGACCGCCCTTGATCTTCCACGCCGTCGACCATTTCTTCCAGAACGGTTTGCCCCTCGGGAGGGTCAGCCACAGCGCGATAAAACAATCTAACACCCACGCAATCGCCACCAGCCCCATCAGCCACAACCCCCAATTGCCCGGCAGCGTGAGGTTGTAGTGAAACTCTAAAATGAACGGTATTAAGTTCTCACGCTGAAAGCAGCATGCGCCCCAAAAACGCCGGCCCATTTCTTCGCCGCTGACCGGATCGAGATAGAAGACCTGGTTGGGTTCCTCAAAGGGTTTGCCGGTCGCCGGATCGTTTCTCGCAACTGCCGCCAACATGGCGGTATGACCGGCCTCCTGCGGATACTCCATGTACCAGACTTGCAGCTTGGGATGCTGCCCCTGCAGCGTGTCCACCAGTTCGCCTGGTGGCAATGCCGAGCCCTTGGCCGTCGCCTCATAGAAGCCGGGATTGAGCCACTCATCCAGCTCATGGTTAAACGCCAAAAGGCTGCCCGTGATCCCCGCCATCATCAAAAACAACGCCGTCGCCAATCCGATGTAGCGATGAAGTAAAACCATCAATGCGCGCATAAAATTTTCCTGCAGAGACGACAAAGCCAGCGCCTGGAGTCAGGAACTGGCTTTGTATGAATCGAGTGGGATTAGAACTGGTAGCTCACCGTTGCACTCACGTTGCGCTCTTCACCCAGGTAACAGAAGTTCAGACTGGCGCACGACGCCACGTAGGACTCGTTCGTCAGGTTGTTGGCATTCAGGCGTACATCCACACCCTTCAACCCCACCTTGCCCAAGTCATAGCCCATCGAGGCATCAAACAACGTGTAGGCCGGTACCTTCATGGTGTTCTCCGCATCCGCCCAGCTGTAGCCGACATAACGGACACCGCCACCGAGGCGCAGGCCATCCAGGGCGCGGCTATCGAATTTGTAGTCTGCCCACACCGAAGCCATATGGCGCGGCGCCTGGGTCGGCGAATTACCCTTGTTCTCGATCACGTTGTCCGCAGTGCTCAACGTGCTGACCATCGATTTCGAATACTCGATGTCGGTGAAGGTGTAGCTGCCCAACAACTTGAGGTTGTCTGTCAATTGCATATGCGCCTCCAACTCCAGGCCTTGGGAGCGCACAGCACCTACCGCGCGATAGAAGTTTTCCTGCGGCAGCTTGGTCGCCAGGTTTTCCTGATCGATGCGGAACAGCGAAGCGGTGAACAGGTTGTCGGTACCCGGCGGCTGATATTTCAAGCCGACCTCCCACTGGGTGCCGTCGGTAGGCGCCAAAGGATTACCAGCGCTGTCCGAGTAGGAGTTCGGGTTGAAGGATTCCGAATAGCTGACGTAAGGCGCGAGACCGTTATCGAATAGATAAAGCGCTCCTGCACGCCCGGTTAGCTTGGTACGTTTATCGCTGATCTCGGTACCTAACGGCCGGCCAACCTCAGCAATGCGATTCTCATCAGAGGTCTCGACCCAGTCCTGACGTAGCCCGAGGGAGAACCGCCACTTGTCCATTTCAATCAGGTCTTGCAGGTAAACGCCGGTCTGCTCAAGCCGACGCAGGTAGCTGGTCGGGCTGTAATAACTGATCTCGGAGTTGCCATACACCGGATTGAACGCATTGATCGGTGCCAGCGAACCGCTGCTCCAGTCCACCACGGTTTTGCGCCGTTGATAGTCAGCCCCCATCAACACCGTGTGTTTGGTCGCGCCGGTAAAAAATTCGGCCTGCAACATGTTGTCGATGATGAATGCATGCAGCTTCTCGTCACCGCCTGAGTAATAGCGGTTCAGCTCATTACTGGTGGGCGTAGTCCACCCATAGGCGTACACCTGATCCAAGCGGACCTTGGAGTCCAGATAACGAAAGTTCTGTCGCGCCGTGAAAACATCGTTGAAGCGGTGCTCAAATTGATAGCCGAACGACTGCTGATCACGCTTGTACCCATCAATGCCCGGCTCACCCTCGAAGAAGTGATTGGAGATCCGCTGGCCATTGCGCTGATGCAACGCGCCATCTGCTGGCATGCCTCCGTGGTAGCCACCGTCGGGATCGTGTTGCAGGTAGGCCTGGAGCGTGAGCGACGTGTCATCGGTAAAGTCGATGCTCAAGGTCGGCGCCAGCGCGTAGCGTTTTTCCTTGGCATGGTCGAATTGTGTGTCGGACTTATCCGCAAGCCCGGTCAGGCGGTAAGCAATACGCTTGTCGTCATCCACCGGGCCGCTGAAGTCGAAACCCATGCCGCGCTGCCCTTGCGAGCCCACGGTGGCCTGTACCTGATGGTAAGGCTCAAACAGCGGCTTCTTGCTGGTCAATGCCACCAGCCCACCCGGCGAGCTGCGGCCGTACAGTACCGACGACGGGCCCTTGAGAATATCCACCCGCTCGAGGAAATACGGGTCCACCTGCATGGTGCTGTAGGTCCCGCTGTCCCCCATGGACTTCAAACCGTCGAGATAAATGTTATCCACCGAACCGTCATTGAAGCCGCGCATCGCCACATAGTCATAGCGGTGAGTGGCGCCATACGGGTTGGTCAGCACACCAGGGGTGTAACGCATGGCCTGGGCAACGGTTTGCGAGCCCTGATCGTCCATCTGCTCGCGGGTCACCACTGAGACCGTCTGTGATGTCTCCAGCAGCGCGGTACTGGTCTTGGTGGCGATCTGGCTGTGGGTTGCGTTGTAGCCGTCCATGCTGCCCAAGGCGTTACCCAGGGCGAAGCCTTTGATGTCGGTGGTCGGCAAGGTCAGCGCCTCGCTCTCGGGTTGGGCCTGCAACACGAAACTCACGTCGTCCTGTGGCTGTGCCTGCAAGCCGGATCCATTGAGCAACTGGCTAAGGCCCTGCTCCGCGGAATACTCGCCGTGCAGCCCGGCAGACTGGCGGCCCTGAGTCTGCGCAGGCGTGCTGGAAAGAGTGATACCTGCCTGGCGGGCAAACTGGTTGAGCACATCGCTCAGCGCCCCGGCAGGGATGTCATAGCGCTGGCTGATGCGCTCGACCCCACTATCAGCCGCGACACCGGCCACCGGCAACAAGCCGATGCCCATCGTGGTCGACAGCAACGCTGCACGTACGGCTTTACCGAGCAGAGGGTAGGAAGAGGGTGAGTTACTGAAAAAACGCACAGTCATTATCGAGATCCGTAGAGGTCGCTGAAGGCAGATTGAAATGCTTACTGTCTAAGCCGGACTCACGGAAAAAAGCCGCCAAAAATAAATCAGGCGCGACAACAAAATCAGGCCTGACGCTCCAGGCTCACCCACCAGCGGGTGCGGTAGCGCAAGCGCACAGGTAAGGTCTGCGGAAGAATCGCCAACAATTTCTCGGGATCTTCCAGTCGAAAAACGCCGGACAAACGCAGGTCTGCAATATCGCTCGAGCAGGCCAGGTACCCATGGCGATAGCGCCCCACCTCTGCCAGGAAGTCGGCAAGGCGCATGTTACGGGTGACGATCAATCCATCTGCCCAGGCCCCGGCGTCCATATCCAGAGGCGGCGCGAGGATGGCCTCGTTCTGACGCACCAGGTAGCTTTCTCCTGCATGCACCTGAGTGAAAAGGCCGTCTGCGGTGTGCGGCGAGTGAATCGCCACGTTGCCTGAGGTGACGCTCAATCGGGTGCAGTCGCTGTCCTGGCGTACGACAAAACGCCCGTCGATGCCTTCAAACAAACCATGGCGGCTGCGAACCAGCAGCGGTGCAGTCGCAGCCGCGGCACAGGTCACCAGGATTTCCCCGCGTACCAGCGTGATCAAGCGTTGCTGCGGATTGAAGTCCAGGTCCACTGCGCTGTCGGTATTGAGCTGCAGGCGTGTGCCGTCCGGCAATTGCACGCTGCGGCGTTCGCCGGTGGTGGTGGCCAGGTCCGAGGTCCAGCGTTGCCAGCCGGTAAGGTCCCGGCTGACCCAGGCCGCCGACCCCATTAACAGCACACCCGACAACACCTTCAACGCTTGCCGGCGCCCGAGCTGCTGGGCGCTGCTCTCCAGCGCCACATGGGCCCCGGGAATTGCCGCCAGTTGGCTGCTCAATTCATGTTGCAAAGCCTGCACCCGTTGCCAGGCCAGCTCGTGTTCATGATGAGCCTCGCGCCAGTGCTCGCATTGCATCTTCAGGCGGACATTGGCGCGATTGTTACGCAAGCGCAGCATCCAGCTGATGGCCTGCTTGACCACTTGCGGATCGATTCCTGCGCGTGCCGCGTTATCCCTCGAAGTCATGCCTCATACCGCAGTACATAACAGTGATACAGCGCCTCGGCGACATACCGTTCCACCGAGCGCAACGACACGCCCATCTGCTGCGCAATCTGCTTGTAAGTCAGGCCGTCGCACTGAGCCAGTAAAAACGCCTTACGCACCTTGGGCTTGAGCCCGTCCAGAAGTCGGGCGATGGACTCCAGCAATTCCAGAATCAACGCACGCTCCTCAGTGCTCGGTGCCACGGCTTCGGGCAAATGGGCGATGGATTCCAGATAAGCCCGTTCGATTTCTTCGCGGCGCCAGTGATCGATCACCAAGCCCCGGGCGATGGTGCGCAGGAAGGCGCGAGGGGCCTTGAGTTCGAAGCGTTCGGTTTTTTGCAGCAGGCGCACGAATGTGTCCTGGGCCAGGTCCGCAGCATCCGCGGCGTTACCCAGGCGGCTGCGCAACCAGGTGTTGAGCCAGCCGTGATGGTTGCTGTAAAGCGTCTGTACTGCGTACTCGGAAGAGGGCATTCACACGGCCTGGCAAAGCGTCACAAATGATAATTAGTCGCATTGTCGACAAGGTGGAAAAATTTTGCAACTCCTGGCGTTACATGGCTACCGCCGGTCGGCTTCTGACGTTAAAAGCGGATGCTTCTCACAAATTCCTAAGATTTATCCTGGAGTGGCCGAAAGCCTGACGAGCCATGCGTGCACCGAAATAGAGCAGTCGCAGAGTCTGCCTATACCGTTACATGGAATGTTGCATCCGGCACGCTCACCCCCTTTTGGCAAAAAGAAGTCAATGAAATGAATCTCAAGTTCAGTCATAAAATTCTGTTGGCCGCGTCAGGCGTTGTGGTTCTGGCCTTCGCGTTATTCACGTTCTACAACGACTACCTGCAGCGCAACACCATCAGGCAAAACCTGGAGTCTTCGATTCAGCAATCCGGTGAACTGACCGCCAGCAGTGTGCAGAACTGGCTCAGTGGCCGTGTGCTGGTGCTGGAAAGCCTGGCGCAAAACGTCGCCCATCAAGGCAGCGCTGCCGATCTTGCGGGGTTGGTCGACCAGTCGGCATTTACCTCCAACTTCCAGTTCACCTACGTCGGTTCAACCAACGGCGTGTTCACCCAACGGCCCGATGCCAAAATGCCTGATGGCTATGACCCGCGTCAGCGTCCCTGGTACAAGCAAGCCGTCGCAGCCGACAAGACCATGCTCACGCCGCCCTACATGGCCGCAGTCGGTGGGCTGATCGTGACCATCGCGATGCCGGTGAAAAAGAATGGCGAATTGCTCGGCGTGGTCGGTGGTGACCTGAGCCTTCAAACCCTGGTGAAGATCATCAACTCGGTGGATTTTGGCGGTATCGGCCATGCGTTTCTGGTCAGCGGTGACGGCCAGGTGATCGTCAGCCCGGATCAGGACCAGGTGATGAAAAACCTCAAGGACATCTACCCTGGCAGCAACGTGCGCATCGAGAAGGTCAATCAGGAAGTGGTGCTCAATGGGCAGGACCGGATCCTGTCCTTCACCCCGATCAGCGGATTGCCGAACGCAGACTGGTACATCGGCCTGTCGATCGACAAAGACAAAGCCTACGCACCATTGGGCAAGTTCCGCACCTCGGCATTGATCGCCATGTTCATCGCGGTCGCCGCCATTGCGGTGTTCCTGAGCTTGCTGATCCAGGTCTTGATGCGTCCCCTGACCACCATGGGCCGCGCCATGCAGGACATCGCCCAGGGCGAGGGTGATTTGACCCGCCGCCTGACGGTGGAAAGCAAAGATGAGTTCGGCGACTTGGGCAGCGCTTTCAACCAGTTCGTCGAGCGTATTCATGCGTCAATTTCCGAAGTGTCCTCGGCCACCCGCCAGGTGCACGACCTGTCCCAGCGGGTAATGGCCTCGTCCAACGCATCGATCATCGGTTCCGACGAACAAAGCGCCCGCACCAACAGCGTGGCCGCGGCGATCAACGAACTGGGGGCCGCCACCCAGGAAATCGCGCGCAACGCCGCCGATGCTTCGCAGCACGCCAGCGGTGCCAGCGAGCAGGCCGATGACGGCCGCAAAGTGGTGGAGAAAACCATCCTGGCGATGTCGGAACTGTCGCAGAAAATCAGCCTGTCCTGCACTCAGATTGAAACCCTGAACGCCAGTACCGACAACATCGGGCACATCCTGGATGTGATCAAAGGCATCTCCCAGCAAACCAACCTGCTGGCCCTCAACGCCGCGATTGAAGCCGCACGGGCGGGTGAAGCCGGACGCGGATTTGCCGTAGTGGCGGATGAAGTGCGCAACCTCGCGCACCGCACCCAGGAGTCGGCGGAAGAGATCCACAAAATGATCACCTCGCTGCAGATTGGCTCGCGTGAAGCCGTGACCACGATGAACGCCAGCCAGACCTCCAGCGAAGAAAGCGTCGAGGTTGCCAACCAGGCCGGTGAGCGCCTGGTCAGCGTGACGCAGCGGATCGTCGAGATCGACGGGATGAACCAATCGGTAGCGGCCGCCACCGAGGAGCAGACCGCCGTGGTGGAAACCCTCAACGTCGACATCAACCAGATCAACCTGTTGAACCAGCAGGGCGTGGCCAACCTCAACGAAACCCTGAAGGATTGCGACGCATTGTCTCAACAGGCCAACCGGTTGAAGCAGTTGGTCGACAGCTTCAAAATCTGAGGATGAACCTGTAGGAGCGAGCTTGCTCGCGAAGAGCGTCAACGATAACGCAGCGCTATCAGATAGCCCGTGCTGCCTTCTCGTTTTTCGCGAGCAAGCCCGCTCCTACGGTAAGTTCAGCCAAACATCTGCCGTACATTCTCCAGCGCACTGTCGGCGAATGCCTGCACAAAGGCATCAAACCCTTCCACACCGTGTTCAACCGGCTCGGCGATGATCGTCCAGGTCACCCTCGAACTGCGTTCCCCCACAGCCTCCACACGCATTCCCGCCCATAGCCGGGCCACGCCGAGGGTGTTGTAAATCGTCGTCCAGGTCATCTGCATGGCCTGTTCGTCGCGGCTGTTGAGTTGCTCCACTACCAGGTTTCCATCGTGGAAGAACTTTTTGCGCAGCGACCCTGCGCCCGCGCCGGTCATCTCGATGTGCGACAGCGCGGGGATGAATCTGTCAAACCCTGCAAAGTTGCCCACCACCGTCCACACGCGGGCGGCATCGCCGGCAATTACCACTGAAGACACCACCGGCCTGGCGCAGGGGTTGCGAATCAACGTATCGGGTTTCATTCGGTTTTCCTTTGTTAGGCGCCCGATCACAGGAAGCCGATGCTCTTGAGGTACGCGCAGCCCTTGCGTAGCAGCGCCAGGTTTTTTTCCGGGTAGTGCGCGCCCATCTGCTCGACACCGCGCCGTGCGTTGTCATGACGGATCATCGACGTATCGCCGATGTCCCCGTCCACACCATTGAGATAGAACCCCAGCACACCGAACAGCGCGTTGTGGCTATCCACCGTGTGCAGGTGACGTTGCCAGTGGGCGACGCTCACCAGCTCGAAAACATGGCCTGCCTGGCGAAAGGCATCGACGTAGGATTCCCAGCTCAAGGGCTGCGGATTGTGCAGATTGAACACGTTTCCTCCGGCACAGTGGCGGCCACAGTGGAAGGCAATAAACCGCGCGAGAAAGTCCACGGGCATCAGGTCAAAGTTCGTCCCCAGGTTGGGCACCAGGCCCAGTTGCAGCGAGCCCTTGAGCATCAACATCAGGCGATTTTTCTGTGGCTCGCAAGCACCGTTGCGGCTGTTGAAACTGATGTTCCCGGGGCGATGGATAGTGACCCAGGCACCTTCCTCGGCGGCGCGTCCCAGCAGGCGTTCGGCGACCCACTTGGACAGGTTGTAGCCGTTCTGGAGGTAGAGCGGTGGCGTGGTCGCGGCGGGCGTTTCGAGGACCTGGCCTTGGGCATCGATGCTGCTGGCCGCCGACAGTGTGGAGATAAAATTGAAGACCTTCTTGCGCCGGGTTTCACACAGGCGCAGGCATTCCAGCACCGGCTCGACGTTGTCCTTGGCCAGGGTGGCGTAATCCATCACATGATTGACGTGGGCGGCGTTGTGCACCAGAACGCCGAACTCCCCGGCGAGGTACTCATACACCTCGCTGGTCAAGCCAAGGCGCGGCTGACTGATGTCGGCGGCATACACCCGTACCCGGCTCAGGTCCAGGTGTTCCAGGCGGTACTCACGCAGCGCCTCGGCGAACCTCACAGCAGCCGAATGTCCAGGGCGTTCGCGCACCAGGCACGCCACTTCAAGTGCGTCCTCGGCCAGTAACGCCTCGACGATATGGACGCCGAGAAAACTGTTGGCGCCGGTCACGATGACCTTGCGGCGTTCACCTGCCTGGTCCGCCGGCAATATCGGCGTATCCAGTTCACGCAGAGTATCCCGTATCGCCTGGCCGGCCGGTGCTTCAGGGGCCGCGCCGTCACCCATCAGCGCAGCCAGGGTACGGACGGTGGGCGTTTCAAAAAAACGGTTGAGGGAAAGGCTGCGCCCGAACTGCTCGCGGATACGCAGCAACATCGTCGACAACAGGATGGAATGACCGCCGAGATTGAAGAAGCTGTCCTCCGTCGACAACTGCGCGACCGGCACGCCCAGCAACTCGCTCCACAGGTTCAGCAACTGTGCTTGCACCGGCGTTTGCGGCGGACAGCGGTTGGTGGCTGGCAGCGGTTGAGTCGGCAGCGCCAGCAAGGCCTGGCGGTCGACCTTGCCGTTGGGCGTGCACGGCATGCTCGCAAGCTCCGTGCACAGGGTTGGCTGCAGATAATCCGGCAGCGCCTGCCGCGCATGTTGCTGGAGCACAGCCAGGGCGCCTTGGGCCTCAGGCTGCGCGACAAAGGCCAGGATCCGCTGATCAGGGTCGATCACCACCGCCACCTGGCGAAACAGCAGGCTGGCGCGCAGGCAGTGTTCGATCTCTTGGGGCTCGACCCGAAAGCCACGGATTTTCACCTGCTGATCCCGGCGCCCGCCCAGCTCGATGCCGTCCTCTGTCCACTTCGCCAGATCGCCGCTGCGGTAGGCCCGCAAGGTCTGGCCGTCCGGCAACTTCATGTGTACGAAATGCTCGGCGGTCTGCTGTGGCTGGTTGAGGTAACCCAGCCCGACACCGGGGCCGACGATGTACAGCTCGCCTGTCACTTGTTCATCCACCGGTTGCCGTTGCTCGTCGAGGATCAGCACCCGGCTGTTGGCGATGGGCGTGCCCACATTGCGATTGCTGTCGCCTCGCTGCAGCGTGCGGCATGACACCAGCACGGTGGCTTCCGTCGGCCCATAGAAGTTGTGCAAGGAACACTGTCTCGCCAGCCGCTCGATGACATAGGGCTCGCATACGTCGCCTCCGGTCATCAGGTGCGCCAGGCCCAAGGGTTGATCCAGCGGGAGGATGCTCAGCAGCGCCGGCGGCAGGAAGGCATGGGTGACGCGCTGTTGCCGGATGAAGTCCACCAGTTGTTGCGGGTCGCGGCGCGGGTCTTCACCGGGCACGATCAGCTCGGCGCCCGCTATCAGGGGCGCGAAAATATCAATCAGCGAAGAGTCGAAGCTCAACGGCGAGAACTGCAAGACCCGGCTGTGTTCACTCAGTTGCACATGGTCGCCGAACCAGGCGGTGAAGTGGGCCAGGTTGTGCTGGCTGAGCAGCACGCCTTTGGGCTGGCCGCTGGTGCCCGAGGTGTGGAGCACCATGCAGGGCGCGTCCATCGCTGGGCGCTGGCGCGGTGGCGGCGGGTTGGCGTGAGTGTCGAGGGCGCTGACATCCAGCGCCGAAAAAAACTCCCGCAGTGGATGCCGGCCGTCATCCAGTAGCACCGAGACGCCGGCGTTTTCCAGCATGGCCTGCTGGCGTTGCAGCGGATGGCCCGGCTCCAGTGGCAGGTACACCGCGCCGCAGCCCAGTACGGCGAGAATGCTGGCGTACAGCTCAAGGGATTTGCCCAGGCAGACGCCGATCACCTGCGGTGTATCGCTGGCCCCAAGCAACGGCCACAGATGCTGCTGGATAGCCAGGCTCTTGCGCTGCAACTGGCGATAACTCAGCACGCTGCCAGCGATGTTCAGCGCCGGTCGTTCGGCGAAGGTTTCAAGGCTGCGCTCCAGCCGTTCGATCATGGGCACCCGGGCTTGCTCCAGCAGTGCCAGGTCGGCGGTCTGGTTGAAGCGATGCAGGTAGGCCAACGATTCGAGGGCTTGCAGGCCGTGTTCGGGAGCATCGCAGGCGACTGCGGTTTGCGAAAAATAGCCCGCGTCCCGCGATAAGCCGCTGACGTGCTGGGCTACCCATTCCACCAAGCGGCTTATCGCCTGCTGCCGCAGCCGTTGGCCGTTGCCGCTGGGTTCTCCAGCGATGTCCAGGGTCGCCAGCAGTCGATGTGGGCTGGCGTAGCACCTGAGTTGCAGCGTCGGCAGCCCGTTGTCGGTCAGTGCTCCGAGCCCCAGGCGCAGGCTCATCAAGGCCGTGTAGGCCAAGCCCGGCGGGATCGACTCGCTACCGTCATCAATCAGCAGGTCCACGCGCTTTTCCTCGTCTGACTGCGCTACCTCGTGACCGTATTGCTCCAGTGTCAGCCCGACTTCTTTCAACGCCGCGCTGCAGCCTGCCAGCCCAATCTTCAAACGCCTCATGGGTGGGCTCCTGTTGCCGGAAGAAAGGCGTCCAGGGCCTGGACCACACTCGGCGTTTGCAGCAGGCCGCTGTGATTCAGGAATCCCATGATATTGCCGAGCAGCGGATGCTGGCGGGTAATGGGAAAGTCCATCGCCAGCACTTCAGCGCGCAAGGCAGCACGCGTGCCGGCGCTGATATCCAGGTGCTCGATCAACTGCAGGTCGAAATTTTTTTGCAGGTCGTGGGTCAGGTAATGCTGGAGGAATACCGGCAGGATCCGGGCGATGCAGTCACGGTCTTCGGCGTTTGCAGACTGCCAATAGATTCGCACCAGGCGCGTCCAGAACAGGCCATGACGCCCCTCGTCAAACAAGTGGTCGGCCATCAATCCACGGATGGATTGCTTGACGCTGTCGTCCCTGGAGAACGCCGCCACGTCATGGGTCACGGTGTTTTCGGCGATGGCCACGGCGATCAGCTCCATGGCATCGCGCAGGTGTTCGGGAGCCAGCGCCAGCGCGGCAGGCAAGGCGCGGCTCAGCTCGATTTCCCCGGGCAGTTCAAGAGGCGCAGTGCCGGTCATCTCGACGGCCTGTTGCATGAAGTCGAGGGCGACGAGGGCGTGGTAATCCTCATCCACCACGACGGTCATGGCGTCGTAGCGACAGGCGAGCGGGAAGGGCACCGAAAATCGATTCTTGGCAATGCTGCGTGCGGTCTTGTCGACGATTTCGGTTTCAAAGATCACCACATCGTTGATGAACTTGTAGAACGTCTGCAACAAGACAAAGTCGCGGCACTGCGGGCATTGCTCGACAAAGGTCGCGCTCAATACCAAGGGTTGACGGCTCAAGGGAAAGATCAGTTTCTGATCGTTTTCCAGCAATCGGCGCGGGCGGGTGCGGATGGTCGCACGGCGCTCCCAGTCTTCGGCGAATGAGCGGTAATCGGCCGGGTTCATACGCTCACCTCCGGCAGGCGCAGGTGCAGCCCGTCCCATAAGGCCAGGCGGTTTTCCACGGCGCTCAGCGCGGCAGTGTCAGCCTGCTGCTCGCGACTCGGGTCGCCAAGCGTGAGGCGTTGCAGCAACTGCACCGCCGCGGGGCCATGCTCGTCGGCATCAAGCTCAATGTGGCGCTTGAGGTAGTAGCAGAAGGTCGGTGCCTGGCGGTGAAGCATCTCGCACCCTCCCAGGATGCGTTTGAACATCGTTGGGATGACGCTCTCGCGGCCATGGAGAAAGGCGGCCGCGACGCAGTGGGTGGGTGCGTCCAGGGCAACCTGCAACGTGCTTCTGACGAAACGGGCCACGGCAGGATGGATATCGATTTTTTGCAGGGCCGTTTGCGCATCGCTGCCGTCACGTTGCAGGGTGATGAATCTGTCGATGGCCGTGGTGCTCGCGCCAACTTCAGCCATGGCTTGCAGATACAACTCGAAGTGGCTGCCGTGTCCGTGACCGGGATAGGCGTCCGATTCTTCGCCCAACACGATCTCATTGATCAGGCGTGCCGCTTGTGGGTCCGGTGGCGGCAACCACGGCAAGCGCATTCCGGTTAGGTCATGCTGCAGGCGTTTGGTCAGCGTCATGAAGTCCCAAACAGCGAACACATGGTTTTCCATAAAGTATCGCAACTTTGGAAGTGTGTTTATTTGTGTAAATAATGGATGGCTGTGTAACTTCTGCTTTTTTTGTTTAAGCAGGTGTGAGTGCTGGAGCATGATTGATGCCTATAAGTCGTTATTTCTTCCCTGATAACAAGCAGCCACGTGCTGTTATTGATCAAGCAAGCAGCACGCGGTGACAAAACACCAAAGCTTTATTTAAAGGAACGCCACGCGCAGTGACGCCCGAGCAGGGTTCACGCTGTCGATTGGGGAGAATTGGGGTGTTGGTAATAATCTGATTAAGTATTCAGGCGTTTTTGGTTTTATAAGTTTTGCGAGTAAAAATAGTGCTGTAGTTGAATTGCTCTGCGAAGTGTAGGAAGTGTTCTTTCGAATTAATGGTTTGACTGTTATGCGCTGACCTCCATCGGCCAAAGTCGCTGCGCAGCGCTTTGTGGTCGAGGGAGGCGTCTCGGTTCCACGGAGAATTTACGGTGCAGCGTTTTGTGCAGTCTCTTCAAGGCTCTTGAGATAACCGGTAATCACCTCCATGCCGCGGGTGAGGTGGTTGCGCAAGGTCAGGATGCTTTCCTCGACCTTCTTTTTCGCCACCAGGTCGAGCAGTTCACGGTGGTCTTCCTGGGACGTCTCGCCCAGGCCCATGGCCTCGAGGTTGAAGCGCAGGAAACGCTCCTCTTCGTTCAAGCCGTGCTCAACCAGCTTGAGCAACCGCTGGTTGCCCGCCTTGCTATACAGCGCCATGTGGAACAGGCGGTTGAGGCGACCAATTTCGGTGTAGTCGCTTTCCTGTTCCAGCGCATCGATGAAGGCGCCGGCCTGGGCAATGTCTTCGGGCGTGAGCAAGGGAATCGACAAGCGCAGCGCTTCGGACTCCAGCAGTATGCGCAGCGCATAGGTTTCCGCCGAATGGTCCTCAATCAGTGGCGCCACCACCGCTCCTTTGTGGGTCACCACATGCAGCAGCGACTGGGCTTCCAGTTGACGCAATGCCTCGCGCACCGGCATCCGGCTGACCCCGAACAAGCTGGCCAACTCCTGTTGGCGCATGGCGGTGCCGCAGGGCAAGCGACCATCGAGGATGGCGTTGCGCAATGTTTCTTCAATCACGGAGCGGGCGAGATGGGCGGGGATAGGCCCGCTGATCTGGATGCTGCTCAAAGGGTTCGGCTTCTGCGTCACGACTACGCTATCCTCCTTTTCAGGGTGATGTGGCTAATTGGATCCAATGCACACTAGAGATTGTCCACAAGCTTGTCAAACGGGCAAGGTTTCGGCTTGTAAGCGACTCAACAGCGCGTTCCGTGGGCCCACAACGACCTTTTGTCAGGTCTTACAGGCTTAACGTCTGTGAGACACACTTTATTCCCGAAAGTCGCGGCTACAGCGGTATTGCTGCATATCGATATTCACTAACGGTATTTAAAATGCCGTTCTTATGACTATAAAGTCACTCTCCTGACCGCCCGGGAGTGAACTCATGTCTGCCACCTCTACTGTTCCAACAGCGACCGACACCACACAAACCTTCGAGATCCGTCCATTTCCCGGCAGCGTCGGCGCCGAGATCATAGGCCTGGACCTGACCCGCCCGGTCAGCGACCCGGACTTCGCGCGCATTCACCGCGCGCACCTGGACCATCACGTCGTGGTCTTCCGCGACCAACGCATCACCCCCGAACAACAGATCGCCTTCAGCCGCCGCTTCGGTGTGTTGCAGATCCACGTGCTTAAACAATTCCTGCTGGCCAACCACCCGGAAATCCTGATCGTCTCCAACATCATCGAAAACGGCCAGTCCATCGGCCTGGGAGACGCCGGCAAGTTCTGGCACTCGGACCTCTCCTATAAAGAGCTGCCGAGCCTGGGCTCGATGCTCCATGCCCAGGAGCTGCCGTCCGAGGGTGGCGACACCTTGTTCGCCGACATGCACAAAGCCTGGGACAACCTGCCCGAGCCCCTGCGCAAGGCTGTAGAAGGCCGCAGCGCCGCGCATTCGTACACCGCGCGCTACAGCGAAACCAAATTCGAAGGTAACTGGCGCCCGACCCTCACCCCCGAGCAACTGGCTCAAGTGGCGGAAGTGGTGCACCCCATCGTACGCACCCACCCGGAAAATGGCCGCAAGGCGTTGTTCGTCAGTGAAGGTTTCACCACCCGCATCGTTGGCCTGCCGGAAGACGAAAGCCGCGACCTGCTGGCCCAGCTCTACGCCCACAGCGTGCTGCCGGAAAACATCTACCGCCACCAGTGGCAGCCCCACGACATGGTGTTCTGGGACAACCGCTCACTGATCCACCTGGCGGCCGGCTGCCCAGCCCACCTGCGGCGCAAGCTGTACCGCACCACCATCCAGGGCGACGCGCCTTTCTGATCCGGAGCATGACCATGTCCAAGAAAATCCCATTTGCGCGCCTGGCCGCCACGGTCGGCCTGGGCGTCAGCCTGCTGGCCGGCAGCCTGGTTGCACCTGCCGCCGCCCAGGCCGAAGGCGAGATTCGCATCGCCGAGCAGTTCGGCATCGTCTACCTGCTGCTCAACGTGGTGCGCGACCAGAACCTGATCGAGAAATACGGCAAGCAGGAAGGCATCGACATCAAGGTCGACTGGACCCAATTGTCCGGCGGCGCCGCCGTCAACGACGCCTTGCTCTCCGGCTCCATCGACATCGCCGGCGCGGGCGTTGGCCCGCTGCTGACCATCTGGGACCGCACCCACGGCAAACAGAACGTGAAAGCCGTCGCCTCCCTGGGCAACTTCCCCTACTACCTGGTGAGCAACAATCCCAAGGTCAAGACCATTGCCGACTTCACCGAAAAAGACCGCATTGCCGTACCGGCAGTGGGCGTCTCCGTGCAGTCGCGCTTCCTGCAATACGCCGCTGCCAAGCAATGGGGCGACAAGGAATTCAATCGCCTCGACAAGTACACCGTCGCCGTTCCGCACCCGGATGCGACGGCAGCGCTGATTGCCGGTGGCACCGAGCTGACCGGGCACTTCTCCAACCCGCCGTTCCAGGAACAGGCCCTGACCAACCCGAACGTGCACGTGGTGCTCAACTCCTACGACATCCTCGGGCCGAACTCGCCGACGGTGCTGTTCGCCACCGAGAAATTCCGCAACGACAACCCGAAAACCTACAAGGCGTTCGTCGAGGCCCTGACCGAAGCGGCGCAGTTCGCCCAGAACGACAAAGGCGCCGCCGCCGACACCTACATCCGCGTGACCAAGGCCAAGATCGACCGCGCCGAGTTGCTGAAAATCATCGAGAACCCGCAGTTCGAATTCAGCGTCACCCCGAAAAATACCTACCCGCTGGCGGAATTCCTCTACCGCGTCGGCGCGATCAAAAACAAACCCGAATCGTGGAAGGATTACTTCTTCCAGGACGCCAAACCGCTGCAAGGGAGCTGATATGAACGCGCCCTTGCAAGGCCACACGGCCAGCAACCCGACAACTACCGAAGCACTGCTTTCGGTGGATAAAGTCAGCCTTGAATACCGCACGCCAGAACGGGTCGTGCGGGCCACCCACCAGGTCAGTTTCGCGATCGACCCGGCCGACCGCTTTGTACTGCTGGGGCCTTCGGGCTGCGGCAAATCCACGCTGCTGAAATCCATCGCCGGCTTTATCAAACCCTGCGAAGGCGAGATCCGCTTGCTCGGGCAAAAAGTCGAGCAACCGGGCCCGGATCGCATCGTGGTGTTCCAGGAATTCGACCAACTGCCGCCGTGGAAAACCGTCAAGCAGAACGTCATGTTCCCGCTGCTCGCCTCCAAGACCCTCAAGCGTCGCGAGGCCGAAGAGCGGGCGCTGTATTACCTGGAAAAAGTCGGCCTGACGGCGTTTGCCGATGCTTACCCGCACACCTTGTCCGGCGGTATGAAAGCCCGCGTGGCGATCGCCCGGGCATTGGCCATGCAGCCGAAAATCCTGCTGATGGACGAGCCCTTCGCCGCCCTCGACGCACTGACCCGCCGCAAGATGCAGGAAGAACTGCTGCTGCTCTGGGAAGAGGTGCGTTTCACCCTGCTGTTCGTCACGCATTCCATCGAAGAGGCGCTGGTGGTGGGCAACCGCATCCTGTTGCTGTCGCCGCACCCGGGCCGGGTACGGGCGGAAATCCACAGCCATCAATACGACCTTCACAGCCTCGGCGGTGTGGAGTTCCAGGCTTCGGCGCGGCGCATTCATCGGCTGTTGTTTGATGAAGCGCCCGAGGCGGAAACCGAACTGGGTTTCGCCGATATCCGTATCGCTTATTGAAGGGTTTTCACCATGCGCCAGGAATATGAAATCACGCTCGAACCGTTGCCCGGTGTTCGCGTAGAACGCGAATTACCGTGGCGTCAGCGCCTGTGGCAACAAGGCTGGCTGCGCAAAAGCCTGATTCTGATCGTGCTTGCGATTCTGTGGGAAGCGGCCGCGCGTTATCAGAACAACGACCTGCTGCTGCCGAGCTTCCTGCAGACGTTGAGTGCGTTCTACGACGGCATGGCCAGTGGCGAGCTGTTGAGCAAGGTCAGCATCTCGCTGGTGGTGCTGATCAAGGGCTATCTGATCGGCATTGTGCTGGCGTTTGCCCTGACTACGCTTGCGGTGTCGACCCAACTGGGCCGCGACCTGCTGAGCACGCTCACCTCGATGTTCAACCCGTTGCCGGCGATTGCCCTGCTGCCGCTGGCGCTGCTGTGGTTTGGCCTGGGGCAGAACAGCCTGATCTTTGTGCTGGTGCATTCGGTGCTGTGGGCGCTGGCGCTCAATACCTATTCCGGTTTCCTCGGCGTCTCGGAAACCCTGCGCATGGCCGGCCGTAATTACGGCCTCAAGGGTATACGCTTCGTGCTGTTCATCCTGATCCCGGCCGCGCTGCCGTCGATCCTTGCCGGGCTGAAAATCGGCTGGGCGTTTGCCTGGCGCACGCTGATTGCCGCCGAGCTGGTATTCGGCGCCACCAGCGGCAAGGGCGGGCTGGGCTGGTACATCTTCCAGAACCGCAACGAGCTGTACACCGACAAGGTGTTTGCCGGCCTGGCGGTGGTGATCCTGATCGGGCTGCTGGTGGAGAACCTGGTATTCGACACCCTGGAGCGGGTCACCGTGAAGCGCTGGGGCATGCAACGCTGACTGAAACACCCATCCTGTGGCGAGGGAGCTTGCTCCCGCTGGGTCGCGAGGCGGCCCCAATAAGATCACCGCATTCTTTCAGACAAATCCCGATTGAAAATTTCTGGGCTGCTTCGCAGCCCAACGGGAGCAAGCTCCCTCGCCACAGTCTGCTACGATTGCGCCAAGTTCACTCCCAACCGATCACGAGTGCTTGGCATGCAATTACCGGACATGAACCTGCTGGTCGCCCTTGACGCGCTACTCGACGAGGGCAGCGTGGTGGGCGCCGCGCGGCGGATGAACCTGAGCCCGGCCGCCATGAGCCGCACCCTCACACGCATCCGCGAGGCGGTGGGCGACCCCATCCTGGTACGCGCCGGCCGCGGCCTGGTGCCGACGCCCAAGGCTCTGGAGCTGCAAGGCCAGGTGCGTAACGTGGTGGAACAGGCGGCGCTGCTGTTCCGCTCGGCGGACGAAGTAGACCTGCGCACCCTGCGTCGACGGTTCAGCGTGCGGGCCAATGACTTTTTTGTCGGCGTGTATGGCGGGCGCTTGTTCGACACCATGGAGCGCATGGCGCCGCTGTGCGAGCTGCGCTTCGTGCCCGAAGGCGACACCGACGATGAAGCCCTGCGTGAAGGCCGGCTCGACCTGCGGGTGGGCAACACCATGCCGATCACCCCGGAAGTGAAAGTACAGAACCTGTTCACCACCACCTTCGTCGGGCTGGCGCGGGAAGGGCACCCGTTGTTCGATGGGGAAATCACCGCCGCCCGGTTCGCCAGCTATTCCCACATCAGCATCTCCCGGCGCGGCATTGCCCGTGGGCCGATTGACACCGCCCTGAATGCTCAGGGCCTGGAGCGTCGGGTCGCGATGATCGCCCCGGGGTTTCACGGCGCGATGTTCATGCTGCCGGACTCCGACCTGATCCTGCCGGTGCCCAAGGAAGCGCTCTACAGCGCCAATCGCCTGAAGCTGCCGCTGCGCGCGTTCACCCTGCCCATCTCCCTGCCGACCCTGGTGCTGACCCAGGCCTGGCACCCGCGCTTCGACAAAGACCCGGCCCATAAGTGGCTGCGCGAGACCATGCGTGAATGCTGCGATGCGACATGGCAGGAAGCGCAGCCCACGTGAGTCGGAAGTGAGCTCGGTCAGTGTGGGAGCTGGCTTGCCTGCGATGCGGGCGACCCGGTTTTTCAGGAATAGCGAGGTGATGCCATCGCGGGCAAGCCCGGCTCCCACAGGGATCGCGTAGGTTCTTATCGTTGCGTCTGGCGCACTTATAAGCTTCCTATAAGTCACTTTTTGTCATGTCTAAGCCTTATTAAACTGCTCGGGTATTTCTATTCCGAGTTGTAGTTCATGACGTCCCTCGCTGCCCCCGCACCTCTGGCCGCAGCCAAGCCGACCGCCATCGCCCCGCCCGTTTTCGGTCCACGCATCATCATCGGCCTGGTAGGCGTATTGCTCGCGGTGCTGGTGTCCGGCCTCAACGAGATGGTGACCAAAGTCGCCCTCGCCGATATTCGCGGTGCGATGTACATCGGCTTCGACGAAGGCACCTGGCTGGTGGCCGCGTACACCGCCACCTCCGTGTCGGCGATGGCATTCGCGCCCTGGTGCTCGGTGACCTTTTCCCTGCGCCGTTTCACCCTCTGCGCCATCGGCCTGTTCACCGTGCTCGGCGTGCTGTGCCCGTTCGCGCCGAACTACGAAAGCCTGTTGATTTTGCGCACCGTGCAAGGCCTGGCCGGTGGTGCCTTGCCGCCGATGCTGATGACCGTGGCCCTGCGGTTCCTGCCGGCCAACGTCAAGCTGTACGGCCTGGCCGGCTACGCCCTCACGGCCACATTCGGCCCCAGCCTGGGCACACCGTTGGCCGCATTCTGGACCGAATACGTCGGCTGGCAATGGGCGTTCTGGCAGATCGTCGGGCCGTGCCTGCTGGCCATGGCGGCCGTGGCCTACGGCTTGCCTCAGGACCCGCTGCGCCTGGAGCGCTTCAAGCAATTCAACTGGCGCGGCCTGCTGCTGGGTTTCCCGGCGATCTGCATGCTGGTGATCGGCCTGTTGCAGGGCAATCGGCTGGACTGGTTCGAGTCGCCGCTGATTGCCACCTTGCTGATCGGCGGCCTGGTGCTGCTGGTGCTGTTCATGATCAACGAGTGGTCGCACCCGATGCCGTTTTTCAAGCTGCAGATGCTCGGCATTCGTAACCTGTCATTCGCCCTGATCGTACTGGCCGGGGTGCTGATTGTGCTGCTGGCGGTGACCATCATTCCGTCCAGCTACCTGGCTCAGGTGCAAGGCTACCGCCCGCTGCAAACCGCCCCGGTGATGCTGATCATGGCGCTGCCGCAGTTGATCGCGCTGCCGTTGGTGGCCGCACTGTGCAACCTGCGTTGGGTGGATTGCCGCTGGGTATTGGGCATCGGCCTGAGCATGCTGATCCTGTCCTGCGTGGGCGGGGCGCAACTGACGTCGGCCTGGATTCGCGATGATTTCTACGTGCTGCAACTGCTGCAGATCTTCGGGCAACCCATGGCGGTGCTGCCGCTGCTGATGCTCTCCACCGGCAGCATCACCCCCCAGGACGGGCCGTTCGCCTCGGCCTGGTTCAACACCGTCAAAGGCCTGGCCGCCGTGGTCGCCACCGGCGTACTCGATGCCCTGACCACCCACCGCCTGCATTTCCACTCGACCATGTTGGTGGACAGCCTGGGCAACTCGCCCCTGGCCGACAGCGATGCCGCCGGCCTCGCTCACCGGCTGCACGAGCAGGCCGTGGTGCTTACTTCTTCGGATCTCTACTACGTCATGGCCGGTGTCGCGGCGGTGTTGATCCTGCTGATTTTCTGGATGCCGACGCGGATTTATCCGCCCCGCGCGCCGACTTGATTGCTCACTGAGCCAAAGGGATTGCTATGAAACGCAAAGACAAAATCGCTGTAACCGTCATCACCGTGTTCGCCGTGGGGGTGCTGGTTTACCTGCTGGCGCCGGGCGTGTTCGGCAGCAAGCGCCAGAGCACCAACGACGCCTTCGTCGCCGCCGACTACACCCTGGTGGCGCCGCGTGTGGCCGGGTTTATCAAGGAAGTGCTGGTGGAAGACAATCAGCGGGTCAAGGCCGGCCAGTTGCTGGCGCTGATCGATGACCGTGACTTTCGCGCCGCTGCCCAGGCGGCCGATGCCGATACGCTGGTGGCCCAGGCGCAGCTGAAAAATGCCACGGCGACCCTGGAACGCCAGAGCTCGGTGATCGCCCAGGCCCAGGCCACGGTGGCGGCGGACCGTGCCGAAGTGGCGTTTGCCGAGCACGAACTGAACCGCTACAACCACCTCGCAGGCGTCGGCGCCGGCACGGTGCAAAACGCCCAGCAGGCCAAGACCCGCATCGACCAGGCTACCGCGCGCCTGGCCAGTGCCACGGCGGTGCTGGCGGCCGAACGCAAGCAAGTGGAAATCCTCAGCGCCCAGCGCGATGCGGCAGAAGGCGGCCTGAAACGCGCCCAGGCGGCGCTGGAAATGGCCAGCTATCAGCTGTCGTACACCCGCATCGTCGCGCCGGTGGACGGCATGGTCGGCGAGCGGGCGGTGCGGGTCGGCGCCTATGTGACGCCGGGCAGCAAGATCCTCGCGGTGGTGCCCTTGGCCGAAGCCTACGTGGTGGCCAATTTCCAGGAGACCCAGTTGTCCCACATGCACGCCGGCCAGACGGTGGACGTGAAGGTCGACAGCCTCGACGGCGAAGTGCTCAAGGGGCATCTCGAAAGCCTGGCGCCGGCCACCGGGGTCACGTTTGCCTCGGTCAAACCCGACAACGCCACCGGCAACTTCACCAAGGTGGTGCAGCGCATTCCGGTGAAAATCATCCTGGAGCCCGGCCAGGCGCTGACCGAACGCCTGCGGGTCGGCATGTCGGTGGAAGCCAGCGTCGACACCCACATCGCCGCCCAGCCACGTGAGGTGGCGCAGCAATGAGACACCTCGCCTGGTTTACCTTGAGCCTGCTCAGCCTGAGTGCCTGCACCGTCGGCCCGGACTTCCAGCGCCCGCAAAATCCCGTCGGCCAATGGACCGCGCCTCATGGCCAGCAAGCCGCCAGCCACGCGGTCAACGACCCGCTGGAGGAGCGCTGGTGGGAAGTGTTCCACGACGCGCAACTCACCGCGCTGACACGGCGTGCACTCACCGATAACCTCGACCTGAAGCTCGCCAGCAGCCGCCTGCAACAAAGCCGCGCCGCGCGCCAGGTGATCACCGCCGAGCGCTACCCCACCGTCAACGCCACCGGCGACTACCTGCGCCAACGCAACAGCGCCGATGGCTTGAGCGACGCCTCGGGCAAGAACGGCCGCGCAGCCTACAACCAGTGGGACATGGGCTTCTCCGCTGCCTGGGAACTGGATTTCTGGGGCCGGGTAAAACGCGAAACCGAAGCCGCCGACGCCACCCTGCAAGTCGCTGAAAACGACCGCCGCGCGGTGCTGTTATCAGTGCTGGCGGAAACCGCCCAGGACTACATCCAGCTTCGCGGCGTGCAGAACACCCGGGCCGTCACCGAGCAAAACCTCGACGTCGCCCGTCACAGCCTCAAGCTGTCGCAACTGCGTCTGGCCGATGGTGTGGCCACGGACCTGGACGTCGCCGAAGCTGCCGCTCAAGTCGCTGCCATCGAGGCGCGCCTGCCGGACTTGCAGCAACGCCAGGACCAGCTGATCAACGCCCTGAGCCTGCTGATGGGCGAGCCGCCGCAAGCCTTGTACACCGAGCTGTCCAAGGACGCCGCCGTGCCGCGAACCCAGCGCCAGGTCGCCATCGGCCTGCCGTCGCAACTGGCCGAGCGCCGCCCTGACATCCGCCAGGCCGAAGCGCGTTTGCATGCCGCCACCGCCTCCATCGGCGTGGCCAAGGGCGACTTCTACCCGCGCATTACCCTGTCCGGCAGCGTGGGCTCCCAGGCCTTGCAGCTGGCGGATTTCGGCTCTTGGAGTTCGCGCGCATTCGCTTTTGGCCCACAGTTGAGCTTGCCGATTTTCAACGGTGGTCGCTTGCAAGGCATGCTCGATTTGCGCGAAGCCCAGCAACAGGAAGCGGCCCTGGCCTACCAGCAAACGGTACTGCGGGCCTGGCATGAAATCGACGACCAGTTGACCCGCTACAACGCCAGCCAACTGCGCCGCGACAGCCTTGCCGAAGCGGTACGCCAGAACCAGATCGCCCTCACCACGGCGCAACACCAGTACGTCGAAGGCGTGGTGGATTTTGTCAACGTGCTGACGGTGCAAAGTGCGTTGCTGGCGACTCAGGAGCAGTGGGTGGAAAGCTCCACCGGTGTTTCCCTGGCCATGGTCGGGTTGTACAAGGCGCTGGGTGGGGGCTGGGAGTCGGTGTATCCGTTGCAAACCGCTGGGCGCTGATAGCCAAGTAGGACCGTTCTCTATTTTCATGGCGGTAAACATTCGGGCTGCGGGGTCGTTAAGCTTTTCCGCCGAATAACTTCCTGGAAGATTTGCCGATGTCCGTGATCGATAACCCTTATGCGCCGCCGCAAGCCGTGTTGAGCGAGCCGTCTGTCAGCCGCTCCGGGTTCTTTGTGGTAGCGCCTCGCAAGCTGGTGCTGATGGCGCTGCTGTCACAAGGTTTGTATGTTTTGTATTGGTCGTACAAACAATGGAGCGGCTATCGGCAGGAAACTGGTGCGAAAATCTGGCCGATGGTCCGGGCTTTTTTTCCGGTCTTTTTCTTCTATTCACTGGTGATGAAGGTTGAGAAAAAGCGCGAGCTCAGTGGTGCTTCGTATCGCTGGTGGCCGCGCAGCGTAGCCATCGGGCTGATCGTCTGTGGGTGCCTGCCGTTTGCTTACATATGGTTCATTGCGCCGTTTACTGCCGTCAAGATCGGTATCTGCCTCTCGATCGTGCAGATAGCCCTGGCCGCGCAGTTACAGCGTGCGGTGAATCAGGTAGAGAGCGATCCCGAGGGAGAAGCGAACAAGCGCCTGACCTGGGCCAATGGCACCTGGATCGTGATCGGGCTGTGTTTGTACACGATCGGGATCATGTCAGCATTGCGGGTGCCGTTGGTGCCCTGATTTTAAGGCTGCGACAACATGAAGGTACTGTCGTCCTCACCTGGGAAGTCAGCAAGGCTATGGCTTGCGATCGCGCAGAGCTGACTTTCAACCGATAGCTCGGCCCAGAAACCGTCCGTAGCCAGGACCCACCGGGTGCCCGGGTCTGCTTGCAGCGATTGGATATGCGGTTCATGGGGCCTGCGATAGCTCATGCAGTTCCACAGTGTTTTACGTGCCGGGCTGCTGGCGATGAGGGCGTGGCCAAGATCGCTTTTCCAATTGGGGCCGCAGTGAGGCGGACTTAACCAGGTTACGGCGTGGTTTGCTTCCAGTCGTCCCAGGCAGCAGTCGCCCGCATGAATGGAGATGGCTGTGTTGCCATGAACCAGGAGTGCGAGATAGCTGGTGGCGGCGAAGGGGTAGCTTGAGCAAAGCGTTGAACTCACTTCATTGAGTGAGGTGAGCGTCAGGTCTAGGGTCCTGTCAGGGCAGGCAAGATCAGGGGAGGCGATGCTGGAAAAGGATGTCAGCAAATGTTGAATCAGTGCCTGCGCCAACGCCCCACTGCCGGGCTTTGAGGCCCCGTCTGCTATCACGTAGAGAAAGACACCGCTGTTGTGTGCCGAGCCTGTGACATCCCTGTTTTCTGATCTGTGGGTGCCTTGGCGGGTTACGCTCAGATGCAGGTTCAAGTGGGCGCCCCGAATGCGATCATTGCGTTGAGGCGATCATGAATCAGCGTCTCGCGATCAGGGGTCTGGGCAGTACTTTGAATCACGTCCTGAAATGCCCTGAGCCGCAGCAGTTCAGAGAGTTGTTCGCTGACGAATTTTTGTAGCGCGTTTGGCGCCTGCTTCATTTCCCCGCTCAACTCCTCGCGCCCATCCACCAGCGCGATGATGTCTTCAATGTCGTTGGACATCAGCACATCGCCGTTTCCTCGCCCCTGATACGCCTGCAGTTTCGCGGCAAGAAACCACGGCGCCGCGAAGACCTTGATTCGAATGCCGTTGGGTAAAGGGTGATAGGTGGCGTTTTCCAGTCCTCCGACAAACCAGGTATTTGAAAACCCCAGTACCCTTTCATCCGTAGGCATGAAATCGACTTTCAGGGCGCCCAGGCGCAAACGGCAGGTGACAGCGTCTTGCCCGGTGTTCCTGAACCCCTTGGGCTTGAGATGTTCTTCAAGCCGATACCAGTCAGCGGTACTGGTCAGGTGAATGACCAGATCGACGTCGTCGGTGCCACGAATGGATTCTTGAGTGTATTCATCGGTGATGAGCAGGACAGTGGTGCATCCACCGACGAAAGCCACCTGTTCGCGCAGTTCTTCTCCCAGTGCTTCGGCAACCTCTTCCAGCATGTGCAGCATCATGGCTCTGTTTGAATTCACAGGATCCACTCCCTCAGCATGGCGTCGGCCACTTTGGTTTCTCGTGGGCCACCGATGCGAATGGCATCGACCAGGGCGAGGAAGTGGTAGAGGAGTTCGTCTTTTTTCACGGCTCCCGGTACGGTTTTAAACAAGGGAATTATTTCCTGTCCTTTGCTTTTTCCGTAAGCATCAGGCCAAACGGGTATCAGGTCTCCACCGCTCATGAGCTTACCTGCCATTACAGGGGCTGCGAAGGCGGTTGGGATGCCACGCACGATGGGCCCAGGCTTGGCGGGGAATACGTAGCGAATTCCGTATTTAATCAAGTCTAGAAGCGCCTCTTTCCGAACGGATGGTTGTCCGCTTGATCGGTCAGTATGAATGAGGCCGATATCGCGACAGCGGTTCAGGGCGTTGGAAACCTCACTTTTGCTGAGTGCAAGTGAAGCGGACAGGGCTCGGACAGAGTAACTATCAATATTGGGCGCGATCGATTCGTTATCGATATCCTCCCACCCTTCCCAGTTTTTGGTGTGGGACAGGGCTATTTTCTCCACATTCCCAGTTAGGCGTAGATCAAGAAAACGGTCGAGATAAGTTTGGGACTCACTTGATACGAGACTCATTGCATCCTCAATATCAAGTATTACAGTGAACTCGCGCTTTTTAACCCGATCGTTCTGAGCCTGGAGGTCCAAGCTGATTAGTTTGAAGAGGATTACGATGTCTTGACTTTTCATGCTGATTCAAGCTCAAGTGTCCACTGTCCATGGACCGTGGACACTTTTTTGCATGGAGTCTTAGCGCATGTCAAGCGTCACGTCGGATTCTGCAAAAACACCACATACCCTCGAAACCACTCATTCCCCTTCAAATACCCGGGCTCCTCCCACTCTCCACCCTGAATCAACCCAATCTTGAACGGCACCCCCAACCGGTTCATCCGTGGCAGATACGCCGCGTAATCCGGAATGCTGTGGCGGCCCTGATAGGTTTGCACCACCACCTCATCAATCACGCCCTTCAGTTGTGCGATGGCTGCAGGATCTGCATTGCTGCTCCAGTCCATCAGCCCGGTGATGCTCAGGCGCAAGTCCTTGGGCAGGCGCTGGCGCAGGTCGCGCAGGAAGTCGGCGTATTCGTTGAGGTATTGCGTGCGGGCGTCGAAGTCGATCTGGATACCCACCACCGGGTTGCCCGCGTCCCGCCAGCGTTGCACCTGGCCGAGCATCTGGCGGTAGACCGACTCTGGCCAGTGCAGGGTGTGGGCGCGGTACACCACCCAGATTTCGCCTTGGGTGATGCGCGGCACGCTCATGCCCTGGGCGATGAACTGCACGCCACGCGCGGGCGCGCGGCGGGTGGAGTTGATCTGGCCCTGGAGGATGTACAGGGTTTTCGCCTGCTTGAGCACCGGCTGCGGGGCGACGCCGCTCCACAGCCAGAACGCATCATGGTCGCGGGCGTCCACCGCGCCGAAGGCCGGGCTCGTCAGCAGCAGCAGGGCCAGCCAGAAACGCTTCACGGCTTACCAGTAGTACTGCAGCGACTTGCCCCACTGGGTATCGGCAAACCCGGTTTTCAACTGGCGGAACCAGCCTTTGCGCACGGCCTTGTCGACGTCTTCGCCGCCACAACTGTTGTAGCCCGAAGGCCCGTAGCAGTTGATCGCGCGAAACAGCGCGTAGGCCTTGTCGTTATGCGGTGCCTTGGGGTTTTTGATGACGAGCTTGTAGCCTTCGAGCCGCGAGAAGGTTTCACCTTTGAAGGGTGAGGCGGTGCTGCCCAGGCTGCCGGCGGAGCGCGCTTGTTCCAGAGGCATGCCGTCCAGGCCGTTGCGCAGCACGAATTCACCCAGGCAGTTCAGACCCTGGGGGTTTTTCGGCTCGGCCTGCAAGGTGCTGGCGATTTGCGCGATGCTCGGGCAGGTGTAGCCGGACTCGGCCTTGTCGCCATTCCAACGGAACAGTTTCAGCGACTGGCCGCCGCTGTAGACGTAGCCCAGGCTGGTGCCGAGCTTG
Organism: Pseudomonas sp. Z18(2022); assembly: GCF_036346535.1. Taxonomy (NCBI): domain Bacteria; kingdom Pseudomonadati; phylum Pseudomonadota; class Gammaproteobacteria; order Pseudomonadales; family Pseudomonadaceae; genus Pseudomonas; species Pseudomonas sp. Z18(2022). The sequence goes on from NZ_JAOTOA010000002.1 coordinate 27,909, forward strand.
TCGTCGGGAAGCGAGGCGGGCAGTTGCTTGAGGTCCTCGGCAAAGGTCTCGAACTGGCCGCGCAGCAGGTCTTTATAGAGCAGCACGAATTGCGCGGTCTGACGTTCCACCGGGTCGTCGGCATTGGCAAGCTGCTGGCGCAGCAACTCGGGGCCGGCAACATTGCGCAGCAGGATGTAACGCACCTGCTTGGCGCTGATTGGCGAATCGGCGGCGAACACCTTGGCCAACTGCCCGCTGCGTTCATAGTTCATCGCCAGTGCCAGCTCAAGCTGATCCCGTTGCAACGGTTGCTTGGCCAACGGCAGCAGTTGCAGCCACAACGCTTCGGCGGTTTTCCAGTCTTCCTTGGCTTCCAGCGCCAGGCCGCGCAGGGTCTGTTGGCTGAAGGCGAAGTAATCGAGATTCGACGGCACGTCTTGCGGCAACAGCTTCAAGGCGCGGTCGGGTTGGTGCTCGACGTACAGCGCAAACGCCGCCTGTACGTAGGCATATAGCGCCGGCTCCTGAGTGAATATCGACTTCTGCCCGTCAAGCGCTTCGCGAGTGAGCTTCGGCGGCTCGCCGGCGCGCATCCACATCAGGTCGTTGATGGCCAGGATCAACGGGTTGCCCACCGGTGCCGTGGTACTGGTCAGCAGCTTGGTGTCGGCTTCCTGCACCAGTTCATCCAGCGAAACGTTGCGCTGGGCATCGGTGGCCTGGGTCAGTTGCCAGGCAAAGTCGTTCGCTAGTTTGTCGGGGTTGGGCGCGAGCCAGTGCACCCGGCGCAGCAGACCACGGGCGGAGGCGGCGTATTCGCCCTGTGGATAAGTTTTCAGGTAGTCGTCAAAACCACTCTCGGCCCGCTGCAGGGCGGACTTATCCACATGCTCAAGGGACGGTGTGCCGTATTCGTCGAAGGCATTTTGCTGGGCGTCGTTCAGCGCAGTGCGGGCGGTCATGTACAGCGCTGCTTCCTTGAGCCAGGGCAGCGAACTGCTCGTCAGCCCGGCAAAACCTGTTTGCGCATCGCTGAAGCGACCGCTGTAAAAGTCCCCGGCGGCTTTCAGGTAGGCCAGCAATGCCTGGCCGTCTGTCGATTTAATCAGGTCGGCCTCGCCTGCCGCTACGCCGTCCGAGGAACAGCTGCCGAGCATCTGCAAGCGCAGTTTTGCCAGCAACTGGCGCTCGGCCTGCGGTACATCGGCCTTCACCACCTGGCTGATAAACGCGGCGGCGCTGTCATCGGCGTTGCTGCGGCAGCGACTGCCCTCGCCGGAAAGGAAAGCTTCACCAGCGGTCTTGTAGTCATCGCGCTTGATGCCCAGCGGGCTGAGCAGTTCGTCCAGTTCGGCGGTGCGAGAGTCGTCTGGCTTGTTGTCGGGCTCATCCGCCGCGGGCGTGAGCCGATACACCGGGAATGGCACCGGGCCAAAGCCTTCGGAAAAGTCCTGCTCGCCCAAGGCATTCGGCGCCAGCGGCATGACGTTCTTGTCTGCCAGCAACAGGCGCAGGTTGACCCGGCTGTCATTGCCCGGGCTCAGGAACGGCAGGTTGCTGCACACTTCCAGGCTGTTACGCGACACCCGCCAATCCGGGTAGCAGGAGTCATCGCCACTGGCGTGGGCCTGGAGGGGAAGGGTGGCGAGCAATGTCAGTGCCAGGGGTGACAGAAGACCGATACGCATGAAGTGTCCTTGATCCTGAATCCATGGAAGGTGGCAATCATAGCGTGAACCCACCAAAGCGTCGGAGAAGCCCTGCGCAAAATTCAGATTTGTCCGATTAGCGGATCGCTGTTCAAATGCGCGCAAAACAGCAGGCGAATCGAGGCCTTTTGACCTAGAGTGGCGGGTGTTCGCGCAAGCGTAGTTCAGTAGTAGGTGAGGAAGTAGAGGTGCGACGCTCTGTGGCGGAACAAGACAACAAGGCCGGGGCATTTCCCGTGCTCAATCCTGGCCTGTGGGAGAACGCCGGCTGGCTCGCTCGATTGTGGTGGGTGCCGCTTTTGGCGTTGGCCGTGGCCGTGCGCTTCTACGGTTTGACCGCCTCCGCGATCTGGGGCGATGAAGGTTCAAGCCTGCTGCTTGCCGAGTATTCCCTGGAAGACCTGTGGTTTCACGCCGCCCATGACGTTCACCCGCCGCTGTATTTCGTCATGCTGCGGGGCTGGATCGAGGTGTTTGGCGACGGCGTTTTTTCCCTGCGCAGCATGAGTGCGATCCCTGGTGTCGCCGCCGTGGGCCTGGGCATCTGGCTGACGCGGCTGATCGCGACCCGCCGCGCGGCGGTGCTGGCGGGGATTCTGCTGGCGGTGCTGCCCACGGCGGTTCGCTATAGCCAGGAAGTGCGAATGTACTCGCTGCTGGGTGTGTGGCTGCTGGCTGCCACCCTGGCCTTGGTGTACTGGGTCCGCCAGCCTGAGCGCAAGCGGTACCTGGTGGCCTATGCATTGTTGATGACAGCCGCCTTCTATACCCACTACTTCACTGCGTTGTGCGTGCTGGTGCACTGGTCATGGCTGGTGTTGCTGCGCATGCCACGGGCCGGCGGCCTGCGGCTTGTCACGCGTCCGGGCTGGTGGTTGGCCAACGTTGCGATTGTGCTGCTGTACCTGCCCTGGCTGCCGAATCTGCTGGGCCTGGTGCAGCACACCGAAGAGCTCAAGGTGGGCGGTGATATTGGCTGGGAAGACCCTGTCGATCTGTATTCCTTACCTTCGATGGTGTGGCAGTTCCTTATCCAGGACCCGGGCGATCACCTGTGGCGGCCACTGTTTGTGGTGTTTCCGTTATTGCTGATAGCGCTGGTGGGCGTAACCGCCTGGCGCGATCAAAGCCGCTATCGGTTCGGCTGGCTGCTGGCGCTTTTTTTCATGCTGCCGGTACTGCTGGTATATGGGGTTTCGTTTGTTTCCCCGGTGTTTATCGAGCGTTATCTCACCGCCTATGCGCTGAGCTTGCCGATCATCGTGGCGTTGGCAGTCGATCGTCTGTCGTCGCGTCTGCCGCTTGCCGGGGCGGCACTCCTCGTGCTGTTTGTCGGGGTCGAGGTGGTGGGCGTGAAGACCAACACCGCTGTCGGTGAGCATGATCAATTCAACACCATGGTGGAGTTCGTCAACCGCAACTATCAGGAAGATGACCGCATCGTCATCAGCGACATGCTGTGGTACCTGCCTTACGTCTATTACGACGAGACCGACGCCCAGTTGCAGCTCTTCACACCGCCCACCGCCGCCGGCAAATCGACCCGGCCGAACGCCTACGGGTTCGGCACCCTGGTGGACCAGGACGGCGGGCGCATCTACCTGGATCGGTTGTCGGCGTTGCCTGCCGAAATCCAGCGCGTCTGGCTGATCAGCGGCGCTGAGCCGCCGGATGATTTTGCGCCGTTGCCGGCAGGCTGGCGCCAGCTCAGCCAGCAGGATGGCGGTGGCGCACGGGCCCGGCTGTTCGTGTTGTGTAACGTGCCGGCGGGTGTGCATCGCGAGGGTTGTGATTAATCCGCCAGACACCTGAGGTTTATGTTCGCCTGGGGGGCTAGACTCAGGTGAACCTTCTCTTCAGGAACACACCATGGAATCCCCAGTCCACAGCTTGCCATCCTTGTTCAAACAGCTCGGTTTGCCGGATGACCCGGTGAGTATCGAGCGGTTTATCGCGGTTCATTCCCCACTCAAACCCGAACTGCATCTGGCGGATGCGTTTTTCTGGACGCCTGGCCAGCGGGCGTTTTTGCGTGAAGAGATATTGGAGGATGCGGATTGGGCGGAGGTGGTTGATGAGTTGAATTTGCGGTTGAGAGAGGGGCGCGGGGTTTAAAACCCGCTTTACTGACCCACATCTTCGCGCCGCCACCACCCATCCCAAAATTTGTATCAAAACTTGACGGCTTTGGATCCATCGACCATATTGATAGTTAGCAAACTAACTGTATGCGAATAATCCAGTGTCCCAGACCCTCGAACAACTCCAGATGAACATCAGCAGCAGCATGGTGGTAGGTGCCAGGACCTGGCGCAAAATCTGCCAGACCACGCTTGTGAGCTATGGCATCTCCGAAGCCTGCGCCGTGCCGCTGCTGATGATCGGCCGCCTCGGCGACGGTGTGCATCAGGTCAAGGTGGCCCAGGCCGCCGGGATGGAAAGCCCGTCCCTGGTGCGCCTGTTGGACCAGCTGTGCAGTTCCGGCTACGTATGCCGCACCGAAGATATCCACGACCGCCGCGCCAAGGCCTTGAGCCTCACCGAGCGTGGCCGCGAGCTGGTGCAGGCGGTGGAAGAACAACTGGTGCGCCTGCGCCGCGAAGTGCTGGCGACGATCGACCCCGATGACCTGGAAGCGGCCCTGCGTGTACTGCGGGCCTTCGAAGGCGCCAATCAACATCCCATGGTTGTGAGTTCTTGAACGGATTTTTTACCGGCATGCCGCCGGCCAGGGATTGGTTCTATGGCGTCAGGACATTCGCCGCTTCAATGATCGCTTTGTACATCGCCATGCTGATGCAGATGCCGCGTCCGTATTGGGCGATGGCCACGGTGTATATCGTTTCCAGCCCGTTTGTCGGCCCTACCAGCTCCAAGGCGCTGTACCGGGCTGTCGGTACCTTCATGGGTGCGGCCGCGGCGGTGTTTTTTGTGCCGATGTTTGTGCAGACGCCTTACGTGCTGGTGGTGGTGATCGCGCTGTGGACCGGGATTCTGCTGTTTCTGTCCCTGCACCTGCGCACCGCCAACAGCTACGCGCTGATGCTGGCCGGCTACACCTTGCCGCTGATCGCCCTGCCGGTGGTGGATAACCCGCTGGCGGTGTGGGATGTGGCAGAAGCGCGTACCGAAGAAATCTTCCTCGGCATCGCCGTGGCGGCAGTGGTGGGGGCAATGTTCTGGCCACGACGCCTGGCGCCGGTGTTTGATGATTCGGTGAGCAAGTGGTTTGCCGACGCGCAGGTCTACAGCCAGCGCTTCCTCAGCCGCAACGTGCAACCCGAAGAAATCAGCACCTTGCGCGGTGGCATGGTTGCCACCTTCAACACCCTGGAATTGATGATCGGCCAGTTGCCCCACGAGGGCTCGCGGCCGCAGACGGTGCGCAATACCAAGGAGCTGCGCGGGCGCATGATCCACCTGCTGCCGGTGATCGACGCCCTCGACGACGCCGTGTACGCCCTGGAACACCGCGCCCCGGAGTTGCTCGACCGCTTTACACCGCTGCTGAGCGCCGCCAACGAGTGGCTGGACAGCACGCAAAAGGACGCACCCCTCGAACGCTGGCGGGCGCTGCGGGACCAGATCGAAGCCCTGCAGCCCGACGCCGACGCCCTGGATGATCGCCACCAGTTGCTGTTCTCCAACGCCCTGTTCCGCCTGGGCGAGTGGGTGGATTTGTGGCAAGACTGCCGCAGCCTGCAAGCCGCCATCCAGTGCGAAAGTCAGGACAACTGGCGCGCGGTGTACCGCCACTGGCGGTTGGGCCGGCTGACGCCATTCCTCGACCGTGGCCTGATGTTCTATTCGGCATTTTCCACCGTCACCGCGATCATCGTCGCCTCGGTGCTGTGGATCCTGCTGGGCTGGACCGACGGCGGCAGCGCGGTGATCCTGGCGGCGGTGGCGTGCAGCTTCTTCGCCTCCATGGACGACCCGGCGCCGCAGATCTACCGGTTCTTTTTCTGGACCGCGATGTCGGTGCTGTTCGCCAGCCTCTACCTGTTTCTGGTGCTGCCCAACCTGCACGATTTCCCGATGCTGGTGCTGGCGTTTGCGGTGCCCTTTATCTGTATCGGCACGCTCACGGTACAGCCGCGCTTCTACTTGGGCATGCTGCTGACGCTGGTCAACACCTCGTCGTTCATCAGCATCCAGGGCGCCTACGACGCGGACTTCCTGGCCTTCGCCAACTCCAACCTGGCCGGCCCGGTGGGCTTGCTGTTCGCCTTCGTCTGGACCCTGATCGCCCGGCCATTCGGCGCCGAGCTGGCGGCCAAACGCCTGACCCGTTTCAGCTGGCGCGACATCGTCACTCTCACCGAGCCTGCGACCCTGGCCGAACACCGCAAGATGGGTGTGCAAATGCTCGACCGCCTGATGCAACACCTGCCGCGCCTGGCCATGACCGGCCAGGACACCGGCATCGCCCTGCGCGAAGTGCGCGTGGCGCTCAACCTGCTGGACTTGCTGGCCTACTCGCCACGCATCCTCGGGGTGCCGCGGGTGCTGCTCAACCAGGTGGTGGAAGGCGTCGGCGGTTACTTCAAGGCCTGCCTGAAAGCCGGTGAACGTCTGCCGGCCCCCAGCGGTCTGCTGATGACCCTCGACCGTACCCGCCGCGCCCTCAACGGCCAGGGCCTGCAAGGCGAGGACGAAACCCGCCTGCATTTGTTGCACGCCCTCAGCGGCTTGCGCCTGGCGCTGCTGCCGGGCGTGGAGTTTCTCGGCGGCACAGAGATGGAAGCGCCGTTACCCGATGGAGCGCCTTTATGATCGGTGATCTGGATATCAGCGGGGTGTTCCTGCCCACGCTGCTGGTGCTGATGGGCATTACGTATGTGTTGTACCTGGTGGTGCACGGGCTGTTGACCCGCGTCCACTTCTATCGCCTGGTCTGGCACCGGGCATTGTTCAATGTGGGTCTCTACGCTCTGTTGCTGGGCGCAGTGGATTCACTCAGTCGATACCTGATGACATGAAAAAACCTTTTTTGACCATCGGCCGTGTAGTCCTGACGTTACTGGTGGTGACCTTCGCCTGCGTCGTGGTGTGGCGCATGGTGATGTACTACATGTTCGCGCCGTGGACCCGTGACGGCCACATCCGTGCCGACATCGTGCAGATCGCCCCGGACGTATCCGGGCTGATCCAGCAAGTGGACGTGCGCGACAACCAGTTGGTGGTGCGCGGCCAGGTGCTGTTCTCCGTCGACCAGGACCGCTTCAAGCTGGCCTTGCGCCAAGCCCAGGCCGCCGTGGCCGACCGCCAGGAAACCCTGGCCCAGGCCGTGCGCGAGAACAAGCGTAACCGTGGCCTCGGCAACCTGGTGGCCAGCGAGCAACTGGAAGAGAGCCAGTCCCGCGTGGCCCGTGCCCAGTCGGCCCTGGCAGAAGCGCAAGTGACTGTGGACGCCGCTCAACTCAACCTCGACCGCTCGGTGATCCGCAGCCCCGTGGACGGCTACGTCAACGACCGGGCGCCGCGTGCCCAGGAGTTCGTGACGGCCGGGCGCCCGGTGTTGTCGGTGGTGGACAGCAACTCGTTCCACATCGACGGTTATTTCGAAGAGACCAAGCTCGACGGTATCCATGTCGGAATGAGCGTCGACATCCGCGTGATCGGCGACAACGCCCGCCTGCGCGGGCATGTGCAGAGCATCGTCGCCGGCATTGAAGACCGCGACCGCAGCAGCGGCTCCAACCTGCTGCCCAACGTCAACCCGGCGTTCAGCTGGGTGCGCCTGGCCCAGCGGATTCCGGTGCGTATCGCATTTGACGACGTGCCGGCAGACTTCCGCATGATTGCCGGGCGCACCGCCACGGTATCGATCATCGGCGACAAACCCCAGTCGGAGACCAAGCCATGAAACGGCTTTTAGCAACCGCCGGGCTGGGGTTGTTGCTGTCGGCCTGCCAGGTGGTGGGGCCCGATTACAAACTGCCGGACAAGGCGGCCTTGAACCGTGGTGACCTCCAGGGCCAGTTGGCCGGTGAGGGCAACAACGTGGTGTCGGCGCCGGTGCCGGCGGATTGGTGGAAGCTCTATCAAGACCCGCGCCTGGACAAGTTGGTGGAGCAGGCCATGGCCTCCAACACCGACCTGCGGGTGGCTGCGGCCAACTTGCAGCGCTCGCGCTATCAGGTGCAACAAGCCGAATCGGCCGGGGGCTGGAGTGTCGGCGCCAAGGCTGAGGCCCAGCGCCTGCAAGAGTCCGGCGAAGCCTATTTGCTGACGGAAAAAGTCCCGGTGGCCAATATCGGCGCCGCGAGCATCAGTACCTCCTACCAGTTTGATTTGTTCGGCACCTTGCAGCGTGGCATTGAAAGCTCCCAGGCCACTGCCGATGCAGCCCAGGCGGCCGCCGATATTGCCCGCATCACCCTGGTGGCGGACGTGGTGCGCTCCTACACCCAGGTGTGTGCGGCCAACGAAGAACTGGCGATCGCCAACGAGTCCCTCGACCTGCAAGCCCAGAGCACCCACCTCACCCAACGCCTGCGGGATGCCGGGCGCGGTGATGAAACCCAGGTCACCCGTTCGCAAACCCAATACAAATCCCTGCGCGCTGAAATGCCGCGCTATGAAGCGCTGCGCCAGGCCGGGCTGTTCCGCCTGTCGATGTTGCTGGCCAAGCCGCTGGATCAACTGCCAGCCGGCACCGCCCAGTGCGCCGAGCTGCCGCATATCGCTCAACTGTTGCCGGTAGGCGATGGCGCGACGCTGCTCAAGCGCCGCCCTGATGTGCGCCAGGCCGAACGCCAACTGGCGGCGGCCACCGCGCGTATCGGCGTGGCCACTGGCGCGCTGTACCCGGATATCAGCATCGGCGCCACCGTGGGCACCGTCGGCATCCTGGATGACCTCGGCACCCCGGCCACCAACCGTTGGGGCTTTGGCCCGCTGATCAGCTGGACGCTGCCGACCAACGGCGCCCGGGCGCGCATCCACGAGGCCGAAGCCGCGACCCAGGGCGCCCTGGCGCACTTCGACGGCGTGGTGCTCAACGCCATCCGCGAAACCCAGACGGGCCTGGCGCAATACACCGCGCAACTGCAACGCCGCGATGCACTGGCCGATGCCGGCGCGTCGGCCAAAGAGGCGGCGGAGCAGACGCACCGGTTCTTCCAGGCCGGCCGCGCGTCGTTCCTGGCCGACCTGCAAGCCACCCGCACCTACACCGATGTGCGCGCGCAACTGGCCGCGGCGAACACCCAGGTTGCCATGAGCCAGATCGATTTGTTCCTGGCCCTGGGCGGCGGCTGGGAAAGTGGACGAACGCAAGCCACACAAGCCAGCAAACCCTGAGCTGATTGCTATGCTTTGACAGGCGGCCTCCCGTGCTTTTTATAAGTGGGGCAGCCGCTTGTCACTGCTCGCGTTTGCTCATGGGGATTCCAATAATGAAAAACCCTTATGCTCCCGCTTTCTGGTGCGTGTTCTTCGCACTGGTGTTGCTATCGGCGACTTACTTCTACGGCATCATGCTGGCCCATCAAATCGACAAGGCCATGGTGTTCCTCGACAGCGCCAGCGCGCTGATCGCAGTGTTGTCCATCGGCGTGGTGGCCTGGGCTTCTTACCAGGGCCAACGCATCAAGCGAAGACTTCTTGAACAAGGCAAGACCCGCGTGGCCATCTGGGACACCAAGGTCGCCCTGCGCCGGGTCGAGACCGTGTTCGACCGCTACTTCTGGGGCAGCTACTGGCAACCGGGGCGCACATTCCAGGAAGTCATGGGCGAACTGACCGGCACGCCCCTGGAAAAAAGCCTCGAAGCCCTGAAAAAACAATGCGTGATGCTCGATCGGCAAACGGCCGACGGACGGCATTGGCTGAATAACGCGCGGGAATTATCCGACGTGGCCACCGCGATGGCGCGGGAGCGTTACCAGCTGGATTTTTATGACCCCAAGTCGGATACGCCGGGCAATGCGGTGATTCATCGTGAGTTTGAAGTGCTGGTGTATACGTGGACGGCGCGGCTCAAGAGCTTTGACCATCAGCTCGATGAGATCGAGACTGAGTATTCCTGAGCGCTGTGGTGGCTTTACTGGCGCCATCGCAGGCAAGCCAGCTCCCACATGTGGAATGCGATCGAATGTGGGAGCTGGCTTGCCTGCGATGGCGATTTAATATTCGCCACGGTAGTCCCCTGTCAGTGAAAAACTGGGCTCTGCACCTCACCCAGTGCTAATCTTCCCCGGATTTCGGCGGGCTTGAGCCGACACCCTACGGGGTTCAGGGAAGACAGCCCACTTCACAGGATTTGATCAGGTCACTACATGAATAAGCCAGCAGTCGTTCTCTTGGGTATCGTCGTCGCCATTGGTGCAATCAGCGCAGGCGGTGCCTGGTACACCGGCAAGCAACTGGAGCCGGTGCTGCAAACCGCTATCCAGGACGCCAACAAGGAGCTGCAGACCTCCATGGCCGGTGTCGACGGCACCGTGACCCTCGAACTGGTCTCCCTCGACCGCCAGCTGTTCAGCAGCACTGCCCACTATCGCCTCAAGGCCCAGGGCGCGGTGTTCGGCGAAAACCACCAGGACACCGAACTGCTGTTCGTCGACCATATCGAACACGGCCCGCTGCCGTTCTCGCGCCTGGTGTCGCTGAAGTGGCTGCCGGTCATGGCCACCAGTCACTACGAACTTGAGAAAAACCCCACCACCGAAAAATGGTTCGCCGCCAGCAAGGACGTATCGCCCCTCAAAGGCGTGGCCAACATTGGCTATGACCGCTCGGTGACCGGCAACATTGAACTGCTGCCCCTGGAACTCAAGGACGACAAGTCGGCCGTGAGCTTCTCCGGCGCCAACCTGGACTTCGACTCCACTGCCGAAGGCAAGAAGGTCAAGGCCAGCGGCTACATGGACAGCCTCAAGGTCTCGGTTGTCGACGCCAACAACGCCAAGCTGGATGCCGAGCTCAGCGGCCTGACCATCGCCAGCAACCTGGAAAAAACCACCTTCGGTTTCTACACCGGGCAGAACACTGTCGAGCTGACCAACACCAAGGTCACCTTCGGCCCGCAGCAAGCGGTGCTGACCCTCAAGAACTTTGAGCAGAAAGACAGCAGCGAAACCAAGGACAACAACCTGGCCGGCCGTGTCGACTACAAGATCGACGAGATCGGTTATCAGGGCAAGCCAGTGGGTTCGGCCGCCATGGCGGTCAGCATGAAGAACGTCGATATCCCGTCGATGCTGGTCCTGACCAAGCTCTACCAGGAAAAAGTCCAACCAGCCCAGGCCGCTGCGGCTGCCGGCAAGCCGGTGCCTGAGTTGCAACTGACCGAAGCCGAGCAGGCCCTGGCCCAGGCCAACGTCGACCAACTGCTGGCTGCCAAGCCGCAAGTGGCGGTAGAAAACCTGTCGCTGAAAACCACCAATGGCGAGAGCCGCTTCAACCTGGTGCTGGACCTGGCCAAGCCGTCGAGCATGGACTTGCCGCCGGTTGAACTGGGCAAGCAAATCGTTGCGCTGCTGGACGCCAACCTGAGCCTGTCCAAGCCGATGATCCAGGACGTTGCCGGCCTGCAGGCGCAGATCGGTGGTTTGACCGATCCGAAAGCCATCGAGCAGCAATCCCAGGCGGCCAGCGAGATGATCAGCGGCATGGCCGTGGGCACTCAACTGGCGACCCTGGTGGGCACCGATATCGTGTCCAAGCTGCACTACGCCAACAATGAAGTGACCTTCAACGGCCAGAAAATGACCGTCGAGCAATTCATTGGTTTTGTGCTGGGCAAGTTCGGCGCGGTCAGCGGCGCTCAATAAGACTCGGCTTAAAGTGATGTAGGCCAATTCTGAACAATTGTTCTGAATTGGCCTTTTTTGTACCCCTCTCAAGGATATTGCGCCCCAGGAAAGCTTGGCCGCGTCATCAGATGTCGGCCGCCTGGTGTGTCGTGCAGGTGAATTTATCGCTACAGCTTTCCCAGGTGAGGAAGCTGACGACATGTCGCGTAATGTTCATCCCTTTATCCGCTTGGCGCTTTGCAGCCAACTGCTGTGGCCCGTCGTGGCCTCGGCCGATGCGGCCTATGATTCGCTGATCAACCAGGCCCGCAGCGGCAACTACGGTCCGGCCCTCAACCTGCTGCGCCAACTGCCTGCCGAGCGCCAGACGCCGGGGCAGGTCAGTGATCATTTGCTGATCGCCAGCTGGGCGCGCCAGGACGCCGAAGTGCTGACGGTCTACGAGGCCCAGGGCCGGACTCGCAGCCTCACTACCCAAGCGCTGGCCACCGTCGCCCGCACCTATCGCAACCAGCAGCGCTGGGAACCGGCGATTGCCGTGTATCGCCAGGCGCTGCAACGTGAACCGAATAACCCCGACCTGCAACTGGGCCTGGCCCTGACTCAGGCGGACGCCGGCCAGACCGCCGAAGCCGTGCAGCGCACCCGTGCCCTGGTGGCCGCCAAGCCCGACGACGCCGATCGCCGCATGGCCCTGGGCTACGCGCTGACCCGCGCCGGTTCCACCTATGACGCGCTGTTCGAATTCGACCAGGCGTTCATCCGCGCCGGCAACAAACCCGAAGTCGCCCGGGAATACATCATCGCCCTGCAGCGCGCACGCCTGCCGGAGCCAGCTTTGCGCCTGGCTGCCAAGCGCCCGGGCCTGCTGGACCCGGTCACCCAGCGCCGCCTCGAAGGCGACCTGGCCGCCGAGCGCGTGCGCCTGGCCGAGTTCGCCACCCGCAGTGAGAAAGAGCGCTACGTGATTGCCGACCGCGCCCTCAAGGATTACGACCAACTGCTCGCCACCTGGACGCCGGATGCCAGTGCCCATGACGACGTGGTGCGCTGGCGCATCGACCGCCTGGGCGCGCTGAAAGCCCGGGCGCGTACCGCCGACGTAGTGCGCGATTACGAAGTGCTGAAGGGCGAAGGCGTGCAACTGCCGACCTACGCATTGCGTTGGGTCGCCGCCGCCTACCTCGACCAGCGCCAGCCGGAAAAGGCGGCGCCGCTGTATCGCCAGGCCCTGGCGGCGAGCGATGCAGACGCCGGCGATCACGTCGAAGACAGCACCGCGTTGTTCTACGCCTTGCTGGAAAACGATCAGGTCGTAGAGGCTCGCGAAGTCGCCGACAACCTGGCAAGTACCCAGAAACCCCGGGTCGAACTCAAGGGCCTGCCCATCGGCAACCCCAACGATGCCTGGATGGACGCCCAACAATTGGCCGCCCAGGCCGGCACCTATGGCGCCGACCTGCCCGCCAGCGAAAAAGGCCTGGAAGCCCTGGTGCAACAGGCTCCCGGCAATATCGGCCTGCGCCTGGCCCAGGCCGACATGTACCGCGCCCGCGACTGGCCACGGCGCGCCGAAAACATCCTCAAGGAAACCGAAGCCCAGGCCCCGCGTGACATCGGCCTGGAAGTTTCCCAGGGCCACACCGCCCTGGATTTGCAGGAGTGGCGCCAACTCGACGCACTTACCGACGACGTCGTCGACCGTGCCCCGGACAACCGCCAGGTGCAACGCCTCAGCCGCCTGCGGGATGTGCACGACATGGCCGAACTGCGCGTCGAGGCCTACACCGGCAAAAGCAACGGTGGCGGCGATAACGGCGCGGGCGCGGTGTCTGGCAGCCGCGACTTCGGCATCGAGACCTTGCTCTACAGCCCGCCCATCGATGAAGACTGGCGGGTGTTCGGCGGCGCCGGCTATGCCACTGCCGATTTCGAAGAAGGCACCGGCCAGCACCGCTGGCAGCGCCTCGGTGTAGAGCGGCGTACCCGCGACATGACCCTGGAAGCCGAGGTGTCCAATCACTCCTACGGCTTTGGCTCCAAGCAGGGCGCGCGGGTCGCGATTGCCCGGGACATCAATGACCAATGGCAGTACGGCGGTAGCCTCGACTACCTCTCCGCCAGCACCCCGTTGCGGGCGCTGAACGCCGACATCACCGCCAACGGCGGCAGCGGTTTTATCCGCTGGCGCGCCAACGAAAGCCGCGAATGGAAACTGGCCCTCAGCCCGTCCCATTTCAGCGACGGCAACAACCGCCTCGAAGCGCTGCTCACCGGCCGCCAAGGCGTGTACAGCTCGCCCGGCGTGCAAGTTGACCTTGGCCTGGAAGTCGGCACCAGCCGCAACACCAAGGAAGACACGCCGTATTTCAACCCGCGCTCGGACTTCAGCGTGCTGCCCACGGCCACCGTCAACCACGTGCTCTACCACCGCTACGAAACCCAGTGGAGCCAGCAGTTCCAGGTGGGTGCGGGCACCTACAGCCAGCGCGACTACGGCACCGGCGGCGTTGCATTGGTGGGCTACGGCCAGCGTTTTCGCTGGAACGACGTGCTCGAAACCGGCGCCAACCTCAGCTGGATCAGCCGACCTTATGACGGTGAGCGCGAAAGCGACCTGCGCCTGATCGTCGACCTCACGTACCGCTTCTAGAAGAGTCCGATCATGCCTGTCTTGTCCCGTTGCCTGTTGGCCCTGGGGTTAATGCTGAGCAGCGCTTGCGCCCAGCAACCCGCGCCTTTCACTCCACCCGCCGAGCGGCTCAAGCCTGCCAGCGAAGCGGCGTGGCCGAAGAACCATTTTCTCGGTATCGCTTACCACGACATCGAGGACCGCGACCCCGATCAAGCGGTGGTGGCGGTACGCACTGAACGCTTGATCGAGCAGTTGGCGTGGTTGCGGGAAAACGGCTACCAGCCGGTCACCGTCGACCAGATCCTGGCGGCCCGCAGCGGTGGCCCGGAGCTGCCGGCCAAGGCGATCATGCTCAGTTTCGACGACGGCTACGCGAGCTTCTATACCCGTGTGATGCCGATCCTGCGCAGCTACAACTGGCACGCGCTGCTGGCGCCGGTGGGCGCATGGGTGGATACGCCGCTGAACCAGCCGGTGGATTTCGCCGGCACACCACGGCCCCGCTCCGACTTCCTGACCTGGCAGCAGGTGCGGGAAATCGCCCAGTCCGGCCTGGTGGAAATCGCCGCCCACACCGACGCCAATCACAAGGGCGTGCTGGCCAACCCCCAGGGCAACCTGCAACCGGCCGCCACCACCCGACGCTTTGATCCAAAGACCAACCGCTACGAAACCGAAGCCCAGTTCCAGGCGCGGATGCGCACCGACGTCACGGCGATTTCCAACAAGATCCGCGCCGTCACTGGCAAGGCGCCGCGTGTGTGGGTGTGGCCTTACGGCGCTGCCGATGGCACCTCGCTGGCGGTGGTGGGCGAGCAGGGCTACCAGATGGCCCTGACCCTGGAAGACGGCCTCGACAGCCTCGGCAACCTGATGAGCAGCCCGCGGTTCCTGGTGGCCTCCGACCCGGACGGCGAGCATTACGCCAATGCCATCGTCGCGACCCAGACCGAAGCGCCGCTGCGGGTGCTGCATGTGGACCTGGACAACGTCTACGACCCGGACCCGGAACAACAGGTGCGCAACCTCGACAAGCTGATCCAGCGCGTGGTCGACATGGGCGCCAGCACCGTGTTCCTGCAAGCCTTCGCCGACCCCAAGGGCGATGGACTGGTGCATTCGCTGTACTTCCCCAACCGCCATTTGCCGGTGCGCGCCGACCTGTTCAACCGCGTCACCTGGCAACTGCGCACCCGGGCCCATGTGAATGTGTTTGCCTGGATGCCGGTGCTCAGTTTCGCCCTGGATGCCAAGCTGCCCCGCGTCACCCGCTGGGACCCGGAAACCGGCAAGGTTGCCATCGACCCCGACCAGTACCAGCGCCTGTCGCCGTTTGACCCGAAGGTGCGGCAGATCATCGGTGAGATCTACGAAGACCTGGCCCGCACCAGTGCCATCGACGGCGTGCTGTTCCACGACGACGCGGTGCTGTCGGACTTTGAAGACGCCAGCCCGCTGGCGCTCAAGGCCTACGCCGCCAACGGCCTGCCCGACAGCATCGAGGCCCTGCGTGCCGACCCGGCGGTGATGCAGCGCTGGACCCGGTTCAAGAGCCGCTACCTGATCGACTTCACTCACGAACTGACCGCCAAGGTGCGCACGCTGCGCGGCCCGCAAGTGCAGACCGCACGCAATATCTTCGCCGAGCCGATGCTCAACCCCGGCAGCGAAGCCTGGTTCGCGCAGAACCTCGACGACTTCCTCACCAGCTACGACTGGACCGCCCCGATGGCCATGCCGCTGATGGAAGGCCAGGACCTCAAGGGCTCCAACGCCTGGCTGGAAAAACTCGTGGCCACCGTCAAGGCCCGCCCCGGTGCACTGCAACGCACGGTGTTCGAGTTGCAAGCCAAGGACTGGCGCACCCCGGCCGCCCCGGACCTGTCCGGCGCGCAAATGGCCGAGTGGATGGGCGTGCTCAAGCGCCAGGGCGTGACCAGTTTTGGCTACTACCCCGACAACTTCCTGGAGAATTCGCCGGATCTGAAAACCGTGCGTCCGGCCCTTTCCAACCAGTGGAATCCTTGACTCATGTTCGACAGAATCCTCGCGCTTATTGTCTTGTCGTTGGTATTGGGTGTGCCCCTGGGCCTGATCTTTCTGGTCACCGGGCAGTTCCTGATGGACTTCGTGTTCTTTTATCCGCTGTTCATGTCCGGCCTGTGGATCGCCGGCGGCTTGTACTTCTGGCTGCACTGGGAGCGCCATTGGCCGTGGGCTGACGACACCCCGGCGCCGGTGTTGGCCGGCGAGCCGCTGATCTCGATCCTGATCCCTTGCTACAACGAAGGCGACAACGCCGCCGAGACCATCGACGCCGCGCTGGCCCAGCAGTACCGCAACATCGAAGTGATCGCGATCAACGACGGCTCCAGCGACAACACCGCCGCCGTGCTCGACGCGTTGGCATTGAAAGAGCCGCGCCTGCGGGTGCTGCACCTGGCGCAGAACCAGGGCAAGGCCGTGGCCCTGCGCATGGGCGCGGTGGCGGCGCGCAGTGAATATCTGGTGTGCATCGACGGCGATGCGTTGCTCTCACCGAACACCGCTGCGTACCTGGTGGCACCGATGCTCGACAACCCGCGCTTGGGGGCTGTCACCGGCAACCCACGGATCCGCACGCGTTCGACCTTGATCGGCCGGGTGCAGGTGGGCGAGTTCTCTTCGATCATCGGTTTGATCAAGCGCACCCAGCGGGTATTCGGCCGGATCTTCACCGTCTCCGGCGTGGTGGTGGCGTTTCGGCGGGCGGCCCTGGACCGGGTCGACTACTGGAGCACCGACATGATCACCGAAGACATCGACGTGAGCTGGAAGCTGCAACTGGACCACTGGAGCATCTTCTACGAGCCCCGCGCGCTGTGCTGGATCCTGATGCCGGAAACCCTCGGCGGCCTGTGGAAGCAGCGCCTGCGCTGGGCCCAGGGCGGCGCCGAAGTGCTGTTCAAGAATATCCGGGGCATCTGGCAGTGGCGCCATCGCTACCTGTGGCCGCTGTTGTTCGAGTACTGCCTGTCCACCGGCTGGGCCTTCACCTTTTTGCTCTCGGTGATTTTCTGGGCGGTGGGCAAAGTCGTGACGCTGCCCGCCGCCATTGCCGTCGACTCGCTGATGCCGCCGGCCTTCACCGGCCTGCTGCTGGCGGTGGTGTGCCTGGTGCAGTTCGCGGTGAGCATCATGATCGACCGGCGCTATGAAAAGGGCCTGTGGAAAACCCTGTTCTGGACCGTCTGGTACCCGCTGGTGTTCTGGCTGGTGAGCCTGTTCACCACCCTGGTCAGCTTCCCCAAAGTGCTGTTCCGCCAACACCAGAAACGCGCGCGCTGGGTCAGCCCGGATCGCGGTATCAAAGCCCCCACCAAGGAACTGCAACCATGAACCTGATTCGTACCCAACAACGCCCGGTGATGTGGGCGATCGACGTGTTCCTGACCCTGCTGGCCTGGGCCGGCCTGATCATCCTGCTGGTGCGTGGGCTGGTGCCGATGCTCGACAGCCATGGCGGCCCCCGGGTCGAAGCGCCGATTTTTGCAGCGCTGGATACCTTGCAGATTTACCTGTGGATCGCGGTGTTCAACGCCGTGGTGCTGATCGGTTGGGCACGTTACCAGCAGCGGCGCGGCAAGCGTTTTGCCCAGCGGCGTTCGGCAGCCAAGGCGTTGAGCGACCAGCGCCTGAGCGACAGTTTCAGCCTGGGCGAAGGCGACCTGGAGCAACTGCGCCGCCCGGGTGTGCTGGTGATTCATAACGACCAGGAAGGCGGTGTGCAGGAAGTGACCGCGCACGTGTCGCGGCATGTGGAGCGGCCAGGATTGAAGTTGGTAGCGGAACAGGAGCGGATCAAGGAAGCCTCAGGCCGATAAATGGGATCCAATTCACAAAATCAGTGCGAACTTTTCTCGTCTTTTGGCTACTAATCAGTCTTGATACAACTTGATGGCTAACTAGTGGCAACTGTAAGTGCCCCGTTTAAGTTGTATCAAAACTGTTACCGCTTGTCGGAATAAAAATTCCAATTGCAAGCGATTAAACGTTGCATGATTTATTTATTGTTAATAATCAGCAACTTATAGGCCTGTTAATCATGGCTTCCAACTAAGCCAGAATCTTGGCCCACCGGAAGTTCGATGTTAGTTTGCCGGCCCCCGCTTTTTCGACGGATCGAACATGTCTTTATTACTGCCACGGACTCGGCTGCTGCTGGGCGTTTGCCTGCTGACTTGCTTCGCACTCAATAGTGCGGTGGCGGCGCCTACGCCTGGCGATCAGGACCTGATCCGCGACCGGCAAAACCGTCTGCTGGAAGAACAGCGCCGGCGCCTTGAAGAACTCAAGGACCTGCCCGGTAAAGAAGCCAAACCCCAGGCGCCTGCCACCCCGGTCGACACCCGTTGCTTCCCGATCAAAGACATTGAGCTCAAGGGCGCCGACAGCCTGCCCGCCAAGGATCGCGAGCGCCTGCTCAAGCCTTACATCGGCCAGTGCCTGGGCGTCTCCCAGCTCAATCAGGTGCTCAAGGCGATCACCGACTACTACATCGACAAAGGCATGGTCACCAGCCGGGCTTACTTGCCGCAGCAGGACCTTTCTACCGGCCACCTTCAGGTGTTGGTGGTGGAAGGCAAACTTGAAGGCCTGAAGGGCGCCGATGGCAGCAACCTGTCCCAACGCGAGCTGGCCATGGCCTTTCCCGGCAAGGTCGGCGAGCAATTGAACCTGCGGGAAATCGAGCAGTTGGTGGACCAGTTGAATCGCTTGCCGTCCAAGCAGGCACAAATGGAACTGACCCCCGGCAGCCAGGTGGGCGGCAGTGAAGTACAGGTCAAGAACGTACCGCAAAAGCCCTGGCGCGCGAGCCTGTCGCGTAACAACGACGGGCAGAAAAGCACCGGCGAACAGCAATGGGGCGCGGGCCTTGAGTGGGACAGCCCGCTCGGCCTGGCCGACCAACTGGTGCTGCGCGGTGGCCACGACGCCGTCAGCGATCACCAGAAAACCTCGAAAAACACCATGCTTTACTACAACGTACCGTGGGGCTGGTGGAACTTCAGCTACACCTACAGCGAGAGTGATTACCGCACCTTTGGCGTGACCAACGACTTTAAATTCAAGCAGAACGGCGACAACGAAAACCACCAGTTGCGCGCCGAGCGGGTGATCCATCGTGACGACGTGAGCAAGACCTCGGTGAACGTCGGCCTGTCGCACCTGCGCACCAACAACTACATCCTCGACGTGCGCACCGAGCCCAGCAGTAACCGCCTCAGCGAACTGCAACTGGGCATCAACCACGGCCGGCGCATCGGCAATGCCTTCGTCAACCTCGACCTGGGCATGCAGAACGGTATCGGCGCCTTCGACGCCCAAGCCGAAAACGAGCGCGATCAGTACGGCAATCGCCTGGCCAACGCGCGCTATCGCAAATACACCGCCACCGTCAGCTACCTGCAGCCGTTCACGCTGTGGGGCGAGTCGTTCAGTTTCTCCAGCCTGGCCACCGGCCAACGCAGTGAAGACATCCTGTTCAGCCCCCAGCGCATGAGCCTGGGTGGCTCGGCCTCGGTGCGCGGTTTCAAAGACCAGCAGCTCACCGGCGACAGCGGCGGCTACTGGCGCAACGACGTGCGCTGGGCGCGCCCGGTGACCTGGGACTGGATGCGCCCGGCCTTCGCTGAATACGGCGCCAGCGTCGGCTACGACCAGGGCGTGATCCGCAACGACCGCTACAACGACAACGTGCACGGCCGGGTCTCGAGCAACTCCCTGGAGCTGTTTGCCCGCGGCAAATACGTCAGCACCAGCGTGACCTTTGCCCATTCCCTGGAACGCCCGGCAGTGATGAGCGAGCGCGAAGCGCCGATCTACTTCCGCATGGATTTCTTCCTGTAATTCAACGCCCCGTTACATCGAGAATATGACAATGGATGTTCGCCACTTTGCCTTCCTGGCCCGCCAACCTTCTGCTGCGCTGAAACCGCGAGACTCGTTCTTCGGCCTGCCCAAGCGCGGCCTGGTGCTGATCCTGGCCAACGCGCTGTTCTGGCAGCCGCTGCTGGCCCAGGCCGAAGGCATTGTGGTCAGTGCGCCGGGCACCACCGTCGGCCAGGCCGGCAATGGCGTGCCGGTGGTGAACATCGCCACCCCCAATGGCAGTGGTTTGTCCCACAACCAATTCAAGGACTACAACGTCGGCCCCAACGGCGTGATCCTCAACAACGCCAGCGGCCCCATGACGAACACCCAGTTGGGTGGCTACATCGTCGGCAACCCCAACCTCAAGGGCGGCGCGGCCAGCGTTATCCTCAACGAAGTCAACGGCGGCCGCCCCAGCCAACTGCGTGGCTACACCGAAGTGGCGGGCCAGTCGGCCAAGGTCATCGTCGCCAACCCGTACGGCGTCACGTGCAGCGGTTGCGGCTTTATCAACACCCCCAACGTGACCCTCACCACCGGCAAACCGGTGCTCGACGCGAACGGCCAGTTGCAGCGCTATCAGGTTGACGGCGGCGCCGTGACCATCGACGGCCAGGGCCTGAACGCCAGCAACGTCGACCGCTTCGAAATCATCACCCGCTCGGCCAAGATCAACGCGCAGATCAATGCCCGCGAATTGACCGTGATCGCCGGGCGTAACGACGTCGATGCCAAAAGTCTGAAAGCCACCGCACGCGCCGATGACGGCAGCGCCAAGCCTGAGTTGGCCATCGACTCCTCGGCGCTGGGCGGCATGTACGCAGGCGCCATCAAACTGGTGGGCACCGAGGCCGGCGTGGGCGTGAAGCTCGACGGCACACTGGCTGCCAGTGGCGGCGATATCCAGCTCGATGCCAATGGGCACCTGAGCATGGCGCAGACGGCAGCCACCGGTAACCTCAAGGTCACCGCGCAAAGCGTCAACCTGACGGACAAGGTCTACGCCACCGGCAATGTGCAGGTGAGCAGCGCCGAAGAACTGGTCAACCAGAAGAGCCTGGCTGCCGGCCAACGCATCGAACTCAACGCGATCAAGGTTACTAACCCGGGCATCATCGAAGCGGGCGTACAGGCGGACAACAGCCGCAATGCCACGGGCGATGTGGTGGTGAACGCGCAAACCGTGAACACCAGCGGCGATCTGCTGGCCAGTCGCGCGTTGGCCATCACCGCCGCGCAGGCGCTGACCAACCAGGGCAGTATCATCCAGGCCAAGACCGTCAGCATCAGCACCGCCAAGCTGACCAACCAGGGCGCCACCGCCCGTGTGTACGGCGAGCAGAGCCTGGCGATCAGCGCACCGGCCATCGTCAACCTGGGCGGGTTGATTCGCTTCGGCGAAGGCCAGGTCGCTACCCTCGACAGCGCCTCTTTGGACAACCGCCAAGGCCGCATCGAAATGTCCGGCGGCAGCCTGGTGCTGACCAGCGCCGCACTCAACAACAGCGGCGGGCAAGTTATCGCCAACACCCTTACCGTCAACGCCGGCAGCCTGAATAACCAGAACGGCAAGCTGATCGCAGGTGCCCTTACGGTGGACGCCAGCGACCTCGACAACAGTCTCAAGGGCCTGATCCAGGCCGACAACGGCGCACTGAACCTCACCGTCGCCAATGGGTTCAACAACAGCCAGGGTTTTGCCCAGGCCAGCACCGACCTGAACCTCAGCGCCGGCAACCTCAGCAGCAACGCCAACGGCGTACTGAGCGCCAACACCGGTAAGTTGACCCTCGTCACGGCGCAACAGCTCAATAACGCCCAAGGACGCTTGCAGGCCGGGCAGGGCGATATCGAGCTGCACGCGGCGAACCTGGATAACCAGAGCGGCGTAATCGTCGGTAAACAACTGCTGCTCGACGTGACCGGCGGTGACATCGACAACCGCGCCGGTCGCGTGGTGGGCGACCAGCTCGACGTGCGCGCCTCTGGCCTCGACAACCGCAACGCAGGCCTGCTGGCCGGTGGCGCGCCGAGCGTGAGCCTGCTGCTCAAGGGCCCGGGCCAGTTGCTCAATGCCCAGGGCCGTATTCAAAGTGAAGGCCTGTTGCAGGTACAAGGCGAGCGGCTGGACAACAGCGCCGGTATCCTGATCGGCACCTCGGTTGACGTCACCGCGCAAACCCTCAACAACGGCAACAAAGGCTCGCTAGTCAGTAATGGCAGCGACGTGACCCTCAACGTCAGCGACCTGCTGACCAACGCTGGCGGGGTCATCGACGCTGGCGAGCGCAGCGTGCTGGTCAAGGCGCTCACCACCCTCGACAACAGCGGCGGCACCCTGCGCGGCAAGCGCCTGGACATCGCTGCACAGCACCTGAACAACGATGGCGGCCAACTGCTGGCCGGTAACCAGGGCCTGAGCTACAGCGGCCAGGACGCGACCAACCGCAAAGGCCTGATGCTCAGCGGCGGCGCACATACCCAACTGGATACCGGCAGCCTGGATAACACGGGCGGCACCGTGCAAGGCGACACCCTGACCGTCACCGCCGACAGCGTGAACAACGCCAGCAACGGCACATTGGCCAGCCTGGTCGGCAACCTGCAACTGACCGTCGAAGCCCTGGCCAACCAAGGTGGCAAGCTGTTCGGTAAAGAACAGGTGACGATCACAGGCAACACCCTCAACAACAGCGCGGGCGGCCAGATCAGCGGCAACCAACTCAACCTGACTTCACGCGACACGCTCACCAACCAAGGCGGCCTGATTGAAGCCAACCAGGGCCTGACCCTCAACGGTGGCAACCTCGACAACAGCGCACGCGGGCAACTGCGTGCGCTGGCCGGTTCCAGCAGCCTTGACCTCAGCGGCACGCTGAACAACCAGGACGGCACCCTCGAGTTCGGCAGCACAGCTTTCAGCCTTGATGCTACGCACCTGAACAACCAGGGTGGCCAGTTGCAGCACGCGGGCAACGGCCTGTTCCGCATCAACACCGCCAGCCTCACCGGCAGCCAGGGCAGCATCAATGGCATGGGCACCGCTGACTGGGCATTCGGCAGCGTCGACGGCCTGGGCCGCTTGCAGCTCAACGAAGCCCTCACTTATCGAAGCGCCCAAGGCCTGACCCTCAAAGCCGGCGACCGCATGGCCAGCAGCAAGGGCTTGACCCTCGACGTGGCCAGCCTGAACAACGGCGGCGAACTGCTCAGCGACGGCAACGTGAGCATCACCCTGAGCGGCGACCTGAACAATAGCGGCCGCATTGCCACCCAGCAAAACCTCAGCGTGACGGCCAACAACCTCAGCCAGAACGGCGGACGCCTGGCGGGCAACTCCACCCAGCTCAAACTGAGCGGTACCCTCGACAACCTCGGCTTCCTCACCGCACGTCAGCAACTGGATATCGCAGCGGCACAAATCGGCAACCGTGGCACGATGGGTGCCCAGGGCGCGGTGAATCTCACCGCCGTCAACGGCATCACCAATGGCGCCGATTCGCTGCTGTTCAGCGGTGGCGACCTGAGCCTGCGTGCCAACGGTTTCGCCAACAGCTACGGCGACGTCTACAGCAAAGGCAACCTCACGTTTGCGGGCGTGGACGGCGGGCGTGCGGTGCTGTTCAGCAACCGCTCCGGCACGGTGGAAAGCGAAGGCTACATCGGCATCAGCGCAGGCTTTATCGAAAACGCCAAAGACAAGTTCGAGCTGGGTCAAACTCTCCAGACCGGCAGCTTGAGCTGGGTGTGCGGGCAGCACTGCGGCGAGAAGGACAGCTGGCGGCGCGGTACCATCACCATCAATGAGACCTACCTTGAAGCAGCGATCCAGGATTCGGCCTCGGCGCGGCTGGTGGCTGGCCAAGACATGCTGCTGCAAGGCGACACCGTGCAGAACCGCAACAGCCTGATGGCCGCTAACGGTAACTTGAGCATCACCGCGCAGGATTTGCTCAACGAAGGCTCCAGCACGCGCACCGGGCAACGCAAAATTGTCATCGGCACCCCGGGGCATGTCGACAAGCACCTGTGGGAGCGCATGGAATACGTCGATGTGCCTGCGTTCAACAACGCGACGGCGGCCGGGAATTTCAACAAGACAACGTTTGAAGCGCTGAAAGCCCTGTCGCCCAACAGCGATCCGTTCCGGCAATCGAGTGACGTCACCACTTGGACCCCTAACGGCGGCCTCGCCTACGACGCCACCCTGCAAGCCGGCGGCACCGTCGACCTGTCCAAAGTCACCCACAAAGTACAAAACGGCACGCTGCACGAGAACACCCTGGCGCAACTGACCGGCACCCTCGACAACGATCAGACCGGCATCCCCGTCGGCGGTATCAATATCAACCTCAGCAAGCACGTCAACGACGCCAGCGCCCAGGCGCCCGGCACCGTGCTGCCGGTGGTGACCCTCGCGCCGGGTGGCGGCTTCGTGCCCGTGGACTACACCGGCACGCCGTTCGCCCCGGTCGACCCCACCACCTCGCCGTACTTCCAGCTGCCTAAGGGTGAATACGGCCTGTTCGTCAAAAGCGCCGACCCCACCAGCCACTACCTGATCGAAACCAACCCCGAGTTCACCACCGCGTCGGGCTTCTTCAGCTCCGACTACATGCTCGGCAAACTCGGTTTCAACAGCGACAACGCCTGGCGCCGCCTCGGCGATGGCCAATACGAGACACGCCTGATTCGCGACGCGGTACTCGCACAAACCGGCCAACGCTTCCTCGCCGGCGGCCTACTCAGCGACGCCGACCAGTTCCGCTACCTGATGGACAACGCCCTGGCCAGCAAAGACGCGCTGCGCCTGAGCGTCGGCGTGTCCCTCACCGGCCAGCAAGTCGGCGCCCTGACCCACGACATCGTGTGGATGGAAAACCGCGTGGTCGACGGCCAGACCGTCCTCGTGCCGGTGCTCTACCTGGCCCAGGCCGAATCGCGCAACGTGCGCGGCAACAGCCTGATCCAGGGCCGCGACCTCAACCTGGTCACCGGTGGCGACCTGGTTAACGTCGGCACCCTGCGCGCCAGCAACAGCCTCAGCGCCGCGAGTGGTGGCAGCCTCTACAACGGCGGCCTGATCGAAGCCGGCAACAACCTGAGCCTGCTGGCCCAGGACAGCATCCGCAACGCCATGGGCGGCGAAATTCGCGGCAATCAAGTCAGCCTTACCACCCTCAAAGGCGACATCACCAACGACAACACCGCGATCCAAGTGCGTGAAGGCGTGGGCATGCGCACCCTCACCGATGCCAGCGCAAGCACCATCAGCGCGCGCGGCAACCTGGCCATTGAAGCCGGGCGCGACCTCAACAACCACGGCGCCCTGGTCGCCGGCAACGACGCCACCCTCACCGCCGGCCGCGACCTCAACCTCGTCGCCGTCAGCGACACCAGCGTGATCCACAACACCATTGATGGCGGCGAAAAATCCACCATCACCACCGACGTCAAAAACCTTGCAGCCAGCGTCACGGCGGGCGGCAACGTCAACATGCAGGCCGGGCAAGACGTCAACATTATTGGCAGCACCGCCACTGCCGGTAAGGACCTGAATATTCAGGCTGGGCGCGATTTCAACGTTGCGTCTGTCAGCGATGTGCACAACGTCGAAGGCAAAGAGAAGGACGGCAAGAAACGTATCAAGACGGCGGATGAGCAGACCACGCAGTTAGCCAGTGTGTTGACGGCAGGCGGGGACTTTACGAGCCAGGCCGGGCGCGACACCACGTTGGTGGCGAGCAAGATCAGTGCGGGGAATGAGGCGTATCTTTACAGCGGGGATAGGTTGAACCTGCTGGCGGCGCAGAACAGTACGCATACGTTGTATGACATGAAGGAGAACGCTGGCTGGGGCGCGAAGAAAGCCAAGCGCGACGAAGTCACCCAAACCACCAACGTCGGCACTGAAATCAAGACCGCAGGCAACCTGACACTGGTTAGCAACGGCGACCAGCTTTACCAGGTCGCCAAGCTCAACAGCGGCAACGACCTGATCCTGAAAAGCGGCGGCGCCGTGACGTTTGAAGGCGTGAAGGACTATCACGACGAGAGCCATACCAAGAGCAAGAGCGACATGGCTTGGTTCTCGATGAAGGGCAAAGGCAAAACCGATGAAACCCTGCGCCAGAGCGAACTGGTTGCCAAAGGGCAGACCGTCATCGAGGCCGTCAATGGCCTGAAAATCGACGTCAAGCAAGTCGACCAGCAAACCGTCAGCCAGACCATCGACACCATGGTCAAGGCCGACCCGCAGTTGGCCTGGCTAAAGGATGCCGAGAAACGCGGCGACGTGGATTGGCGCCAGGTAAAAGAGCTGCATGACTCCTTCAAGTACAGCAACTCGGGCATGGGCCAGGGTGCCATGTTGGCGGTCATCATCATTGTCACCATTGTGACGGCTGGGGGTGCAAGCGCATTGGCAGCGTCAGCGGGCAGTGCTGTAGGCGCCGGTTCTACCATGGCCGCCGGCACAGCTGCGGTTGCGGCGACCAGTACGTCGGCTGCGGTTGCAGCCACCAGTGCCGGGCTTGGCAACATGATGGCCACCGCCGCACTGACCTCGCTGGCCAGTACCGGTGCTGTGAGCACGATCAATAACAAAGGCAACCTCGGCCTTGCGCTAAAGGACACCTTCAGCAGCAGCAGCCTGAAAAACGCCGCCATCGCCGGCCTTGCAACCGGCGCGTTGAACTACGCAGACAGTAATTGGTTCAAGGGCGCAAGCCCGGCCGACGGTGCGGGCGCGAAAGTCACCACGGCGGGGCCGGTGCAAAACCCAGGCTATTCCAGTGACTGGCTCAGTTGGCAGAAAGCGCAGGATGCGGTGCTGCGCGGTGGCACCCATGCCGTCATCGAAAGTGGCATCTCTACCGCCATCAACGGCGGTAGCTTGAAAGACAACCTCGGCTCGGCCTTGGTGTCGCAAGGTTTCGACCTTGCCGCAGCAGCGGGTAACAAGGGCCTTGGCAACCTCGCGAACGAGCTGGACCTGAGCCCCGGCTCGACGCAGAAGGTCTTGATGCATGCCCTCCTCGGTGGCGCACTCTCAGCGGCCCGAGGCGGCGACTTCAAAACCGGCGCCATTGCCGCCGGTGCGGCGGAGGGCTTGACGGCGATTGCGAACGAGAACCTCGGTAAGTACCTGGATGAGCGTTTCGCTACCGATGATCAATTCAAAGTCGCCACCGCGCAGCTCATCGGTATCGCCGCCGGCTCGCTGGTTAACGGCAACCCGAATGACGCCGCCTGGGTGGCGGGCAATGTTGAGCGGTACAACGAGCAGTTGCACCCAAGCGCGCCTGAGTTGATTGAAAAGCAAGCGCCGGCGCTGGCAGCGGAAAAAGGCATCAGTGTCGAAGAAGCCACGCGACTGATGGGCGTTGCCCTGGCGTACAACACCGATGAAGGTTGGAACAAGTCGATCTCGCAAAAAGACGTAGACGCTATCGACACGGCTACTTTGCAGCATCTGGGTGTTGCGCTTGCATCTATTGCAGATCAATACGCCCGAACCGACGCTTCCGCAGACGGCAGTAAGCGGGGGTACTCAGGTAATGAAACAGCGGCCTTGATTCTTGATTTCCACGCGACTCGGCCGACTGCTTACAAAGACAGCACTATAAACATCGACTATCTGGGTGATCCGAAAGGGCGCAACACCCAAGGGTTGGTGGATTTTTACGAGACTAACCTGGATTACAGCGGCAAACCGACTGACTACAGCGACGTTGCCAAAGGCCTGGCAGTAGGGGCTGGCCGCAGTCTATGGGGGTCAGTGCAAGGCTTTGCCAAGACTGTCGGTGGGCTTTTAGGTAATAGCAGCCCACTGGAAATGACCAACGGCCTGCTGGGGCCGATTGCCGACCCGACGGTGGACCGTGGCGGCCAAATGATCACCAGGCAGACGGGCAGAGAATTTGTCTCGCGCTTGCAAGGCAACAGCTATGAGTCAGCGGCGCAAGTCACTGAGTTAATGACTGATGGTTTAACCATGATCGCGCCTTCCGGCCGATTTGGGCAGGTTTCCAAGGTTGGCGAGGCTTCAAGCGTCGTCAGGGCCGACGGCGCACTTGTGGCCCGTAGCGACGTCGGTTTGACCAACGTGGGGCGCCAGGAAACGCTTGGCAGCAACGGAATCGTACGCGTTGCGGATGACATCCCCAACTATGGCCTGAGCCCCAACAGCCTTGACTCGGCCGTGCGCTTCGAGCGCACCGGCGCCAATGCGACAGCCCCGACAACTTCGATTGGGAAATACGAGCAAACCGCCTACACCGGTGATGTGGGCAGCTTCGCCAGGGCCGATGACCTGTTCGCGACTCGACGCGATGACGTCGTTCTCTCGAATTACAAAGAGCCTTGCTGCTTCGCGGCCGGCACTAAAGTCTCGACCCCCAACGGCGACCGTACCATCGAGTCGCTCAAAGTCGGCGACGTGGTCTGGAGCAAACCCGAAAAAGGCGGCAAACCCTTCGCCGCAAAAATTCTGGCCACCCATCAACGCACCGACCAACCGATTTACCGCCTCAAACTGAAAAGCGTTCGCGCAGACGGCAAAGCGGAAGGCGAAACCCTGCTGGTCACCCCCGGCCATCCGTTCTACGTACCGGCCAAGCGCGACTTTATCTCTGTAATCGATCTGAAGCCTGGGGACCTGCTGCAATCCTTGGCAGATGGCGACACGGACAACACGTCATCTGAGGTTGAGTCGCTGGAGCTCTATCTGCCAGTGGGCGAAACGTACAACCTGACGGTTGATGTGGGGCATACGTTCTACGTTGGGGATTTGAAGACGTGGGTGCACAATACGGGGCCGTGTGCGCTGCCGGAGGGGTATTTTGGGACAAAAGCAATTCCAGAAAGTAGCTACCCGTCGATTGCCAAGCCAAGTCCAAATGCCCCAAGCAGTGTAATTCTTGGCGAGCTTGACTCACTTGGTCGACCTACTGGGGTTACAGCAGTCCTTAGGGAGGATTCATTGGGCGGGGGGTCAAGCGCTAACCCAGCGATTCGACCTCCAGGTTTTGAGGGGCAGCCTGCTAACCATGCGCGAGGACATTTGCTTGCAAATTCACTAGGAGGGGCTGGTGATGATGCAAGAAATTTGGTAACACTTTTCCAGCGCAACGCAAATCATCCGAATATGAGTTCATTTGAGCGTCAAGTCAGGGGCGCAGTGCAGAGTGGTGAAACAGTAAGCTATAGGGCGGTGCCTGTTTATACAGGCACAAACCTAATGCCAACCGGTGTAACGTTGTCTGCTCGTGGGTCAAGCGGTTTTACCCTTGATGTATCAATTCCGAACGTGAGTGGAGTTAAGTAAGAATGATAGATAAACTGATTAGTCTTCTTTCGCCACCCTCTCAGCGAAACTTCGATAATGCGGCTTGGGCGACTTTTGAGTCTGAGGTAGGTCTGCGATTGCCAAATGATTTTAAACAGCTTATATCGATTTACGGATGTGGAGCAGTAGACGATTTCGTATGGGTGTTAGACCCATTTTCAAAAAACCCAAATTTGAACTTTGAAAAAAGTAAGTACTTTGTAGATGCATATGCTGTAATGAGGCAGGAGTTTTTATCGGACTATCCAAGACCAGATTACCCTGCGGAAGGTTCTTTTCTTCCTTGGGCGGTAACGGATAATGGAGAAACTCTTGTTTGGTTGGTTGAAGGAGAGCCAGACTCATGGAAAGTTGCTATTCATAGCTCGGATCAGGGGGAGGAAGAGGTCTACAACTTCGGTTGTGTTGAGTTTCTTTTAAAGCTGCTTAGCAGAGGTATTTCGTCAAAAATTCTACCTAGTCAGTTTCCTCCTGTTGATCTGGATAAGCATTTTTTTACAGCTGCTGATTAGGTGCAAAAGGGCCAATTCCTGTTTCACCTCAGCCAGCGCCACTTACCACTGATCTCGGGTCAAGTTACAAAGTCATAACGCCCCGTGGTCCAGGTGCATCAGAAGGCCCTTTACCCCCTAGAAATAGAGCAGAAATAGAGAAATAGGGGTCAGACCACGGTTTTCTAATTAAATCATCAGAAATAGGGGTCAGACCACGGTTTTCTAATTAAATCATTAATAGTGGTCTGACCCCTATTTCTGTTGATGCTTTGTCCAAAGAAGTAATGGTAATGAAGTCTTTTAGTCAATATGACGCCCGCGTCGGTGAGTTTTTGCCAAAGCCCGCTGGCAATTTAGATTCTTGGCTGTTAAAGCCACAGCCGGCCACGTCGAGATATATTGGTACACCCGAAGCTTACTTGAGAGATATGGATACGGAGTTTAAAATCCTTGAAACAGTCGCACAGCGCTTGGGCGATAACACGGCGGCAGCGGGGCGCATTAACCTTGTGTCGGAGAAGATGGTGTGTCCTAGTTGTAGTGATGTGATTAAGCAGTTTCGTGACCGATATCCAAAAATTCAACTCAATATTTTTACGGTAGATAAATAATGCCCTACGAGAAAATCACGTACGACGAAATTCAGCAGGTAGTGCAGCGGCTTTACAATAAGGCGTTGGGAGAGCTAAATCTGAAGCCTGAGCAGGCATTTGCCTACGTACAAGATGAGTCGGAGCTTCTCCATAATGATGATCCACTCGCTAATATTATTTTGCAAACAGCAATATATAAGTGGGGTGCAGCTCATGGAGTTAAACTTTCGAAGGAAAGTGTATATGCTCAGGATATGTTGGAGATTCTATCTGATGCATTTAGAAAGTTTGATTTATTGAGTGAGGCCGAGAAGGGTGGGTTGGGTGTTAAATCTGAGCAGGTTGCTGCAGAAATTGCAGTTGTTAAAGAGCTTTATCTTTAAAGCTAGAGGGAAAAAATAGTGGTCTGACCCCTATTTCCCTGGCCGGCAGGTTAAAAGAACGGATTACACTAATCACGGATATGGAAACCAAGAAAAGCCTGCGGAATATCATTCCGACCCCCACACGCATACCTATGAATATGGTCCAGGCTATGGATCCAATGGGAAAGAGACGAGGATTAATAATGATTAGTCTTCCAGAATTGAATGAATTGCTTGTTGCTCACAACTGCCTGCATGCAATTAGTATTCAGTTGAATGTTGACGGGATGGCTTATGATTTATCTTTATCGATTTCTGCCTCTGAAAAGGTAGGGGCTGATGTGGTGAGTATCAGGTTCATTGATATTAGCCAATTTACGTCCCGTGATTTTGGCGGCGGATTAACTCAGCTGATGCACATGAACGTTAGTAAGCTGGATTCTGGCTTCGATAGGATGCGTTATCAACTGAGTGATCTTGAGGATAAAAAGCTGTCGTTTTACTTCTCATCATTCTCGCTTGATTAGCTGGTGCAAAAGCGGCAGGTGAAGTCGTGCCTCCCGCGCCTGTGGTGAGAAATAGGGGTCAGACCACGTTTAAGGCTGGCAGAGTTGCTCTTTAAAAACTTGATTTATTTTTTAATTGTTCTGTCTTTGTCGCCTTCGTGATAAGCGGCTAAGCTCAAAACTCTTGTCCAGTTATGAGTTTTTTATGCCTCGACGTCCTAGGGTTTTATTGCCAGATATCCCATTGCACATTATTCAACGGGGAAATAACAGGTCTGCATGTTTTTATTCGGATGACGACTACAATTTTTACATTGATAACTTAACTGTGCTTGCTGAAATGCATGGCTGTAAAGTCCATGCATTGTGTTTGATGACAAATCACGTGCATTTATTATTGACTCCCGCCTGCTGTGCAGGAGCTGGTTTACTTATGAAAGGGCTGGGGCAGCGTTACGTCCAATATGTAAATCGAACATATCAACGGACGGGCACTCTTTGGGAAGGCCGCTTTCGCTCTTGCTTGGTTCAGCAAGATGACTATGTTTTGGCGTGCTATCGATATATAGAAATGAACCCAGTTAGAGCGGGTATGGTTGCTCATCCGGGGGAGTATCGATGGACCAGCTATAGAGTGAACGCACAGTGCGAGCCATCAGATTTTATCAACCCGCATGCGGTTTATAGAAACTTAGGCAGCAACATCTCGCAACGAGCAGAAGCTTACCAGTCTCTATTCAAAGACCGGCTTTCCCCTGAGCTAATAGAGCAAATTCGACTATCTACAAACGGCAATTACGTTTTGGGTGGTCAGAAGTTTGCTTCAGAGGTCGCACAGGCATTAGGTAAAAGAGTTTCTCGGGGTAGAGCAGGACGTCCAAAAAATGTGAGTTAGAAGAATAGTGGTCTGACCCCTATTTTTCTTTGATGGGATGGGTATTAAGTATGAATCCAAATGACTATTTAGGCGAGCTACTGATTGAAACTTTAGTGAGCTTTAGGAAGTCCATATCGATGGTTGACTACGCCAAAGTTGAAGATGATGAGTTTTTAAAGTTGCCCGAATTCGGCGTATATTTTCAAGCCGGTAGCGACGGAGTTATTGCGGCTTACAGAGTTTATTATCAGGCCACGGATGAGTATTATCATGCTGGCTCCGAAACAAAAAAGGAGTGTCTTGATATTGCGACTGTCGACGATTCAATCGATCTTCTTGGACAACCCGCGCGGGATGTACCCTCCATACGTATTCCCGGAAGAGCACCTACAAGTCCTGGGTGTGATTTTCTATTAAAGCAGAAAGTGATAACGGTTCATTATGATGCCGAAAGTCGATTTGTTACTTATGTGCATGTCAGAAGTAAAGTTTGAAGTGTGTAGAAATAGGGTGCAGACCACGGTTTTCTAATTAAATCATTAATAGTATTAATAGTGGTCTGACCCCTATTTCCGTGACCCCTATTTCCGACTATTTCTCTGACCCCTATTATTCTTGAGACGGCGGATATTGGTGGTGTGCCCTATTCACCCCTCAATAAATTACCCATAACAGCTTGATATGTAAGCCTAGGAGTTATCTTGAAGACCCTTTCGCTAGCCCTCTTTTCTGCTCTGTTGCTGAGCGGCTGCGGCTCTACTAGCTATGAGAAGCCTATTCCCTATGATCAGGCAACCACCGCACGCATCCGTCTTTTTGGGAACAACGGTTTGCCGGTTGCCATCAATCCAGGGCAAGACTGCGCTTCGAGTAAAGAGCCTCTTTATGCCTACGGTTATACCCTTGCGGATAAGGTCAATTCCACCTTGGGGCAACACACCAAACGAAGTGTCGGAATGCCTGCTTCCTGGAGAAGTGATCACCTGAGCTACGGCGAGTCTTACGCAGAGTTTGTTATACCTGCGGGTTTACCGTCTGTAGTGGTGATGAAAATGCTTTCCGGCGAGGCGTTTTGTGTGCCAGATCCCCGCGTGTTTGTTCCTGAGGCGGGTAAAGACTATGAGGCGTACCTTCAGAGGCAAGGCGGGCAATGCGGTGGGGTAATTCGGTTGCTCTCCGGCGTAGAGGCGCCTGGCGCTGGCGCAGAAGTCCCGTCGAGTAGATGCGCAAAAAAATAGGTGTTCTGATCGGTTTGGGTCGGCAGCCCCAGACGGCACACCCGCTTTATGGATTTTATCGAGCTGATAAGGAAATCTCAGGTGAGTGGCAATGAAAAATACACCTGAAATACGACAGCTGATCAGCGAAATAGCCACCGCGTTGAGCCTGCCCGAGACGTTGCTGGCCTGCGCGCAGGAAGCCATCAGCGTGCCTATCTGCACGCTGGAAGCCCCCGCAGCCTGGTATTGCTTTCCACCTGCGCTTACGCCTATCTGGAGTGACGGTTCCGGCCCCACTGCATGACCTATGAAATCGCCAGGACCTCCGCGCAGTTGTTTGCCGTGATCGCGATGATGTCGATGAGTGTGGACGACGGCATCACACCGGAGCTTGAGCAGTTCGCCGACGCGGTGGGGCTTGATTGCCGACGCAAGGCAAGCCCTTATAGCGTTGCAGGCTAAGGCAGATGATGAAGCGTTCGATAAGGTAGTGGCCTACTGGCTGTCCATTGCGGATGTGAGTGCAGGGGCTTATTGAGGGGGGAGGGGTGTCACCGTGAGCGATTGTGCTCTGAAGAAAATTGACGGTGCTCTGGTGTCCTGCCCCGATATCTGTGAGCGATATACGAGCATGGCTGACAAGGACGATCATGAAAAAATTAAACCGCATTCTTGAACAACACCGGCATTGGCTGTCCCGCTCGCCTCTCATGGTTGCTCAAGAGCTTGAGTTCCTGGACGAGGACCTGGCCAGTGACTCGTTGCTGGGGTTTGACAACGTCTCGGACTCGCTGGGGATGCTTGCGGTCCATTACGGCATTCAGGGCGAAGTTGCCATTTTCGACGGCGATGAAACCGGCTGGGAGAACGTCGCCCGTTCGATGATGTATCGCTACTGGGCACTGATGTTGAGAGCCAGGTCCTTCTCCAACACGCGTTTTCTCCAAGGCATCAAGACGGTGCCTGACCTGAGCAATCATCTGAGCCATGCCGCGTGTTTGCTCGCGGCCTTCATCGCGGCGAACCGGCGTGACCTGGCGTCATCGACGGCCGATGTGTTGGCCGGGATGCTGTCTGTACCCGGCGCCGTTGATGCGCGCTTTTTGAAAGGACGCCATTTTGAGCCGTTCATGTTGTGGCTTTACTCCGTTTATTCGCAGGAGGAGGCCGCCGCGCAGATCGGGTCGATGAACCTGGGGGTTTATCAGTCGGTGATCGACAACTGGGCTGACGAGCAGCAGTTGGCAGTGGTGCTGGAGGAGCTTGGTCGGTATCACTTGGCCAATGCCGAGGACAATGGTGGCGCCTGGAAACCCGAATTCAAAAGCCCGCCGTTTGATGTGTTGCTGGTGGAGGTCGGCGCGATTTATCGGGTGCGCCAACAGCTTGGCCTGCCATTACCTACCGTGACAGACCCGCTGCTTTGCGTGGGAGCGGCGGCATCGTTCTCACCTGACGAATTGGTCGTAAGGGTTGAATCCGCTTACAGGCGTTTTTTTGGTTGAACATGAAAGCGGTCAAAGCCCCGTTTTCATCTCCGCCCTGGCCATCAAGTGGGCGGCGCTACCGCCGCCCGGCTTTTACTCAGGATGGATCGGCATTGAGCCGGCGACTGATGACATCCAGCAAATCACACCCATCGCGCAACGGAATCGCCAGCAATTGGGCGAAGTCTTGAAGCACCACGGCGTCGCTGCTGAACTGGTCGCGAAAGGCCAGGTTTTCCAGCAATTGGGTGACGGCGCGAATCCGGTACACGGCAGCGTCGTGGAGGACATCGAGGGGCGCATGGGTGTCGATAAGCAGGGCGGGGACGGTGCAGTCGTGGCCCGTGAGGGGCATATATTGGTTCATCTTTGACTCTCTACTTAAGTGATTGAGGCAATCACTCAAACGTCGCCAAACGAATGGGTGACAGCTGTACGCAGGTTGGCGAACCGGCAGTAGAGAAAACCGGCAGACCCTAAGGTCTCCCGCGCACAGCCGTCATAGAACGACTTTGCAGGCGAGCAAGTGGCTGCAAAAAGCCACCAGCTTACGCATTCTCTACCGTCAGGTCGCCAAACCTGAATCGCCATGTGGGCGACGGCCCGGACTATAAGCCCCCACCCAAACCCACGCAAGGCAGCAAAGTACTGGCCCAATCCCAATCCCAATGCCTCATGTCTTCACCCCCATTGCCGACACCCTGGCGATGATTAAACGCATCCACCCACCACCAACATTAAAGGACTGATGTGAAAAACCTTCTCCTGGTTCTCCTCTCCACCCTCATCCTCGGCGGCTGTGTCAGCCAGCCCCTCACGCCCGAGCATCGTGCGCAGGTCAAGACAGTCAAAGTGCTGCCCGTGAAATGGGAAAAGAACATGGTCTACATGGGCCGTGAACAAGCCTGGGGTGCAGCCCTGGGCGCCGGGCTTGGCGCGGGCGTCGGCATGGCCAGCGGTGCGTCCAAGCTGGGCACGGCGGCCTTGAGCGGCGCGGGGTTCGCCGCCGGCATGAAGGCGGGGCAACTGGCCGAGATGTCGACGCCGGCGGCGATCCTCACGGTGATGGACGCCGAAAATATCGACTTGGGCGTGTTGCTCAAGCAGGCGTTTATCGAGGCCTTGGGTAAGGCGTCATCGCTGAAGGTGGTGGGCGACGACGAGCCGGCCGATGCGCAGATTCAACTGACAGTGGGCGAGTGGGGCTTTCGCCTGACTCAGGGTTTCAGCAGCGTGGTCTACCCGACGCTTACCGTGGTGGCGCGCATGGACCGTGGCGACGAGATGCTCTGGCGCACGGTGGAGTCGGTCACGCCGTTCAATGGTCAGAATGTCTACGGCTACACACCGCTCACTTATCGCACTGATCCTGAGGCGTTGCGCCG
This sequence comes from Pseudomonas sp. Z18(2022), assembly GCF_036346535.1. Classification (NCBI taxonomy): domain Bacteria; kingdom Pseudomonadati; phylum Pseudomonadota; class Gammaproteobacteria; order Pseudomonadales; family Pseudomonadaceae; genus Pseudomonas; species Pseudomonas sp. Z18(2022). Next base: position 64,188 of record NZ_JAOTOA010000002.1, read on the forward strand.
CGCGTTGACGGGTATCACGCAGATCTCCGGTGGGTATCTGGTGAAGGAGCTCAAGTAGCTCCGCGAGCAGATCAGAAAATATCAGGAGAGCGACAATGGAAAACACATCTGAAATACGACAGTTGATCAGCGAGATTACCTCGGCTGTGGGCTATGAAGGGGACTTCGGCGACCGTATAGATAACGTCGACTTGATACTGAGCGGGGTGGATGCCGCGAGTCGCAATGGTGTTCCTGCTGACTATCTGGAGTTCCTTGCCACCTTTGGGTTTGGTGAGCTGGACTGTGCGCTCTATGTGAGTGATGGGCCGGTAAGGTATACCGCTCTAGCCGATGCAGACGCGGGCATCTATGCCGGGCTGTATGTCTTCGCGGGGGACTCCTGTGAGGTTTCATACGCTTTTGATACTCGGGGCAATTGGGCGATCGTTGAGCTGGACGCTGAAATCGATGAGGTTGAAGTCGTGTCTGAAGACTTTTCGAGCTTCATTTTTAATAAGCTGGCTTATGTAAAAGATTTGATCGAAAGGAGGCAGGCATGGAGCTCTACAACTTCACCGAAGGCCAACTGAACGGCCCCGCCGAGGCTGCATTTGTCGACGGTCTCAACGCAGCACTGGGCGTCGCGCTCCCGCCGAGCTACCTCGATTTTCTCAAAGCACACGATGGCGGTGATGGCTTTATCGGCGACCATTACATCGTCTTCTGGCAAGCGCAGGAACTGGCTGACTTCAATCGTGAGTACGAGGTTGGAACCTATGCCCCGGGCATCTTTCTATTTGCTTGCGATGGTGGTGGCGAAGGCTACGGTTTTGACACCGATGAGGCTTCGATGCCAATTGTGCGCATCCCCCTTATCGGTATGGAGCGCCAGTATGCCGAGCCGGTCGCGCAGAATGTGCCCGAGCTTTTTGTTCGGTTAGCGCTTGAGCCTGCGGGGTAGGCCCCGGTGCCATAACGCGCAGCATCTTGAACATTTTGTATATTCCAGTGTCTTTACCCCGCCCACCCGCAACCGGTCGGGCTGCATGGACTGCCGCGTTTCCAAATGACATTAAGGATTAATGTGAACCTCGCCCCCCCCAACCTTTTCTCTGTCACCGCCGGCGTCGGCGCCCATGCGCGCGCCTGCGTTTCAGAAAGGTACCTCCGGGGGAGTGCATTGGGATCAATTGATCCCTCTTTTGGCAAAGCTACTGTGGCCGTCGTATTGGCGGCTTTGAATGTAGTTTCGGATTTTTAAATGCGTTTAGGGAAAAACCCAATGAAAAAGACCTCACTCCTGATCCTCGCCCTGGCTTTGGCCGGCTGCCACTCCACCGCCAGGAACTCCTCGCCAACCCTGCTCACGGACGGTGTGCAGTTGCAGCAAAAAAAGGTCGAGGCGGATAGCGAACACGCCAAGGTCATCATGCGGGCCACCGGTTTCACCTACCCGGTGCAGTTCTCCATACGTCGCAGCTCCGATGCGGACCAGCGTCCGGAACTCCTCGGGACAGTCGTGGATTCCGGTCGCGGCAAAGTGTTCGGCTGGATCGCCAAAATGAGCGAGGTCACCAACAGCGCTGTCGTCAAACGCTTCCCGCAGTTGGAAGCGCAGGCTGACCCGGGGCAGCCCTTTGAAGTGATCGGTGAGTCACGGGTCTACAACGCCAACTACGTCGGCCTCGTCAAAACCTATGTGTATGAATGCGGCCCCATGAGTTCGACCTTCAAGCCTGAGAAGCAGAAGGTTTACCTGGTGGAGTTCGTGATTATCGGGAAGGGCTGTGAGCAGCATGTGTACGACGTGACTGCGCCCAATGAGCGTATCCCTGTGGCGACTGTGGCAGCGGCGACAGGAGCTGCAGGCTGACGCCGATGTAAAGGTGGCGATTAAGCCCGCGGCGGATACCGCGGCTGAAATGAAGGTCACGCGCTGGCGGCTGCCCGGCGCTCGGGGAATGTGCATGCACTGCTGTGCCTGTTTATCCCCTGCCATGTCTATGTTTATGTCAGAAAAGTTCGCCAGGCCTCGAATTGAGGTCGGGCTCGAAAAGGCGCGGACAATTCCGTAAAATGAAGTCAAATTGACATCACTCAGGGAAGAACTCAGACATGCGCGTTTTTGCTTTACTCCTGGCCTTCAGCTTTCTGGCGGGCTGCGCCTCCAAGCCGGCTTACTACATTTCCCCCGCACCGGTTCACATCCCCAAGACCGCCACCTATTGGCTCGACACCTTCGATGTTGAAGTGGTGGGCAAGAACACACGCTTCCTGCCTGATGAAAAAGTCCGCGAGCAACTGGGCGTCGACCTGGTCAACCGCCTGCTCAAGGCCAAGCGCTACGCCACCAGCAAAGAAACCGCCGATTACCTGCTGGACGTGAATCTGGTCTACACCCGCCATATCCAGGACTCCAAGGGCGGACTCGCCACGGTGCTTGTTGATGACAACACCATCTTGCTGAGTGTCGACTTCAGCTATCAGGTCAAGGTCAAGAAGGGCGGTGCCGAGGTGTTGCACTTTGCCAAGGACCGCAGTGGCCTGGTGCCCGGCGGTGTGCTGGGCCAGTGGCAGCAGTACAAGACCATGGGCGGGGTCATCAGCAACACCGGCAACACCAGCGTCGAGCCTTTTTACACGGGCGTGTTGAGCCGCTTTATCGTCGATGATTTGCGCGATATTCCGTCGCGCTAAGTTGCTTTAACCCGAATCACCAATCCCTTGCGTCTGACCTTGTGAACGGATCATTCATTCACGAGGTTCAGCCCATGTCCCGTCCTCTTCTGCTTTTGCGCCCTGCCGCCCAAGGCTTTGCCGTGACCCTGCTGGTGGCGCTTGCCGGGTGTGGGCTTTCTTCATCCCGTGATGTGGCCAAGCCGGCTGACACGGCGCCTGTTGCGGAGCTGCAAAGCGAACCCGTCCGCGCCCAGGGCGCCATGGTCAAGCGCATGGTTGCGCCGGCACCGATGGCGTCGCAGTTGGTGATGCGTGACTCGGCTGCCATGGAGTACCGGGAGCAATATCAGAACCTCCCGGACAACCCGATCCGCAGCGTGGCCGAAACGCCGGTCTCCACCTTCAGCGTCGATGTCGATACCGGCAGCTATGCCAACGTACGACGTTTCCTCAATCAAGGCAGCCTGCCACCCGAGGGTGCTGTACGACTGGAGGAGATGGTCAATTACTTCCCCTACGACTACGCATTGCCCACCGATGGCTCGCCCTTTGGCGTGACCACCGAAGTGGCACCGTCACCCTGGAACCCCCACACCCGATTGCTGCGCATCGGCATCAAGGCCTCGGACCGCGCCGTGGCCGACCTGGCACCGGCCAACCTGGTGTTCCTGGTGGACGTGTCCGGCTCGATGAACCGCCGCGAAGGCCTGCCACTGGTCAAGAGCACCCTGAAGCTGCTGGTGGATCAATTGCGCGACCAGGACCGCGTGTCGCTGGTGGTCTACGCCGGCGAATCGCGGGTGGTGCTCAAGCCCACTTCGGGTCGGGACAAAACCACGATCCGCAACGCCATCGACCAGTTGACCGCCGGCGGCTCCACCGCAGGCGCTTCGGGTATCGAGATGGCTTACCAAATGGCCCGCGAAGGGTTTATCGACAAAGGCATCAACCGCATCCTGCTGGCCACCGACGGCGACTTCAACGTGGGCGTCAGCGACTTCGACAGCCTCAAGCAAATGGCCGTGGACCAGCGCAAAAGCGGCGTGTCCCTGACCACCCTCGGCTTTGGTGTGGATAACTACAACGAACACCTGATGGAACAACTGGCCGATGCCGGAGACGGCAACTACGCCTACATCGATAACCTGCGCGAAGCCCGCAAGGTGCTGGTGGGCCAACTCAGCTCGACCCTCGCGGTAGTGGCCCGGGATGTGAAACTGCAAGTGGAATTCAACCCGGCGCAGGTCAGTGAATACCGACTGCTGGGCTATGAAAACCGTGCCTTGAAACGAGAGGATTTCAACAACGACAAGGTCGACGCCGGAGAGATCGGTGCAGGGCACACGGTTACGGCGCTGTATGAAATTGTCCCGAAGGGCGAACAGGGATGGCTGGAGCCACTGCGCTACGCATCGCCACCCAACGCTGACGGTAAAAGCTCCGAATTGGCCATGCTGCGGGTACGTTACAAGCCGGCTGAAGGTGGCAATAGCCGACTGATCGAACGCCCGATCAGCAACGAGCAGAGCGCCAAACCCAGCGACGACCTGCGCTTCTCTGCCGCCGTGGCCGCTTTCGCCCAGCAACTCAAGGGTGATGGCCGCTACACTGGCAGCATGAGTTTCAAGGACACGGCCGCACTGGCCCGCTCCGCCCGGGGCGACGACCCCTTCGGCTTGCGCGGCGAGTTTGTGCAACTGGTCGAATTGGCCCAGAGCCTCCAGGCCCCGGCCAAACACTGATTCACCTCAAAGGAGTGTGCCACCTGATGGATTCACCCAGCGACGAAGCCCTGCTGTCCCGCTATCGCAGCGGCGACGGCGCAGCGTTCGAGGCCCTGTATGCGCGGCATCGACAGGGCCTGTACCGTTTCCTCGTGTCCTTGAGCAACAAGGCCGAACTGGCCGAGGAAGTGTTCCAGGACACCTGGCTCAGCCTGATCCGCAGCACCAGCGAGCCACAGGGGCGGGCGAGTTTTCGTACCTGGCTGTTCAAGATTGCCCGCAACCGCCTGATCGACCACTGGCGCAGGCACGGCATCCACAACCCGCTGCACGACAGCTACGATGAGCAGCTGCACGGCCAGCCCGACGACAGCGCCGGGCCTGAGCAACAGCTGAGCCTGAGCCGCGACCAGGCGCGCCTGGACACCGCACTTCAAAGCTTGCCCGAAGACCAGCGCGAAGTGTTCCTGCTGCGCCTGCACGGCGACCTGGAAGTGCCACAAATTGCCGCGCTCACCGGCGCCCCACTGGAAACGGTAAAAAGCCGCTTGCGTTACGCCCAGCAGAAACTGCGCCGACTGCTGGCCGAGGAGGTACCCGCATGACTGACTCCCGAGATACCCAGGATTCAAACGACGACCTGCTGATCGAGCATTTCCGTCAACACGCCAGCGGTGAGCCGCCGGCGTCCCTGGACGCTTTCATCCTGGCCACCGCCCACCGTGAAGCCCCTGTGCGCCAGCCCAACCTTTGGCAACGCTGGTTGCAGGCCTGCCAACGGCCGCGCTGGCAGATGGCATTCGCCACCGTGGCCGGCGTGGCGCTGATGATTGGTTTGGTAACGCGCTCGCCGGTGCCACAGCCGGAGTTATCCACAGGGACTTACGCGGCCGCCCCGCAAGAACTGGCCCGGCCAGCCCCGGCAGCCGCGCCGATGGCTCGATTCTCTGTGGCTCCGCAGGCCGATAGCGCGCCGCAGGTGCAGGCAGAAGTCGCGGGTTCGCTGGCGGATGAGCCAGTAGCGAAGATGAGCAAACGCGCGGCTGTTGTGCTGTCGCCGCTGGAGCAAGGCTTGCAGGAAATCCTGCGGTTGCGCCAGGCGGGAGAGGCCAAGGCGGCGGATGAGAAACTGCTGGAGTTGCATAAGCGCTTTCCCAAGGAGGATTTGCCGGCGCGGTTGGAGGCGTTGCAGAAGCCATAAGTCAGCGCTCACAAAAAAGCCCCAGGTCTTTCGACCTGGGGCTTTTTCGTCTGTATCTGGTGCACCCGGCGGGATTCGAACCCACGACCCCTGCCTTCGGAGGGCAGTACTCTATCCAGCTGAGCTACGGATGCTTGTGCGGGCGACATCATACCCATGTCGACCTTGGGCGTCCATGCCGCTTTTCGCCCGCCCGCCCGTAGGATTACGCGCCGCTGAAGCCCTGTGCCGGGCGTCTTGGCCCATCGGGGTGGAACTCGCTTGAAATACGCTGATCAGAAAAATGGAGCAAATGCGCCGTTTTCGTTCTTTTTTTCGAACAGACTATTGCCCTGTACCCCCATTGATCCTAGGATTCGTTTGAGATTTCAAACGCTCTTGTCTGGGTGCTGAACCGCACATCTGTCCATCCGTGCGCTATTTACGTGCTTCAGCCCAGTGAATGATTTCCCTGACGGCAGCCCTCAAGGCGCCTTTCAACAACTCTAATTCGCTCCGCGCGTGCGCGGTGCTGTTAAGGAAAGCCGACATGCAGCTCAAAGACACCCAGTTGTTCCGCCAGCAAGCCTTCATTGATGGCGCTTGGGTCGATGCGGACAACGGTCAAACGATCAAGGTCAACAACCCCGCTACCGGCGAAATCCTCGGTACCGTGCCAAAAATGGGCGCCGCCGAAACCCGTCGCGCTATTGAAGCAGCTGACAAGGCCCTGCCGGCCTGGCGTGCACTCACCGCCAAGGACCGCGCCAACAAGCTGCGTCGCTGGTTCGAACTGATCATCGAGAACCAGGATGACCTGGCCCGCCTGATGACCCTGGAACAGGGCAAGCCACTGGCCGAAGCCAAGGGCGAAATCGTCTACGCTGCCTCGTTCATCGAGTGGTTCGCCGAAGAAGCCAAGCGCGTCTACGGTGATGTCATCCCCGGCCACCAGCCGGACAAGCGCCTGATCGTGATCAAGCAGCCGATCGGCGTTACCGCCGCCATCACGCCGTGGAACTTCCCGGCCGCGATGATCACCCGTAAAGCCGGCCCGGCCCTGGCCGCCGGTTGCACCATGGTGCTCAAGCCTGCGTCGCAAACCCCGTTCTCGGCGTTCGCCCTGGCTGAACTGGCCCAGCGTGCCGGCATTCCGAACGGCGTGTTCAGCGTGGTCTCCGGCAGCGCCGGCGATATCGGCAGCGAGCTGACCAGCAACCCGATCGTGCGTAAGTTGTCCTTCACCGGCTCCACCGAAATCGGTCGCCAGCTGATGGCCGAATGCGCCAAGGACATCAAGAAAGTCTCCCTGGAACTGGGCGGTAACGCGCCGTTCATCGTGTTTGACGACGCCGACCTGGATAAGGCCGTCGAAGGCGCGATCATTTCCAAGTACCGCAACAACGGCCAGACCTGCGTCTGCGCCAACCGCCTGTACATTCAGGATTCGGTGTACGACGCGTTCGCCGAGAAACTGAAAGTGGCCGTGGCCAAGCTGAAGATCGGCAACGGTCTGGAAGAAGGCACCACCACTGGCCCGCTGATCGACGAGAAGGCCGTGGCCAAGGTTCAGGAGCACATCGCTGATGCCCTGAGCAAAGGCGCCACCCTGCTGGCCGGCGGTAAGGTCATCGATGGCACTTTCTTCGAGCCGACCATCCTGGTCAACGTGCCGAAAGACGCTGCCGTGGCCAAGGAAGAAACCTTCGGCCCATTGGCGCCGCTGTTCCGCTTCAAAGACGAAGCCGAAGTGATCGCGATGTCCAACGACACCGAGTTCGGCCTGGCTTCCTACTTCTATGCTCGCGACCTGGGCCGTGTGTTCCGTGTGGCTGAAGCCCTGGAATACGGCATGGTCGGCGTCAACACCGGGTTGATCTCCAACGAAGTGGCGCCGTTCGGCGGCATCAAGGCTTCGGGCCTGGGCCGTGAAGGTTCCAAGTACGGGATCGAGGATTACCTGGAAATCAAATACCTCTGCCTGGGCATCTAAGCTCGGCAAGGCATTGCTGCAAACGCAAAGGGCACGAGAGCGCTGTCCCTTTGCGTGTTTCACCCCGTTATTCGTAGTGGCCGGGAAAGCTGTGGCAGTCGATCATCGCATGCTGCCGTAGTTGCCTCCCCGCCACGTATTCCTTGGACCACGCCACCCGATGAGTGGCGAATGAGGACTTTATGAGCAAGACCAACGCATCCCTGATGAAACGCCGCGAAGCCGCTGTACCACGCGGTGTTGGCCAGATTCACCCGATCTTCGCCGAGTCGGCAAAGAACGCCACCGTGACCGACGTTGAAGGTCGCGAGTTCATCGACTTCGCCGGCGGTATCGCCGTGCTGAACACCGGCCACGTGCACCCGAAAATCATCGCGGCCGTGACCGAACAGCTGAACAAGCTGACTCACACCTGCTTCCAGGTATTGGCCTACGAGCCATACGTTGAGCTGTGCGAAAAAGTTAACGCCAAGGTTCCGGGTGATTTCGCCAAGAAAACCCTGCTGGTCACCACCGGTTCCGAAGCGGTAGAAAACGCCGTGAAGATCGCCCGTGCCGCCACTGGCCGTGCCGGTGTGATCGCCTTCACCGGCGCTTACCACGGTCGCACCATGATGACCCTGGGCCTCACCGGTAAAGTCGTGCCGTACTCGGCCGGCATGGGCCTGATGCCAGGCGGCGTGTTCCGCGCACTGTTCCCGAACGAACTGCACGGCGTGAGCGACGACGACTCCATCGCCAGCATCGAACGCATCTTCAAGAACGATGCCGAGCCGCGTGATATCGCTGCCATCATCATCGAGCCGGTGCAGGGCGAAGGCGGTTTCTACGTCGCGCCTAAATCCTTCATGAAGCGCCTGCGTGAACTGTGCGACAAGCACGGCATCCTGCTGATCGCCGACGAAGTGCAAACCGGTGCCGGCCGTACCGGTACTTTCTTCGCCATGGAACAGATGGGCGTTGCTGCCGACCTGACCACCTTCGCCAAATCCATCGCGGGCGGCTTCCCGCTGGCCGGCGTGTGCGGCAAGGCGGAGTACATGGACGCCATTGCTCCAGGCGGCCTGGGCGGCACTTACGCCGGTAGCCCGATCGCTTGCGCCGCGGCCCTGGCCGTGATGGAAGTGTTCGAAGAAGAGCACCTGCTGGACCGCTGCAAGGCTGTCGGCGAGCGCCTGGTGACCGGCCTGAAAGCTATCCAGGCCAAGTACCCGGTGATCGGTGAAGTACGTGCCCTGGGCGCGATGATTGCGGTCGAGCTGTTCGAAGATGGCGACAGCCACAAGCCGAACGCAGCAGCCGTTGCTTCCGTGGTGGCCAAGGCTCGCGACAAGGGCTTGATCCTGCTGTCCTGCGGCACCTACGGCAACGTGTTGCGCGTACTGGTTCCGCTGACCTCGCCGGACGAGCAGTTGGACAAAGGCCTGGCGATCATCGAAGAGTGCTTCTCCGAGCTGTGATCAAAAGTTGACCTGATCGACAAAAAACCCGCTTAGGCGGGTTTTTTTGTGCCCGATGAACGGTATTCAGCGGTTGTTCATTGTACGCAGGCGGCTCCTTTGTCTAAGGTGCAGGTATTGCCGATGGAGCGTGCTGGATGACTGCTGTTGATTTACCTGCGGTACCCCGTGTGTTGATTGCCGAGGCCGATCCTTGGTCCCGGGATTTGCTCAAGCAGGTGTTGTTGAATGTGCGCTGTGACGCGCGGCTGGATGTGTGTGCCGATGGCCAGCGGGCTGCCGAGTTGCTGCGAGAAAAACCCTATGACCTGATCATCGCCGACTGGGAGCTGCCCGGCGTCGATGGCCTGAGCCTGCTGCGCAGCCTGCGCCAGCAACGGCGATCGCCGCTGTTGCCGTTTATCCTGCTGAGCACCCGCAACGACAGCGCCAGCGTGCGCGAAGCCTTGCCCCTGGCGCCGACGGCGTACCTGACCAAACCCCTGAACATGGAAGGCCTGACCCAGCGCCTGCAAGACTTGCTGCTGAACGAAGGCGAGACGGTGTACTGCGAAGTCCCGGCCCTGGCGCCGGGTATGACCTTGGCGGTGTTCCTGGAGCGGCGCCGCGAAGCGTCCGACGGCGCGCCGCTGCGGGTCGACGTGCAGGCCGCAGTGCAACACAGCCTGGAACCGGAAGGCCTGGACCTCAAGCGCCTGGAAGAACAGGTGCGCATAGACCCGCAAATCACCGCCGTGCTGATCGCCGCGGCCAACAGCGCCGGCCATCACGGTTCGCCGGTGCAAACCTTGTCCATGGCCCTGCACAAGCTGGCGGCCGGGCAAAGCATGAACCTGATCCTGGGGCTCGCCCTCAAGCACAACGTGGTGCTGAGCGACCCAAGCCTTGTGGATTACGCCGAGCGTCACTGGCAGCTGTCCCAACGCACCGCCGATTACGCCCGCAGCCTGGCGCGCATGCTCGACCTGGATCACGAGCGCTGCTACAGCGCCGGCATCCTCCATCGCCTCGGCGACCTGGCCTTGCTGCGGTGCCTGCAAGACTGGCTGCAGGGCGGCGGCGAGCTGGATGACGAAGTGATTGGCGAGTCGCTTTACACCTTTGGTGCGGCCTATGGTTCGGCGTTGCGTACCCGCTGGCGCTTGCCGCTGGAGTTGCGCCAGTTGATCGCGGCGATTTATTCGCTGGAGGGCGGGGTGTATTCCCGGGAAGCGCTGGTGGTGAACCTGGCGGCGCAACTGGCACGGCTGACCGAGCATGAAGGCGTCGAGGCGCTGGCCAAAGGCAAGACGGCGCGCTTGCTCAAGGTGGGTTTGCCGGAATTGGCGCGCATGCGCAAAACCTAGCAGGCGATGCGGGCCAGCGTAGGAGCTGGCTTTTGTAGGAGCCGGGCTTGCCCGCGATGCAGGCACCTCGGTGTGTCAGTTGCACCGAGGTGATGCTATCGCAGGCAAGCCAGCTCCTACAGGGAATCGTGGTGCGTCAGCCCGTGAGCACGCGGTTTTTGCCCTGGCGCTTGGCCTCGTACATCGCGGCGTCGGCCCGGGCGAACAGGCTGTCCAGGTTGGCGTCCTCGGCGGTCAGGCTGGCCAGGCCCTGGCTGACGGTGACCGCGAAGCTCTCGCCGTCATGGCTGAAGCTCAGTTGCGCAATCTCGTGTCCCAGGCGTTCGGCCACCTGCATGGCCATTTCCGGGGCGCAACCGGGCAGCACCGCCGCGAATTCTTCGCCGCCAATGCGCCCGAACAGGTCGCCACGGCGCAAAACCCCTCGACCGCTCTCGGCGATACGCCGCAGCACCTGATCGCCCTCCAGATGGCCGTAGGTGTCGTTGATCACTTTGAAGTCATCGATGTCCAGCAACAGGAACGCCAACGGCGTGCCTTGCAGGCAGGCGCGTTCGAACTCGTGGTGGGCGCACTCGAAGAAGTGTCGGCGGTTGCTGCTGCGGGTCAGCACGTCGGTGGTGGCCAGGCGGTGCAGCTCTAGCTCAAGCTGCTTCTTGTCGGTGATGTCTTCGGCCATGCCCACCACGATCACCGGCTGGCCGGGCTCGGCCTGCTGGCTGATGTAGCACTTGTCGCTGAGCCAGCGGATCTGCCCGTCGGCGGTGATGATGCGGTACTCGCGGTCTTCCACGGCGCCGCTGTGCAGCACCTGGGCCAGGCTGTGTTCGGCGTAGTCGAGGTCTTCGGGGTGGATGCTGTCGCGCCATTCCCGATAGTCGCTCAGCAGCAGGCCCGCCGTACGTCCGAAAACCCGCTCATAGGCCGGGCTGACATACAGCACGCGGCGGGTGTCCCACTCGATGGCCCAGAGCACGGCATTCACGCTCACCAGCAGCGAACTCAGCAGTTGCTCGCGTTCACTCAAACGCTCCACTTCGCCCTGGGCATGCATCAGCGCCAGCAACGTAGCGGCGGCGGCCGGTCGTGGCTGGTCGAGGACGGGTGGGTCGGTGAAGGTCTTTTCGTGGACCATCGGCACAACTCTCTCTGGGCATGCCGCGGGGTTGGGCAGCGGTCACAACAAGGGCCGCCGGGATGGCGAAGTGTTGTTTGAGAGGGGGAATTTGCAGCGAAGTTCCGTTATCAGCGTCGATTTGAGGCGACCAAGAAATGGCGTCAGAAACATGTAGGGACGAGCTTGTTGGGGTGGGGGGCTTGCTGTGGGGAGGGAGATAGCTGTGGGGAGGGGGCTGCTGTGGTGAGGGAGATAGCTGTGGTGAGGGGGCTGCTGTGGCGAGGGAGCTTGCTGTGGCGAGGGAGCTTGCTCCCGCTGGGCTGCGTAGCGGCCCCAAAATCTTGGGAGCGCTGCGCACTCCAGCGGGAGCAAGCTCCCTCACCACAGCAAGCTCCCTTGCCACAGCAGCCCCCTCGCCACAAAAAATCGGCTCGCTACAGCCGTGTCAGACCGCCGCAGGCCGCAGCGAATAGGTCTTCAACTGGTGGGCAAAGTCCCGCAGGGATTGAATCCCGCTGGCCTCGGCCTCGTGTACCCATTCCTTGATCGCCGCCAGCATGTCGTGGCCGTTGGTGCTGGTTTTCAGCCAGATCTGTTGCAGCGCCAGGCGCTTTTCGTAGATCACTTTCAGCGCCTGGCTGTGTTCCAGCATGCTCTGGATGCGCACGTGGTGACGGTCGTCCAGCAGGCTGGTTTCCCGCGACAGCAGGCGCTTGGCGCGATGGAATTGGTGGCGTACCGAGTGATCCACCTTCTCCAGTTCCTGCTTGACCAGCGGGCCAATCACCAGCTTGCGGTACTGGGCCATGATCTGGAAACGGTTGTTGAGGATCGCCATGGCGGTGTCCATGTCCAGGTGGCCTTTGCCTTCGACCCGGTGGGCGATCGGCGCCACCCGTTGCACCCTGGCCAGGCGCAGGAAGCTGAACACTTTGATCCAGGCCCAGCCCAGGTCGAATTCCCACTTCTTCACCGACAGCTTGGCGGAGTTGGGGTAGGTGTGGTGGTTGTTATGCAGCTCTTCGCCGCCAACGATGATGCCCCAGGGAATCAGGTTGGTCGCCGCGTCGCGGCATTCGAAATTGCGGTAGCCGATGGCATGGCCCAGGCCGTTGATCACGCCGGCGGCCCAGAACGGGATCCACATCATCTGGATGGCCCAGATGGTGATGCCGATGGTGCCGAACAGCAGCAGGTCGATCACGCCCATGATTGCTACGCCCAGCAACGGGTACGGGGTGTAGAGCTTGCGTTCGATCCAGTCTTCCGGGCAGTTCTTGCCGTAGATGCGCAAGGTCTCGGGGTTCTCGGCCTCGGCCCGATACAGCTCGGCGCCTTTGCGCAGCACGGTAGACAAGCCTTTGATCACCGGGCTGTGGGGATCGTCGACGGTTTCGCACTTGGCGTGGTGTTTGCGGTGGATGGCGGTCCACTCGCGGGTGTTCTGCGCCGTGGTGAGCCACAGCCAGAAGCGGAAGAAGTGTTTCAGGCCAGCATTGAGCTCCAGGGAGCGGTGGGCTGAATAGCGGTGCAGATAGACCGTGACCCCGACAATGGTCACGTGGGTCATCAACAGGGTGACCGCGACCAGTTGCCAGGCCGACAAGTCAAGAAAACCGTTGTACCACATAGGCTGTATGGCCCTCAGATAAAGAAAAAAACAGCATCCGCATTATCACTCCCTTTTCGGATAAAACCAGTGACCGTTTCAGATAAGACTTACAAGGTGTTTCCTATTCTATAATCCGGGTCGTTTGTAGGGCGATTCTGGTTTTTTAGTAAGGATTACTGACCATATGCTGTTTTCATACCGAGGTGCCCTGCGTGCGGGGCTGATGTACCTGCTGGTTTCGATTGTGTGGATTCAGCTCAGCCATCAGGTATTGATCAACTTTATCGATGAGCCCTTGGAGTTGGGCCGCTGGCTTCAGATGCGCGGTTATCTGTGGGTCAGCCTCAGTGCCCTGGCGATTTACCTGATCTGCGCCCGTTTTGCCCGGGCAAACCTGATCCAGCAGCCCCTGAAGGAAAACCGCGAGCGCCTGCGCCAGGCCGCCGCCGTGTTCGATTGCACCCGTGAAGGGGTGTTGGTCACCGATGCCCAAGGGCTGATCGTTCACGTCAACCGGGCCTTCATCGAAATCACCGGCTACCAGCGCGACGACGTGCTGGGCCGCCAGCCGAGCCTGTTCAAGTCCGGGCGCCACTCCGCCAGTTTCTATCAACAGATGTTCCAGACCCTGGAGCGCGAAGGCGAATGGAGCGGCGAGATCTGGAACCGCCGTAAAAGCGGCGAAATCTATCCACAGTGGCAAACCATCCGGGTGATCCGCGATGAGCAGGGCCAGCTCAGCCACTACGTCGCGGTGTTCTCCGACATCAGCGCCATCAAGCACTCCGAGCACGAGTTGGCGCACCTGGCCCACCACGACCCGCTCACCGACCTGCCCAACCGCCTGCTGTTCACCGACCGCGCCGAACAGGCCCTGGCCTCGGCGCAGATCCATAAACGCGGCTGCGCCTTGCTGTTGTTGGACCTGGACCACTTCAAGATCATCAACGACAGCCTCGGCCACAACGTCGGTGACCAGTTGCTCAAGGCCGTGGGCGAACGTTTGCAAGGCCTGTTTGGTCCCGGCGTGACCCTGGCGCGCCTGGGTGGTGACGAGTTCGCGGTGCTGGCGGAAAGTTGTCCACAGGTGGTCCAGGCCGCGGCCCTGGCGCAACGGATTCTCGACGCGATGAAAGACCCGGTGATCTTCGATGGTCATCAACTGTTTATCAGCGTCAGCATTGGCATCAGCCTGTTTCCCAGCGATGCCTTGAGCGCCGAACAACTGCTGCGCAACGCCGACTCCGCGCTGTTCAAGGCCAAAAGCGCCGGCCGCGAAGGCTACGCCTTGTACACCGAAGAACTCACCGCCCACGCCCAGCACCGCGTGGAAATGGCCGGCGAACTGCGCCGTGCCCTGGATCAGCAAGAGCTGCGGGTCTACTACCAGCCGGTGCACGACCTGCAAGACAGCCGCCTGATCGGCGTCGAAGCCCTGGTGCGCTGGCAGCACCCGGAGCGCGGGCTGGTGCCGCCGGGGGAATTTATCCCGATTGCCGAGCGTACCGGGCTGATTGCCGATATTGATGCTTGGGTCATGGACCAGGCCTGCCGGCAGATGTGCCAGTGGCTGGCCGAGGGCGCGCCGCTCACGTTCCTCGCGGTGAACGTGTCCAGCCGCCTGTTTGCCCGGCGTGAGCTGTACGGGCAAGTGGCCAAGGTGCTACATGACACGGGGCTGGATCCGGCGTTCCTGGAGCTGGAAGTCACCGAAAGCGCGGTAATGGAAGACCCGGAAGTCGCCCTTGAGCAAATGCACCGCCTGCGGGAGCTGGGCTTGCGCCTGGCGATTGATGACTTCGGCACCGGTTATTCATCGCTGTTGCGGCTCAAGCGGTTGCCGGTGCAGAAGCTCAAGATCGATCAGGGCTTCGTCGCCGGGTTGCCGTGGGATGAAGACGACGCGGCGATTGTACGGGTGGTGATCGCATTGGCGCAGAGCATGGGCATGCAGGTGCATGCCGAGGGCATCGAGCAGGTTGAACAGGCGCGGTTTCTGTTGGAGCAGCGCTGTGACCTGGGCCAGGGGTATTGGTTTGGTCGGCCGATGCCGGCCAATGAGCTGGATTGGGCCAAGGCGCCGATCATTCGCTGAACATCATGTGGGTTTTGTGGCGAGGGAGCTTGCTCCCGCTGGGGTGCGCAGCGCCCCCAAAAAATGGGACTGCTACGCAGTCCAACGGGAGCAAGCTCCCTCGCCACAAGTACAGCACTCGTTCTTGCTTCGGTATTTTCAGGCCCAAACCCCGCGCAACCCCTCGCCCCACCAGAAAATTCTTTCTGGTTATATAAACATTCTTAAATAGTATTTTTAAGAATATCCGCGCTTATCTACTATCGCCCTCACGCCGCAAGCAGTGCCGCCACTGCGAGGCACTTCTCATTTCAGGAGCACGACCATGAGCGCATCTCTACGTAGCGTTGACGGCCAGGACGAAGCAGCCATTTTGCGCGAGATCCAGAGCGCCCTGCGCGATCTGCGGTTTGGTGCGGTGGAAATCACTGTGCACAACGCCCAGGTAGTACAAATCGAACGCAAAGAGAAATTCCGTTTGCAGAACCCGGGCAACAAACCGAGCTGAGCAAGATCGGCGATTCGATTGCAAGACCCGCAACTATAAGAAAAAAGCCAACACCCAAGAATTTCAGGAGCCTTCTATGTCGTCGATTCGCCGTTATGCCCTGGCAGCACTGGCCAGTGCCGTGTTTGCCGGTTCCGCTGTTGCCAAGGATTACGAACTGCTCAACGTGTCTTACGACCCGACCCGCGAGCTCTACCAGGACTACAACGCTGAATTCACCAGCTTCTGGAAGAAAGAGCACCCGGGCGACAACGTCAAGATCCAGCAGTCCCACGGTGGTTCGGGCAAGCAAGGCCGTGCGGTGATCGACGGCCTGCGTGCCGACGTGGTGACCCTGGCCCTGGCCGGCGACATCGACGAAATCGCAAAACTGGGCAAGACCCTGCCGGAAAACTGGCAAACCCGCCTGCCGGACGCCAGCACCCCGTACACCTCGACCATCGTGTTCCTGGTGCGCAAGGGCAACCCTAAAGGCATCAAGGATTGGGGCGACCTGATCAAGAAAGACGTTTCCGTGATCACCCCGAACCCGAAAACTTCCGGCGGTGCCCGCTGGAACTTCCTCGCCGCCTGGGCCTATGGCCTGAAAGCCGGTGGCAGCGAAGCCAAGGCCCAGGAATACGTGAAAGAACTGTTCAAGCACGTGCCGATCCTCGACACCGGCGCTCGCGGTTCGACCATCACCTTCGTCAACAACGGTCAGGGTGACGTCTTGCTGGCCTGGGAAAACGAAGCCTTCCTGGCCCTGAAAGAAGATGGCGGCGCCGACAAGTTCGACATCGTTGTGCCTTCGCTGTCGATCCTCGCCGAGCCGCCAGTGGCCGTGGTCGACAAGAATGCCGAGAAAAAGGGCAACACCGAAATTGCCACCGCCTACCTCAAGCACCTGTACAGCCCGGCTGGCCAGGAGATTGCGGCGAAGAACTTCTACCGCCCACGCGATGAGAAAGTCGCCGCCAAATACGCCCAGCAGTTCCCGAAACTGGACCTGGTGACTATCGACAAAGACTTCGGCGGCTGGAAAACTGCCCAACCGAAATTCTTCAATGACGGTGGCGTGTTCGACCAGATCTACTCGGCGCAGTAAGCCAAACTACCGGTAGGAGCGCGCCTTTCTGTGGGAGCTGGCTTGTGTGGGAGCTGGCTTGCCTGCGATAGCATCACTGCGGTGTGGCTGACACCCCGAGGTGACGCTATCGCGGGCAAGCCCGGCTCCCACAGAAGAGCCGGCGCCCACAGAAAGCGCGCTCCTACAGTGGTATCTACCCGCTAACCAAGGACTCTTATGTCGCGTCGTATCTCCCCCGTCATACCCGGCTTCGGGCTGACGCTGGGCTACACCGTGGTGTACCTCAGCCTGATCGTACTCATCCCCCTGGCGGCGATGTTTGTACATGCCGCTCAACTCACCTGGGATCAGTTCTGGAACATCATCACCGCACCCCGTGTGCTGGCGGCGTTGAAACTGAGCTTCGGCACCGCGTTTTGCGCAGCGATCATCAACGGCATTATCGGCACCCTGCTGGCCTGGGTACTGGTGCGTTATACCTTCCCGGGTCGCAAGATCATCGATGCGATGATCGACCTGCCGTTTGCCTTGCCCACCGCCGTTGCCGGTATCGCGCTCACTGCGCTGTACACGCCGACAGGCCTGGTCGGGCAGTTCGCCGCAGACCTGGGCTTCAAGATCGCCTACACCCCCCTGGGCATTACCCTGGCACTGACCTTCGTCACGCTGCCATTCGTGGTGCGCACGGTGCAGCCGGTGTTGGCCGATATCCCCCGGGAAATCGAAGAAGCCGCCGCCTGCCTGGGTGCCAAGCCACTGCAAGTGTTCCGCTACATCCTGGTGCCGGCGCTGCTGCCCGCCTGGTTGACCGGCTTTGCGTTGGCCTTCGCCCGAGGCGTGGGTGAATACGGTTCGGTAATTTTCATCGCCGGCAACATGCCGATGAAAACCGAGATTCTGCCGTTGCTGATCATGGTCAAGCTCGACCAATACGACTACACCGGCGCCACGGCCATCGGCGTGATGATGCTGGTGGTTTCCTTTGTCCTGCTGCTGCTGATCAACTTGCTGCAGCGGCGCATCGAACACCCATAAGGAGGCGCGGAACATGTCCCAATCGTCTATTTCCGCCGCGTCCTCGGCCAACGCTGCCCGCCGTGGCAGTGCGGTGTCCCGACGCATCCTGATCAGCCTTGGCTGGCTGGTGTTCGCGCTGTTCCTGTTGCTGCCGCTGTTTATCGTGGTGTCCCAGGGCCTGAAGAATGGCCTGGGGGCGTTCTTCACCGCGATCCTTGAACCGGACGCGTTGTCGGCGCTGAAACTCACGGTGATCGCCGTGGTGATCTCGGTGCCGCTCAACCTGGTGTTCGGCGTCAGCGCCGCGTGGTGCGTGAGCAAGTACTCGTTCCGTGGCAAAAGTATCCTGGTGACGCTGATCGACCTGCCGTTCTCGGTATCGCCAGTGATCGCCGGCCTGGTCTACGTGTTGATGTTCGGCGCCCAGGGCTTCTTTGGCCCCTGGCTGCAGGACCATGACATCCAGATCGTGTTCGCCTTGCCGGGCATCGTGCTGGCGACGATCTTCGTCACCGTGCCGTTCGTGGCCCGTGAACTGATCCCGCTGATGCAGGAACAAGGCACCCAGGAAGAAGAGGCCGCGCGCCTGCTGGGTGCCAACGGCTGGCAGATGTTCTGGCATGTCACCGTGCCGAACATCAAGTGGGGCCTGATCTACGGCGTGGTGTTGTGTACGGCGCGGGCGATGGGTGAGTTTGGTGCGGTGTCGGTGGTGTCCGGCCATATTCGCGGCGTGACCAACACCTTGCCGCTGCACGTCGAGATCCTCTACAACGAATACAACCACGTCGCCGCGTTCGCCGTCGCGAGCCTGTTGCTGATCCTGGCGCTCTTCATCCTGCTGCTCAAGCAGTGGAGCGAGAACCGTATCAACCGCCTGCGCAAAAGCGCTGGTGAGGAATAAGTCATGTCGATCGAAGTCCGTAATGTCAGCAAGAACTTCAACGCCTTCAAGGCCCTGAACAGCATCAATCTGGACATCCAGAGTGGCGAGCTGGTGGCGTTGCTGGGCCCGTCCGGCTGCGGCAAGACCACCTTGCTGCGCATCATCGCAGGCCTGGAAACCCCGGATGACGGCAGCATCGTGTTCCACGGTGAAGACGTCTCCGGCCACGACGTGCGTGATCGCAACGTCGGCTTTGTGTTCCAGCACTACGCGCTGTTCCGCCACATGACCGTGTTCGACAACGTCGCGTTCGGCCTGCGCATGAAACCGAAAAACCAGCGCCCGACCGAAAGCCAGATCGCGGTCAAAGTCCATGAGTTGTTGAACATGGTGCAGCTCGATTGGTTGTCGGATCGCTACCCGGAACAACTCTCCGGCGGCCAGCGCCAGCGTATCGCCCTGGCCCGTGCCCTGGCGGTGGAACCTAAGGTGCTGCTGCTGGATGAACCGTTCGGTGCCCTGGATGCCAAGGTCCGTAAAGAACTGCGCCGCTGGCTGGCGCGCCTGCACGAAGACATCAACCTGACCTCGGTGTTCGTGACCCACGACCAGGAAGAAGCCATGGAAGTGGCGGACCGCATCGTGGTGATGAACAAGGGCGTGATCGAGCAGATCGGCTCACCGGGCGAAGTCTACGAAAACCCGGCCAGCGATTTCGTTTATCACTTCCTCGGCGACTCCAACCGTTTGCATTTGGGTGAAGACAAGCACGTGCTGTTCCGTCCCCACGAAGTGTCGCTGTCGCGCCATGAGCTGGAAGACCACCACGCCGCTGAAGTACGTGATATTCGCCCACTGGGCGCGACCACCCGGGTGACCCTGAAGGTCGAGGGCCAGAGCGAGCTGATCGAGGCTGAAGTGGTGAAGGATCACGACAGCCTGACCGGTTTGGCGCGGGGCGAGACGTTGTTCTTCAAGCCCAAGGTCTGGCAAAAAGCTTAAGACCGCTGCAAAACCAATGTGGGAGCAGGCTTGTGTGGGAGCTGGCTTGCCTGCGATGGCATCCCCTCGGTGTACCTGATACTCCGAGGCGTCTGCATCGCAGGCAAGCCAGCTCCTACAGAAAACCGGTTCCCACATTTAGTTTGTGTTGCTTGTCAGGCCGTGGCGTTCTTGTGCCGCACGGCCACCGGCCCCGAGCGCTCTTCAATCTGCTGCTTGAGTTCATGCCGCAGCCCCACCAGAAACGCCAACTCCGCCACCACAAACAACGGCCCCACGATCAACCCGGACACGTCATCGACAAACGCCGGTTTTTTGCCCTCGTAGTAATGCCCCACAAACTGGATCACCCAGCCCACCACGAACATGCCGATACCGCTGCTCAGCCACACCAGCGTGCTCTGCGCCGCCAGCACATGCCCGGCCCACACCGACAGGCCCATCAGCACCGTCATCAGCACACCGAGGGCCAGTTCCAGGCGCAGGTAGAACCACGCCGAGAGCAGCGCCACCACCACGGCCGGCGACAGCCACAGCCCGGCCACTGTCCATTCGGGGCGTGACAGCAGCACGGCCACGGCCACCACAATCAGCGGGATGCCGATAAAGTGGCTGGCGATATTGCGCGGGTCGCGGTGGTAGGCGGCGTATTGACTGAGATGGTCGACGAGGCTTTTCATTGTTATTCCTCCTGTAGGATGTTTGATCATGCCCTGTAGGCCTTCGACACACTGTCAACTGGCCGACAATCTTCGGAGTTCTCATGGATGCAGAGAAATGGCACCCACGGCTGGCCACCGGTCACTGGTACAGCCATCTGCCTGCTGACTTACAGAATAGCCTGCTGGCCAGCGCCCGGCTGCGGCAGCTGACGGCGGGGCAGTACCTGTTCAAGCGCGGCGACCCGCCGTGCGGGTTGTACGCGGTGCTGGAAGGCTCCCTGCGCATCAGCGCGGTGAATGAGCATGGCAAGGAAGCGGTGTTGAGCCTGGCAGAGTTACCGTACTGGTTCGGCGAGATCTCCCTGTTCGACGGGTTGCCACGCACCCACGACGCCTGCGCCGTCGGGCCTTGCACGCTGTTGCAAGTGCCGCAGCCGGCCCTGCTGAAAATCCTCGAAGACGCTCCGTGTTACTGGCGCGACATGGCCCTGTTGATGAGCCAGAAGCTGCGCCTGACCTTTATCAACATCGAGCAACTGAGCCTGATGCCGGCGTCGGTGCGGGTGGCGCACCGCTTGCTGATGATCGCCGAAGGCTACGGCGACATCGACCAGGCCCGGCAGGTGCTGCAACTGCCCCAGGAAGACTTGGCCGCGATGCTGAGCCTGTCGCGCCAGACCACCAACGCCTTGCTCAAGGAGCTGCAAGGCCAGGGCATCGTGCGCCTGGGCTATGGCGAGATCGAAATCCTCGACCCGCAGCGTTTGCGCGAGGCGGCGCACGCCTGAGGGTGGTAGCCTGCGTTACGATCATTCGAGGTGTGTTATGCGCGTCCTGCTAGTGGAACACGAGTCAGAGGCGGCCGAGGCGATGGGCCGCAGTCTTGAGGAGGCCAGCTACACGGTGGAGGTGGCGGCCAATGGCATGGCGGCCCTGCGCTTTGTGGAAAGCACCGAGTACGACCTGGTGATCCTGGATGTGATGTTGCCGGGGTTGAATGCCTGGAAGCTCCAACAGGCGATTCGGCTGAAAGGCGAGACGCCGATGCTGTTCCTGACCACGCCCGACGGGATTGAGGATCGGCTGCGCGGGCTGGAATTGCATGAGGATGATTATTTGCTCAAGCCGTTTGAAGCCCGGGCGTTGGTGGCGCGGGTGAAGAAGGTGTTGCGGCGGGATCGGGGGCGCTGATTGATCTGGCGCTTGTAGTGGCTGAACCATCGCTATCGCGGGCAAGCCCGGCTCCCACATTTGAACACTGTTGCCCAAGCCAACTCGGTCAACTGTGGGAGCCGGGCTTGCCCGCGATGAGGCCCTAACAGCCACCGCATCTCCAACTACCTTAAACCATCGCGAAACTGCCCCGGCGTCATCCCTGTCCAGCGCTTGAACGCCCGGTTAAAACTGCTGGTATCGGCAAACCCCAGCAAATGACTTATCTCCGCCAACGAACACTCGGGATCCCGCAGATGCAGGAGCGCGAGGTTCTCCCGGCACTCATTCAGCAGCGCATCAAACCGGCAGCCTTCGTCTGCCAGGTGCCGCTGCAAGCTGCGCAAACTCAAATGCAACGCCTGGGCAATCCGCTCGGCGCTCGGCTCACCGTCGGGCAACTGCGCTTCAATGGCCGAACGCACCTTGCGCTCCCAGGTCAGCGGCCGCAGTTGCGCCAGGGTGCGTTTGAGCACGGTTTCATTGTGTTCAGCCAACTCCGGGTTGGCATCGTCCAGGTGGCTGTCGAAGTCCCGGGCGGCGAATTCCAGGCGGTCTTCCTCGGCGGCAAAAAATACCGGCGCGCGAAACACCGTGTGCCACGGCTTGGGGTCGGCCGGCTCGGGCCGCCGCAGGTACACCGCCAGCGGCGCATATTCGCGGCCCAGGCGATTGCGACAGGTGCGCACGTAGATCGCCGCGAATGCATCAATTGCCTCAAACGCTGGCGCGGGCGTGCCGGCGGGCTGTTGCAGGCGAAAGCGGTAACGTTCGCCCTCGCGGCTAAGCTCCAGGCTCAAGGCATCGCTGACCACCTGGTGATAGCGCACGATCCGCTCGAACACTTCCCGCAGGCTGCCGCTGGCCACCAGCGCATAACCCAGGGCATGAAAGGTGGTGGGGCTGACAAACCGCGACACCCGCAAGCCAATCGCCGGGTCGCCACTGGCCTGCACCGCCAGTTCCCACAGGCGCGTGGTGGCCGACAACGGATAGCGCGCGTTGGGATCGTCCATCAACTGCGGGTCGAGCCCCGCCTTGGCGCACAGTGCGGCGCTGTCGAGGTCCAGGGCGTCCAACTGCTTGCGCAGGGCGCGGGTCCAGCTGGCTAGGGAGGTCGGTTCAGTCATGTTGATTGGCGCTTGCGGTCAACAGGTTGGCGTGTGGGGCTAGCGTCCCGCCAGATCGCATAGGGCAGGATGTACGCATCAATAAGACAGAGGATGGAAGCATGGACGGTACTTCTGCAAGTCCCCGGCAGATGAACGCGCAACAGCGTTCAGCGCACATTCGTGAAGTGGTGCTGGCCGAGGGTCTGTTATTGCGTGAGCGCCACCCCTGGCTGCTGCACCAGGACGCGCTTGGCGCGGGCATCCTGGCCTTTGCCCTGGTGGGCATGCTGGGTTCGGCGGCGCTGTATATCACCGGGCACATGGCGTGGTGGGTGTGCCTGTTGCTCAACGCGTTTCTGGCGTCACTGACTCACGAGCTGGAACACGACCTGATCCACAGCATGTACTTTCGCAAGCAGCGCCTGCCCCACAACCTGATGATGGGCCTGGTGTGGCTGGCGCGGCCGAGCACCATCAACCCCTGGGTGCGGCGCCATCTGCACCTCAATCACCACAAGGTGTCCGGCAGCGAAACCGACATCGAGGAGCGGGCAATCACCAACGGTGAGCCGTGGGGAATCGCGCGGTTGCTGATGGTCGGCGACAACATCATGTCGGCGCTGATCCGGGTGCTGCGGGCGCCGTCCTGGAAGCACAAGCTGGGCATTCTCAAGCGCACGGCATTGGTTTACGCACCGCTGGCGCTGCTGCATTGGGGCGCGTGGTATGTGTTCCTCGGCTTCCATGCGGCCAATGGCATCGCCAGCCTGCTGGGCGCGCCGATCGACTGGTCGGCCAACACCCTGGCGGTGATGCACGTCATCGACATCGCCGCCGTGGTGATCATCGGCCCCAACGTGCTGCGCACCTTCTGCCTGCACTTTGTCAGCTCCAACATGCACTACTACGGCGACATCGAACCGGGCAATGTGATCCAGCAAACCCAGGTGCTCAACCCTTGGTGGCTGTGGCCGTTGCAGGCGTTCTGCTTCAACTTCGGCAGCACCCACGGGATTCATCATTTTGTGGTCAAGGAGCCGTTCTACATTCGCCAGATGACGGTGAAAACGGCGCACAAGGTGATGGCTGAGATGGGCGTGCGCTTCAATGATTTCGGCACCTTTGCCCGGGCTAACCGGTTTGCGCGCCAGGAGGGACGGCTGAGCGAGCTCAACCCGGTGGAAACGACCGCGCGCTGAGCAAGCGTCCCGGTCACCCTGGGGTGACCGGGTGCGGTTTACTGAATGGCCTGGTAGAAGTTCACCTGTGCTTCATCGAGGTACGCGAGGATTTTCGCCGGCAGGCGCTCGGTGGGTTTCGCCGGGCCGAAGGCTTTGTAGAGCGTTTCGAAATGCGCGTGCAGGTCCGCGACGCTTTCCCACTGTTCGTTGAGAAAGAACCGGTTGGGGTTCTCTTCATCCTTGTGCCATTGATAGACCACGGCCTTGTCGTGCTGATGGGTGAGTTTCTGTGAAACGGCCGCCACATCACGATAGAACTCGGCCTGCTTGCCTTCTTTGATGGTGCCGCTGAAAACCAGGTAGAGCATGTTGGAATCCTCGGTTTGGGGAGATTGCAGAACATCTGCATCGCCAAACTAGCCTCAGTGAGCGGGCCCTTGTAGCCAGCCCGCCGCGAATTCAGAATTCGTAAAAGGCCTCGTTGCCGAGTCAGGCCAGTGGGGCGAGCCAGGTGCGCAAGGTGTCGGGATGCCTTGCCAGCCAGTCGCTCGCGGCGTCATCCGCGGCTTGCCCTCCACGGTTGAGCGCATCATCAAGTTCGGCAACGATGAGGTTGGAGAGGCGAATATTGTCCAGCACCTGGATTTCGGCAGCCGTGAGTAACACCAGGCGATCCTCGCGGGCCAGCAGCACCGCTCTGTCGACACTGCCGAGTAATCCCTTGGGGTCTTTCAGGTCGCGAATTCGATAACGGTGGTGCAGGAACTGAGGATGCCACAGCGGCACGATGCCCCAGCGCCGCTGCTGATACAGCGCCTCGAACGCCTTAATACAATCGTCCTGGCTGCCCGTGCGGAACTGATATCCGGCGTTGTTCAACCCGTATTCGTCCATGATTTTCAGCGAGAAACGAGTAATGCCTGCACCCGGGCCGATCCCCTGGATCAGCGGGTTCATCCGGGCCCGGACGTCGGGCTTGAGCAGGTCCTCGATGGATTCCACGTCCTGCTCGCTGACGTAGTCCGGCACTCCCCACAAGGCATAAGGCTGATAGTGCAGGCCCAGTTCGCGAGTGGGCGTCACTGCCTCCACCGCTTGCTTGTACAGCCCGTGGCTGAACGGAATCCAGGCGGAGACCAGCATGTCGACCGAGCCTTTGCGCAACTGCTCGAAGTTTTCCTCGTGCAGGGCATAGTGGCGCTCAACGGTCAGGCCCATGCGTTGCAACACCTGCGCTACTACCGCAGCGGTAACCCGATGGAAAGACAGGTCCGTTACCCCTAGTCGAACGACGCGTGGGCCGCTCGCGAGATTTGTTTTGCCTGCAGTTTGGTGAGTCACCGTCATGATTTTTTCCTATGCTAAAAATCGCCCTGGAACTCGGCGATCATGAACTCGACGAACGCCCGAGCCTTGGAGGAGATCAACCGCGCGCTGGGGTAGATCGCCCAGATATCCCGGGTTTGCTCCAGCACACAGCACGGCATGATTTCCACCAACGCGCCGCTTTCCAGTGAGGCCCTGACGTTCCACTGTGAAACAGAGACGATGCCGAGCCCACCCTCGGCGGCAAGCCGCGCGCTTTCGCCGCAATTGACTCTGAGCGAACCACTGATTGCCGTGACTTCGTGTGACTGGGCGCCCACGAAACGCCAATGGTCCTCGTCGCCCAGCAGGATGCAGGAATGGTTGATCAGCTCCGCCGGTGAAGTCGGTTCGCCATGCGCCTGGAGGTAGGCGGGTGCCGCACACAGGATGCGCCGGTCGCAGCCGAGCTTGCGCGCCACCAGGGATGAGTCCTTCAAGGCGGCGATGCGGATTGCCACATCAATCCCGATCTCGGTCAGGTCCTGCATTTGATCGGACAGTATCAGGTCGATCTTCAGCTTCGGGTTGGCGTGCAGGAACCGGGTAATGGCCGGCATCAGGCACATCCGCGCGAAGGACCCGGGGGCGGATACTCTTAACACCCGCTTGGCCACGTCCTTGCCTTTCACCGCGACCAGATAGGCTTCGTCCACGGCTGCCAGCACCCGGATTGCATGGGGCAGAAACAGCGCGCCGTCTTCGGTCAGGCTGACCTGGCGGGTGGTGCGATGCAGCAGGCGCATGCCCAGGTATTCTTCAAGCTTCGCCAGTTTGTGGCTGGCCACCGAGGGCGCGAGTCCCAGCTCCCTGCCGGCTGCGGTGATATTGCCCAGTTCCGTTGATCGCATGAAAAGGTTCAACGCATCGATATTCATGCTTGTGCGCCGCTAGTGTGTGGGCGCCGGCGCGGCATCGATCTTCACTCGCAGCAGGCTGTAGGGTTTCTGGCGCAAGTCTTTGCCTGCGTGAAAGATGCCTTGGCGGTGCAACTGATTGGCGATGAAGTACAGGTAGCCGTCAGGACCGATTGACAGTGTGTCGGGCCAGAGCACACGAGGATCATGGACGATGGTCTGCCATTGCCCGTTCGCCAGCCGTTTGCGCACGCTGTTGTTTTCGTAGTCGCCGGCATAGACGGCCCCCGAGGCGTCGGCTTCAAGCCCGTCCGAGGCGCCTTTTTCCCCGAGGTCTTTGACCGCCATCTCGAGGCGCGCTTCGCTGACTGTCGCGTCTCGCAGCAGTGCCGTGGGGATGGAATACAGGTGCCGGCTCGACAGCGGGCAGAAATACAAGGTCTGCCCATCCGCCGACAGGGCGATGCCGTCCGAAGCCACGGCAAACGGTTGGGTGCCGCCTTTGGCATCCCGCACTTTGAGGACCTGGCCTTCGACCGTGGGCACGAAGTTCGGGTCGACCGAGGTCGAGGGTGCACCACTGAGCCGGCGTATGGCGGTGCCACTGGCGATGTCCATGACGATGATCGCGCCCGGGCCGGTAAGGGAGGAGTCGGTGATATAGATCACGCCTTGGTCACCTACGCGAAAATCAAAGCGCATGTCGTTGACGTAGGTGCCGGGCAGCATGACGTTTTTCGGGAATACGAGGGTCTTGACCACGTTGTTGGTGGCGAGATCAACCGCGACGAGCTTGGCACCCCCCGGCTGTGGAGACGAGAAGCCAGGCGCTGCGGTGTCCAGTATCCAGAGGTGCCCACGCCCGTCGGCCACCACGCTTTGTACGCTGATAAATCCCTTGGCCGGGTCTTTGGGGTTGGCCTGGTTTATCGCCTGGTCAGGGTAGGGTACGACGTTGCCATCGCGCAGTTCTGCGACGGTAAACGGCACCTCGTCGCCCCAGCGAGGAAAGTTGACAAAGATGCGTCCGGTCTCGGTAACGCTCACGCCGGTGGGCATGGCATCGTTGAAGGCGTGCACCTGCTCGATGGCGCCAACGCTCTGATCGGCGGGCAGGTTCGCCGGCATGGAAGCCTGGGCGGCAGTGCCGGTGAGGGCCACTGCCAAGGCAAGGGCAGTCCAACTGAGTGGGTATTTCAAGTACATGGCGGGGCTCCAGGTTTTTCTGTTCTGGGGCCAATGGTGTCGGTTCCCGGCAGACGAAAAAACCCGCTGATTGCCGATAACAGTTTCATTGAAATCAAGAGAATGGGTTGCCGCGTACGCCCGGTTTTTTAGCTGCGGGCGAGCAAGCTTGCTTCAGCTGAGGGGCTGTCCACGGTGACCAGGGTTTCGATCATCGCCTTCGCCGCCGGCGACAAGCGAAACCCGGTACGGCTGATGATCCCGCAGCGGTTGTTCAAACTGTCGAGGCTGTGAGGCACATTGCGCCAGTGCAGCACCGTCAGTGCGCCACGGGCAACGTCTTCGGCAAACGCATCCTCGGCGCCCAGGCCGATCGCATTGGACTGGCGCACGATGGCTGCCAGCGCCGCAAACTGCTCCAGCTCGATCGCGGGAGAAAAGTCGATACGCCCGCTCAGGTTGGCCAGCAGCTTGCGTACCCCGGGAGCGATCAGCGGTGTGGCCAGCGGGTAGTCAAACAAATCGTTGGTTGAGAGGCTGTCCTTAGCCAGTAGCGGGTGCCCGGCGCGGCAGAAAAATACATTGCGCCGGGGTGTCAGGGCCTGGGTCTGGAAGTTCGGATCGGCCTCGAAGTGGCGCACATCGGCGATGAAGAATTCGATCTCCTCGCGGCTCAAGCTACGCCCGAGTTTTTCCCAGTTATCCACCTGCAATCCGCTGCGTACTCGGGGATGGGCGCCGACAAACCGCGCGATCGCCTCGGGCACCAGGTTCACTGCCGCCACGGCATCGCAGCCAAAGCGCAATTCGCCGGCGTCGAGCTTGGTCATGCGGGTAACTTCGTGGCTCAGCCGCGCCGCCCCCTGAACCAGCGACAGGGCATGTTGCAACACCACCTGGCCCTCGGGGGTGGGGCGCAGGTCTTTGTGGGCGCGGTCCACCAGCACACAGCCGAACTCCTGTTCCAGGCTCTGGATACTGCGGCTGAACGCCGGCTGGGTAATGCCCATGGCGTCGGCGGCGCGCACAAAACTGCGGTACTCGTTCAGAGCGATGAAGTAGCGCAGTTGGCGAAGGTCCATGGAGTTTTCCGGCGTCCTGAAGGAAACCGGGATTCTAATCGCCTCGCTTATTCCGCCAAAGAAGCTTTATTGTTTTATCTAGACTCAAATTGCATATTCATAGAGCCGGTGCGGTAGGTGGCCGGGCTGAACACTCGGGTGAGTATCAGCATCGCCACCACCGTCACTGTCAGCACCATCCACGCGCTGACGAAACTGCCGGTCAACTCCCGCAGCCAGCCGGTCAGCCACGGCGAGATAGCGTTGATCAAAAAGCCCACGCCCTGGACAAACGCTGCCAGTTGACCGGCTTCCCGAGGGTCGCGGCGGTGATCCAGGGTCAGCAGCAGGCTCAGGGCAAAACATGCTCCCAGGCCGAAGCCGATCAGCGCCACCCACAGGTGCGGGAATTGCAGCGGCGCCGTCAGCAGGCCGATATAGCCCACGGTCTGGGCCAGCAGGCTGATGCTCAGCAGCGGTCGACGATCAATGCCGCGTTGCGCCAATGCGGGCATCAACAGTGCGGCGATTACCTGGAAGATCGTCATGAACGCCAGCAGCGAACCACTGGGCAGCACGTCCCAACCCAACTGCTGATAGTAGGCCGGTAACCACGCGACCATGCTCATGTAGCCGCAATTCACCAAACCGAAATACAGCGCCAGCAGCCATGCGCGACGGTTGCGCAGGCCTTGGAATGGCGCTGTCACCTGCGGGTTTTTCGCCGCGCCCAATGGCAGCCAGGCCCATAGCAACAACGCTCCCAGCGCCGGCAGCAACCAGATCCCAAGCCCTGCCTGCCAGTGCTGGAAATGCCCAGCCACCAGCGGGCTGAGCAGTGCCGCCAAGCCACCGCCGCCCATCAGCGACGCCGAGTAAACCCCCATCGCCAGTGGCACGCGCTGGTGAAACTGGCGCTTGATCATCGCCGGCACCAATGCCTGGATCAGCGCCACACCCGCGCCGCCGAACAACGCGGTGGCCAGCAGTGCCGGCGCCTGGCCAAACAGCCAGCGCGCGAGGCACGCCAGCAGAATCATCATCAGGCCCAGGGCGATCCCGCGACGTTCCCCCAGCTTGGCCTCCAGGCGCACACCCACCAACGCCACCAGGCCCATGCAGATCACCGGCAGGCTGGTGAGCAGCGCGCTGCTCTGGAAACTCAGGCCGGTGGCCAGGCGGATTTCCCCCAGCAACGGGCTGATGGAACTGAGGATGGGCCGCAGGTTCAGGCCCAGCACCACCAGCAAGCCCCAGCCGGCGAGTTTGCCGGCGAACGAATTATTCAGCGTCATGCAGGGCCTGCCATTGCGCGTAAAGGGTCTGCATCGCTGCCTGCGGCAGATGCTGTACGGGCAATTTTTGCTCCGCCAGCGGCAGCGCCAATTGCTGGTAGATCGCCGCTGTGGACAGGCCAAACGGCGCCGCCACGTCGTTGCTGGCGGCGAATACCACGCGGGACACGCCGCACAGGTACATCGCACTCAGGCACATCGGGCAGGGCTGGCCGCTGGCGTAGATCACGCAGCCTTCCAGGCGCGGGCCGAGTCGTTGGCTGGCGGCGCGGATGGCGAGCATCTCGGCGTGGGCGGTGGGGTCCTGGCTCAAGTGGATTTCATTGACCGCTTCCACCAGCACCTCGCCGTCGTGCACCAGCACTGCACCAAACGGACGGCCACCGGCGGCGACGTTGGCCTGGGCCAGTTGCACGGCGTGATGCAGATGTTGCTGATCGTCAGTCATGGAAACCCCCTTGTGCGCAATGAGGCGTGAAGTATGGGCAGCCGCAGGGGTATTCTGAAATTAAATATAACCATGCCAATCAGTGGCAAATGGAATGGTGAGGCCCATGTTCGATCCCGTCTTGTTGCGCAGTTTTGTCGCCGTGGTTGATTGCGGCAATTTCACCCGCGCCGCCGAGCGCCTGCATTTGACCCAGTCCACGGTCAGCCAACAGATCCGCCGCCTCGAAGACGCGCTGGGCAGCCAGGTGCTCGACCGTGATCAGCGCCGCGTGGTGGCCACCGTGGAAGGCGAACGGTTGCTGGCCTATGCGCGACGCATCCTGGCGCTGCACGAAGAGGCGGCCGACGTGCTGATCAACCAGCAGAGCGACGGTGTATTGCGCCTGGGTGTGCCGGAGGATTTTGCCGCGGAGCGCCTGATGCCGCTGCTGTCGGCGTTTGTTGTGGCGTATCCGCGAGTGCGGCTGGAAGTCACCAGCGGGCTGGGCCCTGAATTGCAGCGTCAGTATCGTGGTGGTGAGTTCGATATTTTGTTGGTCAAGCAGATGGGCGACAGCGATGACTGCGTGGCGTCCTGGCCGGAGCCGCTGTGCTGGGTGGACAGCCTGAGTACGCCGTCCCTGGGCCGTGACCCGCTGCCCTTGGTGGCATTTCCCGTAGGCGGCCTTTACCGTAATGAAATGCTGCAGCACCTGGAAGTGGGTGGCTGGCGCTGGCGCATCGGCTATTCAAGCGCGAGCCTGGCGAGTGTGTGTTCGGCCGTGGGGGCGGGGTTGGGCATCAGCCTGTTGCCACGGCGAGTGGTGCAGGCGGGGCATATCGTGCTCGGGACGGACAGTGGTTTGCCCGTGGTGCAGGGGGTGCGTCTGGCGTTGTATGTGCGGGGAGGCCTGGGAGCCGCAGGGCAGACGTTACAACGGCAAATCGTAAAGTTATGCGCAGGCAGGTGAGAGCGATGGGCTGGATCAAACAGGCACCATGGCCGGGGCGATGAACGTGCCCGGTCATGGTGCCACGGCTTAAGTGCGAGGAGACCTCTGTTTACTCATCAGTTCGCTGACGAGTTCCGTCGCGGCACCTTGCCCGAAGAGATGCGCAGCGTCTTGTCCAGGGCCGACCACAGATTGTCCATCCTGGCCTGTGTAAGCCAGTGTTCCGCCCAGAACTTCCACCGCACTATGGTAGCCATTGCTGATCAGGAACGCGGCAGTGCCGGCCGCACGCGCGTATCGGGCGTTCCGTTCGTCGTCAGGCAAATGGGCCATGGGGTCGTTTGCCTGCTGTGGTTGTGCCCTGAGGTTTTCCATTACCCCCGTGTAGGGTGTTTTTTCTCCACGAAGCATGTCCCAGACGGCCAGGGTTTCCGCCTGGGTACCTGACATATGGGCTACCAAAGGCTCTGTCGTCTGGAGGACTCGCTCGGTTTTCAGCTGCGACACATCCCATCGGCTGGGGAGCAGCCGTCCTGATTGCGCAATACCTAACTGGTCATCCGCCTCTTTTCCCAGATTATGAATACCTGTGCGGGGAGGCTGCTCATTGGGTGGCTTGATTCTTTCCTGTTTCTTGGCCGGGCCTATGGTGCCAGAGCCTCCCAATGCCGCAGTGGGCGCCATGATCGTCTCTGGTGACGTCGCAAGGTTCAGTAGCTTTGGAATCAATTCCTTGAGCTGCTTGTCCTGGTCTTTTGTACGCTCAACACCCGTAGTGGAATCACTCAGAATCGCGCCGATATCCCCCATGAGCGCGATCAATATCGATCGGTCTTTCGCCGTCGCGTTGCTGCGGCCCGGAGGTATGTCGTTATGCATGCGTTTCAAGGTGTCGAGCAATGCCTGCGCGTTCTGGCCTGGCATGAGCCCTTCTGCTCCGAACAAGTGCCCACCCAGAGGGTCCTGCAGATCACCGAGGCCGCTGATCATGTCGTGCGCGCGGCCTGCGGCCAATCCCAGTTCGGTGCGTAGCGCCTCGCCTGGGTTATAGAGCAGGTCCCTGGCACTCATGGTCTGTTGCAACGCCAATTGTCGTGTTTGGCTGTTTGCGGCAGAACGAGTGGCTGGGTCGACAAAGCCCGTGTGCTGAGGCTGGGCAGTCGTTTTGGGGAGAGCAGGCAGAGGAACCTGCTGGAGGGCAGTCAAATCTGCTCCACGCGCGCCCCTTTCGATCAAGGACTCGCTGCGCGACACAGGTGGAGCCGTGTGCTGGCGAAGCTGGTTTAGCTGAGGAGGTTCCACGCCAACGAGTGGGGGCATGGAAGGGACGGATTGATGGATGAACATGCGGTTACCTTTTCTCAGATTGGTTTAGCTCAGTGGTACGGTTGCTGAGCGCAGTTCCAAACGCCGTACGGCTGCTGCGGAGAGTTTCCTACGCTTTGCATGGAACTCTGAGTCGCCGTCTAACCACTCTTTGTGCCGTACAACTCAAGGGAGAATGACGGTGGAAGCTAGCAATTTGCTAATGGCGGCGTTGAGCAAAAGGTTTGGTGGCAATTTTTCATTGCAGGACGGTGTGTGCGCTTTGGCCGACGCTCGGCAACAGGAAGCGGTAATCATCGAAATGCCGAAGAATGCGGCAAGTGTGACGTTGCATTGCACGATGGGCCTGTCTGACTTGAGTCCGTTGGGATGCCGACGAATGCTTGAGATGAATTTTCAACAGGGACGCAGTGCTGGGCGTTGGTTAGCCTTGGATGAAGCCGGTTTGCTCAGGTTGTGTTCCCAGATGTCGATGAAGGCCTTGGACGAAGTGATTTTCTGTGACTGGGTGTCGGGATTCACGAAGGTGGCTGTTGAACTGCGCGATCAATTGCGTAAGTGCTGTCTCTGAACCGATGCCTTTAGAGAATATTTCTTATGCCTGAAAAGCATTGAGATTTTCCCCCTCGGCGCCAGGCCGCGCAGGACGTGGCCTCGGCGTATCCGGATGTTTCGGTTATTCAATTTAGATCTATCTATAACTTTAAAGATTACTTTAAGAGATAAGCGTCTGCCGCCGATGATTCACCCCTCGACGGCCGCCAAGGCAGGCCCGTCGGTTTTTTTGCTTAAGACCGCAGGGGAGTTAATCAATGGGCAATGTCCAGACCGCCGCCAGTGCACAAGAGGCGCAGTGGCGCCAGGCACCGGGTGGTGAGTTGGTCGACCTTGGCCGGCCGCATCGCGCGCCGTTGGGGCAGCTGCGTACGCAGAAAACCCCCAAGGGTGTGTTGAGTCGGCGTGAAGCGATCCTGTTGGGGATTCTCGCGCTGGCCTTGCACGGCGCGGTGATCTATTGGGTCAGCCAGAAGCCAACCCCGGTGCTGCCGATTGTGCCGCCGGAAATTCCGCCGATGACCATCGAATTTTCCCAGCCGGCACCGCCGGTTGTGGAACCGCCGCCACCCGTGCCGCCACCGCCGCCGCCACCGGTTGTCGAGCCACCGCCACCGGTGGTCGATGAGTTGGCCGCCAAGCCGGCGCCGAAAAAGATTCCGAAACCCAAGCCGGTACCGAAGCCTGTGCCCAAGCCCGCACCGAAACCGGTGGCGGAGCAGCCGCCTGCGCCACCTGTACCTGCGCCACCGGCTCCAGCCCCGGCACCGCCTGCGCCAGCGCCGGTAACGCCGGCCTCGGCCAACGCCGCGTACCTGAAGAACCCGGCGCCCGAATACCCGTCACTGGCCCAGCGCCGGGGTTGGGAAGGCACGGTGTTGTTGCGGGTGCATGTATTGGCTACCGGCAAACCGGGTGAGATCCAGATTCAGAAAAGCAGTGGTCGCCAGCAACTCGACGAAGCCGCACTGGCTGCCGTGAAGCGCTGGAGTTTTGTACCGGCCAAGCAGGGCGATGTGGCCCAGGACGGCTGGGTCAGCGTACCGATCGATTTCAAGATTCATTAATTATTGGGATGCGGTGTGTTGGACACATCGCGACCTGCACAGAGGGAAGACATCATGGCATTAGCATCTCCAACTGAATCCATCGAAAGCGCGGTTATCTGGCTGCTGGTGGTCTTTTCGGTCGCCACCTGGGGCCTGGCCCTGCTCAAGGGCGTCCAGTTCGGCCGCCTCAAGTCCCAGGATCGCAAGTTCCACAAACAGTTCTGGGCGGCCTCCAGCCTGGATTCGGCCGCGGAACTGGCTGAAACCAAACCGGGCGCTGCTGCCCGTGTGGCCCAGGCCGGTTACGCCGCGATCCAGGTCGGCGATGCGCCGCACGCGGCTGACCTGAGCCAGGCGATCAATCACCAGGACCGCCTCGAACGTGCCCTGCGCCAACAGATTGTGCGTGAGCGTCGTTCTCTGGAAACCGGCCTGGCCGTGGTCGCCAGTATCGGCAGCACCTCGCCGTTTATCGGTCTGTTCGGCACCGTGTGGGGGATCATGGAAGCCTTGAAAGGCATCAGCGCCGCCGGTTCCGCCAGCCTCGAAACCGTGGCCGGGCCGATTGGTGCCGCGCTGGTTGCCACGGGTGTTGGTATCGCTGTCGCGGTGCCGGCGGTGCTGGTCTACAACTACTTCCTGCGTCGCCTGAAACTCACCGCCGCCGACCTGGATGACTTCGCCCACGACTTCTACAGCCTGGCGCAGAAGAACTCGTTCCGTGTGCTGCTGCACCCGACGCTGAGCAAGGCGGGTGGTGCCCAGGGCGGCGCGCAAAAAGTGAAGGAGGCGTCCTGAGATGGCCTTCTCCACGCAAGACAGTGATGAGGTGCTGAGCGAGATCAACGTCACCCCGCTGGTGGACGTGATGCTGGTGCTGCTGGTGGTGTTTATCGTGACGGCGCCGCTGTTGACCAATGCGATTCCGATCAACCTGCCCAAGACCGAGGCCGTGGCGCCGGTGGAGCAGAAAGACCCGTTGGTGGTGAGCATCGATGCCGCCGGCAAACTGTTTATCAACAAGGATGAAATCCAGCCGGACCTGCTGGAATTCAACCTGCAGTCGGCCAAGGCCAAGGACCCGGATGTGCGGGTGCAACTGCAGGCTGATGATGGAGTGAACTACGGCGAAGTGGCGCGAGCCATGGCGTCTATCGAGCGCGCTGGGATTACCAAGCTGTCGGTGATTACTGCACGTTAGTTTCAAATGCCTCGACAATTTTTTTGGCCGTCTCCTTGGCAGGGTGCGGCCTTTTTTTTGCCTGCGGTTTGGGGGGGTGTGTACATATCCGTTATTTGGGGGATGGCTGGCTATGGTTCCGCTCTTACAGCGGCTCACTTTTGAAGAGCGCAAAAGTAAGCAAAACGCTCTTGCCCCACCACTCGGCACCTCGCCTAGGCTCGGTGTGCCCTCAGCTCCGGTAGCACGAAGCGGGCCGCCGCGACGGGGCGTCCCTGCCCCGTCGCGGCTAAACCGGCGTCCTGCCGGTTTACCCGCTCCGTACTACCTGCGTTCGGCCAGCGTGGTTTAACGGGGCGCCTAAGATCAAGATCAAAAGCAGATCAACAGCACAGCGGCCTACAGGCCGGCTTGAGTGTGGTGAAGCAAAGGCAAAATCTAAAGCGAGCACGGTCCACTGTAGGAGCTGGCTTGCCGGCGATGGTCGTTAACGATGACGCTGGCGTCCTGAATGAACGCGGCGTTCTCAGGTTCTTCGCCGGCAAGCCAGCTCCTACAGAAAAGCGGCTTTTGCCTTTGCTTTTACCACTCAGGTCGGCTTTCAGGCCGCCGTGCTCTTGCTTTTGATTTTGATCTGACTGCCCCATTCAGCCCGGAGTGAGGGAACGCCGAGCCTAGGCGAGGTGCCGACAGGCGGGGCCGAGCCCTTTGCTTACTTTGGGCTGGGCCGGCATTCCGGCTTTTCCAAAGTGAGTCGCTGTAAGAGCGAAACCATAGGTGGCCGTTACCTAAATAACGGATATGTACCCTCAAGCCATCACTTTGGTTATTAATAAATAGCTTCTTATTCCTTAACGAATATATACCCCGTGCCTATACTGACCCACAACGTTAAACGCTGCAGGAGGGCACACCCATGCACAGCGAGTCGATTCGTTATCTGATCGTGCCGGGCTGGCAAGGATCGCCAGAAGATCATTGGCAAAGTCATTGGCAGAACAGCCTGCCCAACAGCGCACGCGTGGAGCAGGCCGACTGGCTCACCCCGCGCCGCGAAGACTGGGTGGCAGCACTGGCCGAAGCCATCGCCGCCGACAG
The DNA here is from genome assembly GCF_036346535.1 of Pseudomonas sp. Z18(2022). NCBI lineage: Bacteria > Pseudomonadati > Pseudomonadota > Gammaproteobacteria > Pseudomonadales > Pseudomonadaceae > Pseudomonas > Pseudomonas sp. Z18(2022). Next base: position 100,357 of record NZ_JAOTOA010000002.1, read on the forward strand.
CACCCCGGTGATTCTGATTGCCCACAGCCTGGGCTGCATCACCGTTGCCCACTGGGCCGCCACCGCCCCGGTGCAGTTTCTGCGTCAGGTACGCGGCGCCCTGCTGGTGGCCCCGGCCGATGTCGAACGCCCCGCATGCGCTCCCGCCCTGCGTAACTTTGCGCCAATCCCCAGCGACCTGTTGCCGTTCCCCAGCCAGGTCGTCAGCTCCGACAACGACAGCGCCGTCAGCGCCACCCGCGCCCTTGAACTGGCCCGCAACTGGGGCGCCGAAGCCGGAATCCTGTCGGGTGCCGGGCACATCAATGTGAAGTCCGGCCACCAACGCTGGGAACAGGGCTTCGCCTACCTCTATCGCCTGCAAAATCGCCTGGAGCACCACTCCAGGCGCCGTGCATAAAATTTTTTAAACGCCCCTTCCCCTTCGTGGATGGGGCGGGAGTCTGCCATGAGCCTGCATGAAACCTTCGGTCAGCCCCTGTTGACCTTCCCCGACGCCGAAAAAAGCCCCCTGAGCATTCGTGCCAAGGCGCTGGTGTTTGTCGACCCGCGTTCGCGCCAGCTGCGCGAAGACCTCGAAAACCTCGCCCCCCGTGCCTTGCCCGTGTTGATCCGCGGTGAAACCGGCAGCGGCAAGGAACTGCTCGCGCGCCACATCCACCGAGGCAGCGACCGCACCGGCTTGTTTGTCTCGGTCAATTGCGGCGCCATCAGCCCGACGTACGCCGACGCCGAATTATTCGGCTATGCCGCCGGCAGCCACAGCGGCGCGGCCAGCAGCCGGGCCGGCTGGTTTGGCTCGGCCAATGGCGGCACCTTGTACCTGGATGAAATCGGCGACTTGCCGCTGCCGATCCAGGTCAAGCTGCTGGCGGCGCTGGAAAACCACGAAGTCACTCGCGTCGGCGCCCATCAACCAAGCCCGGTGGATGTGCGGCTGGTGGCCGCCACCAGCATCGACCTCGCCCAGGCCGTGGCGGCCGGCAAGTTTCATGAGCGCTTGTTCCATTACCTCAGCGAAGGCCAGTTGGAGTTGCCGGCACTGCGCGAGCGAGTGGGCGACATCCTGTCGCTGGCGGAGTATTTCCTCGGTATCTACAGCCAGCGTCTCGACCTGCCGGTGCCATTGATCAGCGATGAAGCCCAGCGCGTGCTGGAGCATCACAGCTGGCCGGGCAACACCCGGGAATTGGAGAACGTGATCCACTTTGCCCTGCTGGTCAGCAGTGGCGACGAGATTTTACCGGAGCATTTGAACCTGCCCGTGGCAGGTTCGCCTGTGGAGCAGGTGCGGCGAATTCTTGGCCACGCCAGCGCCGCCGAGGTTGAAGCCCTGAAAAGCTATCTGAAAGAACACGCTGTTTTGTAGGCGCCCGGCTTGCCGGCGATGGCGTCCTCAGGAGCATCGCAAGGCTCAAGAACGCCATCGCCGGCAAGCCGGGCTCCTACATGAACAAAATGGAATATCAAAGTTAATAAAAAGTATTGTTCTGGAATAAAAAACCTCGGTATTGTCCGCTTCACGCCGCGATAGCACTTCGCTGGCACTCAACTAAAAAAGCGGCCGTCCCAGACGACCCGGATTTTCGATAAGGACACTGCATGAAAAAGGTTCTGTTGTTTACCGCATTGGCGGCTGCCCTGACTGCCAGCTTCGCCCAGGCCAACGAGAAACTGGTGGTAGCCGCTACCCCGATCCCGCACGCCGAGATCCTCGAGCTGGTCAAGCCGACCCTGGCCAAAGAAGGCGTGGACCTGGAAATCAAAGTCTTCACCGACTACGTACAGCCGAACGTACAGGTGGCCGAGAAGCGTCTGGACGCCAACTACTTCCAGACCCTGCCGTACCTGGAAAACTTCAACAAGGGTAAAGGCACCAACCTGGTCACCGTGATCGGTGTGCACGTCGAACCTTTCGGCGGCTACTCGAAAAAGATCAAGAATATCTCTGAGCTCAAAGATGGCGCCACCGTGGCCATCCCGAACGAAGGCAGCAACTCCGGCCGTGCCCTGCTGCTGCTTCAGAAAGCTGGCGTGATCACCCTGAAAGATCCAACCAACGCCCTGGCCACGCCGAAAGACATCGCCAGCAACCCGAAAAACCTGAAATTCAAAGAGCTGGAATCGGCCTTGCTGCCACGCGTTCTGGACCAGGTTGACCTGGACCTGATCAACACCAACTACGCCCTGGAAGCCGGCCTGAACCCGGCCAAGGACGCGCTGATCATCGAAGACGCCAAGTCGCCGTACGTGAACTTCCTGGTTGCCCGCCCGGACAACAAGGACAGCGATGCCATCCAGAAGCTGGCCAAAGCCCTGACCAGCCCTGAAGTGAAAGCCTTCATCGAGAAGAAATACAACGGCGCGGTCGTGCCGGCGTTCTGATCGAGCCCCAAAACCTCCTTCAAGGTTTAAACGCCGACGGCTTATACAGCGTCGGCGTTTTTTATGGCTGGAATGCGGTCAAAACTGTGGGAGCTGGCTTGCCAGCTCCCACACTGGATCGGTGTCGGTTTAAAGATTCCGGCTGTTAATGGCCCTGCGCAACGCCACCAGCCACTTCACCAGTTCCTGCGGGTCAATCGGTTTTGCCTCGGTCATCGCTCATTCCCTCGCCTGTTGATGGGCCATCAGTCTGGCCAGGCGCTGCCTATCCCTGAAGTGCAGCGCCGATAAATAGACCCTTCCTACTTACACGGGAACAGTAGCTGTCATCCGCCTGCACCGCGAATCCGCAGGTTATCTATTTGGGTGATATCAATATGCTATTTCGGTATTTAAATTTTACTTTTTATACCTTTAAAGTCGGCGCTACTCCGCGTTACCCACGCTGGACCGGACCGCACCAACGCCGCATTACCCCTGCGGCGTCAGGGATTTGAGATGACCTTCGATTACGCATTTATCCTCAGCACGCTGCCGGCGTTTCTCAAGGCCGTGGGCGTGACCTTGCAAGTCGGCCTGATCGCCATTGGCACCTCCCTGCTGGTGGCCTTGATCAACGCCGCGCTGCTGGTATTTCGCACCCCTTACGTGTGGCGCCTGGTGGCGCTGTACGTCGAGCTGGCGCGCAACACCCCGCTGCTGATCCAACTGTTTTTCGTGTACTTCGCGTTGCCGGCCCTGGGGCTGAATATCTCCGGGTTCTGGGCGGCGATCATCACCATGACCTTTCTCGGCGGTGCTTATCTCACCGAAGTGCTGCGCGCCGGCGTCGAGGCGGTGCCGCTGGCACAGATCGAGTCGGGCAAGTCCATCGGCCTGTCCCACTGGCAACTGCTGCGCCATGTGATCCTGCCCCAGGCCGGGATACTCAGCCTGCCGGCGCTGTTTGCGAACTTCATTTTCCTGCTCAAGGAAACCACCATCGTGTCGGCGGTGGCGGTGCCGGAAATTCTCTACACCACCAAAAGCTACATCGCCCTCTACTACAAAACCTACGAAATGCTCGCGGTGCTCACACTGATCTGCGTGTTGTTATTCCTGCCGCTGTCGCTGCTGCTCAGCCGCCTTGAAAGGAGGCTCCAGCATGGCCAGTTCGGGTCTTGAATTACTCTGGGTGTCGTTGCCGCAATTGGGCAAGGGCGCTGCGCAAACCCTGTCGATCTCATTCTTGAGCATCGCCTTCAGCACCGTCGGCGGCGTGGTGTATGGCGTGCTGCGCACGCTGAACTCGAAAGCGATCAACCTGGTGCTGCGGGTTTACCTGGAGCTATTCCGCGCCATCCCGGTGCTGGTGTGGCTGTATTTGCTGTTCTTCGGCCTGCCGATTTTCTTTGGCCTGAGCATCCCCAGCTTCTGGTGCGCGGTGCTGGTGCTGTCGCTGTGGGGCGCCAGTGAAGTCGGCGAAGTGGTGCGCGGCGCCTTGCATTCGCTGCCCCGCGGCCAGCGCGAAGCCGGCCTGTCGATTGGCCTGTCGGACCCGCAACTGTACGGCTACGTGCTGCTGCCCCAGGCCCTCAAACGCATGACCCCGCCGACCATCAACGTCTACACCCGCATCATCAAGACCAGCTCCCTGGCGGTGCTGATCGGTGTGGTGGACGTGATCAAGGTCGGCCAGCAAATCATCGAGCGCACCTACGAGTCGGTGTTGATCTACGGCGCGCTGTTCCTGTTTTTCTTCTTTATCTGCTACCCGTTGTCGGCCGCCTCCAAGGTGCTGGAACGGCGCTGGGCCCAAGCATGAGCGCATTGATCGAGTTCCAGGGTTTCAACAAATACTTCGGCGACCAGCAGGTGCTCAAGGGCATCGACCTGAGCGTGCAAGGCGGCGAGGTGGTGGTGATCCTCGGCCCCAGCGGTTGCGGCAAAAGCACTTTGCTGCGCTGCCTCAACGGCCTGGAAGTGGCCCACAGCGGCAGCCTGCGTTTTGCCGGCAAGGAGCTGCTGGACAAGGCCACCGACTGGCGCCAGGTGCGCCAGGACGTGGGCATGGTGTTCCAGAGTTACCACCTGTTCCCCCACATGAGCGTGCTCGACAACATCCTGCTCGGCCCGCTGAAGGTGCAAAAACGCGAGCCCCGCGAAGCCCGGGCCCAGGCCGAAAAACTCCTGGAACGCGTGGGCCTCTCGGACAAGCGCGACGCCTACCCGCGCCAGCTTTCGGGCGGCCAGCAGCAACGCATCGCCATCGTCCGTTCGTTGTGCATGAACCCGCAGGTCATGCTGTTTGACGAAGTCACCGCTGCCCTCGACCCGGAAATGGTCAAGGAAGTACTGGAAGTGATCCAGGACCTGGCCCGAGACGGCATGACCCTGCTGATCGTCACCCACGAAATGGCCTTCGCCCGCGCGGTCGCCGACCGCGTGGTGTTCATGGAGGCCGGCCGCATCCTCGAACAAAACACCCCCGAGGCATTCTTTACGAACCCGCAAACCGCACGCGCGCAGCAGTTCCTGGAGAAGTTCTCCTTTGTTTCAACACTGCCCAAGAAAACCAAGGAACTGGAGCTGATATGAAAACTGCCAAGTTGTTACTGCCATTGCTCGCCGTCGCATTGCTGGCCGGCTGCGACAAGAAGGCCGAAGAGCCCGCAAAACCTGCTGCCGCCGTGAGCTACATCGACAAGATCAAGGCGCGGGACAAGCTGATCGTCGGCGTATTTACCGACAAACCGCCGTTTGGTTTTGTGGATGAGTCCGGCCGCTACGTCGGCTTCGATACCGACATCGGCCGCCGCTTCGCCAAGGACCTGCTGGGCGACGAAAACAAGGTTGAATTTGTCGCCGTGGAACCGGCGAGCCGCATTCCGTTCCTGCAAAGCGACAAGGTCGACCTGATCCTCGCCAACATGACCGTGACCCCTGAGCGCAAGGAAGCGGTGGACTTCACCAACCCAAACCTGAAAGTGGCAGTGCAGGCGCTGGTGGCCAACGGCAGCCCGGTGAAAAGCCTGGACGACCTGGCGACCCGCACCACCATCGTCACCACCGGCACTACCGCTGATATCTGGCTGACCAAGAACCACCCGGACTGGAAACTGCTGAAGTTCGAGAAAAACTCCGAGTCGCTGCAAGCGTTGTCGGCAGGCCGTGGTGATGCGTACGCGCAGGACAACCTGGTGCTGTTCAGCTGGGCCAAGCAGAACCCGGGCTACCGTGTGCTGGAGCAGAAACTGGGCGATGAAGCGCCGATCGCGCCGGCGGTGAAGAAGGGCAACATCGAACTGCGCGATTGGGTGAATGCCGAGCTGGCCAAGCTGGGCGAGGAGAAATATTTGCTCAAGCTGTATGACCAGTATGTTCGCAAGGAACTGAGCGATGACACCAAGCCAGAAAGCGTGATTGTTGAAGGCGGGAAGTGGCAGGGCTAATTCTGCACTGACTGTTCTACCGCTATCGCAGGCAAGCCAGCTCCCACCTTTGAACGTATTCACAAATCAAAATGTGGGAGCGGGCTTGCCCGCGATGAGGCCGGGCCAGGCGCCGCCTAACTGGGCCAATGCCACGCCGGCTCATCCAGCACCCGCTGCCCCACCACCTGTGTCTGCCCCATCACCTTTTCCAGCATGATCGAATTACACCCTTCATCCTGCTGCAACGCCGCAATCAAGCGGCTGGCATGGGACACCACCCACACCTGACACTGCTGCGACACCTGGATGATCAACCGCGCCAACGCCGGCAACAGGTCCGGATGCAAGCTGGTTTCCGGCTCGTTCAGCACCATCATCGTTGGCGGCCTCGGTGTCAGCAGCGCCGCCACCAGCAGCAGATAGCGCAAGGTCCCGTCCGACAACTCCGCCGCCGACAACGGCCGCAGCAACCCCTCCTGATAAAACTCGATGGCAAAGCGTCCGCCCTGCAACGGCTCGATATTCAACCGTGCCCCGGGAAACGCATCGCTGATCGCCCGCTGCAACGCATCCGGGTCGCCAATCTCGCGAATGGTCTGCAACGCCGCCGCCAAATCCCGACCGTCGTGATGCAACACCGGCGTACGCGTGCCCAGTTGTGGCTGGCGCACCGGGGCGTCGACATCGCTGCGAAAGTGATCATAAAAGCGCCAGCCGCGAATGCTCTCGCGCAGCAACAGCACTTCCGGCGAACCCCGCAGGCTGCCGACCTGATCGAACAGGCTGTGGTAGTTCGACGTGTGCTGGGCCAGTACATCCCAGGCGCGACCGTCCCGGGCACGCACCATCGGGCCGGAACGCTGCACCAGCAGGCTGGCCGGGCGGTACACGTGGCCGGCCCAGATGCATTCCTTCTTGATCTGCGGGTCCAGGCTGAAGAACGACAAGGTTTTCTCGGGTAAACCGAGGGAAATCGCGTAGCTGAAATCGTCCCCGGCAAACCCCAGGCGCAGGCGCCTCACGCCCTGGCGCACAACGGGCTCTACCGCCACCTCGCCACTGAGCATGCGCCGGCTGATGGTTTCCGGCCCGGCCCAGAAGGTCGAATCCAGCCCACCCTCACGGGCCAGCGCGTTGATCACCCCGCCCTGGGCTGTCTCCGCCAGCAGTCGCAGGGCGCGGTACAGGTTGGACTTGCCGCTGCCATTGGGGCCGGTGATCAGGTTCAACCGATCCAGCGGCACCACCAATTTGTTGATCGAGCGGTAATTGGCCACCGCGAGGGTCTTGAGCATGAGAAAAATTATCGGCGTGGGAACCATCGGAGTATGGGATTCTCCATGCAGATAAGGAACCCTGTTCTAAGCTCACAGTCGCATAGACACTGGCACGGCGGCATCACGCAAAAGGAGCCTGCATGGGCGGTCCCACCTCGAGATTTATCTTCGGCCTTGGCCTGTTGGCGCTGCTGAGCGGCTGCGGCCAGGAAAAAGCCGAACCCAAGGAACATTCCCGGGTGTTTGTGCAGACCGTGAAGTCTGCCGACTTCGCCGCCGCCGTGACCCTGACCGGCGATATCCAGGCCCGGGTGCAGACCGATCTGTCGTTCCGCGTCGGCGGCAAGATCATCCAGCGCATGGTGGATGTCGGTGACCGGGTCAGCGCCAAGCAGGTGCTGGCCAAGCTCGATCCGAAAGATTTGCAGACCAATGTCGACTCCGCCCAGGCCCAGGTGGTCGCCGAACAGGCGCGGGTCAAGCAGACTGCTGCCGCGTTTGTGCGCCAGGAAAAACTCTTGCCCAAGGGCTACACCAGCCGCAGCGAATATGACTCCGCCCAGGCCGCGTTGCGCAGCAGCCAAAGTGCGCTGACCGCCGCCCAGGCGCAATTGGCCAATGCCCGTGAGCAGTTGGGCTACACCTCGCTGATCGCCGACGCGCCGGGCATCATCACCGCACGCCAGGCCGAGGTGGGCCAGGTGGTGCAGGCCACCGTGCCGATTTTCAGCCTGGCCCGGGATGGCGAGCGCGATGCGGTGTTCAACGTCTATGAATCGTTGCTGGTAGAGCCGCCACCGGACAAACCGATTACCGTCAGCCTGCTGGAAAACCCGCAGATTACTGCCGTGGGCAAAGTCCGCGAAGTCACCCCGGCGGTGGCCGCGAATACCGGCACCGTGCAGGTCAAGATCGCCCTCGACGCGCTGCCCAAGGGCATGCAACTGGGCTCGGTGGTCAGCGCCACCGCCAACGGGCCGGCCAAGGCCAGCATCGAGTTGCCGTGGGCTGCCTTGACCAAAGACATCAGCGAGCCAGCGGTATGGCTGATTGACGACGACGGCAAGGCGCAACTGCACAAGGTCACGGTCGCGCGTTATCTCACCGGCAAGGTGATCATCAGCGACGGCCTCAAGGGCGGCGAAAAAGTCGTGGTGGCCGGCGGGCAATTGCTGCACCCCGGCATGATCGTGGAAATCGCCCAGCCGCCGGACCAGGCCCAGGCCCAAGGAGTGCAGCCATGAAGCGGCTGACGTGTGTGCTGGCCGCCAGCCTGTTGCTGATGGCGTGCTCCAAGGAAGAACCGGCGCCGGAACCGGTGCGCCCGGTGTTGTCGATTGAAGTGAAGTCCGAAGACCAGGAAAACCTCGGGCGCTTCGCCGGTACGATCCAGGCCCGCTACGAAAGCAATCTCGGTTTCCGTGTGCCCGGCCGCATCGCCCGGCGCGCGGTCGACGTAGGCGCTGAAGTGGAGCAGGGCGCGTTGCTGGCCGTGCTCGACCCCACCGATCAACAGAACCAATTGCGCGCCGCCCAGGGCGACCTGGCTCGCGTGCAGGCGCAGTGGATCAACGCCCAGGCCAACGCACGCCGCCAGCAGGAATTGTTCAACCGTGGCGTCGGCGCCCAGGCCCAACTGGACATCGCCCAGACCGACCTGAAAACCACTCAGGCCTCGCTCGACCAGGCCAAGGCCTCGGTCAACCAGGCCAAAGACCAGCTCAACTACGCCGAACTGCGCACCGACCATGCAGGCATCGTCACCGCCTGGAATGCCGAGGCCGGCCAAGTGGTCAGCGCCGGGCAGCAAGTGGTGACATTGGCGCGACCGGACATCAAGGAAGCCGTCATTGATTTGCCCGCCGGCCTCGCCGAGCGCCTGCCGCCGGACGTAGTGTTCCTGGTTGCCGGGCAGATGGACCCGAGCGTCAGCACCACCGCCACCGTGCGTGAGATCGAACCCCAGGCCCAAAGCGCCACCCGCACCCGTCGCGCCCGCCTGACCCTGGCCGAAACCCCGCCTGCGTTTCGCCTCGGCACCGCCATCAGCGTAACCCTCAGCTCGGCCATCGCCCCGCGCATCGTGTTGCCCCTCAGCGCCTTGCAGGAAGCCGACGGCAAGACCCGCATCTGGGTCATCGACACCCAAAGCCAGACCGTGCAGCCCCGTGACGTCACCATCGTCAGCCGTGACGCCGACAGCGCCTTGCTCAACGCCGGCGTCAAACCCGGCGAGCGGGTGGTGAGTGCCGGCGTGAACAGCCTGAAGCCCGGGCAAAAAGTCAAAATCGACGAGGACAGCCCGCGATGAAAGGGAGCTTCAACTTATCCGACTGGGCCCTAAAGCATCAGTCCTTCGTGTGGTACCTGATGTTCGTCGCGCTGCTGATGGGCGTGTTCTCGTACATGAACCTGGGGCGTGAGGAAGACCCGTCGTTCACCATCAAGACCATGGTGATCCAGACCCGCTGGCCGGGCGCGACCCAGGAAGAAACCCTCAAGCAGGTCACCGACCGCATCGAGAAAAAACTCGAAGAGCTGGACTCCCTCGACTACGTGAAAAGCTACACCCGGCCCGGCGAGTCCACGGTGTTCGTGTTCCTGCGGGACACCACCAGCGCCAAGGACATCCCGGAGATCTGGTACCAGGTACGCAAGAAGATCGACGACATCCGCGGCAGCTTCCCTCAGGGCTTGCAGGGGCCGGCGTTCAACGACGAGTTCGGGGATGTGTTCGGCTCGGTGTATGCGTTCACCGCCGATGGCCTGTCGATGCGCCAACTGCGCGATTACGTGGAGCAGGTGCGCGCCGAAATTCGCTCGGTGCCGGGGCTGGGCAAGGTCGAGATGATCGGCCAGCAGGACGAAGTGATTTACCTGAATTTTTCCACCCGCAAACTCGCGGCCCTGGGGATTGATCAACGCCAGGTGGTGCAGAGCCTGCAATCGCAGAACGCGGTGACCCCGGCCGGGGTGATCGAGGCGGGGCCTGAGCGGATTTCGGTGCGCACCTCCGGGCAATTCGCCTCGGAGAAGGACCTGGCCAACGTCAACCTGCGGCTCAATGACCGGTTCTATCGGCTGGCGGATGTGGCGGAAATCACCCGTGGCTATGTCGACCCGTCGACGCCGATGTTTCGCTTCAACGGCAAGCCCGCCATCGGCTTGGCCATCGCCATGCAGAAGGGCGGCAACATCCAGGACTTTGGCAAGGCCCTGCACCAGCGCATGGACGACCTGACTGCCGACTTGCCGGTGGGTGTGGGCGTGCACAAGGTTTCCGACCAGGCAGAAGTGGTGGAAGAGGCCGTCGGTGGCTTCACAAGCGCACTGTTTGAAGCGGTGATCATCGTGCTGGTAGTGAGCTTTATCAGCCTCGGCGTGCGCGCCGGGTTGGTGGTGGCGTGCTCGATTCCGTTGGTGCTGGCGCTGGTGTTCGTGTTCATGGAATACAGCGGCATCACCATGCAGCGGGTGTCGCTGGGCGCGTTGATCATCGCCCTCGGCCTGTTGGTGGACGACGCGATGATCACCGTGGAAATGATGATCACGCGCCTGGAAAAAGGCGAGACCAAGGAGCAGGCCGCTACCTTCGCCTACACCTCCACCGCGTTCCCGATGTTGACCGGCACGCTGGTGACCGTCGCCGGGTTTGTGCCGATCGGGCTCAACGCCAGCTCGGCGGGTGAGTACACCTTCACCTTGTTCGCGGTGATTGCCGTGGCGATGCTGGTGTCGTGGGTGGTCGCGGTATTGTTCGCGCCGGTGCTCGGCGTGCACATCCTCAGCAGCAAGGTAAAACCCCATAACGCCGAGCCGGGCCGGGTGGGCCGGGCGTTCAATGGCGGCATGCTGTGGGCCATGCGCAATCGCTGGTGGGCCATCGGCATTACCGTGCTGTTGTTTGTGGCGTCGGTGTTTTCCATGCAGTTCGTGCAGAACCAGTTTTTCCCGTCTTCGGACCGCCCGGAAATTCTAGTCGACCTCAACCTGCCGCAAAACGCCTCGATCAACGAGACCCGCAAGGCCGTCGACCGCCTTGAAGCGATCATCAAGGACGACCCGGACATCGCCCGCTGGAGCACCTACATCGGCCAGGGTGCGATCCGTTTTTACCTGCCCCTGGACCAGCAACTGGAGAACCCGTACTACGCGCAGCTGGTGATTGTCAGCAAGGGCCTGGAAGAGCGCGGCGCGCTGATTGCGCGCCTGCAAAAACGCCTGCGGGAAGATTTTGTGGGCGTGGGCAGCTTTGTGCAGCCGCTGGAAATGGGCCCGCCGGTGGGGCGTCCGATCCAGTATCGAGTGTCTGGCAAGGACATCGATCAGGTGCGCAAACATGCGATCGAACTGGCGACCATGCTCGATAAAAATACCCACATGGGCGAGATCATCTACGACTGGAACGAGCCGGGCAAAGTCCTGCGGGTGGACATCGCCCAGGACAAGGCGCGGCAACTGGGGCTGTCGTCGGAAGACGTGGCGCAGTTGATGAACAGCGTGGTCAGCGGTGCGTCGGTGACCCAGGTGCATGACGATATCTACCTGATCAACGTGGTCGGCCGCGCCGAAGATGCCGAACGCGGCACGCCGGAGACCTTGCAGAACCTGCAGATCGTCACGCCCAACGGCACCTCGATTCCGCTGCTGGCGTTCGCCACCGTGCGCTATGAACTTGAACAGCCGCTGGTGTGGCGTCGCGACCGCAAGCCGACCATCACCATCAAGGCTGCGGTGCGCGACGACATGCAGCCGACCGACCTGGTGAAACAGCTCAAGCCGGAAATCGACAAGTTCAGCGCCGCGTTGCCGGTGGGCTACAAGGTCGCCACCGGCGGCACCGTGGAAGAAAGCGGCAAGGCCCAGGGCCCGATTGCCAAGGTGGTGCCGCTGATGCTGTTCTTGATGGCGACCTTCCTGATGATCCAGCTGCACAGCGTGCAGAAGATGTTCCTGGTGGCCAGCGTCGCGCCGCTGGGGCTGATTGGCGTGGTGTTGGCGCTGATTCCCACGGGCACGCCCATGGGCTTTGTGGCGATCCTCGGGATTCTTGCGCTGATCGGCATCATCATCCGCAACTCGGTGATCCTGGTGACGCAGATCGACGCCTATGAACGCGACGGCTACACGCCGTGGGACGCGGTGGTGGAAGCCACCGAGCACCGGCGCCGGCCCATCCTGCTGACCGCGGCGGCGGCAAGCCTGGGCATGATTCCTATCGCCCGGGAAGTGTTCTGGGGGCCGATGGCCTATGCGATGATCGGCGGCATCATCATTGCGACGTTGCTGACGCTGCTGTTCCTGCCGGCGCTGTATGTGGCCTGGTACAAGATTCGCGAGCCGAAGAACGAACAGGCTTGAGCATGATTCACTGGTTGCGCCACGGGCTGCTGCTGAGCAGCCTGGTTTTATCGCCCCTGGCCGTCGCCACGACCGTGCTGGAAAACCAGCTGTGGCGCATCGAACTCGACCCGGCCACCCTGGCGATACGTGTGACTCCGGCCGACAGTGATGCGGTGCAAGCCTCCAGCGGCGTCGACGGGCACAAGGTTGGCGATCTGAAGGAGAGTTCCAAACAGGCCAGTTGGCACTGGGACGGCGGCGCCTACAGCCTGAGTGCCAGCCTTGAGCAGCGTGACTTGGCGCTGACGATCACTGCACGTGACGCCGGTGAGCTGCCGATCCTGCGGCAACCCGCCAGTGCCATCGGCAAGGGCCTGGTCTGGCCTCTGGCCGAAGGGCATTACGTGCCGGCGGGCAATGCCGTATGGCAAAAATTCCTGCTGGAACAGGGCGACGTCAACACCACGCAAGACCTCAGCCTGCCGCTGTGGGGTGTGGATCACGGCACGTTCACCCTCAACTGGCTGATGACCAATCCCTACAACAACCGGCTGCGTTGGCAGGCTGACGGCAAAGGGCTGGCGTTGTCGGCCTCCCATGAGTTCACAACGCTGGATCCCGCCACGCCGATGACCCTGCTGTTGCACCTGGGCGAAAGCGATCCGCTGGCCGGCGCCAAGCGTTATCGCCAGTGGCTGGTGGAGCAGGGCCGCTATGAACCCCTGGCGGACAAACTGCGGCAAACCCCGGAAGCGGAAAAACTGCTGGGCGCGAGCCATATCTACCTGTGGGGCAATGACCTGCTGGGCGCGGGCGATGTGCGCGATTGGCCGCAACTGCTCAAGCTGCTGCGCGGCGGCAAAGGCCTGGCGGCTGAATTGAATGGTTTGCTGGATAAGGAATCGGCGCAGCTGCGGCAGGCCAAGCAACCGTATGAGCAAGGCGTTCTCCTGCGGGGCTTGAACGCCGCGATCAACAAAAAGGCCCGGCAAGGCTGGCAGCCCTCCACCGAGCCCGACATGACCCGGCTCGCTGACGGTTATGGCGCATTGCGCAGCGAATTGGCGGTGACCTTTGCCGGCGCCTTGAGCGCCACGCCCGAGAGCTGGGGCAGTACGTTATCGGTCACCAACGCATTGAAGGGCGCAGACCTCAAACGCCTGCTGGTGACCCAGGGCGAAGGCTGGGAAGGCGGCCTTTGGCACCCTGAAGCGGTCAAGGCGGGGGTTGATGCCGGTTACTTGATGGCGCCCTACGACTCCTATGAAACCGCCTTGTCCGCCACCGAAAACCCCGACTGGACCACCGCGCACCTGGGCAGCAAGGCCTACAGCGAATGCGCGATCGTATTGAAGGGCGGCGAGTTCAAGACCGGCTTCCAGAAGTCCGGCCACTACACCGACCCACGCTGCGTGCGGCCGTTACTGGAAGCACGGATCAAGGCGGTGCAGGCCAGGTCCGGGTTCAACGCCTGGTTCCTCGACGCCTATGCCACCAGCATGCTGTTCGACAGCTATCGCATCGGCGCCGGCATGACCCAGGCACAGAACGCCGATGGCAATATCGATGCGTCCCGCTGGATCAGTACCGTGCTCAAGCTGCCGGCAGGGTCCGAGGACGGCAACGCGATGACCGCCCAAGGCATTTTGTTTGCCCACGGCATGCAAACACCGGTGCTCGGCTGGGGAGACAAGGAGATGACCCGGGACAAGCAGTCGCCCTATTACGTAGGCGCCTGGTACCCGCCGGAACAGCCGGCGGTGTTCTTCAAATCCGTGCCGTTGAAAGAGCCATTCCGTACGGTCTACTTCGACCCGACGATGCGCCTGCCGCTGTATCAGGCAGTGTTCCACGGCTCGGTGATCACCACGCACCATTGGCTGTTCGACAGCCTGAAACTGAGCAATGTGCGGCGGGAGAACGAACTGACGCAACTGCTCTACAACGTGCCGCCGCTGTATCACTTGAGTGCGGCAACGGTGAAGCAGCGTTTGCCGTTGATTCAACGTCAGGACGAATTTTTCCGGCCGCTGCATGAACGGTTGGCGACTCAGGCCATGACGGATTTCCGCTGGTTGACGGCAGACAGACAGGTGCAGCAGACCAGCTTTGCCGATGGAACGCGGTTGGTGGCGAATTTTTCCGGGGAGGTGAGAGAAGGTTATGCGGCGAGCAGCGTAACGGCGTTCATATCCGGCGAATCACCTACGATTTATTCCGTAGCAGCTGTCGAGCCCTAGCGAGGCTGCGTTGGCCGCGCTGCCGAATTTGAGCCAGGCGCGGTGACCGAGGTGCGCCTGACGCAGCCTCGCCAGGGCTCGACAGCTGCTACGGGGGGTTAGGTTTTGCGCCACACACTCGCCAACCACGGCTGCTGTTCCCGTGGCAATCCCGCCGGCCGATAGTAATGCTCCAGCTCCACAAACCCCGCCGCCGTCAGCAGTTCCTGCCATGCCTGCAAGTCGTGATACGAGCCATACCGTGGCCCGTTCCAACCTTCCTGGTTTTCACCCCGGGGGTTTGAGCTGAACAACACGCCACCGACCTTCAACGCCCCATGCAATTGCCCAAGAATGCGCGGCAACTCCTGCTTGGGAATATGAAACAGCACCGCATTGGCAAAGATCCCGTCGAAACGCCCGGCAGGCAAATCCAGCTTCAGGAAGTCCTGCTGCAGCACTTCACAGCCGCTGTCTTCCCGAGCCATCTGCGCGAACCGCTCCGAGCCATCAAGCCCCACCGCGATGTGCCCCATGCGGGTAAACGTCTGCAAGTCCCGCCCCGGCCCGCAGCCGAAATCCAGCACGGTAAACGGTGCGTCGCCCTGGATATGCCGCAGCAATGCATCGATGTTCTGACTCACATCGTGATCGCGGGTGCCTTCACGAAAATCCTCGGCCACCTTGTTGTAGTGGCCGAGGGTGGTGGAGGTGATCTGGTCGAGGTCGTCGGGGGCGAGTTTCATGGCGGGCAGTACCGGGCGCTGAGATGGCCCGACTATACCTCACCTCTTGTTCAGAACCCTGGCCAACCGATCGCCGCCCAACTGAATCACGGCCACCAGGATCACCAGCAGCACGATCACCGTCAGCATGATCTGAGTGTCAAAGCGCTGATACCCATAGCGATAGGCAATGTCCCCCAGCCCGCCGGCACCAATCGCCCCGGCCATCGCCGAGGAGTTGATCATGGTCACCAGGGTGATCGTGAACCCGCCGACAATCCCCGGCAGCGCCTCGGGCAACAGCACATGCCAGACGATATGCCAGCGCCGGCAACCCATGGCCTGGGCCGCTTCGATCAAGCCGTGATCGACCTCCCGCAGGCTGACTTCGGCGATCCGCGCAAAGAACGGGGTGGCCGCAATGGTCAATGGCACTACCGCCGCCCACACGCCATAGGTGGTGCCGACGATCAGCCGGGTGAACGGAATCAACGCCACCATCAGGATCAGGAACGGAATCGAGCGAAACAGGTTAACGAACGCCCCCAGCACCCGATTCAAGGCGGGCGCCTGATAGATGCCGCCCTTGTCGCTGGTCACCAGGAACACCGCCAGCGGAATCCCCACCAGCAGCGCGATCAGCGACGACACGCCGACCATCAACAGCGTGTCGATGGCGCCCTGCAATAAACGATCAAACCACATAGCCCAGCACCTCCACCTGTTGTGCCCAGCGCCCGGCGCGGGTGCGCAGTTCTTCGGCGCTCAGGGACGAGCCGCTGACCGCCAGCAGCAATTGCCCCAGCGCATGGCCCTGGATGCGCTCCACACCGCCTTGCAGCAAGCGCACACGGCCGCCGAGGGCGCTGAACAGCGCGGCCAGGTCTGGCTCGTCTTCGGCACTGCCGGTCAATTGCAAACGCAGCACCACGGCGGCGTCCCTTGAGGCCGGGTGGGCATGCAAACGGTTTTGCAGTTCTTCCGGCAGGCCGTGTTGCAACGGGGCCAGCAGGGTTTTGCTGACCTCGTGCCGCGGGTTGCCAAACACTTCCCACACCGGGCCTTGCTCAACCACATGGCCGTGTTCCAACACCACCACGCGGTCGCAGATTTCGCGAATCACCGCCATCTCGTGGGTGATCAACACGATGGTCAGGCCCAGGCGTTTGTTGATCTCCCGCAGCAGACCGAGGATCGATTGGGTGGTCTCAGGGTCGAGCGCAGACGTGGCTTCGTCGCACAACAGAATCTGCGGGTCATGCACCAGGGAACGGGCAATGCCCACCCGCTGTTTCTGCCCGCCGGACAGCTGCGCCGGGTAGGCCTTGTGCTTGTCCTGCAAACCCACCAGTTCCAACAGTTCGCGCACCTTTTTCTCGCGCTGCTCCTTGGGCACGCCCGCGACTTTCAGTGGCAGTTCGACGTTCTGCCACACGGTCTTGGCCGACATCAGGTTGAAGTGCTGGAAGATCATGCCGATGCGCCGACGCAGGGCGACCAGGCGGTCTTCGTCGAAATCGCCGATGTCCACCTGGTCAATCAACACCCGGCCGCTGCTCGGTTGCTCCAGCCGGTTGATCGTGCGGATCAGCGACGACTTGCCGGCGCCGCTGCGGCCGATGATGCCGAACACTTCGCCGCGCTGGATCGCCAGGTCAATGCCTTGCAGGGCCGGCACGGCCTGGCCGTCATAGGTCTTGCCCAGGTTGATAAAGCGCACGTGCGCGCGGTTCAGATCCGGGTGCAGTTCTGTCTGCTCGGCGTCCCTGGGCGGCAAGCCCAGGTCGCGCAGTTGAGAGTGGGCGGCGGTCATTTTTTATCTTCCCAGCCCACTTGGTAGAGCTTGCCAAGGGATTTATCCAACGCGGCGCGCACCACCGGCGAGTGCTGGTAGATGTCGACGAACTTGATCACACGCGGGTCGGTTTTGCTCTTGGGCTGGATCACGAACTGGATCACGTATTCCGGGTGGTCGAGGCCGTCGAACAGCAGCGCCGACTCGGCATCGAAGGTCTTGGACAGGCGGATATACGCCGGGTAGCCCTGCACCAGGTCGGCGTCGTCATAGGCGCGCACCAGTTGCACGGCCTCCACTTGCAGGATCTTGATCTTCTTCGGGTTGGTGACGATGTCTTCTTCAGTGGCCTTGTAGCCCACGCCCGGCTTGAGTGTGATCAAGCCGGCCTTGGCCAGCAGTTGCAGGCCGCGACCGCTGTTGATCGGGTCGTTGGCAATCGCCACGCTGGCGCCCTGGGGCAGGTCGTTGATGCTCTTGTACTTCTTCGAATACAGCCCGACGTTGTTGATGATGCCTGGCGCGTACGGCACCAGGTCAAAGCCGGCGGCGGCCTTGGCGTTTTCCAGGAACGGGATGTGCTGGAAGTAGTTCACGTCGATATCGCCGGCTGCCAGGCTGACGTTGGGTGCGATCCAGTCGGTGAACTCCACCAGTTCGACTTTCAAACCCTGTTTGCCGGCCTCTTCGACGGCGGCCTCCAGGGGAATGGCGAAGGCGGCGGTGGTGCCGACTTTCAACGGCGCATCGGCGGCGAACACTGCCGAGCTGAACAATCCGAGGGCGAGGGCCAGTGCTTTGACTGGGTGGCTGAGCAATGTTTTTTTCATAGTGGATTTCCAGTCATAAGATATTTGTGTGAGCAACTCGGTCAACTGTAGGAGCTGGCTTGCCGGCGATTGCGGTGTGTCAGTTGAAGAAGATTTCGCTGACCCACCGCAATCGCCGGCAAGCCAGCTCCTACAGTTCGGGGTTAGTGGCGGTAGCTGGAACCAGTGTGTTGTTCGGGCAGGTGCGCGGAGCTGTGGAAGACTTTTTCCCGCAGCGTCCCGGTCTCATACGCGGTCTTGTACGAACCCCGGCGCTGCAGTTCCGGCACCACCAGGTCGATGAAGTCGACGTAGCTTTCCGGGGTCACGATGCGCGTCAGGTTGAAGCCATCCAGGCCGGTCTCGCTGATCCATGACTCCAGCTCGTCGGCCACCTGTGCCGGCGAACCCACCAGGGTGATATAGCGGCCGCCGAGGGCGTGTTGCTCCAGCAACTTGCGCCGGGTCCAGTCGTTGTTTTGCAGGTTTTTGGTTGCCGACTGAATGGCGTTGCTCTTCACGTACTGGATCGGTTCGTCGATTTCGTACTGTGAAAAATCAATCGCCGTAGACGCCGAAAAATGCGCCACGCCGGCTTCCGCGCTGGCGTAGCTCAGGTACTCGGCGTGCTTGGCCCACGCGGCTTCTTCGGTGGCACCGACAATCACGTTCAGCCCCATGAACACCTTGATGTCCTGCGGGTTGCGCCCGGCTTCCACGGCGCTGGCGCGCACCTTGTCCACCTGGATTTTGGTCGCGGCCTTGTTCTGCCCGCTGATGAACACGCACTCGGCATGGCGCCCGGCGAACAGCAAACCACGGTCCGAACTGCCCGCCTGGAACAGCACCGGAGTGCGCTGCGGCGACGGCTCGCACAGGTGATAACCCTCCACCTGATAGAACTCGCCCTTGTGCTCGACCTTGTGCACCTTCTCGGGCTGGGCGTACACCCGCGCCTGCGGGTCGTTGATCACCGCGTCGTTTTCCCAGCTGCCTTCCCAGAGTTTGTAGAGCACTTCCAGGTATTCGTCGGCCTGGTCGTAGCGCCGGTCATGTTCGACCTGCTCGGTGAGGCCCATGGCCTTGGCGGCGCTGTCGAGGTAGCCGGTGACGATGTTCCAGCCCACCCGGCCACGGCTCAGGTGATCGAGCGTGGACATGCGTCGGGCGAACAGATACGGCGGTTCGTAGGTGAGGTTGGCGGTGAGGCCGAAGCCGAGGTTTTTGGTGACGGCGGCCATGGCCGAGACCAGCAGCAACGGATCGTTGACCGGCAGCTGGATCGCCTCTTTGAGCGGCACGTCCACCGAGTTCTGGTAGACGTCGTACACCCCGACGATGTCGGCGATGAACAGCCCGTCGAACAGCCCGCGCTCCAGCAGCTGCGCCAGCTCGGTCCAGTATTCGATGGTTTTGTATTGGGTCGAGGTGTCCCGTGGATGGGTCCACAGGCCATGGTTGATATGCCCGATGCAGTTCATGTTGAACGCATTGAGCAGGATCTTTTTCTTTGCCATCAGATAGTCCCCCGCAGTGGCGGGTTCGCCTCGTTGAGGTAGTAATTGCCCACCGCGTGATACTTCCAGCGCACCGGGTCGTGCAGGGTGTGCACCCGGGCGTTGCGCCAGTGGCGGTCCAGGCCGTGTTCGGCGAGGGTCGCCTGGCTGCCGGCGAGTTCGAACAGGGTGCTGCCGGCGGCCAGTGAAATCTCAGTGCTCAAGGCGCGTACTTCGGCGACCGCGATGGACGCGGCCGCGACGGTGTCGGCATTGCTGTCGGCCTGGGCGCGGTCGAGGAACTCACCTGCGCGCTCCAGCAATGCCTCGGCGGCGTGCAGGCGGATGCTCAGGTGGCCGAAGCTTTTCAGGGTCAGCGGATCTTCGGTGGCTTTGTCGCTGGTGGCGTCGATCCATGGCCGGGTCTTGGTGCGCACAAAATGCAGGGCATCTTCATAAGCCGCGCGGGCAATCCCGGTGTCGATGGCGGCGTGAAGGATCTGCGCCAGCGGGCCGACGGTGGTCGGGCGCTCGAAGGCGCTCTGGAACGGGATCACGTCCTGGGCCGCGACCCACACGTTATCGAACACCACCGAACCGCTGCCGGTGGTGCGCTGGCCGAAGCCGCTCCAGTCGTCGATCACGCTCAGGCCCTGGCTGTCACGGGGGACAAAGGCCAGTTGCTGCACGCCGTTTTCATCCACCACAGAAGTGGGAATACGTTGGGCGTAGATCGCACCGGTGGAATAGAACTTGCGGCCGGTGATGCGCAAGCCGTCACCGTCGCGGGTAATCGAGGTAGTGCGGTCATGGGCGGTCTTGGTGCCCAGCTCTGCCAGGGCATTGCCGAAGCGCTGGCCGGCGAGCACTTCGGCGTACAGGCGTTTTTGCTGCGCCGGGCTGCCGTTCACACGGAGCACTTCGAGGGCATAAAAATGGTTTTGCGGGATCTGCCCCAGGGACGCATCCGCCTGGGCAATCAGTGCCGTGACCTTGGCCAGGGTCACGTTGGAAACTCCGGCACCGCCGAACTCCCTGGGTACGCTGATGCCCCACAGGCCGGAGCGGGAAAACACGTCCAGTTCAGGCAAGGGCAGGCGTCGTTCGCGGTCGCGCAGGGCGCTGTCGCGGCGGAAGTCTTCAGCCAGGTCGCTGGCGACAATAAGGGCTTGTTCATCGCTGGTGATAACCGCGACGTGGTGAGAAAGGGTCATGCGTATTCTCCAGAGGTCTGGTCGGTTAAATCCAGGAATGTCGGGCCGGCAATGTGCCGTTCAGGCGATAGGCGCCCACCGCGTGGTACTTCCAGCGCACCGGGTCGTGCAGGGTGTGCACCCGGGCGTTGCGCCAGTGGCGGTCGAGGTTGAATTCGGCGAGGGTGGCGCGGCTGCCGGCCAGTTCGAAAAGCTTTTCGCTGGCGAGCAATGAAATCTCGGTGGTCAGCACCTTGGCTTCGGCCACGGCAATCGAGGCGCGTGCCGCGGACTCTGCGGTGATCGGCACCGCGCTCACTTGGTCCAGCACCTGCCCGGCTTTGCGTAGCAGTGCTTCGGCCGCGTGCAGTTCGATTTTCAGCTTGCCGATATCGGCGATCACATACAGGTCATCGCTGGCCCGTTCGACCTTGGCGTCGATCCATGGCCGCGAGCGCTCACGCACAAAACTGATGGTGTCGTCGATTGCGCCACGGGCGATGCCGGCGTCGATGGCCGCCTGGATCAATTGCGAAACCGCGCCCTGGATGCCCGGCGATTCGCCGAGGCGCCAGGTGTCCACTACCAGTTCGGCGTCCACCGCCACCTGATCCAGCAGCACGGTGCCGCTGGCCGTGGTGCGTTGGCCAAAGCCCGACCAGTCATCAACGATGCGCAGCCCTTCGGCGCCACGCCGTACGAACGCCATGACGACTTTGCCGTCATCGTTCAGCGCCTTGACCGCCACCCAATGGGCGAACAGCGCACCGGTGGAGTAGAACTTCTGGCCGCTGATGACGTAGCCGTCACCTTCGGCGGTGATGCGTGCCTTGAGGTCCAGGGTGTTTTTGGTGCCGCGTTCCGGGCCGCCGTTGCCGATGCGCCAACCGTCCAGCACGCTCTGGAACAGCTGCTTTTTCTGGCGCTCGCTGGCCGCACCTTGCAACACGTGCAGGATGCCGAAATGGTTCTGCGGGATTTGACCCAGCGCCGGGTCGGCCGCGCTGATGATCGCGAACACTTCGGCCAGGGTCACGAAGGACACCTGCGGGCCGCCGTACTCACGGGGAATCGAAATGCTGCCCAGGCCGCTGCGGGTGAAATGCTCGATTTCAGCCCAAGGCAGTTTGCGTTGCTGATCGCGCCTGGCCGCTTGCAGGCGCGCGGCCTGGGCAAGTGTGTGGGCGGCGCTGAGGGCCTCGGCGTCGTTGCGCAGCACCCTGGCGGGCAACAACAGCGGGGCGACGTCCAGATCACTCTGGTGGGGTGTTTGGGCCAAGTTAGACATCAGCGCCGCTCCTTGGCTGCACGCAATGCCCTGGCGTTACGCACCGGGGTAATTTTGACCATACCTACCTCACATCCGTTGAAAAGATAAAAAAATCAGGAATGTCCGGTGGTCCGGTGCATATACCCTAAGCGTGTTAAATTTTTAAATAAACTAACTTTTAGGAATATGCATAGAAGGTCTGTCACCCGGCTTCGCAAGGCGAGCCGGGGCGACGTGGCTGATAGACCAGCGGGGCCCTGGCTGGGCTGGTCGGGGCTTGGGGAACAAGCGCGGCGATGCGCAGGGTGCGGGCGGGCGCCCAGCGTGAATTGTTGCCGAAGCGATCGAGAATGCAGTAGGTCACTTCGAGACGATGGTCGTCCCCGGCCTCGACAATCACCGCCGACGGCACCCACACCTGCAGCGCCTTGCCCACATCGCCGGCCTGGATTTTCGGCAGGTCCAGGCGCACGTCGCCCCAGCGCAGGGTGATCTCGTCATCCGCTTCCATGTTCAGGTACGGCTCGATGGTCAGGGGCACGCCGCGGCGGATCTGGCTGCTGTTGACGCCGTGGCGGCGGATGGTCTCGGGCAGGCCGACGGCGGCCAGGTTCTGGTTTTCGTCGTTACTCAACGCAGAGGGATGGCCACCGGGGTAATCGGTCTTGACCTGCACCCGGGTGACGGCCGACCGCGCCGGGCCGTGGCCGATTTGCATGACCCGGTAGTGAATCCGCGCCGGGCCATTTTGCACAAAGCTTTCCGGCACCCGCAGGCGGGTGGGCATGCCGATTTTGCCGGCGGTGATGCGCCGGGAGGCGGCAAAGCAGTTGTTCCAGAACAACTCGATCAGGTCGCCCTCGTCCATGCCGCAGTAAGGCGCGATATCGACCTGCAGGTGGGTCGCGGCAAGAGCGTTGATGCCTTCACGATTGGCCTGGGGCAAGGTCGGGGCGGTGAGCAGCGCGTGGGTGGAAATACGCTTCATAAATAATCTCCTTGATGCAGCCAGCAGCAATCGTTCCGGACATTTGGCGCGGGCAGGCGGCGTAGTCCGAAAGGAACGATTTAATGAAAAACCAGAATGGATCCAATTATCCTGGCGTTAGATAAGAGGCTTGGTTAGTTGGCGTCAAGAGGCTGGGCGGGGCAAATAGGGCGCTATGGAATATTCAGAAGGGTCTTACTGGAGAGGCGCTTGAACTGGCGGTTTCGAGGTGACTTTTACCCAATGAATAAAGGGCTTTTCCCAAAAAATGCTAAAGAGGTGAGTTGCCTTTCGGCAACTCTATAAAGCGAAGTTTCTTACACCAGGTCGGCGCAAGTTAGTTGTTGATGAACTTGCTGAGAAACTGCCGGGTACGTTCTTCTTTCGGGTTGGCAAACAGTGCCTTGGCTTCGCCTTGTTCAACGATGACGCCCTTGTCGAAGAAGATCACCCGGTTGGCTACATCCCGGGCGAAACTCATTTCGTGGGTCACGATGACCATGGTGCGGTTTTCTTCAGCGAGGCTACGAATGGTCGCCAGCACTTCACCCACCAGCTCCGGGTCCAGGGCCGAGGTGGGTTCATCGAACAGGATCACCTCCGGCTCCATCGCCAGTGCCCGGGCAATCGCGACCCGTTGCTGCTGCCCACCGGACAGGCGCCGTGGGTAGGCGTCTTCCTTGCCCGCCAGGCCAACCCTGGCCAACAGCTTGCGGCCGAGGGCATCCGCGGCGGCCCGGGGCATCTTCTTGACCACGATCGGGCCTTCGATGACGTTCTCCAGGGCGGTGCGGTGGGGGAACAGGTTGAAGTTCTGGAACACAAAACCCACGTGCTGGCGCAGGCGCCGCACCAGGCTTTGCTGTTGGTTGAGCGGGCGGCTGCTGTCGATCTCGATGTCACCGACCTTGATCCGGCCACTGGTGGGTTCTTCGAGGAAATTCAGGCAGCGCAGGAAGGTGGTCTTGCCGGAACCGCTGGGGCCGATGATGGCGACGACTTCGCCTTCCTTGACCTCAAGGTCGATCCCGTTAAGCACCACCTGACCCTTGAATTGTTTGGTCAGTTTTTCAACCACGATCATGCTTCAAGACTCCAGGTCATGCCGGTTGACTCGTGCTTCCAGGCGGTTTTGCACGTGCGCCAGAACGCTGGCAAGAATCCAGTAGATCAAGGCGGCGGACAGATACATGGTGAAAATTTCGAAGGTACGGGCCGACACCAATTGCGCCTGGCGGAACAGCTCCGGCACCTGGATGGTGGCTGCCAGCGCGGTGTCCTTGACCAGGGAAATAAAGCTGTTGCCCAGCGGCGGCAAGGCCGTGCGCATGGCCTGCGGCAGGATGGCCCGGCGCAGGGTCTGCGCACGGGTCATGCCGATACTGGCCGCAGCTTCCCACTGGCCGCGCTCGATGGAACCGATGGCGGCACGCAGGATTTCACAGGCATAGGCGGCCATGTTCAGCGAGAAGCCGATCATGGCGGCCGGGATCGGATCCAGCTCGATGCCCACTTGCGGCAAGCCGTAGTAGATCAAAAACAGCTGTACCAGCAAGGGCGTGCCGCGAAAGAACGACACATAGACCCGGGCGATCCAGCTCAACAACTTGAAGCGCGAGAGGCGCATCAAGGCCAGGCCGAAGCCCAGCAGCAAGCCGAAAAACATCCCGCCCAGGCTAAGGATTACCGTGAAATACGCGCCCTTGAGCAGGAAGGGCGCGGAGTCCAGCGCGAGTTGGAAACCTGCTTCCATTATTGAGTAACGTCAGCGTTGAAGTACTTCTCGGACAGCTTCTTCAAGGTGCCGTCGGCGCGCAGTTCGTCGAGGGCCTTGTTCACGGCGGCCAGCAGTTCAGGCTCGCCTTTGCGCAGGGCAATGCCGGCTTCCTGGCGGGAGAACGCAGCGCCTGCAGCGGCGGTGTCCTTGGCTTTCTTGGCGTATTCCAGTGCGGCCAGGCGGTCGATCAGGATGGCGTCGACACGGCCGATGCGCAGGTCCTGGAACTTGGTTGGGTCATCGTTGTAGGTTTTGACGATGGCTTTGGGTTGGTTGTCCTTGAGCCATTGTTCGTAGTTGGTGCCCAGGCCCACACCGATTTTCTTGCCGGCCAGGTCGTCGGCGGTCTTGATGGTGTCGACGTTTTTCGCCAGGGTCAGCGCCTGGATCCCGGAGACGGTGTACGGCTTGGAGAAATCATATTTCTCTTTGCGCGCATCGGAGATGGTCACCTGGTTGACAACTGCGTCCAGGCGCTTGGATTCCAGGGCGGCGAGGATGCCATCCCACGGCGTGGCTTGCAGCTTGACCTTGACGCCCAACTTCTTGGCCAGCGCTTCAGACAACTCGACCTCGAAACCGCTGAGCTTGCCGCTTTCATCGACGAAGCTGAACGGCGGGTAGGTGCCTTCCAGGCCAATCTTGATTTCGCCGGCTTTCTTGATGTTGTCCAGCTGCTCGCCGGCAACCGCCTGGCCGAGCCACCCGGCGCCAAGCGCCAACCCCAACGTACCAACCAGTAACGTGCGACGGAATACGGAAATAGTCATGAAGAGCCCCTGTGTTTTTTATGTTGAGCGATGCAGGTGACGCGGTAGTCGTATCCTGCCTTAAAAGCGCGGTGTGTGGGAGCGGGCTTGCTCGCGAATGCATCAACTCGGTGTTTAAGATTCACCGAGTCGCGGGGATCGCCAGTAACTTCGCCTACGGCGTGACTATAAACAGCGCTTTTAAGACTTGAAAATAATATAAAACAAGATTGATATTTCTTTATGGAATATCAAAAACTCGAATCATAAGCAAACAACGCCGGTGCGCCACCGGTATGCAGGAAGATGATCGGCCCCTCTTCAAAGCGCTGGCGACCAATGCCATCCAGCAAGCCGGCCATGGCCTTGCCAGTGTAGACCGGGTCCAGCAGCAGGCCTTCCTGGCTGGCCATCAGCTTGATTGCCGCCAGGGTGCCGGCATTCGGTTCGCCATAACGCGGGCCGAAGTACTCGTCCCACAAAATCACCTTGAAGGCATCCGGTATGTTTATGCCCAACAGTTCAGCGGTGCGTTCGGCCAGGCCTTGTACTTTGGGACGCTGGGCTTCATCAGTGCGGGACACGGTGACGCCGATCACCGGCAGGTCCGGCAGCACTTCGCTCAGCGCCAATGCCAGGCCGCTGTGTGTGCCCGCGCTGCCCGAGGCCAGGACCACGGCGGCGAACTGGATGCCGCTGTCTTCAATCTGCCCGGCCAGCTCCAGGCCGGCGCGTACATAACCCAGGGCGCCCAGGGCGTTGGAGCCGCCGATGGGTACCAGGTACGGCTTTTTGCCGTTGCTGCGCAGGCGGTCGGCGAGGGCGTTGAGTTGGGCGTCGACGTCGTCAAGGTTCTCCACCAGCTCGACTTTGGCGTCGAACAGGTCCAGCAGCAGACGGTTGCCGTTGCCCAGGTAGTTGGGGTCTTCGGTGCCCGTGGGGTTTTCCAGCAGGGCGACGCAGCCCAGGCCCAGCTTGGCGGCCAGTGCGGCGGTCTGGCGCACATGGTTGGACTGGATCGCACCGGCGGTCACCAGGGTATCGGCGCCCTGGGCGAGGGCATCGGCGGCGAGGTATTCGAGTTTGCGCAGCTTGTTGCCGCCCATCGCCAGCGGTGTGGTGTCATCGCGTTTGACGTACACGTCACGCCCCAGCCAGGCCGACAGCCGTTCGAGTTTTTCCAGGGCGGTGGCGCCGCCCAGCAGTTCCAGACGGTTAAAGCGGTCGAGCTGTTGTTTGATCATGGCTACGCACGGGTGGTCAGAGATGCACCGACTATAGGCAGGCACTTTTCAGTGGGCAACCGGCAATCGCTTATGCGCACCGGTTATTAGCATTGCACTATTGGTTCTTAAGGACGCTAAGGTTCCTTGCCGTAAAGTGATGGGCATTTCGTCAGGAGTGAAGACCGTGAGTGAGCGTTCCAGTCATTGGCAATTACAGACCATCGTCAGCCAGCTGCGCAGCGCCCGGGACCAGTGGCGCACCCGCAATGGTCGGGTCAGCGGCGAGCAGGGCGGGCGCGAGCTGCCGTCACGGGAAGCCGTGGCGCAGATTCTGGAGGCATTGTGCGGTGCGCTGTTCCCCATGCGTTTGGGGCCGGTGGACCTGCGTGAAGAAAGTGAAGATTTCTACGTCGGCCACACCCTGGATGTGGCGCTCAATGCATTGCTCGCCCAGGCGCGGCTCGAGCTGCGTTACGCCGCGCGGCAAGGCGGCCAGGATGACAGTGAGGTGGACGCCCATGCCATCCACCTGATCCAGGATTTCGCCCTGGCCTTGCCCGCCTTGCGCAGCCTGCTGGACACCGACGTGCTCGCCGCCTACCACGGCGACCCGGCGGCCCGCAGCGTGGATGAAGTGCTGTTGTGCTACCCGGGCATCCTGGCGGTGATTCACCATCGGCTGGCTCACCACCTGTACCGTGCGGGCTTGCCGTTGCTGGCGCGCATCAGTGCGGAAATCGCGCATTCGGCGACCGGGATTGATATTCACCCAGGCGCGCAGATCGGCCCGAGCTTCTTTATCGACCACGGGACGGGTGTGGTGATTGGCGAAACCGCGATCATCGGCGAGCGAGTGCGCATTTATCAGGCCGTGACCTTGGGCGCCAAGCGCTTCCCGGCGGATGAGGATGGGCAGTTGCAGAAGGGCCATCCGCGGCATCCGATTGTTGAAGATGACGTGGTGATCTACGCCGGGGCGACGATTCTGGGGCGGATCACGATCGGCAAGGGTTCGACCATTGGCGGCAACGTGTGGCTGACGCGCAGCGTGCCGGCGGGGGCGAACCTGACCCAGGCGAACCTGCAGCACGACGACGGCACGCAGAAGTAAAACACTGCTCTCTCTAACGATCACGCAGATCAAATGTGGGAGCTGGCTTGCCTGCGATAGCGGTGTATCAGCGACAGAGGTATGGCTGACCCACCGCCATCGCAGGCAAGCCAGCTCCCACAGGAGACCGTATTCCAGTTCTGGCCGCTTTTTCGCTCAGCAATCACTGAACGTTTCCCCATCCCCACGCGTCATACCAATCCTTGAGCTAGTGTAGGAAACACCTACCACTCGGCCCTGCGATTAGTCCTCAAACCCCTATCCATGTTTAACTTGACTGTTCGTTCAAGTTAAATCGGTGGTTCGCTGCCCGCTCACAACAGGAGGCTTACCTTTGCTGAGTCCGTTTTTCACAGCCACATCCCATACCCTTGAGGTGCACCCTACATGAGTGCATCGTCCCTACCTTCCAGCGGTCTGGTCCGCATGAACCCGCCGGTGTTTTACTTCGCCGCGAGCTTCATCCTGCTGTTCGGCCTGACCGTCATCGCGATTCCCGAACAAGCCGGCGCCTGGCTGCTGGCCGCACAAAACTGGGCGGCCAATACGGTCGGCTGGTACTACATGCTGGCGATGACCCTGTATCTGGTCTTCGTGGTGGTCACCGCGTTATCGGGCTACGGCAAGATCAAACTCGGTGCCGACCACGACGAGCCCGAATTCAGTTACCTGTCCTGGGCCGGCATGTTGTTCGCCGCCGGCATCAGCATCACGCTGTTTTTCTTCTGCGTGTCCGAACCGCTGACTCACCTGGTGCAACCGCCCCAGGGCGAAGCCTTGAACGGTGACGCCGCGCGCCAGGCCATGCAGATCCTGTTTCTGCACTGGGGCCTGCATGGCTGGGGCGTGTTCGCCTTTGTCGGCATGGCCCTGGCGTACTTCGCCTACCGGCATAACCTGCCGCTGGCGTTGCGCTCGGCGCTGTACCCGCTGATTGGCAAGCGCATCAACGGCCCCATAGGCTACGCGGTGGATGGCTTCGGCATCATCGCCACGGTGTTCGGCCTCGGCGCCGACATGGGCTTTGGCGTGTTGCACCTCAACTCCGGGCTGGACTACCTGTTCGGCGTGGCCCACACCCAGTGGATCCAGGTCGGCCTCATCACCTTGATGATGGGCGCGGCGATCCTGGTGGCCGTCTCCGGCGTCGACAAGGGCGTGCGCGTGATGTCCGACATCAACATGCTGCTGGCCTGTGCGCTGCTGCTGTTCGTGTTGTTCGCCGGGCCCACCCAGCACTTGCTCAACACCCTGATCCAGAACATCGGCGACTACCTCGGCGCCTTGCCCACCAAGAGTTTCGACCTCTATGCCTATGACAAACCCAGCGACTGGCTGGGCGGCTGGACGGTGTTCTATTGGGCCTGGTGGATCGCATGGTCACCGTTCGTGGGCCTGTTTATCGCGCGTATTTCCCGCGGCCGTACCATCCGTGAATTCGTGTTCGGCGTGCTGTTGATCCCGTTGGGTTTCACCCTGGCGTGGATGTCGATCTTCGGCAACAGCGCCATCGACCAGGTGCTCAACCACGGCATGGCCGCCCTCGGTCAGTCGGCGATTGATAACCCGTCGATGAGCCTCTACCTGCTGTTGGAAACCTACCCGTGGAGCAAGACGGTCATCGCGGTCACGGTGTTTATCAGCTTCGTGTTCTTCGTCACCTCGGCCGACTCCGGCACCGTGGTGCTCTCGACCCTGTCGGCCAAAGGCGGCAATGCCGATGAAGACGGGCCGAAGTGGCTGCGAGTGTTCTGGGGCGCGATGACCGCGTTGGTGACCAGCGCGCTGCTGTTCGCCGGCAGCATCGACTCCCTCAAGTCGGCCGTGGTGCTGACCTCGCTGCCGTTCTCGATGATTTTGCTGCTGATGATGTGGGGGCTGCACAAGGCGTTCTACCTTGAGTCGCAGAAGCAGATTGCGCAGCTGCATTCCCTGGCACCGGTGTCGGGTTCACGCAAAGGTACGGGCGGTTGGCGCCAGCGTTTGAGCCAGGCGGTGCATTTCCCGTCACGGGATGAGGTGTACCGTTTCCTCGAGACCACGGTGCGTCCGGCCATTGAAGAAGTGACGGCGGTGTTTGTCGAAAAAGGCCTGAACGTGGTTACCCAGCCCGACCCGTCCAACGACAGCGTCAGCCTGGAAATCGGCCACGGCGAGGAGCATCCGTTCGTGTATCAGGTGCAGATGCGCGGCTATTTCACGCCGTCATTCGCACGGGGCGGGATGGGTTCCAAGCAGCTCAACAACCGTCGTTACTACCGCGCGGAAGTGCACCTGAGCGAGGGCAGCCAGGACTACGACCTGGTGGGCTACACCAAGGAGCAGATCATCAACGACATCCTTGACCAGTACGAACGGCACCTGCAGTTCCTGCACCTGGTTCGCTAAGGCTCAGGCCCTGATAAACAGGGCCAGTGCCACCAACGGCGCACCGAACACCCCACTGCCGATCACCAGCTCCGAGACCAGGGGCTGGCCGGCAGTGACCACGCCTACCGCGCCGTTCACCACCGACACCACCAGCCAGATTCCGACAAAGCTGTAGGCTAGAATGTGCCGGCTGACGCCCAGCTTCTGGCCGACAAACAGCATCAACGCGAGCAGGATCAGGCCGCAGGTGATGACGAGAGCGGTGTGCATGGCTGAAGTCTCCTGATATGAACAACAACCCTGTGGCGAGGGAGCTTGCTCCCGCTGGGCTGCGAAGCGGCCCCAAAATCCTGGGAGCGCTACGCACTCCAGCGGGAGCAAGCTCCCTCGCCACAATATTAGTGCGTCGTAGGGTGAGTGGTTGTGTGGTTTCAGACCAAACCACCATTGGCCCGCAGGATTTGCCCGTTCACCCAACCACCGGCCGGGCTCACCAGGAACGACACCACACGCGCGATATCTTCCGGTTGGCCAAGACGCTCCAGTGGCGCCATCTTCGCCAGGCCCTGGATCTGCTCTTCGCTTTTGCCATGCAGGAACAGTTCGGTAGCCACCGGGCCCGGGGCGACAGCGTTGACGGTGATGCGCCGGCCACGCATTTCCTTGGCGAACACCTGGGTCAGGGACTCCACCGCCGCCTTGCTGGCGATGTACACCGCGTAACCCGGGAAGTTGAGGCCGACGGTGCTGCTGGAAAAGTTGACGATGCGCCCGCCGTCGTTCAGGCGGGTGGCCGCTTCACGCAGGGCGTTGAAGGTGCCACGGGTATGGATGTCGAAGTTCTGGTTGTAGAGCTCATCGCTGTGCTGGGCCAGCGGAAGCACCTTGAGAATCCCGGCGTTGTTGATCAGCACATCAACCTTGCCCAACTGGGTCTCGGTCTCGTCGAACAGGCGCTTGACGTCGGCGGCGCTGGCCACGTCGCCCTGGATCGCTATGGCTTGGTGGCCGGCCTGGCGCAACTCCACTACCAGTTTCGACGCTTCGGTGGCGCTGTTGGCGTAGTTGATGGCGACGGCGTAACCGTCGGCGGCCAGTTGTCTGGCAACCACGGCGCCGATGCCGCGGGAAGCGCCGGTGATGATTGCAACTTGAGTGGTCATGGTGAGCGTTCCTTGGAGTGGGTGTGCAAGCAGATTCACATGTTTACCCAGGTCGATAAATGCGCCAGAGTTGCCTTGACTGTTCAAGAATCGCCAACAATGGAGACGCACTGTGGACCAGGTCAAAGCGATGAAAGTGTTCGTACGGATCTACGAGCGCAGCAGCTTCACTCTAGCTGCCGATGACCTGAACCTGCCGCGCGCGACTCTGACCCACACCCTCAACCAGTTCGAAGCCTGGCTGGGCACGCGGTTGCTGGAGCGCAGTACCCGCCGTGTACGGCCCACGCTGGATGGCGAGGCCTACTACCTGCGTTGCGTGCAACTGCTGGCGGAGTTGGAAGAGGCGGAACTGGCATTCCGTTCAGTGGCGCCCAAGGGCCGTCTGCGAGTGGATTTGCATGGCACCCTGGCCAAGTACTTCGTGATCCCGGCACTGCCGCAATTCATGGCGCGCTACCCGGAAATCGAACTGTCCATCAGCGAGGCCGACCGCTTCGTCGACCTGATCGCCGAAGGCGTGGATTGCGTGCTGCGGGCGGGCACCCTGGGAGATTCGGCGTTGATCGGCAGACGTGTTGCGACGCTGCGCCAGGTGACCTGCGCGAGCCCGGCGTACCTGCGTAAATATGGCGAGCCAAAAAGCCTCCCCGACCTTGGCG
This sequence comes from Pseudomonas sp. Z18(2022), assembly GCF_036346535.1. NCBI lineage: Bacteria > Pseudomonadati > Pseudomonadota > Gammaproteobacteria > Pseudomonadales > Pseudomonadaceae > Pseudomonas > Pseudomonas sp. Z18(2022). The sequence continues at coordinate 132,328 of NZ_JAOTOA010000002.1, forward strand.
AGCACCGCGCGGTGAACTACGTTTCGCGCACCACCGCCAAGCTGTTTCCGTTCGAATTCATGGTCGACGGCCAAGTGCGGGAAGTCACGATCGAGGGTGCCTTGTCGGTGTTTGGTGCAGAGATTTACTCCGCCAGCGCGGTGGCCGGACTGGGCATTATCCAGTGCCCGCACTACCGCATGGCCGAGTTGATTAACCAGGGCGTGATGCAGGAAATCCTCACCGATACCCCGCCGCCGCCCATGCCGGTTTCGGTGCTCTACCCGCAAAACCGACACATGTCGCCGAGGGTGCGAGTGTTCGTCGATTGGCTCGCCGAAATCTTCGCCACTGCCCGCTAACCCGCGTACTTGCTGGGTTTCTTAAATTTAATTTCATCCGGGTAAAGGGTGTTTTGACTCCGAACTGTCACATGGCCATCGCCTAATTGTGTGAAGCGTTTGACGCTTTCATTTCAGAACAGTGACGGAGACCGGTACCAATGAAGACGTTATTAAGCCCCATGGTGGGTGCCGCCATGGCGAGCTTTATGCTGTCCGCCCACGCCGATTTTATCGATGACAGCCACGCCGACGTGACCCTGCTGAACCGCTACCTCAACCAGCAGGGGCGCGATGTGGTGAACAGCAATAACAAGGCCCACAGCATCCGTGACTGGGGCCAGGGTTTCGAATTCAACTTCAAGTCTGGCTACACCGAAGGCCCGGTCGGTTTTGGTCTGGACCTGCAGGCGTTCTACGGCTTGAAACTGGACTCCGGTGGCGACCTCAACGACAAGGATCACCAGGGCCGCTACCCCGGCAGCATGTTCCCGCTGGATAACGGCAAGTCCGCCGACCAGTTCGGCGTGCTCAGCCCGACCTTCAAGATGCGCTTCGCCCAGGATGAATTGCGCGTCGGTACGCTCTACGGCAACAACCCGGTACTGGCCAACACCGACGGCCGCCTGTACCAGCAGACCAACACCGGCGTGCAGTTGGTTTCCAAAGACTTGACCGACTTCACCTTTACCGCCGGTGACATCCTCAAGACCAAGATCCGCAACGAAACCGGCGACCAGGGCATGATCACCGCCGGCGGCACAAAAGAGAGCGATCGCTTCCTCTACGGCGGCGCGGACTACAAAGGCTTGCCGGACACCACCATCAGCCTGTGGTACTCGAACCTCGAGGATTACTACCAGCAGTTCTTCCTCGGTGCCAAGCGCCATGACGCCTTGCCTGTGGGCGCGATCGACACCGACGTGCGCCTGTACCGCAGCCTGGGTGTAGGTGAAAACGCCTCCGGCGACAAAGACTATTCCGCTGCCGGCCTCTACGGCGACGGCACCTCCAAGGGTCGCATCAACCAGTCCACCGTCAGCCTGCTGGAAAGCTACAGCCTGGACGGCCATACCGTCGGCCTGGGCATCCAGAAAAACAGCGGCGACAGCGACTTCCCGTACCTGGATTCCGGCCTGAACAGCGGTGCCAGCAACCAGGGCCCGGGTTCGGGCGCCGACACCCCGGCACTCACCAACATGCAACTGAACAAGTTCCAGCACGCCGGCGAACGCACCTGGCTGGCCCAGTACAAATATGACTTCGGCAAACTCGGCCTCAACGGCCTGACCTTCGCCACGTCCTACGCCCACGGTGATGACATCCGCACCACCCAAGGCACTACCAGCGAATGGGAACGTAACGTCACCGTGGCTTACCAAGTGCCCACCGGCACCCTCAAAGGCCTCGGCGTAACCTGGCGAAATGCCCACGCCAGCCCGGATATCACCGGTGCCACCGTGCAAGATGAAAACCGCTTCTATGTGAGCTACGTCGTTCCACTCTGGTAGGAAATTGCTGTACAAAGAGCAAGCACACTTAAGCGATTCAGCTGCTTAAAAGGCTTGGGAATATCGTTATTCCCAGGCCTTATTTGCTCATAAGACCAGAGAGGATTCGATGACTTACATTGCTGCCGAAAACCGCTATGAATCTATTCCTTATCGCCGCGTAGGTCGCAGCGGACTGGTGCTGCCGGCACTGTCCCTGGGGCTGTGGCACAACTTTGGCGACAGCACCCCCATCGACACCCAGCGCGCGTTGTTGCGCACCGCGTTCGACCTGGGGATCAACCATTTCGACCTGGCCAACAACTATGGCCCTCCGTACGGCAGCGCCGAGATCAACTTCGGCCGTTTGCTGCGCGAAGACTTCAAGCACTACCGCGATGAACTGATCATCTCCAGCAAGGCCGGCTGGGACATGTGGCCGGGCCCATACGGCCAGGGCGGCGGTTCGCGCAAGTACGTCCTGGCGAGCCTCGACCAGAGCCTGCAACGCCTGGGCGTCGACTACGTGGACATCTTCTACTCCCACCGTTTTGATGCCGACACCCCACTGGAAGAAACCGCCAGCGCACTGGCCACCGCCGTGCAACAGGGCAAGGCGTTGTACATCGGGATCTCGTCTTATTCCGGCGTGAAAACCCGCGAGATCGCAGCGCTGCTGCAAGAGTGGAAAGTCCCGCTGCTGATCCACCAACCGGCCTACAACCTGCTCAACCGCTGGGTGGAAAAAGACCTGCTGGACGTCACCGAAGAACTCGGCGCCGGGGTGATTGCGTTCACGCCATTGGCCCAGGGCCTGCTCACCGACAAATACCTCAACGGCGTACCGGCGGATGCACGGGTGAATCGTCCGGGTGGTGGTTCGTTGCAGGCCAAGCACTTGTCCGAGGCCAACATTGCCCACGCGCGTGCGTTGAACGAAATCGCCAAGCGCCGTGGCCAGAGCCTGGCGCAGATGGCGCTGGCGTGGACGTTGCGTGATCCACGGGTCACCAGCGCCCTGATCGGTGCGAGCCGGCCGGAGCAGATCATTGAAAACGTCGGCGCGTTGCAGAACCTGAGCTTCAGTGCGCAGGAGCTGGCGGAGATTGATCGGTTTGCCCAGGAAGGCGGGATCAACTTGTGGGAAAAGCCGTCTACGGCTGAATAAGCGGTTTCTGAATCAACCCCGGTCACCTGTGGGAGCCGGGCTTGCCCGCGATGGCGGAGTACCAGTCGATGAATATGTCGCTGACCCACCGCTATCGCGGGCAAGCCCGCTCCCACATTAGATCTGTAGCGTTCTTTCTAGAACGGCACATCCCCCAAAATCGTCGCCCGATGCATCACCCGCCGTTGCGGCCGGTAATCATCCACCGCGTAATGCTGGGTCACGCGGTTATCCCAAAACGCTACGTCATTTTCCTGCCAGCGCCAGCGAATGGTGAACTCCGGCCGGGTGGCGTGTGCAAACAGCAGCTTCAACACCGCTTCACTTTCCGCCGGCTCCAGTTCGTTGATCTTGCTGGTGAACCCCTCACTGACGAACAGCGATTTGCGCCTGCTCACCGGGTGCGTACGAATCACCGGATGAGACAGCGGCGGGTTCTTGCGCCGGGCTTCTTCCCAGCGCGCCAGGTCTTCCGGCGTGTTGCCGTAACGCTCCAGCGGGAAGGATCGGGTGAAGTCATGGGTTGCCGTCAAACCGTCCAGCAGTTTCTTGAACGGCTCCGACAACGCCTCATACGCGGCAATCCCGCTGGCCCACAACGTATCGCCGCCAAACTCCGGCAACAGCTTGGCGCTGAGTACCGCGCCGAGGGCTGGCGTTGGCAGGAAGGTCACGTCGGTGTGCCAGATGGCGTTGTCGCGCACGTCGGTCACGGCGGTGTCGAGGATCAGCACTTCAGGCTGTTCCGGCACGTTGGGGTAGATCGGGTGAATGTGCAGGTCGCCGAAATGTGCCGCGAACCGCGCCTGTTGCTGCGGGTTGATTGGCTGGTTGCGGAAGAACAGCACCGAATGCTTGAGCAGCGCCTGTTCGATGGCGTCGCGGTGTTCGATGGTCAGCGGTTGGGTAATGTCGACGCCACTGATCTGGGCGCCAAGGGCGGTGCTGAGAGGCGTTACGGTCAGGCTGCTCATGGGGTTCTCGTCGAATATGTGCTTAGTGTGCCTGGCCATGCCAAGGCACCAGTTTGCGCTGCAGGGCACGCAAGCCCATTTCCATGGCGAAGGCGATCAGTGCGATCACCAGAATCCCCAGCACCACCACATCGGTGACCAGGAACTGCGCCGCGGACTGCACCATGAAGCCCAGGCCGCTGGTGGCGGCGATCAGCTCGGCGGCCACCAGTGTCGACCAGCCGACACCCAGGCCAATCCGCACGCCGGTGAGGATGTCGGGCAGGGCGCTCGGCAGGATCACGTGGCGAATCAGCTGTGCCCGTGTTGCGCCCAACGACTGCGCAGCGCGCAACTTGGCCGGGTCGACAGTGCGTACGCCGGTGGCGGTCGCGATGGCGATCGGCGCAAAAATCGCCAGGTAGATCAGCAGCACCTTGGACAGCTCGCCGATGCCGCACCAGATCACGATCAGCGGCAGGTAAGCCAGGGGTGGAATCGGCCGGTAGAACTCGATCAGCGGGTCCAGAATGCCCCGGGCGATGCGATTGGAGCCGATGGCAATGCCCACCGGCACGGCGGTCAGCACCGCAAAACCGAGGCCCAGGCCGATACGCTTGAGGCTCGCACCCAGGTGCTGCCACAGGGTGGAGTCCATGTAGCCGGTGGTCGCCAGCAGCCAGCCTTTTTGCAGCACGGCCGAAGGCGGTGGCAGGAACAGCGGTTCGATCAGCCCGCTGGCGGTTACGGCCCACCAGATGGCAACCAGAGTGAGAAGGGTCAGCACGCTGATCCAGCGGGTGCTCAGGCTGCGGCGTACGGGCGTGACGGGTTTGGTCGCCGGCTTGGCGGCCGTGGCCGGTAATTCGTAACTGCTCATGCGGACACCTGCCGTTGGGAGAACACCTTGCCCAGCACGTGTTCGCGGGTTTCGATAAAGCGCGGGTCGGACTTGATCGCCCGTGCCGATTCGCCCGCAGCGTAGCGCTGGCCGAAGTCCAGGCTCAGGCGCTCGACGATCTGCCCGGGGTTGGGTGCCAGCAGAATCAGGTCCGTGGCGAGGAACACCGCTTCTTCGATGTCGTGGGTAATCAGGAAGACGGGTTTTGCCGTGCGTCGCCAGACTTGCAGCAACAGCTCCTGCATCTGTTCGCGGGTGAAGGCATCGAGGGCGCCGAAGGGTTCGTCCATCAGCAGTACGCGTGGGTCGGCAGCCAACGCACGGGCCAGGCCGACGCGTTGCTTCTGGCCGCCGGAAAGTTGCCAGATGCGGCGACTGTCGAAACCGGCGAGGTCCACCAGGGCGAGCATTTCCCGGGCGCGGATTTCCCGCTGGGCCTTGGACACGCCGGCCAGTTCCAGGCCGAAGCCGACGTTGGCCAGCACGTCCTGCCAGGGCAGCAGGGCGTCGTCCTGGAACACCACGCCGCGTTCGGCGCTGGGGCCTTTCACCGGCACGCCGTCAAGGGTGATGCGCCCGGCGCTGGGTTCGACAAAACCGGCAATCAGGTTTAACAGCGAAGTCTTGCCACTGCCGGAAGGGCCGAGGGCCACCAGCAATTGCTGGGGCCCAAGGCTCAGGGAAATATCTGCCAGTACTGGCTCCGGGCTGCCTGGGTACTGTGCGCTGATGCGCTCCAGTTGTAGCAAGGCCATCGCGGTTAACTCCTGGTATCAGTTAGTGATGAACTTCGGGCTGACGTACGGGGCGTAGTCCGGCAGTACGGCGTCGACCTTGCCTTGTTCCTTGAGGAACGCAGCAGTGTCGGTGACGGCCTTGGTGGTCGGTGCGCCGAGCAGGGTCACCTGGTCAGCCGCCAGCGGGTACACGTTGCCTTGCAGCAGCAGCGGAATGTCGCTGGCCTTGGCCCCGGAGAGCTTCACCAGTTTGTCGACGTTGCCTTTGTCAGCCAGCCAGGCTTGTGGGTCTTTGCGGTAAGCGGCGTAGGCATCCAGGGTGACTTTGGCAAAAGCCGTGACGATTTCCGGGTGCTTCTCGGCGAAATCCTTACGCACGATCCAGGCATCGAAGGTCGGCGCGCCAAACTTGGCCAGTTCGCCGGAGGTGATCAGCACCTTGCCGTTTTCCTTGGCCACGCCCAGGGCCGGGTCCCACACGTAGGTGGCGTCGATATCACCGCGCTTCCAGGCGGCGATGATGGCCGGCGGGGCGAGGTTGAGGATGGTCACTTTCGAAGGGTCGATGTTCCAGTGCTTCAGCGCGGCCAGCAGGCTGTAGTGGCCGGTGGAAACAAATGGCACGGCGACTTTCTTGCCGATCAGGTCCTGCGGGCTGTTGATCCCGGAACCGTTGCGGGCCACCAGGGCTTCGGCACCGCCGATCTGGGTGGCGATCAGGAAGGTTTCCACCGGCACCTTGCGGGTTACCGCAGCGGTCAGCGGGCTGGAACCGAGGTAGCCGATCTGCACGTCGCCGGAAGCGATGGCGGCGATGATGTCGGCACCGTTGTCGAATTTGCGCCAGTCGATCTTGGCGTTGGTGGCTTTTTCGTACGCGCCGTCGGCCTGGGCGACTTTCGCCGGGTCGACGGTGGTCTGGTAAGCGATGGTCACGTCGGCGGCCTGGGCAAACAGGCTGGCACCGGCCAGGGACAAGGCCGCCAGGAGGCGAAGGGGGAAGTGCAGTTTCAAGGGGAGAGTCCTCATCAGGCGGCCGGAGGTCGGCGTGTGAGAAGACTAAATGATCTAAGAATCCGAAAATAAATAACATTTTCGAATTAGCTTATGAGGAGAAGTGAACCTGAAGCTTGGGTCTGCAGAGGTCAAATGTGGGAGCTGGCTTGCCTGCGATGGCATCGACTCGGTACTACTGAAGTACCGAGGCGCCTGCATCGCGGGCAAGCCCGGCTCCCACAGGGTTTTGCGTAAGGCCTTTAGTTGCTGATGGCGAGGATGCTCGCCTGGTACGAGCCGACAAACACGTCAAAGTCGCCCACTTCGTTCTGCTCCAGCTCCGCCTGCTGCGCCAGCGAATTACGCGCCAGTTCCTCAAAGCGTGCCTGTTCCTCAGCCTTCAACGGCTCGCTGCGGAAATGCTCGGCGTGCACCTGACTCTGATGCAGCGAAAACTGCGCAAAGCTCTCTTTACGTTCGCTCATCGCCGCCAACACCTGGGCCGACGGGGTCAGGGACGAGTCCTTGACCTTCGCCAGTTGGGCGTCCAGCGCCTGGCTGTGCTCAGTGATGCCCTGGCTCTGGTCCAGCAAGGCTGCCAGCGGAGCAATCTGCTCCAGCAGCTCGGCCGCCCATTCCTTCATGTCCACCGATTCGCCACGGCGCTGCAATTGCAGGCCCGGACGGCGACCTTCCTTGACCACGCTGAGGAAGTTGGAGGTGGCGTTGCCGCACTCGTTGTCGGCGAACAGCGGGCTGTCGTTGAGTGCGCAATACAGCAGGAACGCATCGAGGAAGCGCGACTCCTGCAAGTCGATACCCATCGGCAGGAACGGGTTGATGTCCAGGCAGCGCACTTCGATGTACTGAATGCCACGGGCCATCAGCGCCTGGATCGGCCGTTCGCCGGTGTAGGTCACGCGCTTGGGCCGGATGTTGGAGTAGTACTCGTTTTCGATCTGCAGGATGTTGGTGTTGAGCTGTACCCACTCACCGTCCTTATGGGTGCCGACTTCGACGTACGGTGCGTAGGGCGTTGCCACCGCTTCGCGCAGGCTGTCGGTGTAGCTCGCCAGGTCGTTGTAGCACGGCGTCAGGCCGGCCTGGGCGTTGCTCTGGTAACCCAGGTCGCTCATGCGCAGGCTGGTGGCGTACGGCAGGTACAGGGTGTCGGCATCCAGCACTTCAAGCTGGTGCGAGCGACCGCGCAGGAAACCCGCGTCCAGGGCCGGCGAGGCACCGAACAGGTACATCAGCAGCCAGCTGTAGCGGCGGAAGTTACGGATCAGTGCGATATAGGCCGTGGACTGATAGTCCCGGTCGGTGCCCACAAAGCCTTCGGCTTCCTTGAGCAGCGGCCAGAGGTCTTCCGGCAGGGAAAAGTTGTAGTGGATCCCGGCGATGCACTGCATGGTCTTGCCGTAACGCAGGGCCAGGCCCTTGCGATACACGTACTTGAGCTGTCCGATGTTGGAGGTGCCGTAGTAGGCAATCGGAATATCTTCCTCGGCCGGCAACGGGCACGGCATCGATGGACTCCACAGGTACTCGTTGCCGAGCTTGCTGTAGGCAAAACGGTGGATCTTGTCGAGGCTGCTCAGGGTGTCGGCCGGGTTGGGCAGGGCCGGCGTGATGAACTCAAGCAGCGACTCGGAATAGTCGGTGGTGATCTGTTCGTGGGTCAGTGCAGCGCCCAGGGCCTCGGGATGCGGCGTTTGTGCCAGTCGGCCTTCACCGGTGACGCGCAGGCATTCGCGCTCGATGCCGTGCAGGCATTGCTCGAGCAAAGAGAGGTGTTCGTGCTTGCCGAGCAATGCCAGGCGGCGGTTGAGAAGTTCGCTCAAGTTGGATTCCTTCACGCGTCAGTCGCCCCAATATGGGGGTGGGCAGGACGGTCTACAAGGGTGAAGTGGAAACTGGCGTTATCGCCTGGTTTTCGAGCCGGATTGACCCACTCTGAAAGAGCCGCCCTCGTCCTTGAATCTGGCTATCGCGCACGAAGAAAAGTTCGGCGCAACTTTCGCAGCGCCGAAATTAACTCAAATCGATGACAGGGAGCTATAGGACAGCGAAGGTGCCTTGTGCTTTTGCGACCAGTTTTTCGTCCTGGTACACGTCAGCCTCGACCACCAGCGTGCGCCGGCCGGGGTGAATCACCCGCGCGGTGCACAGCACGTCGCCGTCGGAAACGGCGCGGATGTAGTTGATCTTGCATTCGATGGTCGCGCTCTGCTGGTCGAAACCATGGGAGCTGGAACACGCCAGCCCCATGGCAATGTCCACCAGGCTGAAGATCGCCCCGCCATGGAGTTTGCCAGCGCGGTTGCGCAGCTGTGGTTCCAGGGTCATGGCCACCTCGGCAACACCGGTTTCCAGGCGTTGCAGGCGGCAGCCAATGAGTTCGCTGAAAGCACTGTGGGTCAAGCCGGCTGGCAGTTCCATTAACGTTTCTTCAGTTGTTTGGCGTTGGCGAACAGCGAAGCCATGGCGTTATTGGCCGGGGCTGGGGCTGCGGTTTCCTTGCGCGGTGCGCTGCCTTGGGACTGGCGTGGCGCAGAGCCTGGGCGTGCGCCGCGGGCACCGTCGATTTTCTCGCCGGGGGTGTCGCTCATGCGCATCGACAGGCCGACGCGTTTGCGCGGGATGTCGACTTCCATGACTTTCACCTTGACCACGTCACCGGCTTTCACCGCTTCGCGAGGGTCTTTGATGAACTTCTCCGAAAGCGCAGAGATGTGCACCAAACCGTCCTGATGCACGCCGATATCCACAAACGCGCCGAAGTTGGTCACGTTGGTGACCACGCCTTCGAGGATCATCCCCAGTTGCAGGTCCTTGAGGTCTTCGACGCCTTCCTGGAACTCGGCGGTCTTGAACTCGGGGCGCGGGTCGCGGCCAGGTTTCTCCAGCTCTTGCAGGATGTCGGTGATGGTCGGCACGCCGAAGGTTTCGTCGGTGTACTTTTTCGGGTCCAGGCGCTTGAGGAACGCGGCGTCGCCGATCAGCGAGCGGATGTCGCGGTCGGTTTCAGCGGCAATGCGTTGCACCAGCGGGTAGGCTTCCGGGTGAACGGCCGAGGAATCCAGCGGGTTGTCGCCATTCATGACGCGCAGGAAGCCGGCAGCTTGTTCGAAGGTTTTTTCGCCCAGGCGTGCGACTTTTTTCAGCGCTGCACGGGTCTTGAACGCACCGTTCTCGTCGCGGTGGGTCACGATGTTCTGCGCCAGGGTCGCGTTGAGGCCGGAGATACGAGCCAGCAGCGCAACCGAGGCGGTGTTCACGTCGACACCGACGGCGTTCACGCAGTCTTCCACCACCGCATCCAGGCCGCGGGCCAGCTTCAGCTGCGACACGTCATGCTGGTACTGGCCGACACCGATGGATTTCGGATCGATCTTCACCAGTTCGGCCAGTGGGTCCTGCAGGCGGCGAGCGATGGACACGGCGCCACGGATCGACACGTCGAGGTCCGGGAATTCCTTGGAAGCCAGTTCCGAGGCGGAGTACACCGAAGCGCCGGCCTCGGAGACCATCACCTTGGTCATCTGCATGCCTGGGTATTTTTTGATCAGTTCGGCGGCCAGCTTGTCGGTTTCACGGCTGGCGGTGCCGTTGCCGATGGCGATCAGGTCTACCGAGTGCTTGGCGCACAGGGCGGCCAGGATCGCGATGGTCTGGTCCCACTTGTTGTGCGGCACGTGGGGGTAGACCGTGGCGTGGTCGAGCATCTTGCCGGTGGCGTCAACCACGGCAACCTTGCAGCCGGTACGCAGGCCCGGGTCGAGGCCCAGGGTGGCGCGCGGGCCGGCCGGCGCGGCCAGCAGCAGGTCGTGCAGGTTGTGGGCGAACACGCTGATGGCTTCGGTTTCGGCGCCGTCGCGCAGTTCGCCCAGCAGGTCGGTTTCCAGGTGGGTGTAGAGTTTGACCTTCCAGGTCCAGCGCACGACTTCACCGAGCCATTTGTCCGCAGGACGATTCTGATTCTGGATGCCGAATTGTTGACCGATCATGCCTTCGCACGGGTGCATGGTGCCCGGCAGCTCGTCGCCGACTTTCAGCGCGGAGCTCAGAATACCTTCGTTGCGACCGCGGAAAATCGCGAGGGCGCGGTGGGACGGCATGCTTTTCAGCGGCTCGTCGTGTTCGAAGTAATCGCGGAACTTGGCGCCTTCCTCTTCCTTGCCGGCGATTACGCGGGCACTGAGGGTGGCTTCCTGCTTCAGGTAGCTGCGCAGTTTTTCCAGCAGGTTGGCGTCTTCGGCGAAACGCTCCATGAGGATGTACTTGGCGCCTTCGAGGGCGGCCTTGACGTCGGCGACGCCTTTTTCGGCATCGACAAAGCGTGCGGCTTCGCTTTCCGGGGCCAGGGACGGGTCGTTGAACAGGCCGTCGGCCAGCTCGCCGAGGCCGGCTTCCAGGGCGATCTGGCCCTTGGTGCGGCGCTTCTGCTTGTACGGCAGGTACAAGTCTTCGAGGCGGGTCTTGGTGTCGGCGAGCTTGATGTCGCGTTCCAGTTGCGGGGTCAGCTTGCCTTGCTCTTCGATGCTGGCGAGGATGCTGATACGCCGTTCGTCGAGTTCTCGCAGGTAGCGCAGGCGCTCTTCCAGATGCCGCAACTGGATATCATCGAGGCTGCCGGTGACTTCTTTACGGTAACGGGCGATGAAGGGCACCGTGGAGCCTTCATCCAGTAGAGCGACGGCCGCTTCGACCTGTTGTGGGCGTACACCGAGTTCCTCGGCGATGCGGCTGTTGATGCTGTCCATAAAACCACCTGAAATTCTGAAAGCAGGCTCGCAGGCCCGGAAAACAAGGCTTGCGAGGCTGGTTGAGCGGCCCGACTGGCGCCGCTGCCTGGGTCAAGAGGCAGCCTATTGACCCTCGAAATCGAAAAAATCACTACAAGCGGGTAAAAAAATCCCCTGGCAGTAAGCGGTAACGAACTGACGTTGCCCTGCACAAAGGCGCCGCATTATAACCAGCGTTCCGCCCTTGGGGGGATTGCGGCCAAGGTTGTAGGGCGCGGGTTCGCTGGCGGTAGAGGAAAAATCTGCTAACAATGCACACGGTGCGTATAACGGCAGCTACGCCATAATGCGCGCCGAGATAAGAGGAGCATCTAATGAGCAGCACTGCACAAACTGCTGAAGGCGAAAAAATTCTCATCGTTGATGACGATCCGGGGCTGAGCAGCCTGCTGGAGCGTTTCTTCAACTCCAAGGGCTATCGTGCCCGCGCGGTGCCAAACACCGAACAGATGGACCGCCTGTTGGGACGTGAAGTCTTCAACCTGGTGGTGCTGGACCTGATGCTGCCCGGCGAAGACGGCCTGACCGCCTGCAAACGCCTGCGCGGCGCCAACAATCAGATCCCGATCATCATGCTGACCGCCAAGGGCGATGAGCTGAGCCGCATCAAGGGCCTCGAACTGGGCGCCGACGATTACCTGGCCAAGCCGTTCAACCCGGATGAGCTGATGGCCCGGGTCAAGGCCGTACTGCGTCGCCAGGCCGCCCCGGTACCGGGCGCTCCAGGCAGCGAAGACGAAAGCGTGACCTTCGGTGACTACGAGCTGTCGCTGGCCACCCGTGAGCTCAAGCGTGGCGATGAAGTGCACATGCTGACCACCGGCGAATTCGCCGTGCTCAAGGCACTGGTGATGAACGCTCGCCAGCCGCTGACCCGCGACAAGCTGATGAACCTGGCCCGAGGCCGGGAGTGGGACGCCCTGGAGCGCTCCATCGACGTACAGATCTCCCGTCTGCGCCGGATGATCGAGCCCGATCCATCCAAGCCGCGTTATATCCAGACGGTGTGGGGTGTGGGTTACGTGTTTGTGCCGGACGGCACTGCAACCAAGTGACCAATGATTTGCAGAGGCGGGCCTGCCGGTGATGACTCGATAAGAGTCAGCCGGTTGCCCGGCGTTTGCAATTCTGCGAGCTTCGCTCGCGCCTGCAAGGTGTCCAGCTGTCTTTTATGAAAACCCCGTTGTGGTTCCCGCAGAGTTTCTTCTCACGCACCCTTTGGCTGGTGCTCATCGTCGTACTGTTTTCCAAGGCCCTGACACTGGTTTATCTGTTGATGAACGAAGACGTGCTGGTGGACCGGCAGTACAGCCACGGTGTCGCCCTGACCTTGCGCGCCTACTGGGCCGCAGACCCCGAGAACCGCGAGAAGATCGCCAAGGCCGCTACCCTGGTTCGGGTTGCGGGCGCAGGCGTGCCCGAGGGCGAGCAACATTGGCCCTACAGCGAAATCTACCAACGCCAGATGCAGGCCGAACTGGGTGAAGACACCGAGGTGCGGCTGCGCATGCATGTGTCGCCGGCACTGTGGGTGCGGGCGCCAAGCTTGGGCGAGGACTGGCTGAAGGTGCCGCTGTATCCGCATCCGCTGCGGGGGCAGAAGATCTGGAACGTGCTGGGCTGGTTCCTGGCGATTGGTTTGCTTTCCACCGCGTCTGCCTGGATTTTCGTGCGCCAGCTCAACCAGCCGCTCAAGCGCCTGGTGTTTGCCGCACGCCAACTGGGCCAGGGCCGCAGTGTGCGCCTGCCCATCAGCGATACACCGAGTGAAATGACCGAGGTGTACAGCGCGTTCAACCAGATGGCCGAGGATGTCGAACAGGCGGGACGCGAACGCGAGCTGATGCTGGCGGGGGTATCCCATGACCTGCGCACGCCGCTGACGCGGTTGCGGCTGTCCCTGGAGCTGATGGGCAACCACACCGACCTGACCGACGACATGGTTCGCGACATCGAGGACATGGACGCGATTCTCGACCAGTTCCTGGCGTTTATCCGTGACGGTCGCGACGAAGTGGTGGAAGAGGTCGACCTGACGGACCTGGTACGTGAAGTGGTGGCGCCCTACAACCAGAACGGCGAGCAGGTTCGCATGCGTTTGGAGCCGATCCAGCCGTTCGCGTTGCGCCGGGTATCGATGAAGCGGTTGCTGAACAACCTGATTGGCAACGCCTTGCATCACGCCGGTTCCGATGTGGAAGTGGCGGCGTACGTGTCCGGGGATACCAGCGCGCCTTACGTCGTGCTGAGTGTGATGGACCGTGGCGCCGGTATCGATCCGGCGGAACTGGAAGGCATCTTTAACCCGTTCACCCGTGGCGACCGTGCCCGGGGTGGCAAGGGCACCGGCCTGGGGCTGGCGATTGTGCGGCGAATTGCTTCGATGCATGGCGGCAATGTTGAATTGCGCAACCGGCCGGATGGCGGCCTGGAAGCACGAGTGCGTTTGCCGTTGGGGCTGATGCTGCCTAGAGACGCGGTCTAACACCCAACACAGATTAAATGTGGGAGCGGGCTTGTGTGGGAGCCGGGCTTGCCCGCGATGGCATCACCGCGGTTCGCCAGAAAAACCGAGGTGCCTGTATCGCAGGCAAGCCAGCTCCTACAGGGGGGATTAACCCTTGCCCTTGGTGCGCGTCATATTCGGCCCACCACTCTTCTCCAGATGCTGAATGATGATCCCCGCCACATCCTTGCCGGTGGTGGTTTCAATCCCTTCCAGGCCCGGTGACGAGTTCACCTCCATCACCAACGGCCCGTGGTTGGAACGCAAGATATCCACACCCGCCACACTCAGCCCCATGACCTTGGCCGCGCGCAGGGCCGTCATGCGCTCTTCCGGGGTGATCTTGATCAGGCTGGCGCTGCCGCCACGGTGCAGGTTGGAGCGGAACTCCCCCGGCTTGGCCTGACGCTTCATCGCGGCAATCACCTTGTCGCCCACCACGAAGCAGCGGATATCCGCACCGCCGGCTTCCTTGATGTATTCCTGCACCATGATGTTCTGCTTGAGGCCCATAAACGCCTCGATCACCGACTCGGCGGCCGTTGCCGTCTCACACAGCACCACACCGATGCCCTGGGTACCTTCCAGTACCTTGATTACCAGCGGCGCGCCGTTGACCATCTCGATCAGGTCGGGAATATCGTCCGGGGAGTGTGCAAAACCGGTGACCGGCAAGCCGATGCCACGGCGCGACAGCAACTGCAGCGAGCGCAGCTTGTCCCGCGAACGGGCGATGGCCACCGATTCATTCAGGGGCGAGACCCCCATCATTTCAAACTGGCGCAACACCGCGCAGCCATAGAACGTCACCGAAGCACCGATACGCGGGATCACCGCATCGAAGCCTTCCAGCGGCTTGCCCCGGTAGTGGATCTGCGGCTTATGACTGGCAATGTTCATATAGGCGCGCAACGTATCGATCACCACCATCTCATGGCCACGTTCGGTGCCGGCCTCGACCAGGCGACGGGTGGAATACAGACGCGGGTTACGCGACAGCACAGCGATCTTCATGCAACACCTGTGGCAGAGGTAGTAGATACCGGGAACACCGGCTTGTCTTGAACGTATTTGAGCCCGGGATTGACCACCAGCTGGCCGTCAATCAGAGCCTTGGAGCCCAGCAACAGCCGGTAACGCATCGCCTTGCGGCAGGCGAGGGTGAATTCCACCCGCCACACCCGATCACCCAGGGCCAGAGTGGTGCTGATCACATACCGCACCTGGGCCTGGCCGTTGGAGCTTTTAATGGTTTTCATCGCCACCAGCGGCGCTTCGCAACGCCGGTGACGCAGTTGCACCACGCTGCCCAGGTGCGCGGTGAAGCGCACCCACTTTGCACCGTCGCGCTCAAATGGCTCGATCTCGGTGGCATGCAGGCTTGAGGTACTGGCGCCGGTGTCGATCTTGGCGCGCAGGCCAGCCACTCCCAAGTCGGGAAGTGCCACCCACTCACGCAGACCCACAACGGTCAAATGGTCAAATGTCTTCAATATGAATAACCGGCAATTAATTCGCCCAGGCGCCAGGTGAAACCTCGGCCAGGGCTTTGAATGCAGGCTTGGCGAACCAGTAGCCCTGCATCAGAAATATTCCACAGTCGGCGAGGAAATCCCGCTCGCCGGCACTTTCGATACCTTCGGCGATGACAGTAACGCCCAACTGCTCACAGATTGTGACAATCCCCCGGACGATCACCTGACGGACACGATCACGGTCGACATCGCGGATCAGCGCCATGTCGAGTTTGATCAAGTCAGGTTGGAAATCGGCCAGCAGGTTCAGCCCCGAATAGCCCGCCCCGAAATCGTCGATGGCGGTCTTGAAGCCGAATTCGCGGTATTCACGCAGAATATTCGTCAAATGGCGATAGTTATCTACGTGCTCGCTTTCCAGTGTCTCGAAAATCAGCCGGTCCAATGGAAAATTATGCGTGCGGGCCGCTTCCAGGGTGCTGCGAATGCACAACTCGGGCCGATAGACCGCATTGGGCATGAAGTTGATTGAAAGGTGCGTCTGCAGGCCCAGTGTCGAGGCGGTGGCGATGGCCTTGGTGCGGCATTGCTGGTCGAAACGGTAGCGATTGCTGTCGTTGACCTGATCAAGTACCGACAACGCACCCTCACCCTTAACGCCGCGCACCAGGGCTTCATGGGCGAAGACCGAGTGGTCGCGCAGGTCCACGATAGGCTGATAGGCGAAGGCAAACTCAAAGCCCAGCGGTTCGCTTTGCTGGCAACCCGCGCAGCCTTGTTTGGGCGAGGTGAGTGAAATGGGAAAGTCGGTCACGCGTTAACCTCGCGAAAACAGGTTGCTACCTGGCGTATCTTAGGTGAGCTCAAGGGTTTATGCGTTGAAGGCTTTCAACGGTAAAGTTGCGACATTTTTCAGAGCGAGGAATTCAAGTGGCTCAGAAGCAGGAAGAGGAAGAAAAAGTCCGTCTGGACAAGTGGTTGTGGGCGGCGCGCTTTTTCAAGACCCGTGCCCTCGCCAAGGCGGCTATCGAGAGTGGCAAAGTGCATTGGCGGGGCGAGCGCTGCAAGCCTGGCAAGGAGCCGCGCATTGGCGATGAGTTCCAGATTCGTGCCGGTTTTGATGAGCGAACCGTGGTGGTCCAGGCGCTTTCAATTGTGCGAAGGGGCGCTCCCGAGGCGCAGGCCTTGTATACCGAAACCGAAGCCAGCATCGCCAAGCGCGAAAACGCGGCGGCCATGCGCAAGGCTGGTTCACTGGGCATGACTACCGACGGCAAGCCGAGCAAGAAGCAGCGGCGCGACCTGTTCAAGTTTCGCGGCAGTGGCAACGATGATTAACCGTAAAAGCGCAGGAGCCAGGCCGGCTCCTGCAACTTCGCTTCAAACGCTGCGAATAACGCTCAAGCGATTAACCAGCGGCACCCGCTGAAACCACTCGAACACCGGGCTCGTCACCTGCATCAGAAATCCCGAAACCTTCGCTGCAAACGGCGTGTAGTAACCCCAGCCCAACGCCAACAGCGCCAGCAACACCCCGCCGATGTAATCGTCCTGCCCCCAATGTGCGCCGGCCACCAGCCGCGGCATCATGAACAGCAGCGCCAAGCCCCAGATCACGAGAACCTGGCCGATGCGCTTGGCGAACACGGTCATGAACATTCCCCAGATCAACAAAACTGACGCGTGATCTCCCGGGAAACTCTGGCTGGAGCGGTCCTTCAGTTCCCAGGTTTTTTCAAGGCCGGGGAAATAGTCACTCATCTGGATCGCCCCGCTGATCACCATCGACGGGCTATGGTGTTGCCAGCCCATCTGCGCCGCCAGCTTGGAAAACAGCATGCGGATAAACAGCAACAGCAGCAGAATGCCCAGGAATCCGAAAAACGCCGGGCGCACTTCAATCGCCTTGAACACCCAGTCGCCGCGGATCAACAGCGTCAGCAGAATCACCCCGACCACCGCGTCAAACGGGCGCAAACTGGCCACCGCCCACACATGCAGCCACGCGGGGCTGCTGGCAAGAGGGTCGTTGAGCAGATGAAACAGCCACTCGTCGAAAACCACGCAGAGCGCCTGGCCCGCCGGCCAGAGCCAAAAACACAGCAGCCCCACAGCGAGTAAATTGCACAGGGCCAATCGCCCGAGGTTCCACTTGGCTTGGAACAAACCCGGATTGTTCATAAACTGTTTCCTCTTTGCTTTAAAGCGCTTCGTTTTCCCGTGGAAGGCCGCACCAAAATAGTGCTAAAGCGTGCAATTCTATAAACCTTGTCATCTTTTTGTCATCAATTCAGATACCCAGACCTATGACTGATCTACCGGATACCGACTTCACCCAACGCTTCATCTTCGACGACAGCGACGCCCGCGGCGAACTGGTCGCCCTGGAGCGCAGCTATGCCGAAGTCCTCGCCAAGCACCCCTATCCGGAGCCGGTCGCGCAGTTGCTCGGCGAACTGATGGCGGCCGCCTCGTTGCTGGTGGGCACCCTGAAGTTCGATGGTTTGCTGATCCTGCAGGCCCGCTCCGAAGGCCCGATCCCGCTGCTGATGATCGAATGCTCCAGCGAGCGCGAAATCCGTGGCCTGGCCCGTTACGACGCCGACCGCATCGCCCCCGACGCGACCCTGGCCGACCTCATGCCTGACGGCGTACTGGCACTGACCGTCGACCCGACCGTAGGCCAGCGCTACCAGGGTATCGTCGACCTTGACGGCGAAACCCTGTCCGACTGCTTCACCAACTATTTCGTGATGTCCCAGCAAGTGGGCACCCGCTTCTGGCTAAACGCCGACGGCAAGCGCGCCCGTGGCCTGCTGCTGCAACAACTGCCGGCCGACCGCATCAAGGATGAAGAAGACCGCGCCGACAGCTGGGCACACATCACCGCCTTGGCCGGCACCTTGAAAGCCGAAGAACTGATGGGCCTGGACAACGAAACCATCCTGCACCGCCTTTACCACGAAGAGGCCGTGCGCCTGTTCGACGTGCAATCCCTGCGCTTCCACTGCAGTTGCTCCCGCGAGCGCTCCGCCACTGCCCTGGTCAGCCTGGGCCTGGAAGACGCGCAGGATCTGGTGGTGGAACACGGTGGCAACATCGAGATCGACTGCCAGTTCTGCAACCAGCGCTACCTGTTCGACGCCGCCGATATTGCTCAATTATTCGCCGGCGCGGGCGTCGACACCCCTTCGGGCACCCGCCACTAAAACGTTTAAGCACAGGTAAATCACCTGAGAAACGCCAGATTTCCGCCGTTCTGACCGGAGGGCCCTACTCTTTTTGGGCTTTTCTGGCATAATCCGGCCCACTTTTTTCGCGGTAGTAGTGCGCAACTTTCTACTACAAAACGTTTGGAGCACTCGGCCATAGGCCGACGGGGAACCTCATGACGCAAGCCAATAACGCCGTATACACTGACCTGAGTGTTGACGATCTGGTCAAAGAAGCCCTGCAGCGCGGTGAAGGCGTGCTTGCCGATACTGGAGCGCTGGTCGTAGAAACCGGTCATCGTACCGGCCGTTCGCCAGTCGACCGCTTCATCGTTGAAGAGCCTTCCACCCAGGCTGCCATTGCCTGGGGCCCGATCAACCGCAAGTTCCCGGCCGACAAGTTCGACGCCCTGTGGGCTCGCGTCGAGGCATTCAACAACGCGCAAGAGCATTTCGTTTCCCACGTTCACGTAGGGGCTGCAGAAGACCACTACCTGGCCGTGAAAATGACCACCCAGACTGCCTGGCAGAACCTGTTCGGTCGTTGCCTGTTCATCAACCCGGCCCAGTACAACCCGGCCGGTCGTGAAGAATGGCAAGTGCTCAACGTGGCCAACTTCGAATGCGTGCCAGAGCGTGACGGCACCAACTCCGACGGTTGCGTGATCCTCAATTTCGCCCAGAAAAAAGTCCTGATCGCCGGCATGCGTTACGCCGGTGAGATGAAAAAAGCCATGTTCTCGGTGCAGAACTTCCTGCTGCCGGCCTCCGACGTACTGCCGATGCACTGCGCAGCCAACATCGGCGAAGCTGGCGATGTGACCCTGTTCTTCGGCCTGTCCGGCACCGGTAAAACTACCCTGTCCGCCGACGAAAGCCGTTACCTGATCGGTGACGACGAACACGGTTGGGGCGAGGGCGTGGTGTTCAACATCGAAGGCGGTTGCTATGCCAAGTGCATCGACCTGTCCGAGAAGAACGAGCCGGTTATCTGGAAAGCCATCAAGCACGGCACCGTGCTCGAAAACGTGGTGATCGACGATGCCAAACACGCCGACTACACCAACGTCAGCCTGACCCAGAACAGCCGCGCCGCCTACCCGCTGGAGCACGTGGCCAAGCGTTCCGAGAAAAACCTCGGTGGCGAGCCCAACGCTGTGATTTTCCTGACCTGCGACCTGACCGGCGTACTGCCGCCCGTGTCGATCCTCAGCGAAGAACAAGCGGCCTACCACTTCCTGTCCGGCTACACCGCTCTGGTGGGCTCGACTGAAATGGGTTCGGGCGGCGGCATCAAGTCGACCTTCTCCACCTGCTTCGGCGCCCCATTCTTCCCACGTCCGGCCGGTGAATACGCAGAACTGCTGATCAAGCGCGTGCGCGGCTTCGGCTCCAAGGTCTACCTGGTCAACACCGGCTGGACCGGCGGCGGCTACGGCGTTGGCAAGCGCTTCAACATCCCGACCACCCGTGGCGTGATTGCAGCGATCCAGAGCGGCGCGTTGATCGGTGCCGAGACCGAGCACCTGGACACCATCAACCTGGACGTGCCATTGGCTGTACCTGGCGTTGATACCGGCCTGTTGAACCCACGTAACACCTGGGCTGACAAGGCTGCCTACGACGAAGCCGCGAAAGCGCTGGCGGGTCTGTTCATCGAGAACTTCAAGAAGTTTGAAGTGAGCGATGCGATCAAGGCGGCTGGTCCGAAGTTGTAAGATTCGGCGGTTGTGAAAAAGCCGCCCCTTGTGGGCGGCTTTTTTGTGGGCGATGGATCAGTCGACGAGGTGCAAAACCACCGCTCCCACCAACACCAGTACCACGCCGGTTACTTGTATCGCTGAAAGTCGTTCCTTGAAAAATACAAATCCCAAAATCGCCGCGATCCCGCCGGATAGGGTGCTGATCACCGTCACCACGGAAACCGACCCCACCATTGCGCCCCACGAAAATGCCGAGAACCCGCCAAGGTTCATCAGGCTCGCCCCGGTCAATGTTGCGCAGTTTTTCAGCGGTGGGATTTTCAGGCCGTCTTTGACTTTAAGCACCATCATCACCAGCACACACAGGCCTACCAGATAGCCAAGCCAAAGCATCGTGACCGGGCCAAGTGTCGGCAGGGTGTAGCGGCCTTGCACCCAAAAGCTTGTGCCGTAGAGCAACGCTGCGAGCATTGCGTAGGCAATCGAGCGGCTGGAGCTGTTGTGAGGGACGCCGTTGTCCTTGTGAATGCTGGACAGGATCACGCCGACTACGCAGAGAGCGATGCAGCCGAGTTGGATCAGGCTGATGTGTTCGCCGCTGGCCCATGACAGTAAAGTGGTCACGACGCCGTAGGACGTCACCAGCGGTGCGACGATGGCCGCTTTGCCCAGGGAGAAGGCCTTGGACAGTGCGAGGGCGCCGGAGACGGTCAGCAGGGCTGCAGCGGCGCCAAGGAGCCAGACACTCAACGGTGCCGCGAGGGATTTGACGAGGAAGGCGGGGAATATGACCAGCAGCAGGGTCATGATCAGGAAGCCCAGGGCCTGGCCGAAATACACCGCGCGTTTTACGCCGACGGCTCGGGCGTTGAGGCCCACGAGAAAGTCCGTGCCGCCCCAGAGCAGGGCGGCCAGCAGGCCCATTAGTACGTCCATGTAAGGTCCTTGTTATTTTTTTGAGGCTACGGTGTATTGGCTTATAGGTGTGTTGATTGTTCGGGCCTCATCGCGGGCAAGCCCGGCTCCTACAGTTCAGCTGAGATTTTCCAGGGTTTGGGTGTCCCAACGCTGAGTCTTGATAGCCAGGTAGAGCATGCCGATGGTCAGCGGGATTTTATCGCCGCGACCTTTGGCTCGGCGTTTCAGGAACACATCAAAGACCGGAGGCTGGAAGTAACGATAAGCGTCGTAGTCGTTCAAGTCGACGGCGAAATCCTGTTCCAGCGCCTCAATGAATTGCTTGGCCTCGGTGCCGTCGCAGCCCAAGTCCAGGTTGATTGAGGTTTCGAGGCGGATGGTTTTGTGTTTAGGCAAGCCGATTTCGTCGTGCAGCAGTTGCAGGAGCTGCTGCATGGCGGCGTCTTCGGGGAAGTTGGGGGCCAGGTTCATGGTGGGGGCACGTTGGAGTGGGTGAGGAGGGCGGTTACGTTTCCGGCGGAATTTATTTCGTGTGATGAACAGTGCCAAGCCTATCAAGAACAGGGCGATAGGGAGGAGTTGAATGCTGAGAATGATGGCCACGTAGGGTAGCCAGAAAGTCAGGATTAGCGCCGTCGTTAGAAAGGTGAGGGCACATCGCTTTCTGATTGTGGCGTCGGTGATTTGGTAGTGCAGCAGCAGGTAAGCGGCGAAAAAGCACGCTGCTTGTAAGTAGAGCATCTGACTATGACTCATTTGAGTACACGTGCATTGAGGACGTAGAGCGTTGAGGGTCGATTCCGCCTTCAGCTTGAGCGTCAGCAGAGGCTTGTGCGTCAATCAAGCAGGGAGTGGCGAGTTTGTGTCGGTTATGGGGTGTTACGGTAAATTGGATCACGGTGAACGTGACGCCATAGTGGCCGATGTATTGAGTCCTTTCGAGGTTCACGGGGTTTCTGCCGAGTAGATGACGGGGCGCTAGTTTCGGTCAGGCTGCGGTGAGTTCTGTAGAGGGATTGGCTGGTGCGGGAAGCAGTTTGGGAAGGATATGGCGTGGCGCTCGGCGTTTTCTTACGGCCTTATCCTAGATTTGCAGTGGATTGATACTTCGCATGCGAAGAAATCAAAAGTGGGAGCCGGGCTTGCCCGCGATGGCGGTGTGTCAGTGGTAGAGGTGTTGTCTGACACTCCGCTATCGCAGGCAAGCCAGCTCCCACATTTTTAACTGTGTGATTGCTCAGAGGGTGTTCGCTTTATGGCATCTGCGGTGGTGAGTTGCATCATTCCGTATTGGGCGGCTTCCAGCAGGTCACATCCATCCTGGACCAGCAAATACAGGGCGTTGGTGATGTGGGAAATGTCTTTGAGGTCGGCCTGTTCGAAGGTCAGGCAGGAGAAGGTTTCCAGTAGGTCGGCTGCAGCGCGGATGCGTTGGTGTGCGGCGGACTGAATGTCTTCGGCAGCGGCTTCAGTATCTATGACCAGAGGATGGGTATCGGTGAAGTTGGTGCGCAGAAGGCGATAGCGATTTTCAGATGGATTTATAGCGCTCATTGATTTCGATCTCTGTAATTTAGGAGAACCGCCATCATCGTGACCAAGCGATGGGTGGCGGACTGTGTCCAGGTTGGTCAACCGGCAGAGATTCACCCGGCACGCCCGAAGGCGTCCCAAACACAGCCGCCATGAAGCGTGTGGGCACGAATGTGCCTACGACATCTGAGGGTGCGTATGCGAACTCTGTACAGGTGACCAAACCTGATCGCTGATTTTGCAGCGACGGGGCGAACTATAGGTGGGGGTGGCGTTGCGGTGCAAGTTGAGCAATGTTTTGCTCAGCGCGGGGTGCTGATGCACCGCTCAAAAATCGCCTCCAACCCCCGGTAATCACACGCCACCGCATCAATATTCGCCGGTATCCACGCCGCATTCTTCACCAACCACCAATTCACCGAAAATCCGGCGTTGACGATGATCTGCTCGAACAGAATCCGCTGCGCCCGGCCATTGCCTTCGCGAAACGGGTGGATCACGTTGAGGTCGCCATAAGCCTCGGCGATTTGCGTCACCAACTCGGCCTGGGTAGCCCCAACGAACCAGTTGGCCTGGGCCACGTGCTGGATGATTTTCGCGGCTTCGGGCGGTATACGCTCCGGTGTGCAAAACAGCGTGTCGCCTTTCTGGATATTGACCGTGCGCAGCTCACCGGCCCAATCGTAGATGTCGCCGAACAGTGTGCGGTGTATGTGTTGCAGGCGTTCAAGGTCGTAGGGTGGGGGATACAGCGGCAGGCTGCCTACTGCAATTTCAGACAGTTCCCGCTCGGCCTGGTGCAGGCGCTCTTCGTCGAACAAATCCAGGCGGTTACGCAGGACGCTGCTACCGGGGTAGCAGTACGGGTCCTGGCCCACGCCGTATTTGTCGAGCATCAGCGTGGCGTGTTGCGGTACTTGGCGAGGACGGCTTCGCGGGTCGGCAGGGGTTTGTCGACGTCGGCGGGCTGGGTGTCGAACCCTTCCAGGCGCAGGCTGGCCAGGTAGTTGGATCGGCGGATCTTGTCGTAGTGATCCTGCTTTTGCTCAAACGTCAGTTCGGCCATGACAGCGTCCTCTCGGTGCGAAGCTTGATTGTAGCGCAATGGGTTTGCAGATGCGTCCTGCGCGAGGTTGGAACGTTTCCTACTGGTGCCTACTCCATTGCCCAGGCTGTGTATCATCCTGACTCTTTTTAACTTGCGACCTTTCTCGATTCGCTGAATGCGCTGGTCTATGTTTTGGGCTCGTTCAGCGGTCAATGGAGTGACAGCTTATGCACAACACCCTCCAACAGGTCTTTGGTTATCCACAGTTTCGTTTGGGTCAGGAAGCGGCGGTCAGCGCGATTCTGGCGGGCCGTTCGGCGGCGGCGATTTTCCCCACCGGCTCCGGCAAGTCCCTTTGCTATCAACTATCCGCCGTGTTGCTGCCGCATTTGACGCTCGTGGTGTCGCCGTTGCTGGCGTTGATGCAGGACCAGTTGGGTTTCTTGCAGCGCCACGGTATTTCGGCGGGCAGCATCGACTCGGCCCAGAGCCGGGATGACGCCAATGACGTCATGGCCCGGGCGCGTTCGGGCGAGCTGAAAATCCTGATGGTCTCCGTGGAGCGTTTGAAGAACGAGCGTTTCCGCAATTTCCTGCAAAGCGTGCCGATCTCGCTGCTGGTGGTGGACGAGGCTCACTGTATTTCCGAATGGGGCCATAATTTTCGCCCGGATTACCTGAAGCTGCCGGATTACCAGCGCCAGTTCCGTATCCCACAGGCGTTGTTGCTGACGGCTACCGCCACGCCCAAGGTGATCGCCGACATGCAGGCCAAGTTCGCCATTGCGCCGGACGATGTGATCACCACGGGCTTCTACCGCTCCAATCTCAACCTGCTGGTGGAGCCCGTCGCTGGCCAGGACAAGCGTCGACGGCTGGTGGCATGGATGAAGGAGCGGGCCAATCAGCCGAGCATCGTCTACGTCACCCTGCAGAAAACCGCCGAACATATCGCCGAGCATCTGAATCGCAACGGTATCCAGGCCGAGGCTTACCACGCGGGCCTGGCGCACGATAAGCGTGAGGGCATCCAGAGGCGATTCATGGGCGGCCAGTCCAACTGCATCGTCGCCACCATCGCCTTTGGCATGGGCATCGACAAGAGCGACATTCGCAACGTGGTGCACTTCGACTTGCCCAAGTCCATCGAGAACTACAGCCAGGAAATCGGTCGCGCCGGGCGTGACGGGCAGCCTTCCGACTGCCTGGTTCTGGCGAATCGCGACAGCCTGAATATTCTGGAAAACTTTGTGTACGGCGACACGCCGGAACAGGAAGGTATTCGCCGCGTGCTTGAGGAGATACAGGCATCCCGTGGTGACGGGCAGTGGGAGTTCCTGCTCCGCTCGCTTTCGGACCAGAGCAACATCCGCGAACTGCCGCTGAAGACCTTGCTGGTGCAGCTTGAACTCAAGGGCGTGATCGCGCCGCGCTATGCGTTTTACGCTGAATACCGTTTCAAGTATCTGATTGAGCCAGAAGCCTTGCTCGCGCGTTTTTCCGGCGAGCGGCAGCAGTTTGTCGCAGCGATTATCCAGGTCTGCAAACGCGCGAAAACCTGGGCGACCGTGGATTTCGATGCGCTTTACCAGCAGCATCAAGCCGAGCGCAACCGTGTGGTGAAGGCCCTGGATTACTTCCAGGAACAGGGCCTGATCGAGATGGAAAGCAAGCAGATGACCGAGGTTTACAGCTTGCTCAATACCGACTTTGATCCACAGGCGCTGAGCACAAAGTTATACACAGGCTTCAAGCAGCACGAGGTGACGGAAGTGGCGCGGATTCACGCCATGCTGGATCTGTTCGCCACAGAGCAGTGCCTGGGTTACCGCCTGGCGCACTATTTCGGCGATGAAAATGCGCCCCGGCAATGCGGGCATTGTTCGGTGTGTCACGGTAATGTCGCTCACTTGCCGCCGCCACCAAGCCTGCCGCCGCTTGTGGATAAAAACTTCCAGGCGCTGTGCGGTGATTTTATCCACAGGCATCATGAGTACAACGGTCACTTGCCGGGCGCTGAGCGCTTGACGCGGTTCCTGGGCGGGATCAGCGTGCCGTTGTTTACCAAGCTGAAGGCTAAGAGCATTCCAGGCTTCGCCGCGCTTGAGGAATATCCCTACGCCGAGGTGCGTGAATGGGCTGAAGCTCATTTGGACGACCTGTAAATCAACTGACCCGAGATTTGTCCATGTCCGATTCAATGCCACAGCGCGCCGACTACCGTCACTTCCAGCCGATCATCACGCGCTGGCACGACAACGATGTGTATGGCCATGTGAATAACGTCACCTACTACAGCTTCTTCGATACAGCGGTGAACACCTACCTGATCGAGCAGGGCGGGTTGGATATTCATGACGGTGAAGTGGTTGGGTTTGTGGTGAGTTCGGCGTGTGACTACTTCGCCTCGATCGCTTTTCCGGAGCGCATCGAGATAGGCCTGCGGGTGGGCAAGTTGGGCAACAGTTCGGTGCAGTATGAGTTGGCGGTGTTCAAGGCTGGCGAAGACGACGCCTGTGCCGCGGGGAGGTTTGTGCATGTGTTCGTGGATCGGGCGTCGAACCAGCCGGTGACGATTCCAGAAGCGCTGCGAGGTGCCTTGCAGCGCTTGGTGGCCTGACGCAGCTTATGTGGGAGCTCGCTTGCCGGCGATAGCATCGCCGCGATTTGGTTGATACACCGAGGCGACCGCATCGCAGGCAAGCCAGCTCCCACACTATTTTGCTGCGTTTTCCGGAAGGTATTTCAAGTCTTACCGGTGGCGATAGTGATGCTTGTTCTTGCGATGCCCATAAGCATGGCCGCGCCCGCGATGGTCGTCGCGGTCATAACGGCGGTTGTCGCGCCCGCGGTAACGACGGTCATCGTCATCGCTCTTGTTGCCCATGTAGTTGCCCAGCGCGCCACCGGCGCCACCGCCGGCTGCTGCGCCGATCAGGCTGCCGGTGCTGCCGCCGACACTGCGGCCCACCACGTTGCCACCGGCTGCGCCCAACGCGCCGCCAATGGCCGCTTCGCCACGGCTGCGTTTGTCTGCACCAACCGCACTGCCGCCTGCGCCGCCGAGGGCTGCACCGATGGCCGAACCGGTGTTACCGCCCAACTGCTGGCCTACGACCGAACCTAAAACCCCGCCCAATGCGCCGCCCACACCGGCTTCGGTGGTGCCACCGGCCATGGCTGCGCCACTGACCAGGCCAAGGGACAACAAGAGAATCGAGGAGAACTTCATAGAGGAACCTCAAGAGGATGACGGCGCGATCCTGAGGTTGTATCGAGGCGGAAACAATCGAAACCCGACCAGTGGTATGGGTTGTATACAATTCTATAAGTTGCTGTTTTGTATGGGGAACTTAAGTGATTTTTGCGAGTCTTTAACTACTTCGGAACGGCCGCTTTTATGCAAAAGCGGCCTTTTTTGTGCCCGTAAAAAACTCAGGTGCTGTTTGTGGCGAGGGAGCTTGCTCCCGTTGGGCTGCGCAGCGGCCTCGAAATTTTTACGGGCGCTTCGCACCCGAACGGGAGCAAGCTCCCTCGCCACAATAAGACGGCGTGGCTTAGGCCGACTTCGCCATGATCAAGCCGGTCGCACTCGCTGCTTCCAACCGAATCGCCACGAATTTCGAGGTTGGCGTATGGCTGCCATCCCCGGTGCTCTCCAGCGGCACCAGCGGGTTCACTTCCGGGTAATAAGCCGCAGCTTGTCCTGCCGGAATATCAAACGCCAGCAAGGTAAAGCCCTTCACCCGACGCTCGCGGCCGTCATCCCAGATCGACACGATGTCGGCCTTCTGCCCCGGCTTGAAGCCCAGGCGGATGATGTCGGCTTCGTTGACGAACAGCACATCCCGCTGCCCCTTGACCCCGCGATAGCGGTCGTCCAGGCCATAGATGGTGGTGTTGTACTGATCGTGGGAGCGCATCGACTGCATGATCAGGTCCGGCAGTTGCCCGGTATTGCGGGTGCGTTCGTGCACCAGGTCCTTGGGCAGGATGTTCGGGCGGAAGTTGGCGCGGCCCGACGGGGTGTTCCAGCGACGTGCGCCGGCCGAGTTACCCAGGTAGAAACCGCCCGGGTTTTTCAGGCGTTCGTTGAAGTCCTTGAAACCCGGAATGGTGTCGGCGATCAGGTCGCGAATGCGGTCGTAATCGGCTACCAGCCAGTTCCAATCCACCGGCTTGCTGCCCAGGGTGGCGGCGGCAATGCCCGCCAGAATCGCAGGCTCGGATTTCATCTGTTTCGACAGCGGCTGCAACTGCCCGTTGGAGGCGTGGACCATGCTGAACGAGTCTTCCACGGTCACCGCTTGCGGGCCTTCGGCCTGGATGTCGATGTCGGTGCGGCCCAGGCACGGCAGGATCAATGCGTCTTTGCCGTGCATCAGGTGGCTGCGGTTGAGCTTGGTGCTGATCTGCACGGTCAGGTCGCAATTGCGCAGGGCTTCGAAGGTACGCGGGCTGTCCGGCGTGGCTTGGGCGAAGTTGCCGCCCAGGCCGATAAACACTTTGGAGCGGCCTTCGAGCATGGCGTGGATGGCCTCCACCACGTTATGGCCGTTTTCCCGCGGTACCTGGAACTGGAAGCGACGTTCCAGGGAGTCAAGGAACGCCACCGGTGGCCGTTCGTTGATGCCCATGGTGCGGTCGCCCTGCACGTTGCTGTGGCCACGCACCGGGCACAGGCCCGCGCCCGGGCGGCCGATGTTGCCGCGCAGCAGCATCAGGTTGGCGATTTCCTGGATGGTCGGCACCGAATGGCGATGCTGGGTGATGCCCATCGCCCAGCACATGATCACGTTCTTGCCTTTGGCGTACATGCGCGCCGCTTGCTCGATCTCCACCAGGCTCAGGCCTGACTGCTCGACGATTTCATCCCAGGAGGTGTCGTCGATCTTGCCCAGGTAATCCAGCACGTTGGTGGTGTGTTCGTTGAGGAAGTCGTGGTCGAACACGGCTTCTTTGCCTTCGGCCTGGGCCTGGCGTTCCCACAGCAGCAGGAACTTGGCCATGCCGCGCAGGATGGCCATGTCGCCACCCAGCGCCGGGCGGAAGTAGGCGGTGTTGGTCGGCTTGTCGCCGTTGGTGAGCATTTCCAGCGGGTGTTGCGGGTGCTGGAAGCGTTCCAGGCCACGCTCTTTGAGCGGGTTGATGCACACCACCTGGGCGCCACGTTTTACCGCTTCGCGCAGCGGTTCGAGCATCCGAGGGTGGTTGGTGCCGGGGTTCTGGCCCCAGACGAAAATCGCGTCCGCATGCTCGAAGTCATCGAAGGTCACGGTGCCTTTGCCCACGCCCACGCTTTGCGCCAGGGCCACGCCGCTGGCTTCGTGGCACATGTTCGAGCAGTCCGGAAAGTTGTTGGTGCCGTAAGAGCGCACGAACAGTTGATACAGGTAAGCCGCCTCGTTGCTGGCCCGGCCCGAGGTATAGAACTCGGCCATGTCCGGGTTTGGCAGTGCGTTGAGGTGCTTGCCGATCAGGTCGAACGCCGACTCCCAACTGATGGGCTTGTAACGGTCGGTTTCGGCGTCGTAGCTCATTGGCTCGGTCAGGCGGCCCTGATACTCCAGCCAGTAGTCGCTCTGCTCCAGCAGTGCGCTGACACTGTGCTTGGCGAAGAACGCGGCGTCGACCCGGCGCTTGGTAGCTTCCCAGTTGACCGCCTTGGCGCCGTTCTCGCAGAACTTGACCATGCCGCTTTCCGGCGAGTCGCCCCAGGCGCAGCCCGGGCAGTCGAAGCCGCCGTTCTGGTTGGTCTTGAGCATCATGCGGATGTTTTTCAGCGCGTTGTCGCTGGTCAGCCAGGCTTGCGCCACGCTGATCAGTGCGCCCCAGCCACCGGCCGGGCCTTTGTAGGGCTTGTAGCGCGGGGTGGGTTTATCGTCGGCTTGATGATGATTGCTCACGCTTGATTCTCCATCGCAGGGCTGTAGACCCGCGGCGCACTTTTCTGCGGCAGGTGGATGAGATTGAGGTTGTGCCGGCGGGCCCATTGCAGGGCCAGGCCGGTGGGCGACGACAGGCTGACCAGGGTCTGGATGCCTGCGCGCAGGACTTTCTGGATCAACTCGAGGCTGCAGCGACTGGTAACAATCGCCAGGCCGCCGTCGGTCGGAATCTTTTGGCGGATCAGCGCGCCGATCAGCTTGTCGAGGGCGTTATGCCGGCCGATGTCTTCACGGCCCAGCAGCAATTCGCCCTGGTTGTTCATGAACACCGCCGCATGCACCGCGCCGCTGTACTGGCCCAGGGGTTGGAACGCGCTGATGCGCTGGCGCAGGCCATCCAGCCATTCGGCAGGCGGCAGGGGCGCGCCGGGCAGCACCTTGAGGTTGGGCAGCGCCTGTTCTACGGCCTCTACCCCGCACAGTCCACAGCCGCTGGTGCCAGCCAGTTGCCGGCGCTGCTGCTTCATATTCCAGAACGCGCGGCTGGAGATCTGTACCTGAGCGTATTGAGTTGAACCCGATCCGCTGATTTTCAGGTCATAAATGTCGCTAACGTCTTCGATAATGCCGCTACCGACGCTGAAGCCGACAATAAAGTCTTCAAGGTCGGTGGGCGTTACCAGCATCACCGCCTGGCTGATGTCGTTATAGGCAATCGCCAACGCAACTTCCTCGGCGAGCGCGGTGCTGGCCGATTCGGTGTGTTCGAGATTACAAAACTGGTAGCTCTGGCTGGCGGCGGGCGCGGGCGTTTCGAGGGCAGGCGCCGCGCAGACTGGGCGCTGGGCGTTCATTGGGCATTACCACCGGGAGTATTCAGCTCTAAGACTAGGCGCGACAAAGGGTCGCGTCTAATCGTCAGTACTGATCTATCGATAGATGACGTCGATCAAGGTTCCAGCAGCGATTTCTGGTACAGCGCAAAACAGGCTTCCGCCAATGCCGAGCGCGGAGCACTGCGACGCATGATCAACCCCAGGCGGGCCAGAGTGTGAGCGTCTTCAATGGGTTGCAGGCGCAGGTGCTCGGTGAGGGCGTCGAGGCCGCCGTCCAGTGGCATCACCGCGCAGCACAGGCCGCCGTGCACGGCTTGTAACAATTGATGGACGGCATCGGTCTGCAACAGCGGCTGCGGGTTGAGGCCGCGGCTGTGGAAGTTGTGGTCGATGGACTGGCGAAAGTGCATGCCGCTGGTGAGCATGCCCAGGGGCAGCTCGATCAGCGCTTCCCAGCTCAGGGGCTTGTCGCCGAAGCTGAAGAACCGTTGGTCGTACAGCAGGCCCATGCGGGTTTCGCCCAAGGCCAGGGAGTCGAAACGCTCGGCGTCCAGGCGTTCGAGGTACGACACACCGAGGTCCAGGCGGTTGCTCGCCAGTTGTTCGAGGATCTGCTCGGAGCTTAACGCGGACAGCTCAAAGCGCAGGCTCGGGTGCTCTTTATGCAGCTTCTGCATCAATGCCAGCGGATCGAAGCTCGACAACGGCACCACGCCCAGGCGCAGCGTACCCACCAGGTTGCCCCGACAGGCGGCGGCCTCGGCCTGCAAGCCGTCGTACGCTGCCAGCACCGTGCGTGCCCAGGCCAACACGCGCTCACCCGGAGCGGTAAAACCTTCGAAGCGCTGGCCGCGATTGACCAGTGGCAGTTGCAGCTCTTCTTCCAGGCTGCGCAGGCGCATCGACAGGGTCGGCTGGGTGATATGGCAACGCGCGGCGGCCTGGCCGAAGTGACGGGTTTCGTCGAGGGCGATGAGGAATTTCAGCTGCTTGATGTCCATCTTCGCTCCAGGGCGTGGTCCATAGGCGGGGAATTCTAGCGCGTTTGGGGTCGGGGCTCAGGAACCGTAGGAGTTATCCGGTCTTTGGTCGGGCAGGAACCCAATTCTGTGGGACTGGTCTAGTCTTTTGCATCTGGAATTCATATCCCAAGGAGAGCGCACCATGAGTATTTTCAGTTTTGTTAAGGAAGCAGGCGAGAAGTTGATTGATCTGTTGACGCCGGGTAATGCCAACGCGAGCGAGCAGTTGAAAGATCACGTGGCCAAGGTCGGGTTGGGTAATCCCAATGTGCAAACCACCGTTGATGGTGACAAGGTGACCGTGACTGGCGAAGTTGCCAGCCAGGAAGAGAAAGAAAAAATCCTGTTGGCGCTGGGCAATATCGCCGGCGTTGCGAGTGTTGATGACCAGATTACTGTTTCCGGTCCGGTTGTCGCTGCGGCCCGCTTTGTGGTGGTGAAAAAGGGCGACACGCTGAGCGCGATCTCCCTGGCGGTGTATGGCAACGCCAACCAGTACAACAAAATCTTCGAGGCCAACAAGCCGCTGCTGTCCCACCCGGACAAAATCTACCCAGGGCAGACACTGCGTATTCCTGAGTAAGGCTTCATATTGAGTGATGGCAATCGCGGGCAAGCCCGCTCCCACATTTGGAATGCATTCTCCTGTGGGGGCGGGCTTGCCCGCGATGCGATCTAAAGCCCGACAATCAACTCCCGATAATCCCCCACCGCCGCAAACTCCGCCGTGTCCTTAGGCCCCTTCCGGCTGTCCGGCTCCTTCACCGCCAGCAAGTGCCCCACGCCAAAATCCCGGGCGCTGCGCAAGATCGGCAAGGTGTCATCGATAAACAGGCTGCGGGCCGGGTCGAAGGCGATGTCGGCGCACAGGGCGTCCCAGAACTGTGGGTTTTCCTTGGCAAAACCATAGTCATGGGAGCTGATCAGTCGCTCGAAATAAGGCGCCAACTCGATGCGCTCCAGCTTCAACGACAGCGAATCGCGATGCGCGTTAGTGATCAGGATCACCCGCTTGCCGGCCTGCTTGATCGCCGCCAGGAAGGTATCGGCGTCCGGGCGCAAGGCGATCAGGTGGGCGGTTTCCAGCTTGAGTTCACGCACCGGGATCTTGAGTTCGGCGCTCCAGAAATCCAGGCAATACCATTGCAACTGTCCGGCGTTACGCTCGAACAGCGGCTGCAGCTCCATCTCGGCCATGGCCCGGCTCACGCCATGCAGTTCGGCGTAGCGCTGGGGCAGGTGCTCCATCCAGAAATGATTGTCGAAGTGCAGGTCGAGTAAGGTGCCGTCCATGTCCAGCAGGACGGTGTCGATGGCGTGCCAGGGCAGTGGAGGCATAAAGAACACTCATGTAAGAAAAGATATCCGACACAGACAATCGGAAAAGCCACGGTATAGTAACCCGATCACGCCAAGGAGCCGCTCATGCGCCAGAAACCCACCGTCCTCGCCCGCGAAATAGTCGCCAGTAGCCGTTTGTTCCGCGTGGAGGAAGTGCAATTGCGCTTTTCCAATGGCGTGGAGCGGACCTACGAACGCCTGGTGGGCAGGGGGGCCGGTTACGGCGCGGTGATGATCGTGGCGATGATCGACTCGGACCATGCGCTGCTGATTGAAGAATATTGCGGCGGCACTGACGAGTACGAACTGTCATTGCCCAAGGGCCTCATCGAGCCGGGTGAGGATGTGTTGGCGGCCGCGGACCGGGAGCTCAAGGAAGAAGCTGGTTACGGCGCCCGCCAGTTGGAACACATCACCGAACTGTCGCTGTCCCCCGGCTACATGAGCCAGAAAATCCAGGTGGTACTGGCCACCGAGCTGTACGAAGAGCGCCTGGAAGGCGACGAGCCGGAGCCGATGCGCGTTGACCGGGTCAACCTGCGGGAGCTTTCGCAGTTGGCGCAAAACGAGCAGTTCAGCGAGGGCCGTGCCTTGGCTGCGCTGTATCTGGTACGTGACCTGCTGACTCAACGAGGAGCGTTCCAGCCATGAGCGAACTGTTCCTGGGTCACCCGTTTATTGCCCCCGTGATTGAGTTGGCCCGCCAGGCCGGCGAGGTCATCCTGCCGTACTGGCGTGCCGACGTGGCCGTGACCACCAAGACCGATGATTCGCCGGTCACTGCCGCCGACCTGGCCGCCCATCACCTGATCCTCGCCGGGCTCACCGCCCTGGACCCGAGCATTCCGGTGCTGTCTGAAGAAGACGCGGACATCGACCAGAGCGTGCGCGCCGGTTGGCAGCGCTGGTGGCTGGTGGACCCGCTGGACGGCACCAAGGAGTTCATCTCCGGCAGCGAGGAGTTCACCGTCAACATCGCCCTGATCGAACAGGGTCGCGTGGTGTTCGGCGTGGTATCGATACCCACCAGCGGCCGTTGCTACTTCGGCGGTGCCGGGCTGGGCGCCTGGCGCTCCGATGTGAGTGAGCCGCCCAAGCAGATTCAGGTACGCCGGACACCTGCGGCGGGCGAGGCGTTTACCGTGGTTGCCAGCCGACGGCATAGCAGCCCGGAGCAGGAGCGTTTGCTGGCCGGTTTGAGTGTGGGATTGGGCGAGTTGAAGCTGGCCAATATCGGCAGCTCGTTGAAGTTTTGCCTGTTGGCTGAAGGCAGCGCCGATTGCTACCCGCGCCTGGCGCCGACCTCGCAGTGGGACACGGCGGCGGCACAGGGTGTGCTGGAAGGGGCGGGCGGTGAAGTGCTGGAGCTGGATGGGCAGCCGTTCAGTTATCCGGCTCGGGCGTCGCTATTAAATCCGTTCTTCCTGGCGTTGCCGGCTAAAGCG
Source organism: Pseudomonas sp. Z18(2022) (assembly GCF_036346535.1). Lineage (NCBI taxonomy): Bacteria > Pseudomonadati > Pseudomonadota > Gammaproteobacteria > Pseudomonadales > Pseudomonadaceae > Pseudomonas > Pseudomonas sp. Z18(2022). The sequence goes on from NZ_JAOTOA010000002.1 coordinate 166,628, forward strand.
GAGTGGCGCGAGCGGTTGCTGACCCTGGCTCGTTCCTGAAGCCCGGCGCCCCGTAGCAGCTGTCGAGCGCCAGCGAGGCTGCGGTGGCAGCACCGCTGTAATCACGGCTGGCGCAGGACCGAGTTGCGCCCGACGCAGCCTCGCTGGCGCTCGACAGCTGCTACGGGGCGGGCGTTATACGGGGCGGGGGTTATGATTGTTAGCGGTGCAGCACGTACTGGCCAGTGAAGGCCACGGCCCGCTCTTCACTGCCCTCATTGACAATCCACGTCTCCAGCGCCAACCGCGCCCGGCCATAACGCTTATACGTCGCCAAAAAACGCTTCCACACCTTCTCATCAGGTGCCTGGCAAACCGCCGTCGCATCAGTAGTCACCGGCAGCGGGTAACTGATCTGCCCTTCCTGAATCACGATGTGCCCATCTTCAATCCCTTCCTCACGCAACTGCAGATGCAGCCAACCCCAGCCTGCCAGCACGGCACCGCAGTAGAGGCTGCCGCCAAACATGGTGCTCTTGTGGTTGATGTTGGCGTCCAGCGGCAAGCGCAGTTGCAGTTGTCGGTCCTGCCAGTCGAGTACCTTGAGGCCCATTTCCCGGGTCAGGGGAATGTCGTGGTGAAGGATCGATTCCAGGTAACGGCTATCGCGACTCATGGTGGCCTCGTGGCAGGTGGAAAAGGGTCATTCGTCGTCAGCGTGACTGTTGCCGCTGTCGGCGAAGTTCAGCCCGTGCTTGCGCAGTTTGTCGTGCAGGGTTTTACGCGGCACGCCCAGCGCTTCGGCAAGGCTGCGCATGGAGTTGTGGGGGCGCGTCAGTTCAGCGGCGATCAGGCTTTTTTCAAACTGTTCGACCTGTTCGCTCAAGCCGCCGGGCGTGCTGGTGAGGATGCCGGTCGAAGGGTTGTCCGGGGTGCTGTCCAGCGCCAGTTCCAGGCCCAGGGCGAAGCGCTCGGCGGCGTTTTGCAGCTCGCGCACATTGCCCGGCCAGCTGTGGCGCAACAGCAGAGCGCGTTGGCCCGGTTGCAATTCTTTCATCGGTAGGCCGTGGCGGGTGCTGGCTTCGTCGGCAAAGTGCTGGAACAGCATCAGCGCGTCCTCACCCCGTTCGCGCAGTGGCGGAATGCGCAGGGGCGCGACGTTGAGGCGATAGTACAAGTCAGCCCGGAAGCGCCCCTGGTCGGCGGACTGGCGCAGGTCTTCCTTGGTGGCGGCGATGATGCGGATATCCAGCGGGATCAACTGATTGCCCCCCAGACGTTCCACCACGCGCTCTTGCAATAGCCGCAGCAGCTTGACCTGCACATCCAGGCTCATGCTTTCGATTTCATCCAGAAATAGCGTGCCGCCATTGGCGAATTCGAATTTGCCGATGCGCCGCTTCTGGGCGCCGGTAAAGGCACCCGGCTCATGCCCGAACAGCTCGCTTTCCACCACCGACTCGGCCAGGGCGCCGGCGTTGATCGCCACAAACGGGCCGGTGCGGCGGTTCGACAGGTCGTGCAGCGCACGCGCCACCACCTCTTTGCCGGCGCCGGTCTCGCCGAGGATCAGCACGTCGGCCTTGGTCGCCGCCAGTGCGCCGATTTGCTCGCGCAGGCGCAGCATCTGCGGTGAGTGCCCCACCAGGCGCGTGCTCAATTGCTGGCGGTCGCTCAAGGCCAGGCGCAGGCTGCGGTTGTCCAGCACCAGGCGGCGCAGGGCGAGGGCACGGCGCACGCTGTCGAGCAGGGCGTCGCTGGCGAAGGGTTTTTCCAGGAAGTCGTAGGCGCCGGTACGCATGGCCTGCACCGCCAACGGCACGTCGCCGTGGCCGGTGATCAGCAGCACCGGCAGCTCCGGGTCTTGCGCGTGGAGTTCCCTCAGCAGCTCCAGGCCATCCATGCCGGGCATACGGATGTCACTCACCACCACGCCCGGCCAATCCCGGGACAGGCGCGCGGTCAGGCCCTGGGCTTCGCCGAGGGTCAGGACCTTCAGCCCGGCCAGGTCCAGGGTCTGGCACAGGGCCTGACGCAGGTGTGGATCATCGTCGATCAACACCACCTGAATCTGGTTATCGATACTCATACACTGCGGTCCTCGGACGGTTGCAGACTGACACCCGGTGCTCCGGCGCGCAGTTTCAAGGTTAACAGCGCGCCGCCTTCCTTGTGGTTGGCGAACAACAGTTCACCGCCGAAGGCGCGCATCAGGGTGTCGCAGATCGCCAGGCCCAACCCCAGGCCCTGGGTGCGGGTCTTGGTGGTGTAGAAGGGTTCGCTGGCGCGGCCCAGGGCTTCCATGCAGAACCCCGGACCGTTGTCGCGAATGTACAGGTTGACGCCCTGTTCGGTGGTTTGGGCACTCAACCAGAGTTTGCGTGGCGGGCCTTTTTCGGTCAGGGCGTCGAGGGCGTTGGCCAGCAGGTTGCCCAGCACCTGGCGCAAGCGGGTTTCGCCGGCTGCGACCCACAAGGTGGCCTCGGGTAAATCGCGGATCAACTCGACCTCCATGGACCGCCTGCGCTTGGCCAGCAGCGCCAGCGCATCATCCAGTGCCGGTTGCAGGGCCACGCTTTCCGGCGCATGCCGGTCACGCCGGGCGAAGGCGCGCAAGTGGGCGATGATCGAGGCCATGCGCCCGGTCAATTCGCTGATCAGCTTGAGGTTGCCACGGGCGTCGTCGGTGCGTTGGTGGTCCAGCAGGATCTCGGCGTTTTCCGCGTAGCTGCGAATCGCCGCCAGCGGTTGATTGAGCTCGTGGCTGATGCTCGCCGACATGGTGCCCAGCGCCGACAACTTGCCGGCTTGTACCAAATCATCTTGGGCGCGTACCAGTTCCTGCTGGGCATGTTCGCGCTCCAGTACTTCCTGTTTCAGGCGCCGGTTGAGGCCTTCCAGGTCGCTGGTGCGTTCGATCACGCGCATTTCCAGCTCGCGGCGGGCCTTGGCTTCGAAGGCGATGCGCTCCAGGTAGTGACGACGGCGCTGCATCATCAAGCCGAGCAACAGCATCAGCACCAACAGGGTGGCGCCACCTACGGCGACCACGGTGCGCACCGGGCGGCTGATCAGCGTGCGGGGGGCAAGAATCTCGACCTTCCAGCCGGTTTCGGCAATGTCGGTGGCCTGGCGTACCCAGGCCGTAGAGCTGAGGTTCAGCGGCTGCGGGTCGCGCGTCGGGTAGGGCTGGATGGCGATGATGGCGCGGCGTTCTTCGTCCGTCAGTGGTCGGGTGGCGCGGAATCGCCATTGCGGGCGCGAGGTCAGGATCACCACGCCGTTGTGGTCGGTCACCAGCAGTTGTTCCGGTGTGTTGCCCCACAGGCTTTCGGTGTGGTCCAGGTCGACCTTCACCACCAGCACGCCGATGATCTTGTCGCCATCGCGCACAGCGGCGGCGAAGAAGTAGCCGCGTTTGGCCGAGGTGGTACCCAGGCCGAAGAAGCGTCCGAGGCGCCCGGCCATGGCTTCGCTGAAGTAGGGGCGAAAGGAAAAGTTACGCCCGACGAAGCTGTCCTGCTTGTCCCAATTGGACGCGGCGAGGGTCTTGCCGGTGGTGTCCATCAGGTACATCACTTCCACCCCGGCCTGGGCGGCAACGTCCTTGAGCAGGTGGTTGGCGTTGACCAGGTTGGTGCTGACCTGGGGCGCGTCGATGGCGGTGCGCAGGGCCGGCAGGTCGCCGAGGATCTGCGGCAACACTTCGTAGCGGTGCAGGGTGCCCAGCAGGTTGGCGACGTACAGGTCCAGCGTCTGGCGGTTCTGCCCGGCCAGTTCGCTGCGGTAATAGCGCTCGGCCAAGTGCTCCAGCGGCCACAACAGCGGTGCCAGGCACAGCGCCAGCAAGGCCAGGCTGCGCCAGCGGGGTCTTCGCGGAAGGGGTGGAGTCATGGGAATCGTGCGCCTGTGGGTACAGGCGCATTATGCCTACGCCTGCTCGGCAAGACACTCGCGCAATGCGTCGTGCCATTGCGGCTGCGATACGTGCCACTGTTGTTGCAGGTGGCTGCAATCGAGGCGTGAGTTCAGCGGACGCTTGGCGGGTGTCGGATAGGCGCTGGAGGGAATCGCCTCCAGCTCTGCGCAAGCTTTGCCTTCGGCTCGTAATTGCTCGCCGATTGCCTGTGCAAAACCGAACCACGAGGTCTCGCCCTGGGCGGTCAGGTGGTAGACCCCCCAATCCCCGGCCTGGCCCGCTTGCCAGCGTTCGATCAGGGCCCGGGTGCTGTTGGCGATGGTGCCGGCCCAGGTCGGCGCGCCGATCTGATCGGCGACGATGCGCATCTGCGGCTTTTCCTGCAGCAGGCGCTGCATGGTCAGCAGGAAGTTCTTGCCATGGGTCGAGTAGACCCAACTGGTGCGCAGAATCAGGTGCTCACCGCCGACCGCGGCGATTGCCTGTTCACCGGCCAGCTTGCTTGCGCCGTAGACACCCAGCGGATGGGTTGCATCGCCCTCGTTGTAAGGCGCGGCCTTGCTGCCGTCGAACACATAGTCGGTGGAATAGTGGATCAGCGGAATGCCCAGTGCCTTGGCTTCCTCGGCGAAGACGCCGGGGGCGGTGGCGTTGATGGCGAAGGCCGCCTCCGGCTCGCTTTCGGCTTGATCGACGGCGGTGTGCGCGGCGGCGTTGATGATCAGGCCCGGGCGGTGGGCACGCACTTGCTGGCGGATCTGCTCGGGCTGCGCCAGGTCAAGCTGGTCGCGGCCCAGCACGATCAACTCACCCAAGCCCTGGAGGCGCTGTTGCAGCTCCCGGGAGACCTGGCCGTATTGGCCGCTGATAAGAATTTTCAACGGGGTGCTCATGGGAACAGGTCGGCCTCTTGCAGGCTTTTGCCGGCCTGATCCTTGGCGGACAGTTGCGGCGCCTCGGTCAGCTCCCAGTCGATGGCCAGCGTCGGGTCGTTCCAGAGGATGCTGCGCTCGGCGCTCGGCTGGTAGTAATCAGTGGTCTTGTAGAGGAATTCTGCGTAGTCGCTCAGCACCACAAATCCATGGGCGAAACCTTCCGGCACCCACAGTTGGCGGTGGTTGTCGGCGGAAAGTCGCACACCCACCCATTGCCCGAAGTTGGGTGAGCTACGGCGAATGTCTACGGCCACATCCAGCACTTCGCCGGCGGTGACGCGCACCAGTTTGCCCTGGGTATGTTCGAGCTGGTAATGCAGCCCGCGCAGCACACCTTTCTGCGAGCGCGAGTGGTTGTCCTGCACGAAGTCACGCTTGAGCCCGGTGGCCTCTTCGAAGGCGCGGGCGTTGAAGCTTTCGTAGAAAAAACCGCGCTCGTCGCCGAACACTTTCGGTTCGATGATCAGTACGCCCGGCAGCGAGGTGTCGGTGACCTTCATTTTTGCTCCCCGGCCAGTGAGTACAGGTATTGGCCGTAGCCGGTCTTGCCAAAGTATTTGGCCCGTTCCAGCAAATGGTCGCGATCGATCCAGCCGTTCTCGTAGGCGATTTCTTCCAGGCATGCCACTTTCAAACCCTGGCGGTGCTCGATGGTCTGCACATACGTCGAGGCTTCCAGCAGGCTGTCGTGGGTGCCGGTGTCGAGCCAGGCGAAACCACGGCCGAAGCGCTCCACATGCAGGTCGCCGCGCTGGAGGTAGGCGTTGTTGACGTCGGTGATTTCCAACTCGCCACGTGGCGATGGCTTGACGGCCTTGGCGATCTTGATCACGTCGTTATCGTAGAAATACAGCCCGGTCACCGCGTAGCTGGACTTTGGCTTCGCCGGTTTTTCCTCGATGGAAAGCGCGCGGCCCTCGCTGTCGAAATCGATCACGCCGAAACGCTCCGGGTCCTTGACCCAGTAGCCGAACACGGTGGCGCCGGATGGGCGCTCGGCGGCGGTGCGCAACTGGTCGCCGAAATGCTGGCCGTGGAAGATGTTGTCGCCCAGGATCAGGCACACCGGGTCATCACCGATGAACTCTTCACCAATCAGAAACGCCTGGGCCAGGCCATCCGGTGACGGTTGTTCGGCATAGGTGAAACGCACACCAAACTGGCTGCCATCGCCCAGCAGGTTGCGGTACTGCGGCAGGTCCACCGGGGTGGAAATCACCAGGATGTCCTTGATCCCGGCCAGCATCAGCACCGAAATCGGGTAGTAGATCATCGGCTTGTCATACACCGGCAACAGCTGCTTGGAAACGCCCAGGGTAATGGGGTGCAAACGGGTGCCGGAGCCACCGGCCAGTACGATTCCCTTCATCATGCGATCAGATCCTTAAAGTCGGTGTTGCCCAGTCGTTCGCCCTGATAACTGCCGTCCTGGACCCTGCGGCACCATTCCAGGTTATCGAGGTACCACTGCACGGTTTTGCGCAGGCCGGTTTCAAAGGTTTCTTCGGGCACCCAGCCCAGCTCGCGTTCGATCTTGCTGGCGTCGATCGCGTAGCGCTGGTCGTGGCCCGGGCGATCCTTGACGAAGGTGATCAGGTCGGTGAATTTTTCGACGCCCGCCGGGCGCTGTGGCGCCAGCTCTTCCAGCAGGCCGCAGATGCTGCGCACTACGTCGATATTCTTCTGCTCGTTGTGGCCGCCGATGTTGTAGGTCTCGCCCACCACACCTTCAGTCACCACTTTGAACAGCGCACGGGCGTGGTCTTCGACGAACAGCCAGTCGCGCACCTGCAGGCCATCGCCATACACCGGCAGCGGTTTACCGGCCAGGGCGTTGAGGATCACCAGCGGGATCAGCTTCTCGGGGAAGTGGAAGGGCCCGTAGTTGTTCGAGCAGTTGGTCAGCAGCACCGGCAGGCCGTAAGTGCGCTGCCAGGCACGCACCAGGTGATCGGACGCAGCTTTGCTGGCCGAGTACGGTGAGCTGGGCGCGTAAGGCGTGGTCTCGGTGAACAGGTCATCCACGCCGTGCAGGTCGCCGTACACTTCATCCGTGGAGATGTGGTGGAAGCGGAAGGCGCTTTTGGCCGGTTCTTCCAGCTTATGCCAATAGCCGCGTGCGGCCTCCAGCAGGCTGTAGGTACCGACGATATTGGTCTGGATAAAATCCGACGGGCCGTCGATGGACCGGTCCACATGGGACTCGGCCGCCAGGTGCATGATCGCGTGGGGCTCAAAGCGCGCCAGCACGGCGCTGACGGTGGCCTGGTCGATGATGTCGGCCTGGACGAACTCATAGCGGCTATTGGTCGCGATGCTGGTCAGCGACTCAAGGTTGCCTGCGTAGGTCAGTTTGTCCAGGTTGAGCACTTCGTGCCCGGTGTGTTGAATCAGGTGCCGGATCAGAGCTGAGCCGATGAATCCGGCGCCGCCAGTGATGAGAATGCGCATGTCGGAGGCCCTTTTCCTTAGACAGACATTAAGCGAATGGAGCATAGCTTGAGTTGTGAAGCCAGGTGGTGCAAGGGGACACCATCAGATTGACGGCACCGGGTGGGGCCTGGGGGTTGCGTAACCCCCTTCAACAATGGCGATATAAGCGTCTGATAAAAACACCAGGGGTCGTCACATGTTGCTCGCCACGTTGATTCATCGCGCCAGTCTGCCATGCCCGCAAGTCGGACCGGACCCTGCGGCGCGGCTACTGGAGCAGCATTACGACCTCGGTGGCACGCTAAAGTCGCTCGGCAGCCAGCAAGATCTCAACTACCGCATCGACAGTGACCGAGGCCGTTTTGTGCTGAAAATCTGCCGGGGCGACTATGCCGCCGTCGAGCTGCAGGCCCAGCACGCCGCCCTGAAGCATTTGCAGGAACATTCGGATGTGCGGGTGCCCAAGGTTATCTCGGCCCTTGGCGGCGAAGACCTGCTGACCGAAACCGTCGCCGGGCACACCGTGCACCTGCGGCTGCTGGACTACATCGACGGCCAGCCGCTGACCCATGTCCCACATCTGGGCCGTGAAGTGATCGCAGGCTTCGGCGAACTCTGCGGGCGGATGAGCCTGGCGCTGGCCGGCTTCGAGCATCCGGGCCTGGAACGCACCCTGCAATGGGACCCGCGCCATGCCCTTGAGCTGATCACCCATCTGCTGTCGACCCTCGAAAACCTGCCACAGCGGGCGGCGCTGGAGCAAGTGGCCGAGCAGGTGGCGCGCCGGGTGCCGCCGTTGGCCGATCGCCTGCCGTGGCAAGCCGTGCACATGGACATCACCGATGACAACGTGGTGTGGCAGCGCGACGCCCAGCGGCATTGGCAGGTCCAGGGCGTGATCGACTTCGGCGACCTGGTGCGTACCTGGCGCATTGCCGACCTGTCGGTGACTTGCGCTGCACTGCTGCACCATGCCGAGGGCGATCCGTTCGCCATTCTGCCGGCGATCCAGGCGTGCCACGCGATCACTCCGTTGCAGCACGAAGAGTTGCAGGTGCTATGGCCGCTGATCGTCGCGCGGGCTGCGGTGTTGGTGCTGAGCAGTGAGCAGCAGCAGAGGCTGGACCCGGATAACACCTACCTGTTGAAGAACGCCGAGCATGAGTGGGAAATCTTCCACGTAGCCACCTCGGTGCCTTTTGAGTTGATGGAGGCGGCGATCCTGGGTTGTGTCGGTGCCCAGTTGCCGCCAATTGCCGGCGAAGGCTTTGCGCCGTTGTTGCCGGGGCTGGTTGGGCGTGAGTTCGCGCTGATCGATCTGGGTGTGCTCAGCCCGCATTTCGAGGCGGGCAATTGGGAGCAGGAGGGCATTGATCGCCGCTTGCTGGAACAAGCGGCTGTGGTCCATGGCCTGGCAGCCAGCCGTTATGGTCAATACCGACTGTCCCGTACCCGGCCCGACAGCGCCGTCGAGCCTGAGACTTTCCCGCTTCACGTAGAACTGCACATGCCCCTGGGTGCCACGGTGGAAGCATCGTTCGCCGGTACCTTGCACTGCGCCGCCGACGGCTTGATGTGCCTGCACAGCGCGCAGTTGAGTGTGCGGTTGTGGGGCGTGAGCGCGTTGTTGCAACACGGCGCCGCGGTGGTAAAAGGCCAAGTGCTCGGCGAAGTTGCCGGCCCGCTGACGGTGCAACTGTGCCGCGCCGAACTCGAGCCGCCGCTGTTCTGCACGCCGTCCCGGGCGGTGGCCTGGCAAGCGTTGTGCCCATCCCCGGCTACCTTGCTGGGGCTGGCCTGCGACGCCGAGCCGGAACTGGACCCGGAGGCCTTGCTGGCCCGTCGCGATGCCAGCTTCGCCCGCTCGCAGAAGCACTATTACATCGACCCGCCGCGCATCGAGCGCGGTTGGCGCAATCATATGATCGACATGCAGGGTCGCTCCTACCTCGACATGCTCAATAACGTCGCGGTGCTCGGCCACGGTCACCCACGCATGGCCCAGGTGGCGGCGCGGCAATGGTCGCTGCTCAACACCAACTCACGCTTCCACTATGCGGCGATTGCCGAATTCTCCGAGCGTCTGCTGGCCCTGGCGCCGGACTCCATGGATCGGGTGTTCCTGGTCAACAGCGGCACCGAAGCCAATGACCTGGCGATTCGCCTGGCCTGGGCCTACAGCGGCGGGCGCGACATGCTCAGCGTGCTGGAGGCCTATCACGGCTGGTCAGTGGCGGCGGACGCGGTGTCGACCTCGATTGCCGACAACCCCCAGGCCTTGAGCAGCCGCCCGGACTGGGTGCATCCGGTGACCGCGCCGAATACCTATCGCGGCGAGTTCCGCGGGCAGGACAGTGCGCCGGACTACGTACGCAGCGTGGAGCATAACCTGGCGAAAATCGCCGCGCAGAACCGCCAACTGGCGGGCTTCATTTGTGAGCCGGTGTACGGCAATGCCGGCGGGATCTCCTTGCCGCCCGGCTATTTGCAGCAGGTATATGCCTTGGTTCGGGGACAGGGCGGCGTGTGCATCGCCGATGAAGTGCAGGTGGGTTATGGCCGCATGGGCCATTTCTTCTGGGGTTTTGAAGAGCAGGGCGTGGTGCCGGACATCATCACCATGGCCAAGGGCATGGGCAACGGCCAGCCATTGGGCGCGGTGATCACCCGCCGGGAAATCGCCGAGGCGCTGGAGGCCGAGGGTTACTTCTTCTCGTCATCAGGCGGCAGCCCGGTGAGTTGCCGCATCGGCATGGCGGTGCTGGACGTGATGGAGGAAGAAAAACTGTGGGAAAACGCCCAGGTGGTAGGCGGGCATTTCAAGGCCCGTTTGGAAGCGTTGGTCGAGCAGCATCCGTTGGTGGGCGCGGTGCATGGTTCCGGGTTTTACCTGGGGCTGGAGTTGGTCCGCGACCGGCAGACCCTGGAACCGGCCACCGAAGAGACCGCGCTGCTGTGTGATCGCCTGCGGGAACTGGGGATCTTCATGCAGCCCACCGGCGACTATCTGAACATCCTCAAGATCAAGCCGCCGATGGTCACTTCCCGGCAAAGCGTGGACTTCTTCGTCGACATGCTGGCGAAGGTGTTGGACGAGTCGCTTTAACCATTTGTCGGGGTAATTCGATTGTTATCGGTAATTGTCCGGTAATTTATGAGTGGTAGATGTAAATCGTCTTTTAAGGTCGATTTTTATCCGATATAAAGGCGTCATGCTCACGCAGCCGTCCCAGGAGATTTTTCATGACCACTTTGCACAGCACCCCCCGCGCCGACGGCTTCCATATGCCTGCCGAATGGGCGCCACAGACCCAGACCTGGATGATCTGGCCCGAGCGCCCGGACAACTGGCGCCTGGGCGGCAAGCCGGCGCAGGCCGCCCACGTGGCAGTGGCCAAGGCCATTGCACGCTTTGAACCGGTGACCGTGGCGGTTTCGGCCAGCCAGTATGAAAACGCCCGGGCGCGCCTGGACGTACCGAATATCCGCCTGGTGGAAATGTCCAGCGACGACGCCTGGGTACGGGATACCGGGCCGACGTTTGTGATCAACAACAGCGGCGAAGTGCGTGGCGTGAACTGGGATTTCAACGCCTGGGGCGGCTTTGATGGCGGCCTGTACTCGCCGTGGAATCGCGATTCCCAGGTGGGCGGCAAGATCCTCGAGATCGAGCGCAGCCCGCGTTATCGCACCGAAGGGTTTGTGCTGGAAGGCGGCTCGATTCACGTCGACGGCGAAGGCACGCTGATCACCACCGAAGAATGCCTGCTCAACCGCAATCGCAACCCGCACCTGCAGCGCGAGGAAATCGAAGCGGTGCTCAGTGCCAACCTGGCTGTGGATAAGATCATCTGGCTGCCGGATGGCCTGTTCAACGACGAAACCGACGGGCATGTGGATAACTTCTGCTGCTACGTGCGCCCGGGCGAAGTGTTGCTGGCCTGGACCGATGACCCGCAAGACCCGAACTACGCGCGCTGCCACGCCGCCATGGACGTCCTGCAAAGCAGCACCGACGCCCAGGGCCGCTCGTTCACAGTGCATAAAATGCCGATCCCGGGGCCGCTGTACGCCACCGAGGAAGAATGCGCGGGCGTGGATCCGGTCGACGGCACCCAGGAGCGCAACCCCACCGTGCGGTTGGCCGGTTCCTACGTCAACTTCCTGATCGTCAACGGCGGCATCATCGCGCCGAGCTTCGACGACCCGCTGGACAGCCGCGCCAAGGAGATTTTGCAGAACCTGTTCCCGCAGCACGAAGTGGTGATGGTGCCGGGGCGCGAACTGTTACTGGGGGGCGGCAACATCCACTGCCTGACCCAGCAGCAGCCGGCGCCGCACAAAAACTGAGTGCACTTGTAACAGCCTGATACCCGGTTGAGTGCCAATCGGGTGCGCCGCGGTTTGGGCGCTCACAGCAAGCCCACGGCCCGTCAGGTTCGTGGGCTTTTTTGTGACCATGTGCCGACAAACCGGGCACATTGGCATAGCTCTTGTATCGCTGTTGCGACAGGGAGCGCTTAGTCTGACTAAGCGGTTCTGTCATAAACCTTGAGTAAGTTAGCCGCTCAAGCCGTCGGAGAGAGCGCTGAAATGAATGCCGATATCAACCTTATGTACAAGCGTACGTTCCACCCCTTGCGGGTGAACGGCGACGCGATCCATGCGCTGGCGCTCTGGTTGAAGGCAAACGGTTCGAGGCAGATCAGGACGCCCGACCCGCGCCGGGTGATGAGCGAACGGTACCCGGTGGGGTTGTTCAGCGAGGATGAGGTGCAGGCGTTGTGTGAGTTGATGCAGAACTGAAGGTTGTTTTCAATGTTGCACCGGACTTTGTGGCGAGGGAGCTTGCTCCCGTTGGGGTGCGCAGCAGCCCCAAAACAGATCACCGAGTTCTATCTGGAAAAACACAGTCGCCTTATTTTGGGGGTGCTTCGCACCCCAACGGGAGCAAGCTCCCTCGCCACAGAAAAGTGCGTTGCTGTTTAGAAACTGTACGTTCCGGTAACCACCAGACTACGCGGGTCCCCAAACTGAATCTGCGCCGCACTCGTCGCCGACGCGTAGTACGTCTTGTCGCTGATATTGTTCAGCGCCGCCCTTACATCCCATTCCTTCTGCCGGAACCCGGCCAGTGCATCCCAGCGGCCATAACCCGGTAACAGCACGGTGTTGGCGTTATCCGCATAACGCTCACCCACCAGCGTCAGCCCGGTTTCCGCGTACCAGCCCATCTCCGGTTTCCAGGTGACGAACAGGCTCGCATTGCGCTTGGCGACGTCGCTGATGCGCTTGCCTTCAAAACCGTTGTTGTCCTTCACCACCGTGGCGTCCTGCAGGCCAACGCCGCCGCGTACATACCAGTTGCCGATGATCTTGCCAGCAGCGGTCAACTCCACGCCACGGGAGCGCTGCTCGCCGCTGAGCAGGGTGATGGTCGGGTCCAGCGGGTCACGTGTGCGGCGGTTGTAGAGTTCCAGTTCGTACACCGCCAGAGTGGTGCTCAGGCGGTCGTCGAGCCAGTCACTCTTGACCCCGATTTCCTTCTGCCTGGTCAGTTCCGGGCTCAGGTCGTTGGCGTTGCCCGCCGCATTGGGCGTGATGCCGATCAGGCCGCCACCGGTGGGCGAGAAGGTCTTGCTCCACGAGGCGTAGAACGAATGGTGTTCCAGCGGCGTCCAGACCAGGCCCACCCGCGGGCTGGTGCTGTGGCTCACGACCTGTTCCGACGCGTTGGTCAGTCTGTTGGTGGACTCCACATCAAAGCGGTCGTAGCGCAAACCGGCGAGCAGTTGCCATTGATCGTTCAGGCGCAATTGGTCCTGCACATACACGCCCTGGCTTTGCACTTCGGTGTGGCTGCTGCTGAATGCCGGCAGGCGACCGTTGTGGCGCAGGTCCGGGTTGGGGTTGTACACATCCACGCTCGGCACGGCGGCGAGCGGCGCCCGATAGAGTTTCGGGTCGCGGCGCTGGTTGCCCAATTCCACTCCGGTCAGCAAGCGATGCTCCAGGCCAAAAGTGCTGAAGCCGCCTTCCAGCTCGACGTTGTTGAGGATGTTGCGTGTGGTCAAGTCCTGCTGCCAGCGCTGGCGCCCGACCTTGTTGGTTTTGGGGTCGTAGCTGACGGCGTAGGTGTTATCGAAGTCGCTGTCGAGGGTGAACACGCCCAGGGTATGGCGCAGTTGCCAACTGTCGTTCAACTCATAGGCCAGCCGGGAGCGCAGGGATTGGGATGTGTCGTCGATGTAATCGCGCTTGTCACCATAAGTGGTGCCGCGGCTGACATCCGCCGGCCGCCCATTGACCCCGGGAATGCCCCGGTCGGGCGTGCGGTTGTAACGGCTGTATTCGTACTGCACCAGCCAGTTCAGGTCGGGGCTCAGTTGCCAGCTCATGGACGGTGCAAACAGCTGGCGATTGCCGCTGACGCCGTCGCGGAAACTGTTGTTGTCCTGGTTGCCCATGTTCAGGCGCAGGCTGATGTTATCGGTGGGGTCGGTGCTGAGGTCGGCGTACAGGCTGCGCAAATCATCGCTGCCGCCCTGGGCTTCGATGCTGGAGGCGCGACCGGCCTGGGGCAGCTTGCTCACGCGGTTGACGATGCCGCCCTGGCCGCCGCGCCCGTACAACACGGCTGCCGGGCCTTTGAGCACTTCGATGCGTTCGATGTTGTGCAGGTCGCGTACGTATTGGCTGTCGTCGCGAATACCGTCCAGATAGAAGTCATTGCTGGCGTCGAAGCCACGGATGCGCAGGCTGTCGAACCGCGTGTCGGCGCCGCTGCTGACGTTGGGCACGCCGCTCAAGGCCTGGCCCAGGTCATTGGTGCCGTAGGAACGCAGGCTGTCGGTTTTCACCGAGTCGATGGCCTGGGGCACGTAGCGCACGGGTGTGGCGGTGCGGGTAGCGGTACTGGTTTCCTTGACGCGCGGGTCGTCTTCGTCGGCTTCAGCACTCACGGAAGTTTCCGGCAGGACGGTGGCAGCGCAGGCAAATCCGGCAGACAGCAGTACAGAAAGCCCAAGGGTAATGGGCGTCAGGCGCAGGGCAGGCATCGGGGTGTGTATCCAAAAAGGTTGGCAGGATAAAAGCGCGTTAATGGTAATGCTTACTATTTGCGTAGGTTATCTATTCCTAAGTTGACCTTTCTGAAAAATGTTACGGCATATGTTTTACAGGGATATTCGACCGATTCCCGAAACAGTCTGGGAGCCAATTCGGGGTTTTTCCGAACTGTAGGTAAGACTAATCTGCCGGGCATCAACGTCTATCGGAGCCCGTCATGTCGGCAGCCACGCTTCATTACATTTACGACCCGCTGTGCGGCTGGTGTTACGGCGCCGAGCCGCTGCTGCATGCCGCCCGGGATGTATTGCCTGTCCAGCTGCACGGCGGCGGCATGATGACCGGCGCCAATCGCCAATCTGTCTCGCCGCAGTTGCGTGACTACGTAATGCCCCACGACCGGCGCATTGCCGAGTACACCGGGCAACCGTTTGGCCAGGCGTATTTCGAAGGCTTGCTGCGAGACCACGACGCGGTGTTCGACTCAGCCCCGCCCATCAGCGCGGTGCTGGCCGCAGAAAAAGTTGCCGGTCGCGGCCTGGAATTATTGGCGCGTTTGCAAACGGCGCACTATGTCGAAGGTCGCCGAATCGCCGATAACGACGTGCTGCTGACTCTGGCTGAGTCCATCGGTTTGGATCCTCAAGTCTTCAACACAGCCTTCAATGAAATCCAGGGCGCAGAAACCCAGGCTCACATTAAAGACAGCCGCCAATGGCTGGCAAAAATCGGCGGCCAGGGCTTTCCCACCTTGGCCCTGGAGCAGGGCGGCCAACTGCAATTACTCGACATCAGCCCCTGGCTGGGCAAGCCCCAAGCCTTTGCCGAGTGGCTGAGACAAACAGTCGCAATTTCGATTCCAACCACCCAATCGAGTGCACCAATGTGTGGCCTGCAGGGTTGCGAAGAGCCGAGACGGGCTTGATAGAGCCTTGCACCATGATGGCTATTTAATGTTTCTTAGACTTTTTTAGCCTAAATACAGACGATTCACGAAATTGACACACAGTAAAGGGCGCGGATAGGATTCGCCCCAACGCCTGTGGCTAACCGCCATGACTTCTCCAATAAAAAAAGGCCCGCGGCATTTTAGTCGTCCGCGGGCCTTTTTTTATCTGGGGAAAGTCGACACCAGAAAAGCAACACGGAGCCTGGTGTCACAGCGCGTACTCAACCAGTAATAAGGAATATAAGAAAATGTTGAAACAACGGATGGGGCTGATCGCTCTGGGGATTTTGAGCGCTACGCAAGCAATGGCTGACGACCAATCCCAATCAAAGGGTTTTGTTGAAGACAGCCACCTGAACATCGCGGCACGCAACGCGTACATCAGCCGCGACTACAAGAACGGCAAGCAAGACAAAGCCGAATGGGGCCAGGGCTTCATCGGCAAGTTCGAGTCCGGTTTCACCCAAGGCACCGTCGGTGTGGGTGTGGACGTGATCGGCCAATACGCCATTCGCCTGGACGGTGGTAAAGGTCGCAGCGGCGCTGGCGGTATCGACTTCTTCAAGCAAGGCGACAGCGGCGCAGCAGCCGATGACCTGGCCAAGGGCGGCGCAGCCGTCAAGGCACGCATCTCCAACACCGTGATCAAATACGGCCAGCAGATGCCAGCCGTGCCGGTGCTGCAGTACGACAACTCCCGTCTGTTGTCGGAAACCTACGAAGGTACTTCGATCGTTTCCAAAGAAATCGCCGGCCTGCAACTGGACGCTGGTCACTTCACCAAGGAAGCTCGCAAGAGCGCCGAGGGTTCCGACAGTGGCGCGCTGAAAAGCATCGACTACATCGGCGGTAGCTACAAATTCACCGAAAGCCTGTCGGCAGCGCTCTACGCTTCCAACATGCAGGACGTGCTGAAGAAGCAATACGTCAACGTCAACTACGTGCTGGCCCTGCCAGAGAAACAATCGTTGACCTTCGACTTCAACGGTTACAAAACCAAGCTCGACCGTAGTTTCGCCCTGGAAAACCAAGGTGACGCCGACGCTCGCGACAACAAAATCTGGAGCCTGGGCGCCACGTGGGCCGTTGGCCCGCACAGCTTCACCCTGGCCCACCAGCGCAGCACCGGTGACACCGGTTACCTGTACGGCGGCTACCGCAACGCAGGCGGCATCGGCGACGGTGGCAACACCATCCTGCTGGCCAACTCCTACTGGTCTGACTTCAACGGCAAGGACGAGCGCTCCTGGCAAGCAGGCTACGGCCTGGACTTCAGCGCCTTCGGCGTGCCTGGCCTGACCTACAACATCGCCTACGTGCGCGGCACCAACATTGACGACGGTTCCAACCGCGGCAGTGGCACCGAGCGTGAGATCTTCAACCAGTTCAAATACGTGGTACAGAACGGCCCGGCCAAAGACCTGAGCCTGCGTGCCCGTGCGTCGTGGTTGCGCGTTTCCAACAACGCCAGCAACTACAACGTGGGCGGTAACGAGATCCGTCTGTTCGCCGACTACCCAATCAACGTTTTCTGATTGATTGAGCGTCGCGCCTGATTCAAGGCGATAAAAAACCCCGACTGGTTCGGGGTTTTTTTATGCCTGCGATCTGAGCTTATTGATTACACCACATCACTAATGAAGTACTCCGCCCCACCTTTATCCACATCAAACAACCCCATAAATTGGCCTCACTGCCTGCCCACCATGTCGATGGGCAAGTCACTGGAGCCTTGCCATGCCATTTGTCAGCGTACGCATCACCCGCGACGGCGTTACCTCGGAGCAGAAAGCCCAGGTCATTGCCGAAATCACCGAAACCCTCGAGCGCGTCCTCAAAAAACGCCCCGACCTGACCCACATCGTCATCGAAGAAGTCGACACCGATAACTGGGGCTATGCCGGCATCACTACCACCCAGTACCGCAAGCAGCTCGCGGAAAATCCGTCATGAGCGCGCCCGTCACCATCGACTTCATCTCCGATGTGGTGTGCCCGTGGTGCGCCCTCGGCGCCACCGCCCTGGAACAAGCCATCGACAACCTGGCAGGCGAAGTGAAGGTTGAACTGACCTTCAAACCCTTCGAACTCAACCCCGACATGCCGGCCGAAGGCGAAAACGCCGTCGCCCACATGATGCGCAAATACGGGCGCAGCGCCGAGGAAGTCGCCAGCGGCAAAAAGATGCTGATGGAGCGGGGCGAGGCCATCGGCTTCACCTTCGACCTGGAAAAACGCAGCCACTTCTACAACACCTTCGACGCCCATCGGTTGCTGTTTTGGGCGTTGCAGCAAGGGCGCCAGACCGAGCTGAAAAGGGCGCTGCTGCGAGGGTATTTCAGCGATGGCCAGAACGTCAGCGACCACGAAACCCTGGCGCGTTTGGCCGCCGAGGCCGGGCTGGACATTGAAGCCGCACGCAAGGTGCTGGGCTCTACCGCCTACGCCAACGAAGTGCGCGAGCTTGAAGTGTTCTACCGCGAGCACGGCATCAACTCCGTGCCGGCCATGGTGCTCAACGGCCGCCAGCTGGTCTCCGGGTCGCAATCAGTCAGTTACTACGAACAGATGCTGCGGGAAATGTCCGCCGCGGCTGCTTGAACCATCCCATTTTCCCTATAGAGGTTTCATCATGAGCAATTCGAAAAAAGTCGTTGTGATTACTGGCGCATCCCAAGGCCTCGGCGCTGCTGCGGTCAAGGCCTACCGCGAGCTGGATTACCGCGTGGTTGCGACGTCCCGGTCGATCAAACCGTCGACCGATCCAGACATCCTTACCGTAGCCGGCGACATCGCCGACCCGGCCACCGCCGAGCGCGTCATCCGCGAAGGCGTGACGCGGTTTGGCCGCATCGACAGCCTGATCAACAACGCCGGGATCTTCGTCGCCAAACCCTTCACCAGCTACACCCACGAAGACTACGTGAACGTGTTGGCGGTGAACCTGAACGGGTTCTTCTACATCACCCAACTGGCGATTACCGAAATGCTCAAACAGGGCGCCGGGCACATCGTCAACATCACCACCAGCCTGGTGGACCACGCGATTGACGGCGTGCCGTCGGTGCTGGCTTCGCTGACCAAAGGCGGGCTGAACTCCGCGACCAAATCGCTGGCGATTGAATACGCCAAGCGCGGGATTCGGGTGAACGCGGTGAGCCCGGGGATTATCAAGACGCCGATGCATGGTGAAGAGACGCATGCGGCGTTGGGTAGCTTGCATCCGGTTGGGCATATGGGTGAAGCGCGGGATATTGCGCAGGCGATTGTGTATCTGGAATCGGCTGGGTTTGTGACGGGTGAGATTCTGCATGTGGATGGTGGGCAGAGTGCTGGGCACTAAGCGACGCGACTGAACGAAAAAACGCCCCGGACCGTGATGGTTCGGGGCGTTTTTTGTTGGCCTGTCGGAATTAACGGGTTGAAGGCGCGACCTGTTCCAACGCCCGATCTACCAGGATTGAACTCAACTCAATCAGTTGCTGAATCCCCAATGCCACAGCCCTTTGTGATCCTTCCAGCTCGAATGCCAGGTTCGAGACCATTTCATTGGCTGACGAGAGGGTTTCTGCGGCATTGGCCAGCAGCGTTTCGGTATCCACATCGGGCGAAACGGAGAACAGATTACTGCCTGAACGCGCCGCAGGTTCTGCATCGTCTGATGAGTGCAAGTAATGATCAATCGCCCGCTGCGCGGCGGCATGAAGCTTGGCGTCGATTGGGGTATGAGGCGGGTTAGGTGTGACCTTGAACATGGCGAAGCTCCTTTAGCGATTCAGGAACTGCCAATCTCACTTCCACATGAGGGTGGCAGCTGTGCGCAGGTGTGGAAGACCGGGGCTAAAGGAACCCGGCGCACCGAAGTGCCCCGCCCACAGCCGCCATAACACAAGAATACAGGCGAAAAAAAACGCCAGTAGGTGTTCATGGGCGTTTGAGCGCCTTTAGCCATAGTACGGACTTCCACATCCGGCCGCTGATTTTGCAGCGGCTGGGGGAGGTTAGCGGGGTGGAGGATGGGGAGGCAAGCTGATATGGGTGTACGAAAATTCGGGGCCGCAGAGGCATGTGCTCATGAATTAGCTCTTTTTATGGATACGCCATAATTATTGGCTACCCATAATTCTGCATAAATCTGAGGCGGGACTTCTCTACAGGAATTGGTCTATCTGGAAAACGGGAAAACTGCGTCAGACCACGATTCTCGTTATTGAATTGAAAGCCTACTCCAACCCCCACTCCCTCTATGAAGCAGAATCCCTGTAGTGCTGCTGGTACTCACCCCTTGACCCAAGATGATCCGTCCACTGCCGAACAGGCCCAGCCTCTTGCTCGGTCAGCTTCATCTGTTGCAACTCATCATGAAGAAGGAACACAAAATCCTCTTCGTCCTGTATCTGCCGCACATCCTGCAGGGTCCAGTGGTGCTCGCTGATCAGATGGAGCCGAAGTTCGTCCATGGCGTCCAGTCTGGCCCAGGTTGCCGTGCTGCCTTCGAGCATCCGTTCGGCGAAGCACTTGAGCTTGTACAACCCGAGTGCCATGCGGGTGTGCTGATCGGCCGGTAGCCCTTCCCAGCGGAGGTCGGGGTTTTCAGTCAGAAGTTTCTCGTACTTATCAAGCGCTGCTATCCATTCACGGTGGTGATTGAATTCTTGAACCATGTTCCGGCTCTCCGCGACATCCTTTCGGGTGAAATCAAAATAGCCCAACACCTCAGAATCGCCCACTGATACCCAGCAGTGGCCCCTTCTGGACAATGTCGTACACAAACCCATCATGACGATAATTCACCCCCATGGCCCGGTACCCGGCCACCGCTGAAAATCCCGGCCAGAACTCCCAGCCCGCCAGCGCGGCCACGTCCCAATCCTCCCGAGACTGCCCGGCGCCCGCCATTCCCCACGATGACAACCAGAACCGGTCATTCACGGCATAGTGCCCGCGCAGTCCCGCCATGGCGTCTGCCCAAGTCGCATTGTCTGAGCCCGATGAGCCCCCAAGAGGTCCACCATGGAAGGTGAGGGTGGTGCCGCTGTACCAGACGCGCACGCCACCGGCGACATCCAGCCGACGGTTTTCATCTCCCAGCACGGTGTAGCCGCCACCCAGGAACCCGGAGGCCGTCTTGCTTTCAACCTCAAGTTTGGCGCCTCCAGGCAGGCGGTTGCGGGTGTCGGTGTCGATGTACATCAGGTCGGCGAGCACGCTGTAGGGGCCACGGCGCGCCTCACCCATCAGCATCACCGACATATCGACCGTCTTGGCGATGTCGGAGAAGTCGGATTTTATGAACTGGGTCCCGGTGCTGCTGTGGCCCACGTGCCCACGGATACCGGCGCCCCATACGTAGGGCCCGCCGTTGAACTGCCATTCATCGCTGTCTGCCGCCCTGGCCACTGTTGGCAGGCTTGAGCCGGCGACCGCGAAAGCGCCAACCAGCAGCGCCAGGCGGACGTTGTCACTGTGGATCATGGTGTTTCCCCGATCAGTGCTGGGTCAGCGAGAGCGCCACGCTCTCGGCCGCGCAGTCTTCTGTAGGTTTCAGGCCAGCCTTTTGCGCAGCCTTGACCTCTTCCTTCGCCGCCGCGAGGTCCGCCAGGAATGCCGGATTGCTATGCAGGCTCGCCACTGTGGCGGCCCCCATGATGCGGCCTGCATCCACGTCGCTCTGCCAGTGCGCATCGCAGATGACCCGGCTTTGGCCGAAGGACAACCCGCGGGTCATCAGTTCGGTGGCGCGTGCCGGGTTGATTTCCGCCAGTACCAGGCCCCAGGCCCAGCCCGCGGCAGAGTGGCCGGACGGCCAGGAGCCATCGGTACGCAGCAACGGCTCCATGTCTTTGCGACAGGTTCCTTCGTTATGGGCCACGAACGGTCGGGTGCGGTTGTAGGCATTTTTCCCAGCGTAGGTGGAGCCGCCCGCATCGGTCAGGGTGCGTTGCATCAGGGTGTAGAGATGCGGTGTATTTTTCTCGCTGATCGGCGTGCCCATCGCGCAGACGAATGCGTTGGCCGGGCCCGGGAATGACAGCTCCGCATCCGCTGCGGCGAGTTTCTCCCGGGCCGTACCGCGTAGCGACAGCGCTGCTCGCCGTGCTTCTTCATCCCGTGCAAGCGCCGCAGAGTCGGGCTTGGGCGGGGCGCCCAGCAACGCCAGGCGCAATGGCAGATCCGCCGAGTTCAGATAGCCTGGGGCCAGCTTGAAGTGAGGGTCTGTGACCTTGGTGGCATCGTCGGCAAGTACCAGCCCCGACCAGAGCAGGCCGGCCAAACCCAGCTGCTTATGTAGTGTTTTCATCGAGTGTTCCCTGATCAAAACCGGTAAAGGGCATTCAGGTAGGCGCCTGCGCCCACGTTTTCACCCGTGAGCGGGCTGTTGCGGGCGTCGGAGACCAGGGCGTAGGTTTTGATGCCGCCTTCCAGTGCCAGTTGTGGCTGCAATTGCCAGGTGAGGCCCAGTTTCAAGGTCACGTCGCGCATGCCGCCGCCCGGGTGGTATTCGTCGAAGCCGGTGCGCGCCGCTTGTTGGGCGGTGACGCCGAAGCGCGCCATCATGTCTTTCTCATTGCTCCAGGTGCCGTATAGGGTCGAGTCCAGGGTCAATGTCGAAGACAGTGCGTAGGCGGTGGCGAAACCGGCCTCCAGGAACGCGGTACGCCCCAGGCTTTCGCCACCGTAATCGCGGCTCTGGCTGGCTTGCAGGCCGCGCACGAACAGGCGTCCGGCCGGTAGCATCCAATACGCTTCCGCCCCGACAAGCGCGGTGCTGTCCAGGTTGCCCATGCCCTTGAGGTAGTCATCACGACCGCCCAGGGTGTGGATTCTTTCCTTGCGGCCCTGGTCGTAACCCAGCAACAGGGCGATCCCGAAAGGCGACAAACCCGGTAGGTCCCAGCGCAGCCCTTCCGGGAAGGATGCGGTAAATTTGCCCCAGTTTTCGGTGGGCAAAACCGCTTTGAGTTTCAGTGACGGGAACGCAGCGTAGTGTGAGGAACCTTCGTACAGCGGGCCAACGGCAAGTCCGCCACCGACGGTCACGGAGGGCTCACTTGAATCGTCGGCGTGTGCAGGCAACACCATCGCAAAAGCGAGCGCCGCACCGGTCATGAGCGTCACCGGGTACTTGAGAAAGTTCGAACCATAGAGGGTTGTCATCGCTTGTTTCCTTTGGTGTAAAACCAAACGTATTGGCAATTTTTTAAGTTCTAAAAATTTGGGAATAACTGACTAGAGTGCGACGGGCTGTGGCTTTGGAAAGCTCCATTTGCCATTCAGTATTTGTTCGCTCGGCTGATAAAGCCTGACGGTGTAGTTCCAGCCGGGTGTAGTAGGCAGGCAATTAACAATCTTCCCGTCGCAACCGCCGAACTGGATAACAATCGAGCCGTCCTCACTTTTCTTGGCGGTGAGGTTGTTCAACGAATAGGCGTCATAGGGATTCTTCTGAAAGTAACCGTCGGCGTTATAAACACTGACAGACCAGAAACTATTGACCGGGACCTCTCCAACTTTAAGTCGGTAAAGGGTTTCCCCATCGTTGTGCGGCATCACGCCGCCGAGATAGATCGCGTCCTTGGCCGGGTTTCCGCCCCAGCCTGTGGCGGTGCCGATCAAGTGATGGATTGGATTGACCGTGCCCTTTGGGCCAAAGGACTGGTTGTAGTCAGGAATCGTCGAACCCAGCACCTCCAGAGCCTCGCGCACCTTTGCCTGGCTCGCTAGGTCCCACTTGGGCACTACAAACTCTCCAACCTTGGCCTGGCTGACGGTGATTGCATCCTGCAGTGCATGTACCTTTTCAAGGTCTTTGCCATTTGCGGGATCGAAGAACGTGCGCACCGCCACAAATACATAACGTGTGCCGACGGCCTCTTTTGTCAGCGTCCGGCGGCCTGCGCCGTACGTGACGATGGGGACGTAGTGATCTTCATTGATCACCGCCATCGACATGAACCGCCCACCGGCCTCAGGCAACGTGATGGTGACGGGGCCTGCATCGAGGTCGAACACCGCTGACGAATAGAGCGTGTCCCGGTTCATCCGCACCACATCCTGGGCGTCGATGGGTACCGCTTCGCGGGTATGAACAAACCGGCCCAAACTGCCACTCGCGACCATTTTTCCCAGGTAGAGATCGGACTCGGCACGGGCAAAGTTATCCACGCCCACCGGTATTACCGCTTCCGGGAATGACTGGGCGTTCGCGCTTCCAAACGTTGCCAGTGCGATGGCGAGGACGCAGGCGGTGCATGAGTGAGACATTTAAACCTCAGGGTCTTATAAGTTGGCGTTAATTTTTTGACTGTATAAGAACGCCTCGGCGCAAACTTGCCATTTGGTGCCAAAAGCAAAGTGAGCGCGCACGCGAAGGCAACCGCTGAAATGGGCCGAATAGTTGTACGGGAAGGAAGCGAGGAGGTTAGCGACCCTGTTTCAGGATGGAGCGATAGCGCGACGGCGGGCTCCCGGTCCAACGCTTGAAGGCACGCGTAAAGTGCGCGGGATCGCTGTAGCCGACCATGTAGGCAATCTCGGTCGCGCTGTATTTACCGCTGGCCAGTAATTGAAAGGCTTCACTGCGACGTGTTTCGTCACGCAGTGCATCGAAGTCGATGCCGCAATGTTCGAGGCGACGTTGCAACGTGCGCGGAGACAGTCCGATCTTTTTTGAAATAGTGGCAAGTTTGGACAGTTGCTGGTCCGCTATCTGTTTGGCGAGCACGTCGGCGGTTTCAACGGTCGACTTCAAGGCCTGGGTGACTTTCCAGGCGTCATCCCGAACAGCTTGCAGGGGCGTGTCGAGCAACTCACGGTCGAACTCGATCATGTTGTATGTTGCGTTCATTTCGAGGTTCGGCCCCAGGTATTCTTCAAGCGCCTCGTCGCCTCTTTCCCTGGGGTTTTTCAGATGCACACGAATGCCGCCAGGCTCGCCGGACATGAGCGGTACTTTTCTAAGCAGCGCCAGCGTGCCGAAAATCACTTGCTTCGGGTCAGCCCCGTGCTGTCCGGTAAATTGGTGGATGAGTTTCGTTGTACGGCCTTCGGTGACGATTTTTACTTCCCCTCCCTGATGCAGTAACTCCGTATGGATCGACGCTACTGCACACGCCTGAGCGAGGCTGGTCGAGCCCAGTATCAAGTCGCCCCAGGCCCCGAGTGAACGTACTTCGATCAAGTGTCCCACCGACGCACCGGCGAAAGGATCCTGTGCGATAGCCGCCATTTCATTGGCGATATGAAAGCAGGTCGCGCGCGGCACCCACCCATCAGCCTGATGAAAAACGTGGGGGGAAATACCAAAGCGCCGAAAGAACTCCAACGGCGACACCCCTCGCATGCTCAGGTAGGGCGCTATCTGCCGAAGCGTGCTGAGTTTGATGGAGGGCGTAGCAATCGTCATAAGCGTTCGAACCTGTTTAAAGGCAATACACTTGAAAACCGTTTTGGCGCGCAAGGAGGCACTTGTGGCGCAATTGACAGTAAACACGATGGTCGATTCGGCGACAAGAAAGGCGAGGGGATAGGCAGGAAGGCAGCGAGGGGCGGGGATACCCCAGAAACAACAAAGCCCCCGCATTTCTGCGAGGGCTTCGTTTTGTATGGTGCGGCACCAGACGAACGGTATGTTTCGGCGAGACTAGGTTTTCCGGGCGTCTGGAGTTCACTGGAAAATTTGGCGTACCCCAACTAGTAACTATAAATAAATCAGCTAGTTATGGTCTTCAGTGGAATCGAATCTGGGATTTACGCATTTGTAATCCTTGTGAGGATGGACGTAGCCAGCATCATAGTTGACAGGCAGGAGTCGGCCTGGACCTGCAGTTCCTCCCCCAACGCGACAGTAATCGTCACTTATTTTATGAGTTATGAAGTTTTATTCCTTCATAACCATAGGTTGTGCGTTGGTTAGTTATGATTTGGAGCAGTTTTATATAAAATAGGAAGCTCGTAACCCCGCTTTTTTATGTCTGAGTGATGCTCGGATATTTTCAAATATCCTATCACTTGTAAGAAAGATAAAAAATCTACCGAGTCTTGTTCGGAAACATCTGATAAATTTGCTCTGATCCATTTGAAATCAAATTTTGTTTTATTGCCTTTCTTTGATGTGAAGTTACTAAATTGCTTGGCCCACTTCTCGTCTACTGTGCCGATGTTTTTGACGTATATATCTTTGGCATCAATATATGCTGTGTATACGCATTTCTTTTTGAAAAGATCCCACTCGTAGTCTTTGTCAACTAGTACTAGTTCGGATATTTGGTCTGGGTTTTCTTCGTAATAAGAGGCTACGTTGTTCACAACCT
Organism: Pseudomonas sp. Z18(2022); assembly: GCF_036346535.1. Lineage (NCBI taxonomy): Bacteria > Pseudomonadati > Pseudomonadota > Gammaproteobacteria > Pseudomonadales > Pseudomonadaceae > Pseudomonas > Pseudomonas sp. Z18(2022). Next base: position 192,223 of record NZ_JAOTOA010000002.1, read on the forward strand.
CTTTCAAAAATATAAGCATGTACCTAGGAGTGCAAACCGAGTTGCCATCAATAAAATGACCGCCAAGAAATTCAAATATTCCAATCTCTTCTGTCTGCTGACTACTTGCGCAGTAATGAATGGCTTTTCTTGGGAAGACCTTGGTTATAAAGGACTTATCGAACTTCCCAAATAGGTTTTGATCACGCTCAACCTTTTGTTTCTTGCTAACTACTTTTTTTAGTATTTTAGGTATCTTTGGATTAAGTAAGAAACGTTCCCTGAAAGATAGTCCATACTCGCTCAAGTCGGTAGCTAAAATCATGTTGTGGAAGTTTGCTATTTGAGCGTTGTGTAAAGCCATACAAATTCTAGTCGCAAGAAAACGTAAAGTTTCGTCTTTGCTCCATCGAAGTATTACCGCATTGTCAACGACCTTGTCATAGCCAAGGTTTGAAAAATTCAATCTTTCAAAAAGGTCGTAACGGATAAAAATTTTAAGGTTTAAGTGGCTGTCAGACGCCATGTCATCGTCTACTTCGAGAAGTGCAGTAAGAAAGTTTCTCTGTATGGCGTACTCAATTCCAGCAACAAATCTGTCGATTTTGTCGATAATTATCGTGGCTTTGTCATAGCCTCGCTCTTTGACTGCGGATGAAATAGCTCTTTGTACTTCCTCTAAATTGATTTTCTTTTTATTGGTGCTTGATTTTTTGATGCCCGCCTCAAGCGTAATCGGATGGTCAGCAATATTAGCCTCAAATTTAATGTTGGCATTCGAGATGAGGTCCTTAACTTTGCTGATGATGCTGCTATAAGCATCTGTGCTTAATGACTCTTTTAGGAAGTTGTTGATGGTTTGCTCAGATTTGCTTTCAGGGAAATTTGGCATTCCCGATATTGCAATCGCAGTCTTAGATAATATATTAAACTTCCAGAGCAACTGGTAAAGTGTTCTCTCGTCTTTTCCAATGTAATATTCTTTGGTGAAGTCGGACAGCTCGGAAAATGATAGCGCTTCTTCAAGTGGTATTATTAGGTCATTTTTAAATGCATCAATTTCTTTGTGACGATTCTTCAATAGTCTGAAAAGTGTACTTTTCCCAGTGCCTATGGCGCCAACGATAACAGAGTGTTTGTTTAGAAAGAACTTCTTAACAGCTGAAGTTACGATGAACATATCTTGTGCGAGGTCATCCCGATGCCCATCATTACTACCAAAGTCTAACTCACGGAGTTTTTCGATTGGAAATGGGTCTGGAAGTGTTGCTTTGGCTTTTCCTGGAGTCAATTCCTAAATCCTTGCATTACGATATTTTTGTTAAAGAAAACTAATTTTTTGTACTGGCCAGATGCCATTCTATAGTGAGCAATAGCAGAAAGGGCACGAATTTATTTTTGCTGAATACAGAGGAAATCCTTGACCTCCATATAACGCAAAGCCCTTGAAGGCGGCTTCAATCGACACGTAGTTGAGCTTGCATCGCTACATCTGCGCCGTTGCTGGATCAACCCAGAAGAGGATCCAGACTTCTTCAAGTAGGCAGATGCATGCGACTGAACCTAGGTATGACGTTGCATTTTGAATATTCGCTTCAGGTCGTCTCCTTTCATTCGTGACAGGGCGCCAACGACCCAGGCTGTGTGAAAACACATGCTCCGTTTTGAAGTTCGCGTTGCTACGTAAAATCTGTCGGTGTTTGGCTAGTCAGCAGGCCTAAGATTTACGTAGGAGCGCAATTTTCGTTCCGGGTTTTACTTTCAAACTTACTCTTAAATATTTTCACACAACCTGATCCCGTAGTAGACGTTCGCTGAAGCGTCAGTAATGCGACTCATGCTAGTGGCGTCCGTTTGAATGACACGCCATGTGATGTGTTCACCTAGGGAGCTCCATTAGGAATTTATCTACTTTCTCAAATAATAGTTCGTTCGGGTCATCGCCTGAGACTTTGCAACTAATCATTTCAGTCAATCCCTTATCATCAAGGCAAAGTATTAGTTTTCCGTGTTCTCTCATTGCGCCTTGGCAAGCAGCGAGGGCGTTGTCTGATGCTCCAGTTCTAGAGATAAGAAAGCAAACTTTACGTTTGGCTTTCTCATAAAGGTACTTCTCTGTTGAATAAATTTGAGATTGGCCTATCTGCTCTTTGTAGTTCTTGAACTCAAACAATACATATCTTGAGTCAAGATTCTGCGAAATGAATTTCCAAATGGTTGAGTTGTCGATTACGCGGCAAATTAAGTCGTAGCGGTGTAAATCATCGGTTGTTCTTTTTTGCTGATGCCAGCCAGTAAGATTTTCGTCAAACAAATATTTTAGGATTTCACTTGCGATATCCTCGAATTCATAACAGCCATCCCTGCCAAGCGGGATGGATTGTAGTTTTTCAATTAATCCCCGACCGATTCTTTCATTCTCATTCGCTGAGGTTGTGTTAGGTTTTACTCTAATATGTTTAGGGTTGATAATGGAGTTTGCATTGCTGTCAAATTGCCTCTCTGATAGATCAACTTCGCATAGTTGTACTAATCTGTCCATAAGCTCTAGGTCAATGCTTGCCAAAGAGATTAGGTCGTTTAAGTTGAGGATTTGTAAATTATATTTGTCTTGAATTCGATTTTTTATTTCGGGACGGATATCAGCGGCTACTATGAGTACAGCCTTGTCTACTCCCGCCGCACTTACCATTTCTATAAGCCGTTCAGCTGATATTATTAGTGCCGATGTAGGAAAGGTGGAGTTGCGTGTATATTTAACCTCAAACGCTACACGATCTCTGGTAGTCGGCTCCGTAGCGGTTATATCTATGCCATAATCCGGAATTGAATCCAGAGGATCAATCTGCCAGTGGTTGGCTTTCAAAATATCGCGACACAGGTCTTCTAAGGCATATCCCCGTCTCGTGCTAGATCCCGATCCAGATGCAGTTCTTATATTCATTCTCTACCCTTTTCTACCATGCCTGCGTGATCACGAAAACTTATTAGAAGGTTTTCTATTCTTCGGCGAAGAATAACTAATCAACAAACTTGTCGTTAGCACGCTCCTCGCACAGAGCATGCCATGTTTGTTGTGGTATAAGTTTGCTTGCCCAGCCGTAGTAGCCCCAAGTTTTTGAGATGTCGTCCTGCCAGCAGGCATCACACATCAAAGAATGATAGTGAACTCTATTGTTTACTATGTCCTGATAAATCGCAAAAAGGCTTTTGGGGTAGTTGCAATAACAGCTGAATTTTTTGTCTCTTTTGCGCTCGTGGAGTGGTCCAACGAGGCGCTCGTAGATTTTTGGATAGTGCTTTCTTAATCGCTGATTTACCGCATCGATGACGTCAATCCGATTCTTTTTTATAGCGTTAACACGTAAGTTCACCAGACTCTTTTCTGAGTCATACCTGCCTTGGTTGATTCTGGAGACAATCCCACTCACCGTGACCTCCCTGTACCTCTAACCTCAAGGTTATAGACCATGACAGCGATCCTTATGCTTTGGATGAGTAACAAAGTCTGAGGGTAACGCAGGGCGATAAGGAAGGGCAATGAAGGGAACTGCCATAGAAGCAATTATCTGAGAGGATTCTTGAGCGTTCAATTTTGGTCAGTTGCTCCTTCGTCTATTGCTTGAACTGCCAAGATTTACCTAAGCGAGTAATGAGTAAATGCACAGTCAGCAGATAGTAATAGCGCGTCGATTCAGCGTTCTGGTTCACTTGGTAGTTTAGAAACCACGCGAGATGTTTTCGCTGCCAGGTCCATGGATTGTCCCGTTGCCAACGATTAGCGATCGCCGTTTGAATGGCTTTCGCTTGGCGAAGGTGACGTTGGCGAGTGGCGTGCGACCCAGTTAGAACGCCCCCCAGGAACAGCTCCATATCGAATGGCTTGCTCATGCTCTACCACCAATGTAAGCCGACACCAGGACGATACGGTTATGCCCCAGCTCATAGCTGATTTGTACTCGGGCATCCTGATCTAGGCGTCGGTCGAGTTGATAGCAATGGCCTCCGTTGATGGGGGCGGGATGGTGGGTGATTTGCTCATAGCGTTCGCAAGCATAGGCTGCCCGCAATTCGTGGAAGCCTTTGAGGTCGTGCTTATGGAGGATGTCCCGTACGGGGCAGACGATTCCCTGCAAGAAATCGAGGTAGCGTTCGTTCGGTGCCAGCAGGTTGCGGCTACCGTTGGGCGAGACATATTCGGCAAGCCTCAGTGCGTCACGAATATGATCATCTACCGTAATCCAACGAGGCGCTGAGGCACCTGAGCGGCCCCCTTTGGTGCCGTCCTGGATGTTGATCTTTCCGAATTGCTTGGCTTCACGTTTTAGACGGGGAAGGTCGGCCAAAATCGCCTCGCGCAAGCGCATACCGGTGGCTCGCGCTAACTGAGCGATGGCTGCGGCGCGCGGCTGCTGGTTTTCACAAAGCACCTCTACGATCCGCTTCACCTGTTCGCGGTCCTGGCCTTGCGGCACTGAACGACGAATACTGGTGCGCTGCATTCCAAGCGCCTTACTCGGGCTCGACACTTTCACATACGGATCACCGCGAAGCGCGGCCATGGTCCGATTCACACTGGACAACCGGTTTTGCGCAGTCGCGATGGCCAGCTCACCTCGTTGAACTTGTTGGCGCAGGTGTCCGGCGTAGTCCAGCAAGGTCTGCCAATTAATCTGCCGCGCATCGTTAAATCCTGGTCCATCCTCCGACCGACACCACCGAACAAACGCCTGCCAGCGATCACTGTGCGCTTTGACCGTCCCGTAATGCCCGCCGCCAAACAGATCTTTCAGCGCTTGCGGCCCCGCATAGCTCAATTGCCGGCCATAGCCAAAATTGCGCCCATCCCGTCTACCGACCAATGGCATGATCGAACTCCTCTCGAAGCCAAACCTTTAAAACCTTCCCCACGTCATCCCGCCATGAATGCTGAGTGTTATCAGGGATCAAGGCCCCTGCGACCTGTGAGGGTTGTCCACTAACGCGGGACTGGCGGCTCTTTACGACCGGGAGCTTGGGCATCTCATGATCTGGCCTCCTGAGCACTTCCGAGGAAGTGGGCGGGTGAAGGCTGTGCTGGCTGACGAAACCAACGCCGCGAGATCCTGAGTTGGGTGAAGGCAGCTATGCGATGACCGAGGCATGCCTGACTGTCAGTCAGGTGCAGTCCATTCCTTGGGCTGCGGCACCATCATCTGCATCGCTGTTGCTGGTGACTTCGGTGTTTGTCACGTCGATTGTCACGAGAGGGAATGCCGTAGAGCCTTGTACGTGTTGGGCTGCAGCAGCGGTAGGAGCGCCCGTCTCTTTCCGGGAGAAAGAGACGGGCGCAGGTTGGCGCAGTGAAATGGCCAAGCGGATAGGTTGCTGCAGGGCAGTTGGGTAGGGTGTGTATTTGCCGCAATGGCAATGATCTGAAGTTGGCATCCATCACTCGGTGAGTGAACGTGCGAGCCGCCGGACGCTAATCGCACTTTGGGAGAACCACCACGGTGTGGCGTAGCCTTAAAGGTTCTGGCTACCTGGGTTGCTGTCAAAGACAGCGCTTTGCCCGATCTTTTCTACGCCTGTGGATAATTTGGGTCAAGGCTCGAATTTTCAGGAATTCTGCGGCTGTGGATGAAATTATCCACCGGTGGAAATCTATGGTTTTCCACAGACAATTTGCGTGGGCTTTAGATTTTTCAAATGAGGTCCATCCAAGCAGGGCGGCTTTGCAGCCCCGCTTGGATGGACCCGCGTGGAAGGGCGGACAACGGTGATCTCACAGGCTTACCCACGTTTGGATGCGCCACGGCTATTTTGTAGGGCTGTGATGTTGTCGCCGACTGGGTGAGCGAATTCGTGGGGTGTCACATGCCCATGGCGGTTGGCGTCGATGTAGTTGCTCCACCACGCCATGATCAGCCTGCGCTGTTCGAGGAATTCGGCCTTGTGGATATACGCGGCACGCACACGGTTGCGTTCCTTGTGGCTCATTTGTCTTTCGATGGCTGCGTCGGTCCATAACCCGGACTCCAGCAGAGCGCTACAGGCCATGGTCCTGAAGCCGTGGCCGCACACGTCCTTGCTGGTGTCATAGCCGACGTTGCGGAGCATGGTGTTCACCGTATTCTCGGACATGGGCTTCCAGTACTTGTGGTCGCCCGGTAGCACCAACTCTGAAAAGCGACTGAGGCTGCGCAGGCGCTCCAGTATTTCGATGACCTGCGGCGATAGCGGAACCATTTGAATGTCGCCGTTCATTTTGGTCCCGCGTGTGGAGTTGCGTACCCCTTCAATCGGTGCGCGCGTATCTGGGATTTCCCACATGGCGCGTTGAAGGTCGAACTCACTCCATCGAGCGAAGCGTAGTTCGCTGGAGCGGACGAATACATGCAACGTCAACAGGACGGCAAGGCGCGTCAGCTCGCGACCGTTGTAGTTGTCGATGCGTTGTAGCAGTTCGGGTAGGCGGTTGAGGGATAGGGCGGGGCGATGGACTGTGCGCGGCGCGTGAATCGAGCCTGCCAGATCCAGTGCAGGATTTATGGTGATCTGCCGAGCCCTTTTGGCCCCGCGCATGATGGTGGATAAGTAGTTCTGTACCCTTAACGCCACATCCATGGTGCCGCGTTTCTTGATGCGCTGGGTGATCTCTAGCAGGTCATGGGTATCGAGTTCAGCGATGGGTCGTTGGCCGATCAGCGGGAAGACGTGGGTACGCAGTCGGCTCATCACGGTTTTTGCGTGTCCTTCGGTCCAGCGACGGGACATGTCGGCGTGCCACTCCAGAGCAACGGTTTCGAAAAGCAATGCCGCCCGCTGGGCTACGATCTTGGCCTTCTTTTTTTCTTCCATTGGGTCGAGGTTGTCTAGCAGCAACGCCTTGGCTTCGTCTCGCTTACGCCGTGCGACGGAAAGGGTAACGATGGGGTAATTGCCGATGATGAGCGTACCTTCCTTGCCGCTGGGCTTGGTGTACTTCAAGCGCCAGGTCTTCACGCCGTTGGGCTTGACGAAAAGGTACATGCCGCCGCCGTCGAACAGTTTGTAGGCGCGTTCGCGGGTTTTGGCCGTGCGGCATTGCAGGTCGCTGAGGGGGATCGCTAGACGTGGCATAGGGGTACGCGCTCCTGACCGGGAAATCGCAGTACCCCTAACATACCCTCGGGGAAGGGGGATTTTGTTGGATCCCGACAGAGGGTCCTGGAACGAAAAAACCCGCCAAAGGGCGGGTTTTCGGGGCTTCCAGAGCATTCAGTAGAATGCAATGGAGCCTAATGTGGTGCCGGCACCAGGAGTCGAACCCGGGACCTACTGATTACAAGTCAGTTGCTCTACCAACTGAGCTATACCGGCGTGTTAGGGCGACGATTATAGCGATTGGCAAGCTTCTGTAAACCCCTGAATTCTGACTATTTTTGCAACCGCCTGGGTTTTTTCTGCTCGGCCTCGTTTCAATCACCCAAACCCCGCAAATCCCATGCGCTGGATCACTGGAAAAGGTCTGTGGGTGGTGGCAACATGCCACTCTTCGTCAGCCGTCCCATGGATGAAGGGGCGCTTCAACGAACCATCGGCATCTATCAGGATCAATCCTGAGCGCGTTCGCGCGACGAATGTACTCATATAAGGAAGCACCACGTGAAACGGAATCTCTCCCTGGCTCTCATTTTCCTGGCCGCCACCCTCGGTGGCTGCGCCGCCAACAAGCCTGCCAACGACCCGGCCCTCGTCGGCCAATGGAAAGGCCTGCGCGCAGAAAGCGGCAAGTGCCAGTTCCTGTCCTGGAACAACAACCTCAAGCCCGACGGCCGCTTCACCATCACCTTTTTCCGTGATGCGCAGCAAACCCAGCCGATTCAAACCGAGAACGGCACCTGGTCTGCGGTCAATGGCAAGAATGAGTTGAGAACGGATGGCGTGCGTACGCCGGATGTCTACACCTACAAGATGGTCGACACCGACACGGTTCATTACGTGAGTGTGGCGGCGGACCCGACTGGCGATTGCCAGGAGGATTATGAGTTCACCGAGCACCGTATTCGCGGTTAACGCGATTTAGCTTCAGATGAGATTTTGTGGCGAGGGAGCTTGCTCCCACTGTTTTTGGGGCTGCTTCGCAGCCCAGCGGGAGCAAGCTCCCTCGCCACAGGGTTTGCTGTTCACCGTGTTAGCTGCCTTCATTGCACGAGTCCGCAAACTTCATGTACTCAAACACGCGCTTCTGGCCATGGGAATCCAGGTAAGTCATCCGCGCATTCACCACTCCACACGCGGCACCACCATCGTCCACCGTCGACAGCACTTGCTGAATATCCAGCTTTTGGCTGGCCTCGGCGTGGGCTGAAAAGGCGGCAATGTTGAGCAAGGCAAACAGGCTGCTGGCGATGAAGGTGGTCCGGTTCATGGTGGTGTCCTCTGGGGTTCAATAGGTGATGTGTTTCGTTGGAGCCTATTGAGCGCCCGGGAGGTATCCGGCCTGTGTCATGCACCCCGGCCTTTTGCCTCGCCATGTATTGAGAGGGGAATTGCATACAACTTGATACATAAACCCGACCGTTAGAGGGATTAGTCGGTCAGGCCTTTTGCTTAGATGCTTTCGGCATAACGACCATCGGTTTTCCCTTGAATAAGGCGAGCCTTTACGTATTCTGTTTCGAAATATTAAGCGTCAGATTAATAGCGGAATCGTTTAATCGCTTTTATGGCGCGCTGAGGGTTAATCACTTAGTTGTAATTTGATTTGTCAGCTAAGCGGTTTTTCCTGACCAGTCGGCCAGCAATTTTACCAATAAAGCATCACAACCTTTTGATCTGCAAGAAAATGGTAAAAAAATCAAAAATAAGTCAAAAAATCGACACAATGCCACTCGTCGGAAAGAATTAATCCAAAAGCATCAAAATACTGACACCATCAATCTGATATCACAGAATGCCGCCTGCCAACACATAACTAGAAATACCAAGGTCAGCCTTATGCGCTGACCTTTTTATCGCCTTTAAAGCTATTAATCGGGGAGGGCCGTGGGTGAGTCGCGCAGACGATATTTCAAAACTATTCAATAAGCTGGGCGCCAATCCAAATGGCTACCGGGAGTTGCAGGCCGTCCACGATTATCTTGAGGATGATGTGGTCGTCGAGCGTTTCGACGCCGTGCCCACCCCCGTCAAGGCCGCTTCTCCGGTCGTCCGGGATGAGCCGCCGTCGGCGCCATTGCTGCGTTTGCTCGAGGAGTTGACCCAGGCCGAAGCCGGTCACGTGCAGCCACCCGAAGTGGTGGAAGGGCCGACGGGTGAGGTGTACTCGGAGCAATCGTCGCCCAAGGTGATTGTGGTGGTGTCGCTAAAAGGCGGCGTCGGCCGCAGCACGCTGACCGCCGCCATCGCCAGCGGCTTGCAGCGTCAGGGCCGCCCGGCGCTGGCGCTGGACCTGGACCCGCAAAACGCCCTGCGTCATCACTTGTGCCTGGGCCTGAATCTGCCCGGCATCGGTGCGGCGAGTTTGAGCAATGAGTCGTGGGAAGGCCTTGCGGAGCGTGGCTTTGCCGGTTGCCGGCTGGTGGCGTTCGGTGAGACCAACAACGAACAGCAACAAAATCTCAATCGCTGGCTGGGCGAAGAAACCGAATGGCTGCCCAAGCATCTTGCGGGCCTGCGCTTGAATGGCCAGGACACGCTAGTGATCGACGTGCCCGCCGGCAACACGGTGTACCTGCATCAGGCCATGGCCCTGGCCGATGTGGTGTTGGTGGCGGTGCAGGCGGACGTCTCGTCATTCAGCACCCTGGCCCAGATGGACAGTGTGCTGGCGCCGTACCTTGAGCGCGCAAAGCCGCCACAGCGTTACTACGTGATCAACCAACTCGACGGCGCCCACCGCTTCAGCCTGGACATGGCCGAAGTGTTCAAGGCGCGCCTGGGCGATGCATTGCTCGGCACGGTCCACCGTGACCCGGCGTTCAGCGAAGCCCAGGCCTACGGCCGCGATCCCCTCGACCCTACCGTCAACAGTCTCGGCTGCCAGGACATTCATGCCCTGTGCCGCACGCTGCTCGAACGCATCGATTCGGACCTTCCATGACCGACACTACGTCCTCTACGCCCCACACCCCGGGGCGCACTGAACAGCGCCTGGACGCCGCGATTTCGCGCTTCAACCGCTGGCCCGATGCGCTGCGCAAAGTGCTGGTGGTGATCAGTTGCGTGATCGGCACCCTGCTGCTGGTGAGCATCGTCAGCGCGCCACTGGACCTCTACAGCCAGTGCCTGTTTGCCGCCGTATGCTTCCTCGCGGTGCTGGTGCTGCGCAAGATTCCCGGGCGCATGGCGATCCTCGCGCTGGTGGTGTTGTCGCTGGTGGCGTCGCTGCGCTACATGTACTGGCGCCTGACCTCCACCCTGGGTTTTGAAACCTGGCTGGACATGCTCTTCGGCTACGGCCTGGTGCTCGCCGAGTTGTACGCGCTGGTGGTGCTGATCTTCGGCTACGTGCAAACCGCCTGGCCGCTGCGTCGCGAGCCGGTGTGGCTCAAGACGGAGCCGTCGGAGTGGCCCACTGTCGATGTGTTCATCCCGACCTATAACGAGGCGTTGAGCATCGTCAAACTGACCATCTTCGCCGCCCAGGCGATGGACTGGCCCAAGGACAAGCTGCGGGTCCACGTACTCGACGATGGCCGTCGCGATGACTTCCGCGATTTCTGCCGCAAGATCGGCGTGAACTACATCCGCCGCGACAACAATTTCCACGCCAAGGCCGGCAACCTCAATGAAGCGTTGAAGGTCACCGACGGCGAATACATCGCGCTGTTCGACGCCGACCACGTGCCGACCCGTTCCTTCTTGCAGGTCAGCCTCGGCTGGTTCCTCAAGGACCCCAAGCTGGCGATGCTGCAAACGCCGCACTTCTTCTTTTCGCCCGACCCGTTTGAAAAGAACCTCGACACCTTCCGCGCCGTGCCCAACGAGGGTGAGCTGTTCTACGGCCTGGTGCAGGACGGCAACGACCTGTGGAACGCGACCTTCTTCTGCGGCTCGTGTGCGGTGATCCGCCGTAAGCCATTGCTGGAAATCGGCGGCGTGGCCGTCGAGACCGTGACCGAAGACGCCCACACCGCCCTCAAGCTCAACCGCCTGGGCTACAACACCGCTTACCTGGCAATCCCGCAGGCAGCGGGCCTGGCTACTGAAAGCCTGTCGCGCCACATCAACCAGCGCATTCGCTGGGCGCGGGGAATGGCGCAGATTTTCCGCACCGACAACCCGCTGCTGGGCAAAGGCCTGAAGTGGGGCCAGCGCATCTGCTACGCCAACGCCATGCTGCACTTCTTCTATGGCTTGCCGCGGCTGGTGTTCCTGACCGCACCGCTGGCCTACCTGATTTTCGGCGCGCAGATTTTCCATGCTTCGGCGCTGATGATCGTCGCCTATGTATTGCCTCACCTGGTGCATTCGAGCCTGACCAACTCGCGGATCCAGGGGCGCTTCCGCCACTCGTTCTGGAACGAGGTCTACGAGACCGTGCTGGCCTGGTACATCCTGCCGCCGGTGCTGGTGGCGTTGGTCAACCCGAAGGCCGGTGGCTTCAACGTCACCGACAAGGGCGGGATCATCGACAAGCAATTCTTCGACTGGAAACTCGCGCGGCCGTACCTGGTATTGCTGGCGGTGAACCTGGTCGGGCTGGGCTTCGGTCTCTATCAGTTGATCTGGGGCGATGAGTCCACCGCGGTCACCGTGGCAATCAACCTGACCTGGACCCTCTACAACCTGATCATCACCAGCGCGGCAGTGGCGGTGGCTTCGGAGGCGCGGCAAGTGCGTTCCGAGCCGCGGGTCAGCGCAAAATTGCCGGTCAGCGTGATCTGCGCCGACGGCCGTGTGCTCAAGGGCACCACTCAGGATTTCTCGCAAAACGGCTTCGGCCTGATCCTCGCCGACGGGCACCAGATTGCCCAGGGCGAACCGGTGCAGTTGGTGCTGTCGCGCAATGGCCAGGACAGCCTGTTCCAGGCGCGGGTGGTGTTCAGCAAGGGCGCGCAGATTGGCGCGCAATTCGATGCACTGTCCCTGCGCCAGCAAAGCGAACTGGTACGCCTGACGTTTTCCCGCGCCGACACCTGGGCCGCCAGTTGGGGCGCCGGCCAGCCCGATACACCGTTGTCTGCCCTGCGTGAAGTCGGTGCCATCGGCATCGGCGGCCTGTTTACCCTGGGCCGCGCCACGCTGCATGAATTGCGTCTGGCCCTGCGCCGCACTCCCTCACAACCGCTCGATACGCTGATGGACAAGCCATGACTTCCACGATATTTGCCCGCCCGCAGTCGCGCGGTGTGCTCGCGCTGATGATCGCTTCGCTGCTGGGCCTGGGCTCGCAGGCACAGGCTGCTGCACCCGCCGTTGCGGTGCAGAGCACGGATGACGGCTACAGCCTGACCCTCAAGCAATTGGGCCGCCGCGACACCATGAACCTGCAAGGCGTGGAAGCGTCCGACAGCGTCAACTTCGACATCCGTGCCGATGAAGTAGTGAAGGGCGCGCAACTGCTGCTCAAGTACAGCTACTCGCCGGCGCTGCTGGCGGACCTGTCGCAGATCAACGTGCTGGTCAACGACGAAGTCGCCGCCAGCCTGCCGCTGCCCAAAGACGGCGCAGGCATCCAGCAGGAAAAGCTGGTGCAGATCCCGGCGCACCTGATCACCGAATTCAACCGCTTGAGCCTGCAGTTCATCGGCCACTACACCATGTCCTGTGAAGACCCCCTGCACAGCAGCCTGTGGGCCAAGATCAGCAACAGCAGCGAGCTGAAAGTGCAGGTGCAGCCGATCGTCTTGAAGGACGACCTGTCGGTGCTGCCGCTGCCGTTCTTCGACAAGCGTGATGCGCGCCAGGTCAGCCTGCCGTTTGTGTTTGCCACCGCGCCGGACAACGCCGCGCTGGAAGCCGCCGGTGCACTGTCGTCGTGGGTAGGCGGCATGGCCAGCTACCGCGGTGCGACGTTCCCGACCACCCTCGGCGAGATCCCGGCCAAGGGCAACGCCATCGTGCTGGTGCAAAGCACCCAGGCCGTGGACGTACACGGTGTGGCGGTACCCGAGCCAAAAGGGCCGACCCTGACCCTGATCGCCAACCCCAACGACCCGAATGGCAAGCTGCTGATCGTCTCCGGCCGCGACGGCGCCGAGCTCAAGCGCGCCGCCACCGCGGTGGTACTGGGCAACCCGGTGTTGACCGGCAACAGCGTGGTCATCACCAAGCTCGACACCCTGGCCCCGCGCCGCCCGTACGATGCGCCGAACTGGTTGCCCAGCAACCGCCCGGTACGCCTTGGCGAGCTGGTGGAGCTGAAAAAACTCAACGTCTCCGGCTACAACCCGGGCCCGATCAGCGTCGACCTGCGCCTGCCGCCCGACCTGTTCAACTGGCGTGAAGAGGGCGTGCCGCTCAACGTCAAATACCGCTACACGCCACAGCAGGTGTCTACCAACTCGTCCTTGCTGATTGGCCTGAACGACCAGTTCATGAAGTCCGTGGCGTTGCCGTCGGTGACCAACCTGGGCGGCGGGCAAAGCCTGCTGGACCAGTTGAAGAAAGATGAAACCCTGCCCCGTGAAGTGACGACCCTGTTGCCGATCAGCTCGGCTTCGCCCAAGTCCAAGCTGCAACTGCGCTTCATGTACGACTACATCAAGGAAGGCGAATGCCGGGACATCATCGTCGACAACATGCGTGGCGCGATTGACCCGGACTCCAGCCTGGACCTGAGCACCTACCAGCACTTTATTGCGATGCCGAACCTCGGCGTGTTCAACGATTCGGGCTTCCCGTTCACCCGCCTGGCTGACCTTTCGGAATCCGCGGTAGTGATGCCGGACAACGTCGGCACCGATGAGCTGAGCGCTTACCTGACCGTGATGGGCCGCTTCGGCGAGTCCACCGGCTACCCGGCCACGGCTGTCAAAGTGGTGCAGGCCAAGGACGTGCAAAGCGTTGCCGACAAAGACTTGCTGGTGCTCGCCACCGGCGGCAACCAGCCGCTGTTGCAGCAATGGCAGCAGTACCTGCCGGCTACCAGCGACGGCCCGCAGCACCACTTCCTGCTGTCTGACCTGCCGCGCTATGTGCGCAGCTGGATCAGCCCGGACGCCGCCGCCAACCAGCATCCGGCCAACGCCGGCATCACCTTCAGCGGCTTGAGCAACAGCACCTGGTTCGCCGGTTTCCAATCGCCGCTCAAGGCCGGGCGCAGCGTGGTACTGATCGCCAGCAATCAGCCGCAGGGCCTGCTTGAAGCGACCTCGGCGCTGATTGGCGGTGACGACTACAAAGACTCGATCCAGGGCAGCCTGGCGGTGGTGCAGGGCACGCAGATCAGCTCGTTGGTCGCCGACCAGCAGTACTACGTCGGCGACCTGAACTACTTCAAATTCATGCAATGGCAGCTGTCCCAGAACCTGGGCTGGATGTTGGCAATCACCTTCCTCGGTCTGCTGGTGCTGACCTGCCTGATCTACCTGGCACTGCGTGCCCGTGCAAAACGGCGGTTGGCATGAGCCCTTTGCGTAGCGCGATTCTGGCCGTGATCGGCAGTACCTTGTTTGCCGGTGCCGCCCAGGCACAGACCTGTGATTGGCCGCTGTGGCAGAACTATGCCAAGCGCTTTATCCAGGACGATGGCCGGGTGTTGAACTCGTCCATGAAGCCGACGGAAAGCAGCTCGGAAGGGCAGTCGTACGCGATGTTTTTTGCCCTGGTGGGCAATGACCGGGCGACCTTCGACAAGCTCTGGACCTGGACCAAGGCCAACATGGCAGGCGCCGACATCGGCCAGAACCTGCCGGCCTGGTTGTGGGGCAAGCGCGCCGACGGCAAGTGGGGCACGATCGACCCCAACTCCGCCAGCGACGCCGATCTGTGGATGGCCTACGCCTTGCTCGAAGCGGCGCGCGTGTGGAATGCACCGCAGTACCGCAGCGACGCGCAACTGGTGCTGGCCAACGTTGAACGCAACCTGATCGTACGTGTGCCGGGCCTGGGCAAGATGCTGTTGCCGGGGCCGGTGGGCTATGCGCATCCGGGCGGCCTGTGGCGCTTCAACCCAAGCTATCAAGTGCTGCCGCAACTGCGTCGCTTTGCAAAAGAACGCCCGAACGCCGGCTGGAACGAAGTGGCCGAGAGCAACGCGAAGATGCTCGCTGACCAACCGAGCAACCCCCACGGCCTGGCGGCCAACTGGGTCGGTTATCGCGCCACCAGTGCGAACACCGGGCTGTTTATCGTCGATCCGTTTTCCGATGACCTGGGCAGCTACGACGCGATCCGCACGTACCTCTGGGCCGGCATGACCGCCAAGAGCGACCCGCTGGCCGCGCCGATGCTCAAGGCGTTGGGCGGGATTTCCCGGGCGACCGCTTCGTCGGTCGCCGGTTTTCCTCCGGAGAAAGTCCATGTGCTGACCGGTGAAGTCGAGAAAAACAACGGCTACACGCCGACGGGTTTCTCGGCCTCCACCATGGCCTTCTTCCAGGCCCGGGGCGAAACCGCCCTGGCGCAACTGCAAAAGCAGAAGGTCGACGACGCCCTCGCGAAAGCCCTCGCGCCTTCGGCCCCGGACAGTGCGCAGCCGATCTACTACGACTACATGCTCAGCCTGTTCGGCCAGGGCTTCGCTGATCAAAAGTACCGTTTCGAACAAGACGGCACGGTGAAATTATCCTGGGAGTCAGCATGCGCCGTCACACGCTAGCCGTTGCGATTCTGGCGGCCCTGGCGTCTACCGCCAGCTTTGCCGAAACCACTGACCCGCAAAGCCTGCTGATCGAGCAGGGTTATTACTGGCAGTCGAAAAAGAACCCGGAACGCGCCCTCGAGACCTGGCAGAAACTGCTGCGCCTGAGCCCCGAGCAACCGGATGCGCTGTATGGCATCGGCTTGATTTCGGTGCAGCAACAGCGCCCGGCTGAAGCGCAAAAGTACCTGGCCCGCCTGCAGGCGTTGAGCCCGGTGCCGCGCCAGGCCTTGCTGCTGGAGCAGGACATCACCCTGAATATTCCGGCCAACGCCAAGTTGCTGGAGCAGGCCCGCGAGCTGGGCGAGCCTGAAGAAGAGCGTGAGCAGGCGGTGGCGTTGTATCGCCAGATCTTCCAGGGGCGCCAGCCTCAGGGCCTGGTCGCCCGCGAGTATTACAACACCCTGGGCTTTACATCCAAGGGCACGAACGAAGCCATCGCCGGCTTGCAACGCTTGTCCCGCGAGCGGCCGAATGACCCGATTGTGGCGCTGTTCCTGGCCAAGCATCTGGCGCGTAACCCGGCCACCCGGGCCGACGGCATTCGTGCGCTGGCCAAGCTGGCGCCGAACAACGACGTGGGCGGCAATGCCGATGAAACCTGGCGCTTTGCGCTGATCTGGCTCGGCCCGCCGAAGAGCGACCAGGTGCCGTTGTTCCAGCAGTTCCTCGCGGTGCACCCGGACGACACCGAGATCCGTGCGCTGATGAACAAGGGCATCGCCCAGGGCAAGAGCGGCGCCGGTTGGCAACGTGATCCGCAGATGACCAAGGCATTCAAGGCGCTGGATGACGGCGACCTGAAAACCGCCGAGCCGCTGCTGGCTGCGCGCCTCAGCGAAAAATCCAACGACGTCGATGCCCTGGGTGGCATGGGCGTGCTGCGC
Organism: Pseudomonas sp. Z18(2022); assembly: GCF_036346535.1. Lineage (NCBI taxonomy): Bacteria > Pseudomonadati > Pseudomonadota > Gammaproteobacteria > Pseudomonadales > Pseudomonadaceae > Pseudomonas > Pseudomonas sp. Z18(2022). Next base: position 208,861 of record NZ_JAOTOA010000002.1, read on the forward strand.
CAACAGCAGCAGCGCTTCAGCGAGGCCGAAAGCTACCTGGTACAGGCCACCCGTTTGCCGGGTGGCGCGGCGTGGCAGTCGGCGCTCAATGATGTGCGCTACTGGAACCTGCTGAACCAGGCTCGCGATGCGCAGCGTGGCGGTCGTACCAGCCAGGCCCGTGACCTGGTGGCCCAGGCCGAACGCCTGAACCCTGGCCAGCCCGGCGCGGCCGTGGCGCTGTCCGGCTTCCAGGCCCAGGACAATCAGTTCGAAGCCGCCGAAGCCGGCTACCGCAAAGTGCTCGCCCGTCATCCTGGCGACCCGGATGCACTGAGTGGTTTGATCAACGTTTTGTCCCAATCCGGGCAGCCGGAAGAAGCCTTGAAGCTGATCGACTCGGTATCGCCCGCCGAGCGCGCCAAGTTTGCGCCGAGTGTGAAGATCACCGCGTTGCGCGCCACTCAGGTCGGCAAGCTGGCCGAGCAACGGGGTGATTTGAAAGCCGCGCAAGCCGCCTACAAACAAGCCCTCGATGCCGACCCGGAAAACCCGTGGACGCGCTTCGCCCTGGCACGCATCTACCTGCGCGACGGCCAGATTCGCAACGCCCGCGCGCTGATCGACGGCTTGCTGGCCAAGCAACCGAACCAGCCGGACGCGCTGTACACCAGCACGCTGTTGTCGGCCGAGTTGAGCGAGTGGAAGAAAGCCGAAGAGACCCTGGCGCGGATCCCGGCCGGGCAACGTACCGCCGACATGAACGAGCTGGGCATCGATATCGCGCTGCACAAGCAGACCGACATCGCCATCGAGACCGCACGCCGTGGCCAGCGCCCGGAAGCCCTCGCGCTGCTGGGCCGCAGTGAAGCCATGACCCGGCAGAAGCCTGAGCGCCTGGCGATTCTGGCTGCCGCGTATGTGGAAGTCGGTGCCACCCAGCAGGGCCTGGATATCATGCAGAAGGTGGTGGATAACAACCCGAACCCCACCGTCGACCAGAAGCTGCTGTACGCCAACGTGCTGCTCAAGGCCAACCACTACACCGAGGCGGGCGACATCCTGCGCGAAGTGCAGGGCCAGCCATTGAGTGAAACCGGTCGCCAGCGCTACGACGATTTGATCTACCTGTACCGGGTCAAACAGGCCGACGCCTTGCGCGAGAAAAACGACCTGGTCGCGGCCTACGACATGCTGTCGCCGGCCCTTGCCCAGCGCCCTAACGATGCACTGGCGGTAGGTGCCTTAGCGCGGATGTACGCGGCCAGTGGCAACAGCAAAAAAGCCATGGAGCTTTACGCTCCGTTGATCCAGCAGAACCCGAACAACGCCCGCCTGCAATTGGGCCTGGCGGATATCGCGCTGCAAGGTCGTGACCGTGGCCTGGCGGAAAGCGCCAGTGAAAAGGCGCTGTCCCTGGAACCGGGTAACCCGGAGATCCTCACCTCGGCGGCGCGCATCTATCAGGGCCTGGGCAAAAACAACGAAGCCGCTGCGCTGCTGCGCAAGGCGCTGGCGATTGAGAACAGCCAGAAGAGCCAGACGCAACTGGCCCAGGCCGGTTCCCAGGGCGTGCCTTACAACCCCTTCGTCGGCTTGCCGGGCCAGCGTCGCCAGGTCACTGACCTGACCGTCGCCGGTCCAGTACCGCCGCCGATTGATGCGCCGACCAATGTCGTGCCGGAAAACGCCTTGGCCGCCTCCGGGCGTCCGGCGTCGAACAACTGGAATGAGCCGTTCGAGCCACCGTCGAAGATTGCTTCCCTCGACACCGCCAACCTGAGCCCGGCGCGTCGTGCGCTGGATACGATCCTGCGGGATCGCACCGGTTATGTGGTGCAGGGTTTGAGCGTTCGCAGCAATAACGGTGAAAGCGGGTTGAGCAAAATCACTGACGTTGAGGCGCCGTTCGAGGTGCGGATGCCGGTGGGGGATCTCAATGTTGCCGCACGTGTGACGCCGGTGCACTTGAGTTCCGGCAGTGTGAAAAGCGACTCCGCCACCCGGTTTGGCGGTGGTACTGCCAACCCGGCGGGCTCTCAGAGCGACACGGGTGTCGGTTTCGCCGTTGCCGTGGAGAACCCGGATGAAGGCCTCAAGGCCGATATCGGCGTCAGCCCGCTGGGCTTCCTGTACGACACCATCATCGGTGGCGCCAGTGTCTCGCGGCCGTTTTCCCAGGGCTCCAACTTCCGTTACGGCGTCAACGTTTCGCGGCGTCCGGTCACCGACAGCGTGACCTCCTTTGCCGGTTCCGAAGACAAGCGCACCGGCGAAAAATGGGGCGGCGTGACCGCCAACGGTGGACGTGGCGACCTGAGCTACGACAACCAGAAGCTCGGTGTGTATGGCTACGCGTCGTTGCACGAGATGCTGGGCAATAACGTCGAAGACAACACCCGCCTGGAACTGGGCAGCGGCATCTACTGGTACCTGCGCAATACCCCGACCGACACCCTGACCCTTGGTCTCAGCGGTTCGTACATGCGCTTCAAAGAGAACCAGGGTTACTACACCTACGGCCAGGGCGGCTACTTCAGTCCACAGGGCTTCTACTCCCTGGGTGTGCCGGTGCGTTGGGCGCAGAGCTTTGATCGCTTCAGCTACCAGATAAAAAGTTCGGTGGGCCTCCAGCGTATCGAGCAAGATGCAGTCGATTATTTCCCGGGGCATGACCAGCTTCAGCGTGCCCGGGGCAATCCGAACTATGCCCAAGATACAAAAACCGGCATCGGCTACAGCTTCAACGCCGCCGCCGAATACCGCCTCAGCTCGCGCTTTTACCTGGGTGGCGAAGTCGGTCTCGACAACGCCCAGGACTATCGCCAGTACGTCGGCAACGCCTACCTGCGCTACCTGTTTGAAGACCTGAGCGGGCCTATGCCCTTGCCGGTCAGTCCGTACCGTTCCCCTTATTCGAATTGATTGATAGGAGTCATCCATGCCTGTTTCCGCTTCTGCTATTGCCGGCCTGACCCTGCTGGTATTGGGCGAAAGTCACATGAGCTTTCCTGATTCGCTGCTCAACCCGCTGCAGGACAATCTCACTGCTCAAGGCGCCAAGGTTCACTCCATCGGCGCATGTGGGGCCGGTGCGGCCGACTGGATCGTGCCGAAGAAAGTCGAGTGCGGCGCCGAGCGTCTGCCCGGCGGCAAGGCCGAGATTTTCGGCAAGAACGGCATGAGCACCACGCCGATCAAAGACCTGATCGCCAAGGACAAGCCGGACCTGGTGGTGATCATCATCGCCGACACCATGGCTTCGTACCCGGAGCCGCAGTTCCCGAAAGTCTGGGCCTGGAAAAGCGTGACCTCCCTGACCAAAGCCATCACCGAAACCGGCACCAAGTGCGTGTGGGTCGGGCCGGCGTGGGGCAAGGTCGGTTCGCAGTACAAGAAGGATGACGCGCGCACCAAGGTGATGTCGCAGTTCCTCGCCACCAACGTGGCGCCGTGCACCTACGTCGACTCGCTGACCTTCTCCAAGCCGGGCCAGTGGATCACCACTGACGGCCAGCACTTCACCATCGACGGCTACCAGAAGTGGGCCAAGGCGATCGGCGAGTCCCTGGCGAAGTTGCCACCGGCCGCTGTGACCAAGGGAGCGCAATAATGAAGCGCATTACCCTGGGCCTGGCGACCTTGCTTGCCAGCGTCAGCGCCTACAGCGCCGACATCCCGCTTTACCCCACCGGCCCGGAGAAAGATTCGGCGTTCCTGCGCCTGGCCAACGGCACCGACGGCGAGCTGAAATTGCTGCCACAAGGTTCCAAGGCCAGCCTGGTACTGGGCGGCGACAAGCTGGTGTCTGACTACCTGCCAGTGTCGGGCGGCAAGACTCCGATCAAGGGCGTATTGAGCCAGGGCGGCAAGGATTCCGAGCTGGCCGTGACCGTCGCACCGGGTGAGTTCGCCACCGTGGTCGCCGTGCCGGATGCCAAGGGCGGCACGCGCCAGTTGGTGATCCACGAACAACCCGACGACTTCAATGCGCTGAAGGCCTCGCTGGCCTTTATCAACGCCGACGCAGCCTGCGCCGACGCGAGCCTGGAAGCCGTGGCGCAAAAAGCCGAGCTGTTCAAGAAGGTCGCTGAAGGTTCGATTTCGCGCCGCATGATCAACCCGGTGGAACTGTCGGTGCAGCTCAAGTGCGCCAATGCGCCGGTCGGCCAACCGCTGACCTTCACCCTCAAGGCCGGCGAGCGCTACAGCGTGCTGGCCCTGCCATCGGCTGCCGGTTCGAGGTTGCTGTTTACCTCCGACACGCTCGCTAACTGATCGGGCCCGACACCACCATGGTCTTTGCCTCACTGGAATTCCTCACGCTGTTCCTGCCGGCCTTCCTGTTGATTTATGCGCTGGCCCGTCCGGGCTGGCGCAACGTCATCCTGTTGATCGGCAGCTGGCTGTTCTACGGCTGGTTGAGCCCGTTGTTCCTGTTCCTGCACATGGTGTTGACCGTGGTGGCGTGGGTCGGCGGCTTGCTGGTGGACCGTTCCCGTGAAGACGGCAAAGGCCGGGTGCGGTTGTTGATCGCGTTGATCGTGTTCAACACCGCCGTGCTGTGTTGGTACAAGTACGCCAACATCGTCGCGGGCACTGTGAGCGAGGTGATCACCTGGTACGGCGCCATGCCGCTGGAGTGGCAGCGCGTGGCGTTGCCGGCGGGGTTGTCGTTCATTGTGTTGCAGGCGATCTCGTACCTGGTGGACGTGCATCGGCATACGGTGCCGGTGGAGCGCAGCTTCATCAATTACGCCACCTATATCTCGATGTTCGGCCACTCGATTGCCGGCCCGATCATTCGGTATGACTGGGTACGGCGCGAGCTGAACCAGCGCTATTTCAACTGGCCGAATTTCAGTCTCGGTGCCCGGCGCTTCATGATCGGCATGGGCATGAAAGTGCTGGTGGCCGACACCTTGTCGCCGCTGGTGGACATCGCCTTCCACCTGGAAAACCCGAGCCTGGTGGATGCCTGGATCGGCTGCCTGGCGTACTCGCTGCAACTGTTTTTCGACTTCGCCGGCTACAGCGCCATGGCCATCGGCCTGGGCTTGATGCTGGGCTTCCACTTCCCGGAAAACTTCAACCGGCCGTACCTGGCCAGCAGCATCCAGGACTTCTGGCGGCGTTGGCATCTGTCGTTGTCCAGCTGGCTGCGGGACTACCTGTACATCGCCCTCGGCGGTAACCGCGACGGCGTGTGGCGCACCTACCGCAACCTGTTCCTGACCATGGCGATTGCCGGGTTGTGGCATGGCGGTGACAGCTGGAACTACCTGTTGTGGGGATCGGCCCACGGTATTGCGTTGTGCATCGACCGGGCGTGGTCGCGCTCGACGTTGCCGCGTATCCCTTTGGCACTGTCGCACATTTTGACGCTGCTGTTTGTGTGCCTGGCGTGGACGCTGTTCCGCGCGCCGGACTTCCATTCGGCACTGACCATGTACGCCGGCCAATTCGGCATGCATGGCATTGCACTGGGTGATGCGTTGGCGGTGGCCATGCGTCCGGCCCATGGCATGGCCGTGTTGCTCGGCTTGGTGTGCATCATCGCGCCGATCTGGCAGACTCGCTGCGAGCAGCGTTTTGGTACGCAGCCCTGGTTTGTGGTGGCCGCGTCCCTGTGGCCGGTGGCCGGGTTTGTGTTGTCGTTCGCGCTGATTGCCAGCCGCGATGCCGTACCGTTTCTGTACTTTCAGTTCTAAGGAAGCCTGACGATGCCCGCCCCTACCGCGCCGACCCCACCGAGTGAATTGGCCGTTCGCACCAGCCCCCTGGCGGGCTGGGTGCTGGTGCCTTTCCTGGCGGCGGGGCTGTTGTCTTGCGTCTGGCTGATGGTCAAGGGCCCGGTGAGTTTCCTGCCGCCCAAGGTCGACAGCGACATGCTGTTGCATGGCGACGTGACCCATCGGTTTGCCAAGGAACTGTCCAAGGCGCCGATGGCGATTGAAGCGGCGAACCTGGAGCGCGGCGCCAGCTGGCTGGCGTTCAGCGACACCGGGCCGCGGGTGCGCCAGGGTTGCCCGGGCTGGCTGTTTATCAGCGATGAACTGAAGCTCAACCGTCACGCCGACGACAATGCGCGCACTAAGGCGGACGCGGTGATCGACCTGCAAAAGCAGCTCGGCCAACGCGGTATTGATCTGCAAGTAGTGGTGGTGCCGGATAAAACCCGCATTGCCGCCGCCGAACGTTGCGGCCTGTATCGTCCGACCGTCTTGGATGGCCGAATCCAGCAATGGACCACGCAGCTGCAAGCGGCGGGCGTTGAAGTCCTGGATTTGACCGACACCCTCAAACCCCTCGGCCCGGAAGCGTTCCTGCGCACCGACACCCACTGGAGCGAAATCGGCTCGAATGCCGGCGCCCGTGCCGTGGCCCAACGCATTCAGCAGCGGGGTATCAAGGCCACGCCGGAACAGGCCTTCGACATTACCCAGGCGCCGCTGGCACCGCGTCCGGGTGACCTGGTGCGCCTGGCCGGTCTCGACTGGTTGCCGCCGAAGTTGCAGCCGGTGGGCGAGCAAGTTGCCGCCAGTACGGCCCATGAGAATGGTCCTGCGGCGTCCAGCAACCCTGACGATTTGTTTGGCGACGCCGGGCTGCCGAACGTGGCGCTGATCGGCACTTCGTTCTCGCGTAATTCGAACTTCGTGGGTTTCCTGCAAAAAGCCATGAATGCACCGGTGGGTAATTTCAGCAAAGACGGTGGCGAATTTTCTGGTGCCGCCAAAGCTTATTTCGACAGCCCGGCGTTCAAGCAAACGCCGCCCAAGCTGCTGATCTGGGAAATTCCGGAGCGTGATTTGCAGACGCCGTACGATTCGATAAAGATTAGTCAGTAAATTGACCTTTTACCGCTCGTCTTAAAGATTTCTTCAGAAACACCAAAATAATGACACTCTCGATCCTTTGTCACAGAATGCGTACACAAAGGCGCCCACAAAAAGACCTGCGGTAAGCATCAGTACAGCTGACCTTTCACGTCTTTACGATGCGTCGTGAGGAGTGTTGGCGATGAGCCGAACCGATGATCTTTTTGAGTTGTTTGATAAGACAACTGCCAGTGATGTCCAGGGAATGGATTCGATGCTGCAATTCTTCGAAGACATCCCCGTCGATGACAGCGCCAGCCTGAACATGGGCAGCGGCGCGTCGTTCTCCCCGCATTCCCCCTGTGCCAACGAGCAGCGGCGCGAAGCCCCGAGCATCCGTGCGAATGTGGTGGCGCTGGTGTCGGTCAACGGCGGCGTGGGCCGCAGCACCCTGGCCACGGCACTCAGCAGCGGTATGCAACGCCTGGGGCGGCCGGTAGTGGCGCTGGACCTGGACCCGCAAAACGCGCTCTATCATCACTTCGGCCTGAGCCACGCCTTGCCTGGCATCGGGCGCACCAGCCTGCACAACGAGCGCTGGAGCCAGATCCTTCATTCAGGCTTTGCCGGTTGCCAGGTGATCACCTTTGGCGAAACCGATATCCGTCAGCAGGAAGACCTCCAGCGCTGGCTGAAACAGGAGCCGGACTGGCTGGCGCAACATCTGTCGGCCCTGGGCTTGAGTGAGCACGACACCGTGATCATCGACACCCCGGCGGGCAACAACGTCTACCTGCATCAGGCGCTGAACGTGGCCGATGTGGTGCTGGTGATTGCCCAGGCGGATGCCGCCTCCCTTGGCACCCTGGAGCAGATGGAACAGTTGCTGGCGCCGCACCTTGGTCGCCAGCCGGCGCTGCGCTGCCATTTCGTGATCAACCAGCTCGACGAGACCTCCGGCTTCAGCCTCGACATGGTCGAGGTGTTCAAGAAGCGCCTGGGTGAAAACCTGCTGGAAGTGGTGCACCGGGATTCGACGATCAGCGAGGCCCTGGCCTTTGGCAGCGACCCGCTGGATAACGAAGCCGCGAGCATGGCCTGTGACGATATCAACGAGCTTTGCCGCCTGTTGATTGCCCGCTGAAAAGCCCGGGTTATGCCGCTAACGCCAGATGCTTATGCACAATCGGTTGGTTGGACATGTCATGAAACCGCAATTTTGCGGAGCGGTTCTCATCAGGCTGCAACTGCCTGTTTTGCGTGCGTTTTATTTTATGAACAAAAAATGACCAGTCAGCATTTTGCCCTGTAAAGCTTGCTGCTACGGCCTGCGCAAGAATTCCATCAACAGAGTTATCCACAGGGCACGCTGCGACAAAATGCCCCTTAATTGCGCTCGGCCAGCAGCATCAGGTTGCGCGGGGTCAGCGGTGTTTCGCAGAAGCTGCCGACGTGCACCGTGTAGCCGTTCTCCGTGAGAAACAGCGCGCGATCCAGCACCAGCCACATCTCCAGCGGGCGCCGAAACAGGCCACGCAGCAATTCCAGGTTTCTTACCTCGGCCAAGCGCCGCCAGCCTTGGGCTTCCAGGGCCGACCAATCCTGTTCACCTGTGGATAATCCCTTGAGCGACGCGAGTTCGCGGCAGTAATCGGCATATGGCTTGGCCAGCCAGTTCGCGGGCAGGGACGGGGTGGTCAGGTACTCGTCACTGCCGCGCAGTTGCCGTTGCAGCGTATCAAAGCCCAGGCGCCTGGCCATCGACGTATCGCGCTGCTGGCGCACCCGCGCGCCTGCGGTAACGGTTTCGCTCAGCGGCAGGCCGAGATCTTCCACGGATAAACGCAGGGATGAAGCCCGGGCGGCAACGGAGAGCGGCTGATATTCCTCGGCACGGATTCGGTTGTAGCAGCAGGGCGCCACGGCCAGTTGCCGGCAACCGGCGGCGCTGGCCAGCTGGAGCAGGCGTACATGCAGATCGCCGCAGGCGTGCAGGGCGACCGGGGTTTGGTCGCGACTGATCTGCACGTCGGCCATCACGTCTTGCAGGCGATGGGTGACGGGCAATCGATGGTGTTCGCTGAGCGCCTGCCCCGAGGCGATCAGGGCCGGGTCGTATTCCAGGCATGTCAGTTGTTGCCCGGGTTGCAGCAGCCGGCGGCCGAGGTGGCCCTTGCCGGCGCACCAGTCGAGCCAGTGTTTTGGTGTTGCGGCGAATTGCAGCGCGGCACCGAAGGCTTCGATCTGCTGCCATTTGCGGCCGGGTACATCGATGTTCAAACGATGGTGGGCGGCTGGTAGGGCACTGGACGGTAAGTTATCCACAGCACTGAGATTCAGCGACTGTATCGCCAGCTCGGGAAAGGGCGCGGGTGCCGGCAGGGTGTGAGGTTGGTTATGGCTGCTTTCCGCGTCTGCCAGCGAGCGCTGTCGCAGCCAGTGGGCCAGCTCGGGGTGCCGGGTTTCCCACGGCAATTGCAGGTGGGTAAAGGGCCGTGGTCGCCACAGCCCTTGATGCTCGGTGAGGAACGCGTCCAGCGCCTGGAAGCGGGCGAGCAGTTGCTCACCCGTCAACGAGGCGTCAGCGGCCCTGGCAGGCATCGACCCGCAACCAGCGTTCCAGCAGCTTGAAGAAGCGCACCAGGACGTAGGACATCAGCAGGTAGAACAGCCCGGCGGCGAAGAAAATCTCCACGGGCAGATAAGTGCGGGCAATGATCGTGCGGGCCATGCCGGTCAGCTCCAGCAAGGTCACGGTACTGGCCAGGGCGCTGGCCTTGAGCATCAGGATCACTTCGTTGCTGTAGGCCGGCAGGCCGATGCGCGCGGCACGCGGCAGGATGATGTAGAACAGCGCCTTGGGCTTGGACATGCCCAGTGCCCGCGCCGCTTCGATTTCACCCGGCGGGATGGCCTGGATCGCGCCACGCAGGATCTCGGCGATGTAGGCGGCGGTGTGCAGGGTCATGGTGGCGGTAGCGCACCAGAACGGGTCCCGCAGGTAGGGCCACATGGCGCTCTCACGCACGGCGTCGAACTGCGCCAGGCCGTAATACACCAGGAACAACTGCACCAGTAGCGGCGTGCCACGGAAGAAGAAAATGTAGCAGTAGGGCAGGGTGCGCACGTACCACAGGCGTGAAGAGCGGGCGATGCCCAGCGGGATCGCCAGCAGCAGGCCGGCGATCACGGCGATGGCCACCAGCTCCAGGGTCAGGGTTGCGCCCTGGGCCAACCGAGGTAGCCACTTGATGATCACGGCCCAGTTCAGGCCGAGGTCGAAATGCGCCAGCCAGCTGTAGTCGCCACTCATTGCGTGCTCCTCGCAAAGCCGCGCGCGGCACGTTTTTCCAGGAAGTGCATGCCGGTCATCGCCAGGACGGTGAGGCCCAGGTACATGAAGGCCGCGACCATAAAGAAGGTGAAGGGCTGCTTGGTGACGGTCACGCCGATCTGCGCGTGGCGCATGATTTCTTCCAGGCCGATCACCGAGACCAGCGCGGTGTCCTTCATCAGAATCATGAACAGGTTGCCCAGGCCCGGCAGGGCGATGCGCCACATCTGCGGCATGATCAACCGGGTGAAGATCCGGAACTTCGACAGGCCCAGCGCGACACCGGCTTCACGGTGGCCCTTGGGGATTGCCAGGATCGCCCCGCGGAACACTTCCGTGGCGTAGGCGCCAAAGCACAGGCCCAGGGCGATAACCCCGGCGGCGAAGGCGCTGAGGGACAGGTCGGGGTTGCCGAAAAACTCCCCGAGGGAACGCATCAGGTTGACCGTGCCGAAGTAAATCAGCAGCACCCACAGCAGTTCCGGGATGCCACGCACCAGCGTGGAGTAGGCGCCGCCAAGCCATTGCAGGGGCTTGTACGGGGAAGTCTTGGCCAAGGCGCCGGCCAGGCCGAGCACCAACCCAAGGCACAGGGCCGTGAGCGCCAGCTTGACGGTCATCAGCGCACCAGCGGCGAGCGCCGGGCCGAATCCGTAGAGGTCGAAATTCATGGTTTAGTCGTTTCGCAAGGCAAAGCTCAGGACCGGCGCACTCAAGGGAGCACGCCGGGCAGGCCATTCAGGATCACTCGATGCTGAAAGGGAAGTACTTGTCGTTGATCTTCTTGTAGGTGCCGTCGGCCTTGATTTCAGCCAGTGCGGTATTCAAGCGCTCGCGCAGTGCATCGCCTTTACGCACGGCGATACCGATCTTGTCGCTCTCTACCACCGGGTCGCCCTTGAACTCGTAGGCGGAACCGTCTTTGCTTTTCAGCCACTCGTACTGTACGTACTTGTCGGCGAGCATCCCGTCCAGTCGGCCGGAAGTCAGGTCGAGGTAGGCGTTTTCCTGGGTGTCGTAGAGCTTGGCGGTGGTGTCCGGCAGCTTGTCTTCCAGGTAGGTACCGGCCAGCGTCGCGCGTTGTGCACCGATGATCTTGCCCTTCAGGTAACCGGCGTCGGTCTTGAAGTCCTTGGTGGCTTTGGGCGCGATGAACTGCAGCTTGTTGGAGTAGTACGGGTCGGTGAAGTCGACGGCCTGCTTGCGTTCATCGGTGATGGACAGCGAGGAGACCAGGAAGTCGAACTTCTTGGCGTTCAGGGCCGGGATGATGCCGTCCCAATCGGAGACGTACACCTTGCACTCGACTTTCATCTTGGCGCACAGGGCGTCGCCGATGTCTTTGTCAAAGCCCACTACGTTGCCGCTGGCGTCTTTATTGTTGAAGGGCGGGTAGGCCGCTTCGATCCCCATGGTCAAGGTCTCGGCCATTGCCGAGGCGCTGAATGCCATCGAAACGGCGGCAGCCAGGAGGAATTTTTTATAGTTCTGCATGCATGTTGCTCCGTTAGCGGTTGCTGGACATGAATTGTTTGCAGCGCGCCGAAAGCGGGTTTTCAAATACCTGCTGTGGCGATCCTTGCTCTTCGACCAGGCCCTGGTGCAGGAAAACCACTTCACTGGACACCTGACGGGCGAAGCCCATTTCATGGGTGACCAGCAGCATGGTGCGGCCTTCTTCGGCCAGTGCGCGGATCACATTAAGTACTTCCTGAACCATTTCCGGGTCAAGGGCCGATGTGGGCTCGTCGAACAGGATGACCTTGGGCTGCATGGCCAGGGTGCGGGCGATGGCGGCGCGTTGCTGTTGGCCGCCGGACAATTGCGCCGGGTAGGCGTGGCGCTTGTCACTGATGCCGACCTTGGCCAGCAAGGCTTCGGCGACTTCGATGGCCTCGGCCTTGCTCTGGCCGAGCACGCGGCGCGGGGCCTCGATGATGTTGTCGAGGATGCTCATGTGCGGCCACAGGTTAAAGTTTTGAAACACAAAACCGATCTCGCTGCGCAGGCGGTTGATCTGTTTGCCGTCGGCGGCCACCAGTTCGCCGTTTTTCGCGGCCTTGAGCTTGAGTTCTTCACCGGCCACCAGGATTTGCCCCTGGTGCGGATTTTCCAGCAGGTTGATGCAGCGCAGGAACGTGGACTTGCCGGAACCGGAGGAACCCAGGATCGAGATCACATCGCCGTCGCGGGCGGTCAGCGAGATGCCTTTAAGCACCTCCAGCTCACCATAGCGTTTATGCAAGTTGCGGATTTCAAGCGCGGGCGTGGCCTCAGCCATGTGGGGTCCTCATTGTGTTCATTGCGCTCCTGCTGTTGGGCCGCCTTCCTGGCGAGGCGCCAAGCTAGCATAGCGTTTGGATGACAGCCAACAGCCCTGCGGGCGGTTATCAGGCGGTGTGCGGCAGGGTGTCGCATCGGCACAGCAGTGTGTCGCGCCATCAACAACCGAACAGCCGTTTGAACCCGGATTCCCACAGGTTTTGCGTAAAAAAGGGCGCGATGGTGCCAGCTTTGGCCGGGTGTTGGAAGGGTTAAACGGGTGAACGGTCCTTATCAGCCCTTTAATAGGGCGTCACGCACAATTTGTGTGTGTTTTTGGTGCGCCTGTTCGTCTTTGAAGTGGGTCGCACAGTAACGCTATAGCGGAATGCCATTAGTGTCAGTGACTTACGTGAGCTATTGAGTTTCCCTACAGCCCGCGTCAATCGCGGCTCTGTAACATTTTGGCGCAAATCTTGCGTAAAAAATAAAGAACGCCCCGTTGGTTTCTTTTCACGAGAAAGACGCCAGGCCGGGTGGACCGTATTCGCAATTCCTCGCAAAGGTGTGTCAATGAGTAGTACGCAAAGCTCCAATGACCTCGAACAGGGGCTCAAACCGCGTCACGTCACCATGCTGTCGATTGCCGGCGTTATCGGTGCCGGGTTGTTCGTCGGCTCCGGCCACGCGATTGCTGCGGCCGGGCCTGCCGTGCTGCTGGCGTATGCCGCCGCCGGTACCCTGGTGGTGTTGGTGATGCGCATGCTGGCCGAGATGGCCGTTGCTTCGCCGGATACCGGTTCGTTCTCTACTTATGCCGACCGCGCGATCGGGCACTGGGCCGGTTTTACCATCGGCTGGTTGTACTGGTGGTTCTGGGTGTTGGTGATTCCGTTGGAAGCCAACGCTGCCGCGACCATCCTTCACGCCTGGTTTCCCAGCGTGGCGATCTGGGCGTTTACCTTGATCATCACCTTGCTGCTGACGGCGACCAACCTGTTCAGCGTGAAGAACTACGGCGAGTTCGAGTTCTGGTTTGCGTTGATCAAAGTGGTGGCGATCATCGGCTTTGTGATCCTTGGCATCCTGGCGATTTTCGGCTTCCTGCCGGGCAGCCAGGTCAGCGGGGTTTCGCACCTGTTCGACACTCAAGGCTTCCTGCCCAACGGCATGGGCGCGGTGTTGGCGGCAATCCTGACCACCATGTTTTCGTTCATGGGCACCGAGATCGTGACCATCGCGGCCGCTGAATCGAAGAACCCGGGCCAGCAGATTTCCAAGGCCACCAACTCGGTGATCTGGCGGATCGGCTTGTTCTACCTGGTGTCGATCTTCATCGTGGTGGCCCTGGTGCCGTGGAATGATCCTGCACTGGCGGCGGTCGGTTCCTACCAGACCGTTCTGGAGCGCATGGGCATTCCGAATGCCAAGCTGATCGTTGACCTGGTGGTGTTGGTGGCGGTGACCAGTTGCCTGAACTCGGCGCTGTACACCGCTTCGCGCATGATGTTCTCCCTGGGCCGCCGCGGCGATGCGCCGGCTGTGTCCAAGATCACCAACAAGAGCGGCACGCCTTACTGGGCGGTGTTGCTGTCTACCGGCGCGGCGTTCCTGGCGGTGTTTGCCAACTACGTGGCCCCGGCTGCCGTGTTTGAATTCCTGCTGGCCAGCTCCGGCGCGATCGCCTTGCTGGTGTACCTGGTGATCGCCGTGTCGCAACTGCGCATGCGCCAGAAGCGCACCGAAGCGGGCGAGAAGATTGCCTTCAAGATGTGGCTGTTCCCGGGCCTGACGTACGCGGTGATCGTGTTCATCGTGGGCGTGCTGACCATCATGCTGTTCCAGGAAGCGCACCGGGTGGAGATCATGGCTACCGGGATCCTGAGCTTGCTGGTGGTTGCGGCGGGGCTGATGGTGTCTCGTCGGCGCAAGGGCCGGAAGGTTGGGGCTGCGGTGTTGAATTGATGGGTTGAAATACGATCCATCAAGCGCTGTAAAAAACTGTGGGAGCCGGGCTTGCCCGCGATGGCGGTGTGTCAGTCGAGACAGATGTTGACTGACTCACCGCCATCGCGGGCAAGCCCGGCTCCCACATTGCGTTTTGTATCAGCCTTCGGAATTAACCAGTGCCTGTGATGCCGCCACGTAATCGGCTTGGAACTCTGGCGATTCAATCCACGCCAGGGCCGCTGCTTCATCCTCGGTATCCGTGGCCCACTGGCGATACTCGATCAGCGCCGCAAGGATAAAGTCAGTCGCTTCCTCTTCACCTTCCTGCTCCAGCACCACCGCCAGCAGCGGGTGCGCCAGGAACACCGCACACAGCGCCTGCTGGCTGGTTTCGCCAGCGGTGCGCATCTCCAGGAACAGCTCGGTCAAATCCACCGATTCAAGGTCAATGCGGCTGTCATCGCCAGCGAAGGCATCGGGCTTGGTGGCGACGGCGCGTTGAGTGCGGTTCTGCTTGGCCTTGGCTTTTGCCCGGTGGGCGCGTTTTTGCTGCTTGTTCGGCGAGGCCATGGGCTCACGTCCTTGGTGTCAGGATCTGGGAATGGCGTATTGAAGCGCAGGTCCGGGGAAATCCCAAGGGTTTCTAGGTGCGATCCGTCACTTGGTGGCCCGGAGTGCCTTCGGCCAATTCCCCTCGTTGTAGCCACGCCAGCGCAATCGGCCACAACCGATCCTGATACTGGCTTCGAAAGAACGCGAAATGTCCGACTTCCTTTTCGCCGATATCTTCAGGGGCGATCCGCAGGTGCGTGCGCTCGCTGCCTTCGAAGTACCTCAGCAGGCGCTCGATTGCCGGCACTGTGCCAAATGGGTCATCGGTGATGCTGATCGCCAATACCTGCGCCTTCACCCGAGAAAACGGCAGCTCACTCAACGCCCGCCCGCTGGGGCGTTTTTCATAACCTGCCGTCGGCGTACTCCAATCGCGCACCACACCTGCCGGCGTATCTTCCAGCCAGCCCATGCGCTTGCCCGGGAAGTAGCCAAACATCGCGGTCACCAACGGCATCACCACATGCCACTTGGTAAACATCCGCCAGCGCCCGCTCGCCTCGTAGTCGCGCCAATAGGCGAACTGCGCGCCCACCGTGACCAATCGCCGGATCACCGCGCCGGAGGCCCCAAGGCCCGCCGCGCACCCACCAAAACTGTGCCCGACCACATCAATCGGCTGCCCCGCAAACTCCCGCTGCGCGCGCTGCAGGATCGCTTCGAAGTCCAGCACGCCCCAATCCGACCATGACGCCTTGAAGCCCTTCAGCGAGCCGCTGCGGGATTCGCCGATGCCACGGTAGTCGTAGGTGATGACATCGAAGCCATTGGCAAACAGGTAGTCGGCGAAGCGTGAATAGTGACGGCAGCGCACGGAGGTGGCGGCGTTGATGATGACTACCGGGCGCTCGAGGTCGGTTCTGATGTGGCGCCAGGTGAAGCCGCCAATGAGGTGGCCGTCGGCGGCGGCTTCGCGGAAGGGTTCGGCTTGGGGGCGGATTGGCAGATTCATGAGCTAGCTCGATCATTGCGCTTTCGATGGGGCGTCAGAGGCCCGTGCGCAGTTTTATAAGAAGTCGAAGCTAACAAATTTCTGTCGCTAAGACCCCGACGATTTTCTGATGCTCGACCTGAGCGACTCAAATGCCTAGGCTTGGGCCCTCTCGCCCTATCAGAACCTGTCCATGACTCGCGACACCCTCGAGCAAAACCAGATCCCGATCTACTTCGCCGTCGTGCTGCTGGCTGCCGTTGTCGGCCTGCTGGCGCCCTCCATGTCTCAAGGCCTGGCCGCCCTGGTCACGCCCGCCATCGCCGTGCTGATGTACGCGATGTTCCTGCAAATCCCGTTTCTGGACCTGCGCCAGGGCTTGGGCAACAAGCGCTTCATGTGCGCGTTACTGCTGGCCAACTTCATCCTGATTCCGTTGCTGGTGTGGGCGCTGACCCGTGGCCTGGTAGCGCAACCGGCGATTCTGGTGGGAGCGTTGCTGGTGCTGTTGACGCCGTGCATCGACTACGTGGTGGTGTTCACCCACATCGGCAAGGGTGATTCACGGTTGATGCTGGCAGCGACCCCGATCCTGTTGCTGCTGCAACTGTTGCTGTTGCCGCTGTACCTGGGGTTGATGCTGGGGGCGCAATCGCAGGTGGTGGTTTCGGTGGGGCCGTTTGTCGAGGCCTTCCTGCTGCTGATCGTGGCGCCCATGATTCTGGCGGTGCTGACGACTTCCCTGTCCCGGCGCTCTCAGGTCATCAGTGCCTGGAACGATGCCTGGGCTTGGCTGCCCGTGCCGGCCATGGCGCTGGTGCTGATGGTGGTGATCGGTTCGCAAATCACCGCGGTGGTCCGCGATATCGGCCTGCTGGCGCCGGTGATTCCGGTTTACGTCGGCTTTCTGTTGCTGGCGCCGCTGATGGGCGCATTGGCTTCGCGGTTGTTCAAGCTGCCGGCGAGTACGGCGCGGGCGGTCACCTTCAGTGCTTCTACGCGCAATTCTCTGGTGGTGTTGCCGCTGGCGCTGGCGTTGCCCGAAGACATCCGTGGGCTCGCTGGCGCAGCGGTGATCACGCAAACCCTGGTGGAACTGGTGGGGGAGCTACTCTACATCCGGCTGATGCCGCTGCTGATTTGGCCCGATCGTCGTTAGGCGGATGAATGTTTGATTCCGTTCAGGGGTTATTCAGGAGAGTGTTCGGCAACATGGGCCGGTTTACCCCACCTGACAGGCTGAACAATGGATCAACACAACCGCTTTCGAATGGAATCGCTGGGAATCTTTTTCATCGCCTTGCTGCTGTTTACCCTGGGGATCTGGGACCAGCAGCCACAAGGCTTCGATGGCCGATGGGCCGTCTTCATGCAAGAGATGTTTCGCCACGGCCCGAGCCTCTTTCCGACCACCTATGGTGAGTCTTACCCGGACTATCCCGGCACGGCGACGTATCTCAGCTACCTCTTTGCCCGCTTGTTCGGGGCGCCCAATGATCTGGCCAACGTGATGCCTACCGCCCTGGCATCGGCCGGGGTCATGGCGCTGATCTACCGCTTGCTGGCACCGTCCGGTCGGGCGTGGGCGCTGCTGACGGTACTGCTCACCGCATTGACCGCCCAGTTGCTGGAAAAGTCGCGTTCGGTGTGCCTGGACCAGATGGTCTCGTTTCTGTGCCTGGCGAGTTTCTATCTGTTGCATACCGGCGAGCGCATGGGCTCGCGGCTGCGCCAATATGCGGTCTTTCCGTTATTCGTGGTGGCGTTTGCCATTCGCGGTCCGTTGGGGCTGGTCGAGGTGTGCGGGGTGGTCTGTGTCTACTGGGCGATGGGCCCGGCCCGCACGCGGCAAGAGCGGATTGCACTGCTGAAAAAGGTCATTGCCCACGGGGTTATCGGACTGATCCTGCTGGCAGGCTGTTGGTGGGTGCTGTTGAAGCTGGCGCGGATCAGCGGCGGCGATGCCTTTGTCGATGATGTGCTCAGGATGCAGTTTACCGGGCGCCTCGACGAAACCGGCGAGGCGTTCTACTTCTACTTCAAGTTGAGCCTGTACCGCTATTTCCCGGTGGTGCCGCTGGCGCTGGCGACGATGATTGTCCTGCGTCACAAATGGTCGGTGCGCAACGAGGATGCCGATGTGCAGTTGGCGGTGCGCCTGGCCGCCTGCGGGCTGATGATTCTGCTGGGCCTGTCCATCCCGCACTTCAAGCGCGCTTATTACATTGTGCCGATGGTGCCGATGTTCGCCGCAGTGGCGGCCTACGGCTTGCTCCAGGCCCAGGGCTGGCTGCTGGGTGTGCGTCGTGGTTATGAGTGGTTGGTGGCGGCCTTGCCGGTGCTCGGGATCGTGGTGGTGTTTGTCTGTCGGCACCTGTGGCACAAGCACGGTTACTGGCCGGACGTTTCAGTGCCGGCGTTGGTGGGTGTGCTGATTGTGCTGCAACTGGCCGCCGTGCTTGCCTGGCGGCGTTTGCAGGGCAGTCTCGGCCGGCGCCTGGTAGTGCTCAGCCTTATTGCATTGGCTACCCAATGGCTGGTGCTGGTGAAGGTGGTGGAGCCGGCGAAGGACCTGCAATTCGACACCAGGAACTTCGTTGGCGCGGTGGAGAAACTGCGAGCCGGCAACCCCGGGACCCTGGTGTTTGTCGATCTGGCCAAGGACACCTGGGCGATCCGCTACATCATGAACCTGGATCACGACGAGAAGCCGCTGTTCATCGGGCGCAACGAACCCTTGCTGGTGGACACGCTGCCGCGTCCGGCCTGGGTGATCGTGGAGCGCAAGCAAACCGCGTTGCTCAATGGCACGCCACTGGAGCATATGGCGCCGGTGTTCAGCGGGCGATTGAATGACAACCCGCTAATGGTGTTTCTGGTGAAGTGAGTCAGTTGCCTTATTCGTCGTGGCTCCTGGGTGATGCGAGAGGCGATCACTGGGGAATTAAGGACAGATCAATAGGGTCATAAGGCGCAGCGGGTCCCCGACGGTTTGGATCGTCTTGCTGTATGGTCGCCGTTTAAATGACCGTCGGGTCTGATAAAACGCTTTGCAGCCTGCCGTAAAGCACGCGTCTGCTAGGCTTTGGTACTTTCGTAGTGATGATTTCTGGATGTGACATGGAAGCAGTAAAAATGGATTTTGCGTACGCGGGCGCTGAGAGTGCCGGTAGTGCTCACGTGATCGGCCGTTCCTGGTTTGGCGGCCTCAGTATTTGTTTTGACGGCGGCTGCAGCTACCCGTCGATGATCGGGGTGCTGGAGGCGGTGTTTAGGCGCTACGGGCGTCTGGTGCGTTTTGGTGAGTCGCTTTCGGCGCAGGATTGGATTGCGCGCGTGGAGGAGAGTGGTTTTCACATCTCCGAGCAGGAGCGGGCTGCGGTGTTGACGTTGATGCGCGGAGGGGGCTGAAGGGGGCAAAAAATTCAGACAACAAAAAACCCGCACCAGGCGGGTTTCTTGTGTGTTTCAGATGACGTTTGCACCACCTGAAACTAATTAGTGGTGCCCAGAGACGGAATCGAACCGCCGACACGGGGATTTTCAATCCCCTGCTCTACCGACTGAGCTATCTGGGCAACGGGGCGCATTAAACGGGTTTTTCAGGGGGTCGTCAAGCAAGTTTTCAAAAAATATTTAATTATTACCGTCGCTTACGGGCCAACCCCCAAATTTGATCAATTATTCAGCAGGTGGCACGTAGCCGTCGGCCTTGGCGTAATCTTCGCCGGAAAAGAACTTGTCCATCTCGCCTTGCAGGTATTTGCGGTCTTCGGCGTTCATCATGTTCAGGCGTTTTTCGTTGATCAGCAGGGTCTGGTGTTTTTGCCAGTCGGCCCAGGCCTTGGCAGAGACGTTGTCGAAAATGTCCTGGCCCTTGGCGCCAGGGAACGGGGCGCGTTCCAGGGCGGGCAATTCTTCGTGGTACTTGCGGCAGATGATGGTGCGGGTCATGACGGAACTCCTGCGTTCAATACTTCAGCCGCGCGCTTCAGCAGTTTCTTTACCGGGGCGGCAAGGCCCAGGCGCGGCGGGGTGGCGAGGTTATACCAGAGCCAGTCAGCCTCGGCCACGTGATGGGCAGACTCCTGGACCTGGACCAGCCAGGGTTCGATAGCCAGTTGGAAGTGGCTGAAGGTGTGGATCAGGCTCGGCAGTGCCTGTTGCTCGCCCAGCGCCAGGGAGTGCTGGTTGGCCAGGTGTTCCAGGTCGCTCAGGTCATCCAGCTCCGGCAAGCTCCACAAACCGCCCCACAGGCCCGTGGAAGGGCGACGGTAAAGCAGAATCGCGCCTTCGCCATTGGCCAGCAGCGGCATCAGCGTGCGCTTCTGGGGCACGGTCTTGCGGGGTTTGGGGATCGGGTAGCGGGTTTCCAGGCCGAGCATGTGGGCTTCGCAGCCCTTTTCCAGCGGGCACAGCAGGCAACTGGGTTTGCTGCGGGTGCAGAGCGTGGCACCCATGTCCATCATCGCCTGGGTGTAGGCATTGACCCGGTCATGGGGCGTAAAGCGCTCCGCGGTGGCCCACAACTGCTTGGCAACCTTCGGCTCGCCCGGGTAACCCTCTTGCGCGGTAAAGCGTGCCAGCACGCGTTTGACGTTGCCATCGAGGATCGGCGCCCGCAGGCCCATGCTCAGGCTGGCAATCGCGCCGGCGGTGGACAGGCCGATGCCGGGCAGTTCGGTGAGCTTTTCGACGTCACGGGGAAACTCACCAGCGTATTCGGCCACGACAATCTTCGCGGTCTTTTGCAGGTTGCGCGCCCGGGTGTAGTAACCCAGGCCGGTCCACAGGTGCAGCACTTCGTCTTCCGGCGCGGCAGCCAGGGCTTCGACTGTCGGCAGGGAAGCCATGAACCGGTCGAAGTAGTTCAGCACGGTGCTGACCTGGGTCTGCTGCAACATGATCTCCGAGACCCATACCCGATAAGGCGTGATGCCCTGTTGCCAGGGCAGGTCGTGGCGACCGTGGCGGTCGTACCAGTCGAGCACCGCCGTTGAAAATTGCTCGCTTCTCATCGTTTGAACAGGCCTTTCAGAGCATCTTTCAACTGTGGATTGACCTTGTCGAGCTTCTGTTCAAGCTTCTCGCTGAGTTTGTTGCCTGCCGCCTTGATAGCGACCTGGCTCAGGCCGTCCTTGTCCAGGCGGCAAGCCTTGGCGCCCAGTTCCAGCGGGCCGCGGCAGCGCAGTGGGACTTCGATGTTCTGGAAGTTGGAACCCACCTCGCAGGCCGGGTCCGGCACTTCGCGCTGGTCGCCTTCGACGATGATGCCCACGCGGTAGTCCATGCCCAGCACGCGCAGGTCGATGTCACCGTTGCCGTTGACGGTCAGGCCCGGGATGCGCACTTTCAGGTCCGGATTGCTGGCCACGCCGTTACGCAAGGTCAGGTTGCCCTTGAGTTCCTGGAACGGGGTGTCCTTGCCGCGCTGCTCGCCGCTGAGGGTCTTGCGGTTGAGCAAGGCGATGCCGGTGCACAGTTGTTGCTCAAGGTTGGCGTTGAGCAGCACACCGTTATTGATCACGAAGCTGGCGGTGCCGTTGAGGCTGTCGATCAGGGCCTTCTGGCTATTGCCGCGGCCATTGAGATTGCTGTCGAGGGTGAGCTGGCCCTTCACCGGCGGGTTCTGCCCCTGGGCTTGCAGGATGCGCTCGACCGGCACTTGTTTGATGCGGGTTTGCAGCGCCAGCAACGGGATGTCCTGACGCACGTCAAGGTTGCCGTTGGCCTGGAAGGTGCCGTTGTAGAGGCCGCCGCTCAAGGTGTCGAGCTTGAGCTGCCCATCGAGGCCGGAGGCTTTCAGTGCGGCGTTCTGGATCGGCAGCTTGCTCAGGGTCAGTTGGCCGAAGGACAGGTCGGCATTCACGTCCAGGGCGCGCAGGCGGGTCAGTGGCAGCAGTTTGTCGGTGCTCCACGCGCCCTTGGTCGGGGCGTCCGGCAGCGGTGTGGTGCCTCCGGCCGCCATGGCGCCGGCTTCGCTGTTTTGCACTTCAGCCTGGCGGGCGGCCGTCGCGCCTTTGGCGGCGTCGGAT
The DNA here is from genome assembly GCF_036346535.1 of Pseudomonas sp. Z18(2022). Taxonomy (NCBI): domain Bacteria; kingdom Pseudomonadati; phylum Pseudomonadota; class Gammaproteobacteria; order Pseudomonadales; family Pseudomonadaceae; genus Pseudomonas; species Pseudomonas sp. Z18(2022). The sequence continues at coordinate 230,785 of NZ_JAOTOA010000002.1, forward strand.
TTTGCTGGCAGGTAGTTGTCGGCATTGAACGTGTCGGCCTTGAGCTGTACCCGCAGGGACTGCTTGGCGAAATCATCCACGGCCACGCGACCGGTGAAGGTGCTCTCGTCGAGTTTCAGGTTGAGGTCTTCAAGCGCCAGGCTGGTGGGCGTGCCCTTGAGGCGGCTGACCAGTTCGACCTTGCTCAGGCTGCCCGCGGCCATCGGTGGCAGCGGGTTGCCGACGCTGTCGAGGAACTTGGCCAGGTCAAACTGGGCAATCGACAGGGCGCCGCTGAGTTGCGGGGTCTTGTCCAGGTCGTTGACCTTCAGCTCGCCCAGGGCGCGCAGTTGGTTCAGCGACAGCTTCATGCCAGTCCATTCGGCGATGTTGGCGGAGAGGTCCACCAGCAATTGGCCCTGGGTCGAAAAGGTCAGGGTCTTGCCTTGCAGCGGCTCGCCGGTGGCTTCACCGGTGAGTTTCATGTCTTCGAACTGGTAGCGCTGGAGGGCGCGTTGAATGCGCAAGTTGCCGTTCAGCTCGGTCTTGACGCGCATCAGCGGCTGGTTGGTGCCGAGGAAGGCGGTGAGTTTCAGCGGGATGCTTGCACCTTCATGCACGGCGCCGGCACTCAATTGGATGCTTTCGGCACTGAACTGCTTGCCGGTCTGCTCGTCGTTGTATTCGACGCGGGCGTTGTTGATGGTCAGGCTGTCGATGTCCAGGCGGATCGGCTGTGGCGGCTTTTCAGGCTTGGGCGGCGTGGCCGCTTCAGCGACGGCGGGCGTGCTGGCAGGCGTGCTCGGGTCCGGCACATTCTTGCCGATGTCTTCCCAGTTGCCATGGCCATGCACATCTTTGTTCAGGCGCAGGTTCAGGCCTTCGACACGCACATCGCTCATCTGCACTTCGCGGCGCAGCAGCGGCAGCACGCGCACCGAGAGGCCGAGCATCTGCAAATCGGCAAACGGCTGGGTCGGGTTGGTCAGGGTCGCAACGCTGGCCTCGTGCAGTTCAAGGCCGAGCCAGGGGAACAGGCTCCAGCCGATGTCGCCATTGAGCGTCAGCTCGATGTGGGCCTTGTCGCGGGCAATCTGGCGAATCTCGTCTTTGTAGTCGTTGGGATCGAAGAGATGGGTCAGGGCAAAGCCTAGAGCCACAATGATCAGCAACAGCCCGAGAAGTACCAGACCCAGGATTTTGCCGAACGCTTTCATGGGCGAGTCCTTGTATGTCGTTTTAAAATTTAGCCGCAGAGTATAACGCCCGAAGGCTTACGTCAGTTCGCGGATAGTTACATTGTATCTAGAGGCCGGAAAACGGAATTTTGGCGTCAAACAAATCAGATATCCCGAAAAAGGTGATATCAGTTTGGTTTTTCTGTCATCCACAGATGCTAATCTCTGCGTGTTCGTCCGCCTTCTGCGACTAAACGTCGCGCAAAAATGGAGCTTTACTCAACAAATATGGCCACGCCTTGCGTGTAAGGCCAAAGGAGAGAGCGCCCGACGGACACATACTAATAACTGGGGGAAACACCAATGAGCACTAGCACTGTGGCAGGTTCAACTGCCGCACAGCCTGCGTTCCTGTCCAAGGAGCGCATTATCGCCAAGCCCGGGTTCAACCGTTGGCTGGTACCACCGGCCGCCCTGGCCATCCACTTGTGCATCGGCATGGCCTATGGTTTTTCGGTGTTCTGGCTGCCGCTGTCCAAGGCGCTGGGTATTACCGCACCGGTCGCCTGCGCGCCGGACATGAGCTTTATCAGCCAGGTCTTCTCGTCCCAATGCGACTGGCCCATCTCCATGCTGGGCTGGATCTACACCCTGTTCTTCATCTTCCTGGGCTGCTCGGCAGCGATCTGGGGCGGCTGGCTGGAACATGCCGGGCCACGTAAGGCTGGCGTCGTATCGGCCTTGTGCTGGTGTGGCGGCCTGCTGATCTCGGCATTGGGGATTTATACCCACCAGATCTGGCTGATGTGGATCGGCTCCGGGGTCATTGGCGGTATCGGCCTGGGCCTGGGCTACATCTCGCCGGTTTCGACCCTGATCAAGTGGTTCCCGGACAAACGCGGCATGGCCACCGGCATGGCGATCATGGGCTTCGGCGGCGGCGCGATGGTTGGCGCCCCGTTGGCAGCTGCGCTGATGGGGCACTTTGCCTCGCCGACCAGCGTTGGCGTGTGGCAGAGCTTCGTGGTCATGGCCGTGATCTACTTCGTGTTCATGATTGGCGGCGCCTTGTCTTACCGTGTTCCGCCGACCGGCTGGAAGCCTGAGGGCTGGACTGCCCCGGCGAAGAAAGCCAGCAACGCGATGATCACCCACCGTCACGTGCACGTGAACGTGGCCTGGAAAACCCCGCAATTCCGTCTGGTGTGGCTGGTGCTGTGCCTGAACGTGTCTGCCGGTATCGGCATCCTCGGCATGGCTTCGCCGCTGCTGCAGGAAGTGTTCGGCGGCAAGTTGCTGGGTAACGGTCTGACGTTTGGCCAGCTGGATGCCGGCCAACTGGCGTCCATCGCGGCCATTGCCGCCGGCTTTACCGGTCTGTTGAGCCTGTTCAACATCGGTGGCCGGTTCTTCTGGGCGTCGTTCTCCGACTACCTGGGCCGTAAAAACACCTACTTCGTGTTCTTCGCCCTGGGCTTTGCCCTGTATGCGCTGATCCCGAACCTGGGCCATCTGGGCAACGTGGCACTGTTCGTCGCGGCCTTCTGCATCATCCTGTCGATGTACGGCGGTGGTTTTGCGACTGTCCCGGCTTACCTGGCGGACCTGTTCGGTACGCAAATGGTGGGCGCGATCCATGGTCGCCTGCTGACGGCATGGGCAGCAGCGGGCGTGTTGGGCCCGGTGCTGGTGAACTACCTGCGTGAGTATCAGTTGAGCATCGGCGTTGAACGCGCTGCGGCCTACGACATCACCTTGTACATCCTCGCCGGCCTGCTGGTGCTGGGCTTCATCTGCAACCTGCTGGTACGGCCGGTGGCAGACAAGTACTTCATGACCGACGCGGAACTGGCTGCCGAACAGGCGCTGGGCCACGACAAGGGCGCCGATTCCAGCACCGTGCTGGAATGGAAAGCCTCCTCCGGCAGCGTGCCGTTGGCGGTTGCCGCCTGGCTGGCGGTGGGTATTCCGTTGGCGTGGGGCGTGTGGGTCACCCTGCAGAAAACCGCAGTACTGTTCCACTAACACCACGGCAGAGTGGGCCCGGTTCCTGTGGGAGCCGGGCTTTTGTGGGAGCTGGCTTGCCTGCGATAGCATCACCATGGTGTAACTGAAACACCGAGGTGTCTGCATCGCAGGCAAGCCAGCTCCCACATAATCCAGTCCCGCCTGAACCCGTGCTCACCTGTATGCACATGTCTATCCCCGACATTCCTCGCGTCAACTCGTCAGTCTTATCCCCTCCGATGTTTCTGTTTAGCGCCCGCGCCCCTATAATGGCTGCCTTTTTCGCCCAATGATTTTGCGGAGCTGGTGATGGCCGAACGTAAGGCGTCCGTCGAGCGCGACACTCTGGAAACCCAGATCAAAGCCTCGATTAACCTGGATGGCACCGGAAAGGCCCGATTTGATATCGGTGTACCTTTTCTTGAGCACATGCTGGACCAGATCGCCCGTCACGGGCTGATCGACCTGGATATCGTCAGCAAGGGCGACCTGCATATCGACGACCACCACACGGTGGAAGACGTCGGTATCACGTTGGGCCAGGCATTTGCCAAGGCCATCGGCGACAAGAAAGGCATCCGTCGCTACGGCCACGCCTATGTCCCGCTGGATGAAGCGCTGTCGCGTGTGGTCATCGACTTCTCCGGCCGCCCGGGCCTGCAGATGCACGTGCCGTACACCCGCGCCACCGTGGGCGGCTTCGACGTCGACCTGTTCCAGGAATTCTTCCAGGGCTTCGTCAACCACGCGCTGGTCAGCCTGCACATCGACAACCTGCGTGGCACCAACACCCACCACCAGATCGAGACCGTGTTCAAGGCCTTCGGTCGCGCCCTGCGCATGGCTGTGGAGCTGGATGACCGCATGGCCGGGCAAATGCCGTCGACCAAGGGCGTCCTGTAATGCAGACGGTCGCGGTTATCGATTACGGCATGGGTAACCTGCACTCGGTGGCCAAGGCCCTCGAACACGTAGGTGCCGGCAAGGTGCTGATCACCAGCGATGCCGACGTGATTCGCGAAGCCGACCGGGTGGTTTTCCCAGGGGTCGGCGCGATTCGCGACTGCATGGCCGAGATTCGCCGCCTGGGCTTCGACAGCCTGGTGCGTGAAGTCAGCCAGGACCGGCCGTTCCTCGGCATCTGCGTGGGCATGCAAGCCTTGCTCGACAGCAGTGAAGAGAACGACGGCGTCGACTGCATCGGCCTGTTCCCGGGCCAGGTGAAGTTTTTCGGCAAGGGCCTGCACGAAGACGGCGAGCACCTGAAGGTGCCGCACATGGGCTGGAACGAAGTGCGCCAGACCGTGGATCACCCGCTGTGGCACAACGTGCCCGACCTTGCGCGTTTCTACTTCGTGCACAGCTACTACATCGCCGCCGGTAACCCGCGCCAGGTGGTGGGTGGCGGGCACTATGGCGTCGACTTCGCCGCGGCCCTGGCCGACGGTTCGCGCTTTGCCGTGCAGTTCCACCCGGAGAAGAGCCATACCCATGGCCTGCAATTGCTGCAGAACTTCGCCGCGTGGGACGGGCGCTGGTAATGGCCAAGAAGGTCAAGCCGCCGATCCTGAACCTCACTCCCCAGCAGGAGAGTGAGGCCACCGACAAGATCAAGCGTTTCATGGAAGACCGCTTCGAGCTCAAGCTCGGTTCGTTCGAGGTTGCAGAAATCCTCGAACTGTTCACCACTGAAATTGCTCCGCACTATTACAACAGGGCGATTTTCGATGTGCAGACGCACCTTAAAGAAAGGTTCGAAAGCATCGAAAGCGACTTGTGGGCGCTCGAGAAACCCTGATTTCCCGAGCAACGCTGAATATCGAATAAGGTTTGCCAGATGCTGATTATTCCCGCTATCGATCTCAAGGACGGCGCCTGCGTACGTCTGCGCCAGGGCCGTATGGAAGATTCCACGGTGTTCTCCGATGACCCGGTGAGCATGGCTGCCAAGTGGGTGGAAGGTGGCTGCCGTCGTCTGCATCTGGTGGACTTGAACGGTGCGTTCGAAGGCCAGCCGGTCAACGGTGAAGTGGTCACGGCGATTGCCAGGCGCTACCCGAACCTGCCGATCCAGATCGGCGGCGGCATCCGTTCCCTGGAAACCATCGAGCACTACGTGAAAGCGGGCGTGAGCTACGTGATCATCGGTACCAAGGCGGTCAAAGACCCTGCCTTCGTTGCCGAAGCCTGCCGTGCATTTCCCGGCAAGGTGATCGTGGGCCTGGACGCCAAAGACGGTTTCGTCGCCACCGACGGCTGGGCCGAGATCAGCACCGTCCAGGTGATCGACCTGGCCAGGCAGTTTGAAGCCGACGGCGTCTCTGCCATCGTTTATACCGACATCGCCAAAGACGGCATGATGCAGGGCTGCAACGTACCGTTCACCGCTGCGTTGGCTGCCGCCACGAAGATCCCGGTGATCGCGTCCGGCGGTATCCATAACCTGGGCGACATCAAGTCGCTGCTGGACGCAAAGGCGCCAGGGATCATCGGCGCCATCACCGGCCGTGCGATCTATGAAGGCACCCTGGACGTCGCTGAAGCCCAGGCTTACTGCGACGCCTACAACGGCTGAGGACTGACCATGGCGCTGGCCAAACGCATCATCCCTTGCCTGGACGTCGACAACGGTCGCGTGGTCAAGGGCGTCAAGTTCGAGAACATCCGTGACGCCGGCGACCCGGTGGAAATCGCCCGTCGCTACGACGAACAGGGTGCCGACGAGATTACCTTTCTCGACATCACCGCCAGCGTCGACGGTCGCGACACCACGTTGCATACCGTCGAGCGCATGGCCAGCCAGGTGTTTATCCCGCTGACCGTGGGCGGTGGCGTGCGCACCGTGCAAGACATCCGCAACCTGCTGAACGCTGGCGCAGACAAGGTCTCGATCAACACTGCGGCCGTGTTCAATCCGGAGTTCGTCGGCGAAGCCGCGCAGCACTTCGGTTCGCAATGCATCGTGGTGGCCATCGATGCCAAGAAAGTCTCAGGCCCCGGCGAAACCCCGCGCTGGGAGATCTTCACCCACGGCGGGCGCAAGCCAACCGGGCTGGACGCGGTGCAGTGGGCGATGAAGATGGAGGCCCTGGGCGCCGGTGAAATCCTGCTGACCAGCATGGACCAGGACGGCATGAAAAACGGCTTCGACCTGGGCGTGACCCGCGCCATCAGCGATGCCCTGGGCATCCCGGTGATTGCTTCGGGCGGCGTCGGCAACCTGCAGCACCTGGCCGACGGCGTGATCGAAGGCCACGCCAGCGCAGTGCTGGCGGCGAGCATTTTCCACTTCGGCGAATACACCGTACCTGAGGCAAAGGCCTACATGGCGGCGCGCGGTATCGTCGTACGCTAAACGTCACTGGACACCATGGCAGGCTCGCGGCACTCTCTGGGCTTGCCATGGATTCCGGTAACTTTCATGTTCAAAGACCTGCTGCTCGCCCTTGCCAGTACCACCGTTCTGTTGACGGGTTCGGCTCACGCTGATGAACCATCCGACAGCGCTTCCCTGGTGCTGCTGACGGAAAACTTCCCGCCGTACAACATGGCGAAAAACGGCAAGAACTTCGCCAAGGAAGAGAACATCGAAGGCATCGCCGTGGACATCGTCCGCGAGACCTTCCAGCGTGCCGGCATTTCCTACAACCTCACCCTGCGTTTCCCTTGGGAGCGAATCTACAAACTCGCCCTGGAAAAGCCCGGCTACGGTGTGTTCGTGATGGCGCGCCTGCCGGACCGTGAGGCGCTGTTCAAATGGGTCGGCCCCATCGGCCCGGACGATTGGGTGCTGCTGGCCAAGGCTGACAGCAAGATCCAGTTGAGTGACCTGGAGCAGGCCCGGCGCTACAAGATCGGCGCCTACAAGGGCGATGCCATCGCCGAGAGCCTGGAGAAGCAGGGCCTGAAGCCGGTCATCGTGCTGCGGGACCAGGACAATGCGCAGAAACTGATCGATGGCCAGATCGACCTCTGGGCAACCGGTGACCCGGCGGGCCGTTATCTGGCGCGCCAGGTCGGGGTGACGGGGCTCAAGACCGTACTGCGCTTCAACAGCGCCGAGCTGTATCTGGCATTGAACAAGAATGTGCCGGATGACGTGGTGGCCAAGCTTCAGGCAGCCCTGGATCAGTTACGAGAAGAAGGTGTCGTCGATCAAATCATGGGGCGTTATCTCTAAAGCCGTTTCTCCTGGCGGGGTAACAGGTGCTTCCTCGACCGGGCCTGGCTCTACGGGTGGAACCAGGACGGGTGCTGGTTCGTCTACCTCAGGCGCCTGTGCCGTTGATTCGCTGAAATACACTGTGTCGCCGTTGGTGTAGCTGACGGTGGCTGCCAATTGGCTGCCGTCCTGTCGATAGAGCTTGTATTCGCTGCGTACAACGTAGGCCGCGATGGTCTGGCTCGCCGGCACGTAGGCCGCCACTTCCAGTGAGGTTGAAGTGCCCCAGCCTTTCGCTGATTGGGCGGTATGGGTGAAGGACTTGTTCAGGTGTGCAGAAAAAATCACCGGTCGAGTAATCGGTGACCACTCGTACGCAAACTCAATACCCGTCGCCGCTATGAAGTCTACCGAGCTATCGCCTGCCTCGCCCTTGCGTGCCGTCCAGTTGAACGTTTTGCCCTGGGGCGTCGTATTGTGCCCAACGCCGACAGGTAGATAGCGGTCGCTTCTTTCCAGTCGATAGATGGGCGATTGATGCAGTTGCTCAAGTGGCGTCAGGTTGCTGTCTTTCACGACAAACCACGGCAACTCGCAAACGTGGGAAGACGCTTCGGTTTCTTCCAGGGCAAGCGGTGTGGGTGGTGCAGGCAGGGTGCTTTCCTGCACTGCCAGCTCCATGCGCAAGGCGTACGGCCTGGCGCCGAAAGAAGGCCGGGTCCAGCTGTCGGCGCCGTAAAAGGTGCCCGCTGCGATATAGGCTTCTGCGGGCTGGACGTCGGGGGTGTGAATGTCCCAGGCGCTGAAGTCCATTTGAGAGCCGCTGCCCTTGTCGCTCCATATCGGGTTGCCGATATAGGCATCGACCACCAGGTCAGCCCGGACACAACGAATCGCATTCAGCGTCGGTTTGTCATAACCGATACAGCAGACCATCCCCATTGCCACATAGCCTTCGGGAGGCACGGGTTTCCATACGGAACACTCGGATCGAACCTTCTTTCCGGAGTTTTTCCAGACCAGATTAAAGTCCACCGGCGCTCGAAGCGCAGTGCCATTGACGCTGTCTGCTTCGCTGACCACCGCGACGAATTTTCGGTTATTGATCGTGCGATAGTCGCTGACGATTACGTCACCCAATGAAGAAAAACTGTTCAGCGCATCGGCCGTCGTGTTGGGGCGCCAAAAGGTGGCAGCGTTATCGGCGCCTGAATCCTTGGCGCTCCAGAGCAGGTCAAACTCCGTGGTGAAGTTGATCAGCAGATCTTTGAATCGTATGGGTTGCATGGTTTGTCGTCCCAATTCTATTAAAAGTTGCAGGCCCCGGTATGGGTGGCCTGTGCGGCTGCGCTGCAACTATTGAATAAAACGGGAGGCGCCCAGCGGTAGCTATATAGAGCGCCCGGAACCCATCACGGGGTCAGCGATAGGTGCCGTCTTTGCCATGGCCAGCCATCGCGCGATTGCTGCGCAGGCTGATCATCAGCTTGATATCGATCCACTCGATGCCCTGGGCCTTGAGCTTGGGCAGCTCGCGTTCCAGCACCGCCAGGGTCTGTGGATAAGGGTGGCCGATCATCACCGCCGAACCCTGTTTGTGGGCCAGCTTGATCGCGGTTTGCAGCTGGGTGGTGATGGCCGCTTCAGTGCGCTCGTCATCGAGGAACACGTCCCGCGAGACGCTGGCCAAACCGATCTTCTGCGCTTCGGCAGCGGCCACGGTCTGGGCGCTGGTGCGGCTGTCGACGAAGAACTTGTGGCGCCGTTGCAATTCGCCCATCAACCACGCCATGGCCTCGGGCTGCGCTGTCATGCGGCTGCCCATGTGGTTGTTGATGCCGGCGGTGTACGGCACGGCCTTGAAGGCGGCGTCCAGGCGTTTGCCGAGTTCTTCGATGGGCAACTCCGGGTGCCAGGCGAACGGGCCGGTGGCCGGGTCCATGGGCATGTGCAGGATCACGATCTTGCCGGCCTTGTGGGCTTCGCGGGCGAATTCGGCGGCGTGGGGTGTGTCGGGCATGATCGCCGTGGTCACAGGGCCGGGCAGGGCGAGCACGCGACGATCCCGGGGCAGGTTTTGCCCGAGGTCATCGATGATCAGGGTCAGGTAGGCTTTGTGTTCAGCGGGGGCAGTACTGGCGGGGTTGCCTTGGGCAACTCCCGCCAGACAGCACAGCAAAGCGATGATCAGGCCACGACGCATATCAACGGCTGCGCGTAATGCTCAGGCCCTTGAGCAGGCTCAGTGCCTGGGCCAACTGGTAATCGTCGTCCTGTGGCATCGGCTTGGCTTTGGAGCCGCTGCCGGTAGGCTGGTCGGCGCCGCCGTTGCCGTTGCCCAGGTGACCTTGCAGGTCGGCTTCCTTGTAGAACTCGCTGTCGGCCTCGTTGGTGATCTTGGCCTTGCGCACTTCGATGTCCGGCACGATGCCCTGGGCCTGGATCGAGCGACCATTTGGCGTGTAGTACAGCGCCGTGGTGATCTTCAAGGCGCGCTCGTTGTTCAGCGGCAGCACGGTTTGCACCGAGCCTTTGCCGAAGCTGGTGGTGCCCATCAGCACGCCGCGTTTCTGGTCTTGCAGGGCGCCGGCGACGATTTCCGAGGCCGAGGCGCTGCCGCCGTTGATCAGCACAACCATCGGCACGCCTTCGCTGAGGTCGTTGCCGGTGGCCGAGAAGCGCAGTTCGGAGTTGGCGATACGGCCCTTGGTGTAGACGATCAGGCCCTTGGTGATGAAGTGGTCGACCACTTCCACTGCCGCCTGCAACACGCCGCCCGGGTTGTTACGCAGGTCGAGCACGATGCCGCTGAGTTTCTTGCCGTTGTCTTTACGCAGCTTGGCCAGGGCCTTGGCCACTTCGTCGCCGGTCTTGACCTGGAACTGGGTGATGCGGATGTAACCGTAGCCCGACTCCAGCAACTGGCTCTTCACGCTCTTGACCGTGATGGTGGCGCGGGTCAGCGTCACGTCGAACGGTGTACCGCCGTCGCGCACCAGGGTCAGGGTAATTTTCTGGCCGATCTTGCCGCGCATCTTGTCGACGGCTTCGGTCATGGTCTGGCCGCGGGTCGGCTGGCCGTTGATCTTGACGATAAAGTCGCCGGCCTGGATGCCGGCCTTCGACGCCGGGGTGTCATCGATCGGCGAGACCACCTTGATGTTGCCGTCGTCGGCGCCGACTTCGATGCCCAGGCCACCGAATTCACCGCTGGTGCTTTCTTGCAGCTCGGCGAAATCTTCCGGGCCGAGGTAAGCGGAGTGCGGGTCAAGGTTGCTGAGCATGCCCTTGATGGCATTTTCCAGCAGGGTCTTGTCGTCCACAGGTTCGACATAGGCAGCCTTGATCCGGTCCATGACCTCGGCAAAGGTGCGCAACTCGTCCAGCGGCAGCGGGGCCTTGGTGGTCGCGGCCGTGGCTGACTGGGCGGTCTGGTCGGCGAATGCCAAAGGCGCGCCGATCACCAGGGCGATCGTCAGGGCCAGCGATGTGAGGCGGGACAAATGCAGCATGTCGAACGAACTCCTAATGTAGATGCGACCCTTATCCTTGGGTGCGGCACCATTGTGCTGGGTCGCTCGGGCGGCCCTGCTGACGAATAGCGAAGTACAGCGCCGGAGTGTCCTGGCCACCACTGTTACCGACAGTGGAGATGGATTCACCGGCTTTTACAACATCACCTGCCGCTTTAAGCAAAGTTTGATTGTGGCCGTAAAGGCTCAAATAGCCATTACCGTGGTCAAGAATCACCAACAAACCTGCGCCACGCAGCCAATCGGCGAACACCACACGGCCGCCGTGAATGGCATGGACCTGGGTGCCGGCACCGGCGCTGATCATCACACCGTCCCACTTGGCGCGGGTGTCATCGCCACGGGTTTCACCAAAGCGTGCCAGTAGTCGACCATCAACTGGCCATGGAAGTTTGCCTCGGGCCGAAGCAAAAGGTCCGCCGAAGGATTCGCCGGCGCTGGAAACCAGCGGGCCAGGGGCTGCGCGCGCCGGTTTACGCGGGGCCGGGGCGTCGGTGGTGGCGCTGGCGACTGCCTCGGCGGCCTCACGCTCGCGCTTTTTTTCGGCTTCCTGCTGGGCGATCAGCGCTTTTTGCCGCGCGTCTTCGGCCTCGCGGGCCTGGCGAGCCAGGGTTTCCTCGATGGTTTTCAGGACTTTGGCCAGGTCGGCCTGGTCTTGCTCGCGATTCTTGAGCTTCGTGTCGCGGGCCTTTACGTCGTCGTTCAGCTTGGCCAGCGCTTGCTGGCGCTCCTTGCGCACCTTGTCCAGCTCGTCGCGCTGGCTGTCGAGGGCGCTTTTCTGGTCGAGCAACTGCGACTGCTGGTTGGCGATCTCGGTTTCGACATTGGCCAACTGGCGCAGGGTCTCGTTGAAGCTTTTCAGTTGCTCCAGGCGGGCCTTGCTCAGGTAGTCGTAATAGGTAAGGGTGCGAGCGAATTTTTCCGGGTTCTGCTGGTTGAGCAGCAGCTTGAGGTATTCCTGGCGGCCGTTCTGGTAGGCGGCGCGGGCCTGGATCGCGATCAGGCGTTGCTGTTCAACGCGGGCGCTCTGGAGTTTTTTTTTCTCACCGTCGAGTCGCTCCAGTTCCGACTCGCTCTTCTTTAGTTCCTTTTGCAGCTCCTGGACCTGCTTCTCCAGCTTGCCCATCTCGGTTTCCGTGCCGCGCAGGTCTTTCTGCACGCCGGATTTCTCTTCCTGGAGCTTGCCGAGCAGTTTCTTCAGCTCGGTAATGTCCTGACGCGTAGCGTCCAACTGTTGTTGGGTTTGTGCGCGCTCATCGGCAAACGCCGGTTGGAGCAGGCAGACAAGAGCGAGGGTAATCAAGGCGCGAAGCATAGAGGCGGGCGACACCAGGGAAAGGGACGGCCTAGTATGCCCGGCCCACGCTGCAAAAAAAACGCCCAATTCGGCAAGGCAGGCAAGTTAGGTGCCGAGTGGCGGCAGTATGGCAAAAGGACATCCCTGAAGCCGCCTCCGAACCTTGTGGGAGCTGGCTTGCCGGCGATGCAGGCACCTCGGTGTTTCAGATACACCAGGTTGATGCTATCGCAGGCAAGCCAGCTCCCACAGGATTACGCGGTGCTTCGGGGTCAGACCAGGATTGAGGTCCCGGTCATCTCTTTCGGCTTCTCCAGACCCATCAGCATCAACATGGTAGGTGCCACGTCGGCCAGCACGCCGCCGTCACGCACTTTCAGGTCGCGCTTGCCAACGTAGATGAATGGCACCGGCTCGGTGGTGTGGGCGGTGTGGGCCTGGCCGGTGGATTCGTCGGACATCTGCTCGCAGTTGCCGTGGTCGGCGGTGATCAGCGCTTCGCCGCCCACCTTGTCCAGGGCGTCGACGATGCGGCCGACGCACAGGTCCAGGCATTCCACGGCTTTCACCGCCGCTTCCAGGTTGCCGCTGTGGCCCACCATGTCGCCGTTGGCGTAGTTGACCACGATCACGTCATAACGCTGGTGCTCGATGGCGTCGACGATCTTGTCCGTGACTTCCGGGGCACTCATTTCCGGCTGCAGGTCGTAGGTGGCGACTTTTGGCGACGGGATCAGGATGCGTTCTTCGCCCGGGAACGGTTCTTCACGACCGCCGGAGAAAAAGAAGGTCACGTGGGCGTATTTCTCGGTTTCGGCAATGCGCAGTTGGGTCTTGCCGTTTTTCGCCAGGTAATCCCCCAGCACGTTTTCCAGGCTGCCCGGGGCGAACGCCGACGGGGCCGGGATGTTGGCGGCGTATTGGGTCAGCATCACGAATTCGACTTTCGGCTGGCGGGCGCGCTGGAAGTCCTTGAAACCGTGATCGACAAACACATGGCTCAGCTCGCGGGCACGGTCGGCGCGGAAGTTCATGAACACCAGCGCGTCGCCGTCTTCGATCTTCACCGGCTCACCGATGGTGGTGGCCTTGACGAATTCGTCGCTCTCGCCACGGGCGTAGGCGGCTTCCAGGCCTTCCTGGGCGGTGGCGGCGTTGTATTCGGCCTGGCCGTCGGCGATCAGGTTGTAGGCCTGGGCCACGCGGTCCCAGCGGTTGTCACGGTCCATCGCGAAGTAACGGCCCACCAGGCTGGCGATGCGGCCTTTGCCGAGGGTCTTGAAGGTTTCGTCCAGCAGTTCGATGGAGGACTGGGCGCTTTTTGGCGGGGTGTCGCGGCCGTCGAGGAAGGCGTGCAGGTAGATCTTCTCGGCACCGCGCTTGAAGGCCAGTTCGGCCATGGCGATCAGGTGGTCCTGGTGGCTGTGGACGCCGCCGTCCGACAGCAGGCCCATGAAGTGCACCGCCTTGCCGGCCTTGACGGCCTTATCCACGGCCGCGCAGATGGTCGGATTCTCGAAGAATTCGCCGTCGCGGATCGCTTTGGTCACGCGGGTGAAGTCTTGATATACCACTCGTCCGGCGCCGAGGTTCATGTGGCCGACCTCCGAGTTGCCCATCTGGCCGTCCGGCAGGCCAACATCCATGCCCGACCCGGAGATCAGGCCGTTCGGTACGGTAGCGCTCAGACGGTCCAGTACTGGCTTGCTGGCCGAGTACACAGCGTTGTCGTGGTGGCTTTCACTGTGTCCGAAGCCATCGAGAATTATCAGGACCAAAGGTTTAGGCGTAGTAGTCATAGATCCTCTCGCGGCGGTAATGAATGAAGGCAATTGAAAAGGGAGTGGCAGTTTAAAGCGAAGTTCCGACCACGTCACCGCTTTACGGGGGTTGGCCGACCATGACGGCTGTGTATACTTACCGCCATTTTAACGCCCTGGAACCTCCTTGATGGTTGATCACCTGATTGCATTTGCCACTACCCACTATTTGCTCGCTGGTGCGTTCGTCGTACTGCTGGCGCTGCTGATCGCTCACGAAATGAGCCGCGGTGGCCGCAGCCTCAGCACGTCGGAGTTGACCGCTCTGGTCAACAAGGATGAGGCCGTAGTGGTGGACATTCGTCCCGCCAAGGATTTCGCCGCCGGTCACATTGTTGGCGCGCTGAACATTCCCCAGGACAAACTGATTTCGCGTCTGGCCGAGCTGGAAAAGTACAAGGCCAAGACCATCATCCTGGTCGATGCCCAGGGTCAGCACTCCGGCACCCACGCCCGCGAGATGCTGAAAACCGGCTTCAACGCCGCCAAACTGTCGGGTGGTATCTCCAGCTGGCGTGGCGATAACCTGCCGCTGGTGAAGTGATATGAGCCAGGTTGTCGTTTATTCCAGCGATTATTGCCCTTATTGCATGCGGGCCAAGGCCTTGCTTGAGAAAAAGGGCATTGCCTTCGACGAGATCAAGGTTGATGGCAAGCCCCAGGTGCGCGCCGAGATGACCAGGAAAGCGGGACGCACGTCCGTGCCGCAGATCTGGATCGGTGACAAGCATGTCGGTGGATGCGATGACCTGTTCGCACTCGAGCGCGCCGGTAAACTGGATGCGCTGCTTCACGTCTGACTCACAACCCCTAAAAGACCCCAAGATCACGAAGGATCTGCGATGACTGACCAACAGAACACCGAAGCGGCAGCAGAAGAGGCTCAAGGCCCACAATTTTCCCTGCAGCGTATTTACGTACGCGACTTGTCGTTCGAAGCGCCAAAAAGCCCGGCCATCTTCCGTCAGGAATGGACCCCGAGCGTCGCGCTGGACCTGAACACCCGCCAAAAGGCCCTGGAAGGCGACTTCCACGAGGTGGTGCTGACCTTGTCGGTGACCGTCAAGAACGGCGAAGAAGTGGCCTTCATCGCTGAAGTGCAGCAGGCCGGTATCTTCCTGATCCAGGGCCTGGACGAAGCGTCCATGAGCCACACCCTGGGCGCGTTCTGCCCGAACATCCTGTTCCCGTATGCCCGTGAGACCCTGGACAGCCTGGTCACCCGTGGCTCGTTCCCGGCGCTGATGCTGGCTCCGGTGAACTTCGATGCCCTGTATGCGCAAGAGCTGCAGCGCATGCAACAGGAAGGTTCGCCAACGGTTCAATAATTTCGAACCTGACGCAGAACTAAATGTGGGAGCCGGTTTGTGTGGGAGCTGGCTTGCCTGCGATAGCATCACCGCGGTGTGACTGACACACCGAGGTGCTTGCATCGCGGGCAAGCCCGGCTCCCACACAAGCCCGCTCCCACATTTGTTATGTGCGTTACTTGAAACCGAGTTGCCGCCAACCTTCGTAAACGGCCACGGCCACGGTGTTGGACAGGTTCAAGCTGCGGCAGCCTTCGCGCATCGGCAGGCGCAGACGGTGGCCGTCGGGCAGGGCGTCGAGCACATCCGCCGGCAGGCCCCGGCTTTCCGGGCCGAACAGGAAGGCGTCGCCTTCGGCAAAGCTGGCATCATGGAACGGCCGCGAGCCCTTGGTGGTAAACGCGAACAGCCGAGGGTGGTTCAGGCTTTCCAGGCAACTGGCAAGGTCGGCGTGGCGTTGCAGGGTGGCGTACTCGTGGTAGTCCAGCCCGGCACGGCGCAGGCGCTTGTCGTCCATGTCGAAGCCCAGCGGCTCGATCAAATGCAGGTGGCAGCCACTGTTGGCGCACAGCCTGATAACGTTGCCGGTATTCGGCGGAATTTCTGGTTGAAAAAGGATGACGTGAAACATGCACGGCTCCGAAGGCAAAGATGCGCTGCATTCTACCCCTGAAGAAGATCCCAGGCCGAAGCTTCTGCCACGGGTTTTAGGCTCGTTGGCGATTGTCGGCCTGATGGTGGGCCTGATGATCGGCCGGCTGACCACCCCAGACCCGGTTGAGCTGCAGCAGGTAGAGCCCGCCGCCGATGGCCTGGTGGTGTGGTTCAACAGCGAACCCAAGCTGCACGGCGAGCATATCGACGGCACCGTGGCGCTGTTGTTCGATGCGCTGGGCAAGGCTCAGGGTGGGCAACTGAAGGTCAACGACAAGGATGTGAACTGGCGCGTGCGCAAGACCGATGGCGGCTTGCTGCTGAACCTGGTGGCGGCTCGGCCGTTGCGCGGGGAATGGTCGGGGGAGAAGGTCGAAGGACGCTGGCGGTTGGAGATCCATCTCCGGGAGGAATAAAAGAGGGAATCCCCGGCCTGCCTGTACCAAGGTTCCCAAAACGGGCTGGGGCTATGGGCGAGTTGCCTCATAAGCCCCGGGTGTAAAGAAGGGAGTTCCCGGCCTGCCTGTACCAGGGCTCCCAAAACGGGGTGAAGCCAAAGGCTTCGGTGTTAAAGAGGGAATCCCCGGCCTGCCTGTACCGAGGTTCCCGAAACGGGTGTGGGGCGCGACGCGATCCGCATCAAGCACCCCGGGTGTAAAGAGGGGATTCTCGGCCTGCCTGTACCAAGGTCCCCGAAACTGGGTAGTAACAGGGTTATTGCAGGGCGCGTGCCAGAATTGAAAATTTGTGCCAAAAAATTTCTTCAGAAAGCGCAAAGCCCCGGAATACGGGGCTTTGGCGTTTTCAGCTTTTAATATTTATTTAACAAGGCATGTGTTTAAGGCGTTGGATGCGTGCGCGATGCCGGTTCGTGGTGCATTGAAGCGGTGCACGGTCGTTAGTCGGGTACAAAACAAATGTGGGAGCTGGCTTGCCTGCGATGGCGTTGTGTCAGTCGATACATCCAGTGACTGACACAGCGCCATCGCGGGCAAGCCCGGCTCCCACATTAGATCTTCAGTGGATCAGGGATTAGTGATCAGGCCTCATCACCTTCGTCATCATCCCCACCGTCGACCTTCATCCCCAGCTCCTTGATCTTGCGCGTCAGGGTATTGCGGCCCCAGCCCAGCAGCACGGCGGCGTCGCGACGACGACCGGCGGTATGCTTGAGGGCGGTTTCGATCATGATCCGCTCAAAGGCCGGTACAGCGCTGTCCAGCAGGTTCGACTGGCCACGTGCCAAAGCCTGGTCGGCCCATTGGCGCAGCGCCTGCTCCCAGTTGGTCACCGGTGCCGAATCCTGAGGCAGGCTCAGCAGCTCCGGCGGCAGGTCGCTGATATGCACTTCGCGCCCCGAAGCCATCACCGTGATCCAGCGGCAGGTGTTCTCCAGCTGACGTACGTTGCCCGGCCATGGCAGGTTCTTCAGGTATTCCTCGGTCTCGCTTTTCAGCAGCTTCGGCTCGACGGCCAGCTCCTGGGCGGCGCGGCTGAGGAAGTGACGGGCCAGGGTCGGGATGTCTTCGCGGCGGTCCGACATCCGGGGGATGTGGATACGGATCACGTTCAAGCGGTGGAACAAGTCTTCACGGAATTTCCCGGCATGCACCAGGGTTTCCAGGTTTTGGTGGGTCGCCGCGATAATGCGAACGTCGACCTTGACCGGCGTGTGCCCGCCTACCCGATAAAACTCGCCATCTGCCAGCACCCGCAGCAAGCGCGTCTGGGTGTCGGCCGGCATGTCGCCGATTTCATCGAGGAACAGCGTGCCGCCATCGGCCTGTTCAAAACGGCCACGGCGCAGGTTGGCCGCACCGGTGAACGCGCCTTTTTCATGGCCGAACAGTTCCGACTCCATCAGATCCTTCGGAATCGCCGCCATGTTCAGCGCGATAAACGGCGACGCCGCCCGTGGGCTGTGACGGTGCAGGGCGTGGGCCACCAGCTCTTTACCGGTACCCGACTCGCCGTTGATCAGCACGGTGATGTTGGAATGGCTCAAACGCCCGATGGCGCGAAACACTTCCTGCATCGCTGGCGCTTCGCCGATGATTTCCGGAGTACGGGTCAGGGCTGGCGGGGCTTCCTGGTTCTGCTGTTCCTGGGCGTGCTGGTTGGCGCGTTTTACCAGCGCCACCGCTTCGTCCACGTCGAACGGTTTTGGCAGGTATTCAAAGGCGCCGCCCTGATAGGACGCGACAGCGCTGTCCAGGTCCGAGTGCGCGGTCATGATGATCACCGGCAAGCGCGGGTGCTGCTCGCGAATCCGCGCCAGCAAGTCCAGGCCACTGGCGCCGGGCATGCGGATGTCGGAGATGATCACGTCGGGCTGCTGGCGAGCCAGGCGGCTCATCACCCCGTCGGCGCTGTCGAAGCTCTGGGTGGTCATGCCTTCCTGTTGCAAGGCTTTCTCCAGGACCCAGCGGATAGAACGGTCGTCATCGACGATCCAGACAGTTTCACTACGGCTCATGTCGATGGGGCTCCTTGTTCCAGTGGCAGAAAGATCGAGAACGTGGTGTGGCCGGGATGGCTCTCACACTCGATCAAACCCTGGTGCTGGCTGATGATGTTCTGGGTAATGGCCAAGCCGAGCCCGGTACCGTCCGGGCGGCCGCTGACCATTGGGAAAAAGATGGTTTCCTGCAGTTCGGCCGGGATGCCCGGGCCGTTGTCGATGATCTCGACCTTGGTCACCAGGCGATGGCGCACGTGGCCGATGGTGAACTGGCGCAGGGCGCGGGTGCGCAGGCTGATGCGGCCCAGGCGCAGTTCGTTCTGGCTGCTGATGGCCTGCATGGCGTTACGCACGATATTGAGCACCGCCTGGATCATCTGCTCGCGGTCGATCAATACGTCGGGGATGCTTGGGTCGTAGTCGCGCACCAAGGTGATGCAACCCTGGCTTTCGGCCTCCACCAACTGGCAAACACGCTCCAAAACCTCGTGGACGTTGGTCATCGCCAGCGACGGCAGCTTGTTGGAGCCGAGCATGCGGTCTACCAGGTTACGCAGGCGGTCGGCTTCCTCGATGATGACGTTGGTGTAGTCCTTGAGGTTCTCATCCGGCAGCTCGCGGGCCAGCAACTGTGCAGCGCCGCGAATCCCGCCCAGGGGGTTCTTGATCTCATGGGCCAGGCCGCGCACCAGCATCTTGCTGGTTTCCTGCTTGGACAGTTGCGCCTCTTCCTTGGTGATGCGCAGCAGGCGATCGCGAGGATGCACCTCCAGCAGCAGCAAGGTGGCGCCGTGGCTCAGGATCGGTGTGACCGCGTAATCCACGGTCAGGGTCTGGCCGGTGAGGGCGGTGAGCATCGCTTCGCGCTTGGTGAACGGGTGCGCCTGCTCCACGGCCTGGCGCAGCGAACTCAAGGCCTCGGCCGACTCGGTGAACAGTTCGCTGATGAATTGCCCATGGCTGCGCTGTCCGCTGATGGCCAGCAGCATCTCCGCCGCCGGGTTCATGTACTCAAGGCGCAGTTCGTCATTGAGCAGAATGGTCGCGGTGGTCAGGTTGTCGAGTAGCAGGCGGTGCAGTGCGTCGCTGATGGTCATTAGGACCTCTTTTGGAGCAAGGCGCGGGCTTGAGGCACACGCTGATACAAGGAAAATGCAAAAACCAAACCAAAGCTCCGAAAAGAAGCGTTAAAGCCCTGAAATGGGGGCTTAAGGCGCGAAACTGTGGCGTTCTGCCAGCTTGAGCGGGAAGTTTCGAACCAAAATGGGCTGGGCAAGTGGGAAGGGTGCAGCGTATCGCACCAATATAGTGCGATTTTGAAAAATCTGTTCAGGAACTCGTGTCACTGAAACCTGTGGGAGCTGGCTTGCCTGCGATAGCTGACTACCCGTTGGTATTTTGGTTGCTGACACACCGCTATCGCAGGCAAGCCAGCTCCCACACTTTTGATTGGGTACGCAGTTTTAGTTCTGGTAGACACACAACTCGGCAGTGGCGCGAATCATCGCCAGTTGGTGCAGCGGGTCGTTGGCAGGTGCGTGATTGGCCTGGGCCAGCCATTGCGGACACTGCGGGTTGCTGCGCTCCGGGGTGAAGTCCGCCAGTTGTTGCAGCAGGCGTTTTTGCAGCAGGTCCAGTTTTGGGCGAATCTGCCCGACCAGGTCAGGGCGTGGGTCATTGGGCGCCTTGCCTTGCAGTTGCCAGTCGGACAGGTGGGCGTACTGCACCAATTTGTTTGCCTCGATCTGGGCCGAGAAAAACTGCTCGGCTTGCGCCGGTGCCAGTTTGTAGCTCGGCGCCTGGGCCACCACGCTGGCGATCACGTCCTGCTCTCGTGCACGGTCCTCGACGGGCTTGTGGCTGTCCCATTTGCTCAGGGCCACCTGGTCGGCGATCGCCAGGCGCTCGGCGATGCTGTCGAGCAGTGGGGCGAGGGTGGGTGGTGCTGCGAATACATTGGCGCTGACGAACAGCAAGGCGAACGCAAGTCGACGTTTCAACGGTGATCTCCTGTGGGAGCGGGCTTGCCCGCGAAGGTCGTTAACGATAACGCGTAAATATTGAAGAAATGCAGTGTCCTTGAGTTTTTCGCGGGCAAGCCCGCTCCCGCAGGGTTTTGCGGGCAAAAAAAAGACCTCCCGAAGGAGGCCTTTTTCATCACGCCACGTTAAGCGGCGCTACCGGATCAGCAGCTGTAGTACAGCTCGTATTCCAGTGGGTGTACGAAGGTGCGGACCTTGATTTCTTCTTCGCTTTTCAGGGCGATGTAGGCATCGATAAAGTCGTCGCTGAACACGCCGCCTTTGGTCAGGAACGCACGGCCCTTGTCCAGCTCTTCCAGGGCTTCTTTCAGGCTGCCGCACACTTGTGGGATCTCTTTGGCCTCTTCAGGCGGCAGGTCGTACAAGTTTTTGTCGGCGGCGTCGCCAGGGTGGATCTTGTTCTGGATACCGTCCAGGCCGGCCATTACCAGGGCAGCGAAGGCCAGGTACGGGTTGGCTGCCGGATCCGGGAAGCGGGCTTCGATACGGCGAGCGCGAGGGCTGGACACGTAAGGAATACGGATCGAAGCGGAACGGTTGCGAGCCGAGTAGGCCAGCATTACTGGAGCTTCGAAACCTGGGACCAGACGCTTGTAGGAGTTGGTCGACGGGTTGGTGAAGCCGTTCAGGGCCTTACCGTGCTTGATGATACCGCCGATGAAGTACAGGGCAGTGTCGGACAGGCCGGCATAACCTTCGCCAGCGAAGGTGTTCTTGCCATCTTTGGCGATGGACAGGTGAACGTGCATACCCGAACCGTTATCGCCGTACAGAGGCTTAGGCATGAAGGTAGCGGTACGGCCGTAGGCATCAGCCACGTTGTGTACGCAGTACTTCAGGGTCTGAACTTCGTCAGCCTTGGCAACCAGGGTGTTGAACTTCACACCGATTTCGTTCTGGCCGGCAGTCGCCACTTCGTGGTGGTGAACTTCGATGACCAGGCCCATCTCTTCCATGGCGTTGCACATGGAGGTACGGATTTCGTGGTCGTGGTCGAACGGAGGAACCGGGAAGTAGCCGCCTTTGATACCTGGACGGTGGCCTTTGTTGCCGCCTTCCACGTCCTGGTCGGACATCCACGAACCTTGTTCGGAGAAGATTTTGAACATGGAGCCAGAGATGTCGGACTTGAACTTGACCGAATCAAAGATGAAGAATTCTGGTTCCGGACCTACGAATACGGTGTCACCGATACCGGTCGACTTCAGGTATTCCTCGGCACGCTTGGCGATCGCACGTGGGTCACGGTCGTAGCCTTGCATGGTCGAAGGCTCGATCACGTCGCAGACGATGATCAGCGTTGGGTCTTCGGTGAACGGGTCGAGTACGGCGGTGCTGTCGTCCGGCATCAGGATCATGTCGGAAGCTTCGATGCCTTTCCAGCCGGCAATGGAGGAGCCGTCGAACATTTTGCCTTCTTCGAAGAAGGCGTCATCCAGCGCGTCGCGAGCCGGCATGGTCACGTGGTGCTGAGTGCCTTTTGTGTCCGTGAAGCGCAGATCAATCCATTTGACGTCATGATCTTTGATGAGTTGAACCGACTTCGACATAGTGTCCTCCGGGTGGCTTCGGGCTGGGGTAGTGGAGTTAGCCCTTAGAATGTGGGTGATGCCGGCGCGAATACTCGACCAAGGCAACCTGCCTCACAAGAGAGCAAATTGCATGCCAGTGCCCCGACATGGGTTTTTTGCCACAAAAACGCCCCTATAAAGGTGCAATCCGCTGAAACGGAATAAATTGCGCACCGCAATGTAGCGCTTATTTTCGTTTATGACCCGTTTTGGTGCGCGAAAGGTCAGTTGCATATTAACTGGTTAAACCTTGAGCGATTTCCGCTATAATCCGCGCCCCCCTTTTTCGGCTGGGCCTGCGCGCGCTGTTTTCATGAAATTAATCGTTAAAGTCTTCCCCGAGATCACCATCAAGAGCCGACCGGTACGGATGCGTTTCATCCGTCAATTGGCCAAGAATATCCGTGCCGTGCTCCGCGATCTGGACCCGGCGGTGGTGGTGAACGGTGTGTGGGACAATCTCGAGCTGGAAACCCGCCTCACAGACCCCAAAGCCTTGAAGGACATGACCGAGCGCCTGAGCTGCGTGCCGGGCATCGCGCATTTCCTGCAGGTCGACGAGTACCCGCTGGGCGACTTCGACGACATCACCGAAAAGTGCAAGCAGCACTACGGCGATGTGCTGGCAGGCAAGGTGTTTTCGGTGCGTTGCAAACGCGCCGGCAAGCATCCGTTCAGCTCCATGGATGTCGAAAAATACGTCGGCAGCAAGCTGCGTCGCGAGTGCGGCGCCGCCGGAATTTCCCTGAAAGCGCCGCAAATTGAAGTGCGGATGGAAATTCGCGACCAACGGTTGTTTGTGATCCACAGCCAGCACGACAGCATCGGCGGCTACCCGCTGGGCGCCCTGGAACAGACCCTGGTATTGATGTCCGGCGGTTTCGATTCCACCGTGGCGGCCTACCAGATCATGCGCCGCGGGCTGATGAGCCACTTCTGCTTCTTTAACCTGGGCGGGCGTGCACACGAATTGGGCGTGATGGAAGTCGCGCATTACATCTGGAAGAAGTACGGCAGCTCGCAACGGGTGCTGTTTGTCAGCGTACCGTTCGAGGAAGTCCTGGGAGAAATTCTCGGGAAAGTCGATAACAGTCATATGGGCGTAGTATTGAAGCGTATGATGTTGCGCGCTGCGTCCCGAATCGCGGATCGGCTGGAAATCGACGCACTGGTCACCGGTGAAGCGATTTCCCAGGTGTCCAGCCAGACCCTGCCGAACCTGTCATTGATCGACTCTGTGACCGAGAAGCTGGTATTGCGCCCGCTGATCGCCAGTCACAAGCAAGACATCATCGACCTGGCGACCCAGATCGGCACGGCGGATTTCGCCAAGCACATGCCGGAATATTGCGGGGTCATCTCGGTGAACCCCAAGACCCACGCCAAGCGCAACCGCGTGGAGTACGAAGAACAACAGTTCGACATGGCGGTTCTCGAGCGTGCGCTGGAGAACGCCAAACTGGTGCCGATCGATCGGGTTATCGACGAATTGGGCCAGGATTTGCAGATCGAAGAAGTCAGCGAGGCTCTGGCCGGTCAGATCATCATCGACATCCGTCACCCGGATGCCGCTGAAGACGAGCCGCTGGAAATCGCTGGCATCGACGTACAAACGCTGCCGTTCTATGCATTGAATGCGCGTTTCAAGGAACTGGATGACAGCCGTCAGTACCTGTTGTATTGCGACAAAGGCGTGATGAGTCGCCTGCATGCCCACCATTTGCTCAGTGAGGGGCATGCCAATGTGCGCGTTTATCGACCGAGCTAAGAGCCCGGGGCTGTTTGCCTGTGGCCTGCGTCACCGGCCCCCCGACTCTGCCGTCAAGCTGTAACGGCAAGGCCTGACTCTACTGTTAATCGCTGCCACGACCTGTCAGCACACCGAATCCTCTGATCGAGATACACAAGTGATCGAAAATCTACGCAACATCGCCATCATTGCTCACGTTGACCATGGTAAAACCACCCTGGTAGACAAACTCCTGCGTCAATCCGGCACCCTGGAGCGCAACGAGCTCAACGACGAGCGCGTGATGGACTCCAACGACCAGGAAAAAGAGCGCGGTATTACCATCCTGGCTAAAAACACCGCCATCAACTGGAACGGCTACCACATCAACATCGTGGATACCCCGGGCCACGCCGACTTCGGCGGCGAAGTAGAACGCGTAATGTCGATGGTTGACTCCGTTCTGCTGCTGGTTGACGCTCAAGACGGCCCTATGCCGCAAACCCGTTTCGTGACCAAGAAGGCTTTCGAAGCCGGCCTGCGTCCGATCGTGTGCATCAACAAGGTTGACCGTCCAGGCGCGCGTCCGGACTGGGTTCTGGACCAGATCTTCGACCTGTTCGACAACCTGGGTGCTACCGAAGAACAGCTGGATTTCCAGGTGATCTACGCTTCTGCCCTGAACGGTATTGCCGGTCTGGAACACACCGCCATGGCGGAAGACATGACCCCGCTGTACCAGGCAATCGTTGACCACGTTCCACCACCGAAGGTTGACCGTGAAGGCCCGTTCCAGATGCAAATCTCGGCACTGGACTACAACAGCTTCCTGGGTGTTATCGGCGTTGGCCGTATCGCTCGTGGTAGCGTCAAGCCGAACACCCCGGTTGTCGCCATCGGCGCCGACGGCAAGAAGCGCAACGGTCGTATCCTGAAGCTGATGGGTCACCACGGCCTGCACCGTATCGACGTTGAAGAAGCTTTCGCCGGCGACATCGTGTGCGTAAGCGGTATGGACTCGCTGTTCATCTCCGACACCCTGTGCCAGCCGGACACTGTCGAGGCGATGAAGCCTCTGACCGTTGACGAGCCAACCGTTTCCATGACCTTCCAGGTAAACGACTCGCCTTTCTGCGGTAAAGAAGGCAAGTTCGTGACTTCCCGTAACATCAAGGAACGTCTGGACAAAGAGCTGCTGTACAACGTTGCTCTGCGCGTTGAAGAAGGCGACTCGGCTGACAAGTTCAAGGTTTCCGGCCGTGGTGAGCTGCACCTCTCGGTACTGATCGAAACCATGCGTCGCGAAGGCTTCGAAATGGGCGTTGGTCGTCCGGAAGTGATCATCCGTACTGTTGACGGCGTGAAGCAGGAACCGTTTGAAAACGTGACCATCGACACCCCTGAAGAATCCCAGGGCAAGGTCATGGAAGAGATGGGCCTGCGTAAGGGCGACCTGACCAACATGGTGCCGGATGGCAAAGGCCGTGTGCGTCTGGAATACAACATCCCTGCTCGTGGTCTGATCGGTTTCCGTAACCAGTTCCTGACCCTGACCAACGGCGCTGGCATCCTGACCTCGATCTTCGATCGCTACGACACCATGAAGTCCGGCGACATGTCCGGCCGTCAGAACGGTGTTCTGGTATCGGTAGAAACCGGCAAGGCGCTGACCTACTCCCTGGAAACCCTCCAGGCGCGTGGCAAGCTGTTCGTTGAACACGGTCAAGAGATCTACAACGGTCAGATCGTTGGCCTGAACAGCCGTGACAACGACATGGGCGTCAACCCAACCAAAGGCAAGAAGCTCGACAACATGCGTGCTTCGGGTAAAGACGAAACCATCGCTCTGGTTCCACCTGTTCGCTTCACCCTGGAACAGGCCCTGGAATTCATCCAGGACGACGAGCTGTGCGAAGTCACGCCTAAGTCGATCCGCCTGCGTAAGAAGATCCTGGACGAAGGCGAGCGTACCCGCGCTGCCAAGAAAGCCAAGAACTGAGTTAACTCAGGCTGAATGAAAAACGCCCCCGGTCGAAAGGCCGGGGGCGTTTTTTTATGCCTGCAGTTTTTGTGGTGACTGCGACGGCCTCATCGCGGGCAAGCCCGGCTCCCACATTTTGATAGGTGAACACATTCAACTGTGGGAGCTGGCTTGCCTGCGATAGGGCCCTCAAGGACCCCACAAAAATCTGGATCAGAACTTGTCGAGGGTCTTGAACTTGGTCTCGCGCACCACTTCCTTCGGCTTGTACGCGCAATACCCCGGCCGCGGTCCGATTTTCGGGTGATTGCGGCAAGTATCCGGGCGCTTGTCATAAATAGTGCAGAAGCGGCTCTTACGATCCAGGTACAGGCAATCGTTGTTGCTCATGCGCTGCAGGGTAAAGATCTCGGATTTGGCGTTGAAGCGCTCGACGATACCTTCCTTCTGCAAGCGCTTGGCGATGTTCTTCGGCGGGTCGCCACGCTCGAACTCATCGACGATGCCGATACGGATCAGGTCCTTGATCTTCACCTCAACCGGCAGGGTGCAGCAGCTCGACACGCAGCCGCCACACATATGGCTTGAGTATTTCTGCCAGGTCTCGAGACGGTCGAGTTCCGCGGCGGCGATCAGTTGAGGCTTCATCAGGTTTCCAAGAGGGGTGTTATCCGGCGCGGGATCATACCGGAATTGGTGCTTTTTTGAACAATATCTTCCGGGTTTCAGCTCGAAGGCTGCGCCGAGCCACAAACGGGCACGGCCCCTGCATCAAATTCCCGCAAAGGTGAATGAGTTAAAAAACTGCCGAACCAGAGCGTCTACCGTCTGTCAGACCGTCTAGGCTCTAGCAACTCCTTCTATCTCGCCCGAGGTCGCATCGATGTCTCAGGAACCGCTTGTACGAGAAGCAGAGGTAGCCGCATTTCGCGATGCCGTCTTGACCAAACTTACCTATGCGGTGGGCAAGGACCCCGATCACGCTTTCGATCACGACTGGTTCGAAGCCATTGCACTGGCCGCCCGCGACCATATGGTCGACCACTGGATGGACCACACGCGGCACATCTACCGCAAGGGGCAGAAGCGGGTCTATTACCTCTCGCTGGAATTCCTGATCGGCCGCTTGCTTTACGACAGCCTGAGCAACCTCGGCTTGCTGGACGTGGCCCGCGAGGCCATGAGCGAGCTGGGTGTGGACATGGAGCGCATTCGCCTGCTGGAGCCCGACGCGGCCCTGGGCAACGGTGGCCTTGGCCGACTGGCAGCGTGCTTTATGGAAAGCATGTCGACCCTGGGTATTGCCGGCCACGGTTATGGCATTCGTTATGAGCACGGCCTGTTCCGTCAGGCGATTGTCGATGGCTGGCAGCAGGAGCAAACCGAACGCTGGCTGGATTTCGGCAACCCGTGGGAGTTCGAGCGCGCCGAGGTGATCTACCCGATCGGCTTTGGTGGCGGCGTGGAAACCCTGCTGGATGCGTCCGGCAAGTCGATCCAGGTCTGGTCGCCGAATGAAACCGTGCGTGCGGTAGCCTACGACACCCCGGTGGTCGGCTGGCGTGGCGCCAGCGTCAACACCTTGCGCCTGTGGCGTGCCCGGGCCGTGGAAGACCTGCACCTGGAACGCTTCAACGCCGGTGACCACCTGGGTGCCGTGGCCGAAGTGGCCCGTGCCGAAAGCATCTCTCGAGTGCTTTACCCGGCTGACAGCACCGAAGCGGGGCAGGAACTGCGCCTGCGCCAGGAATACTTCTTCGTTTCCGCCTCGCTGCAGGATCTGCTGCGCCGCCACAAGAACATGCACGGCTCGGTACTGAGCCTGGGCGAACACGCGGCCATCCAGCTCAACGACACGCACCCGTCGATCGCGGTGGCCGAGTTGATGCGCCAGTTGGTGGACCTGCACGACATCCCGTGGGATGCCGCCTGGGACGTCACCGTCGAAACCCTGTCGTACACCAACCACACCTTGCTTCCCGAGGCGTTGGAGACCTGGCCGGTAGGCTTGATGGAGCGCATGCTGCCGCGGCACATGCAGATCATCTACCTGATCAACGCCCAACATATCGACTCGCTGCGGGCCAAGGGCATCCACGACTTTGACGTGCTGCGTGCGGTGTCGCTGATCGAGGAAGACAACGGCCGCCGTGTGCGCATGGGCAACCTGGCGTTTCTCGGTTCCCACAGCGTGAACGGCGTGTCCGGCCTGCACACCCAACTGATGCGCAGCACGGTGTTCTCCGAACTGCACAAGCTCTACCCGGACCGCATCAACAACAAAACCAACGGCATTACCTTCCGCCGCTGGCTGTACCAGGCCAACCCCAAACTCACCGCGATGCTGGTGGAGGCCCTGGGCCCGGACGTACTGGATAACCCCGAGCAGCGCCTGGTGGACCTGGAGCCGTTCGCCGAGAAGCAAGCCTTCCGCAAGGCCTTCGCCGAACAGCGCCTGCACAGCAAGCGGGCACTGGCCGACATCATTCACGAGCGCCTGGGGATTTCGGTCAACCCGGCGGCGATGTTCGATGTGCAGGTCAAGCGGATCCACGAGTACAAGCGCCAGCTGTTGAACCTGCTGCACACCGTCGCGCTGTACCAGGCGATCCGTGCCGAGCCGGGCACCGACTGGGTACCTCGGGTGAAGATCTTCGCCGGCAAGGCAGCGGCCAGCTATCACCAGGCCAAACTGATCATCAAGCTGACCAACGACATCGCCCGTACCGTCAACAACGACCCGACGGTGCGCGGGTTGCTCAAGGTGGTGTTCCTGCCCAACTACAACGTCAGCCTGGCGGAAAGCATCATTCCGGCGGCCGACCTGTCGGAGCAGATTTCCACTGCCGGTTTTGAAGCGTCGGGCACCAGCAACATGAAATTCGGCCTTAACGGTGCGCTGACCATTGGCACCATGGACGGCGCCAACGTGGAGATGCACGAACGGGTGGGCGCCGACCACATGTTCATCTTCGGCCTCAGCGCCCAGCAGGTGGAAGCGCGCAAACACGCCGGTGAGTTCAATGCCGGGCCGGAAATCGCCGCGTCCCATCGCTTGAACGATGTGCTGCAAGCGATTCGTGGCGGGGTGTTCTCGCCGGATGATCCGGGCCGTTATGCCGGGTTGGTGGATTCGCTGATCGACTACGACCGCTTCCTGGTCTGTGCCGACTTCGATTCCTACTGGGATGCCCAGTCCCGGGTCGAGGCGCATTGGCATGATTCCAAGGAGTGGTGGCGCTCGGCGGTGCTCAATACTGCGCGCATGGGCTGGTTCTCGTCGGACCGGACCATCCGCGAGTATGCGACCGAGATCTGGAAAGCGTTGGACTAGGCACCGCAGATCCCGCTGCTTTGTGTGGGAGCTGGCTTGCCTGCGATAGCATCACCCCGGTGTTACTGAGAAACCGCGGAGATTGCATCGCGGGCAAGCCCGCTCCCACATTTGGGTTGTGTCGATATACTAAGCCTCGGTTTGCCCGCTTCGGGCTGCTTAGGGATATCGACCATGCAATGGATTTTCATGCTGATTGGCCTGGTGCTCGGCTGGACACTCGACGAGTCGTTCAGTGATGCGGGCATTGGTGCGCTCCTCGGTTTGGGCATTGGCCAGGCGATCCGCCTGTCGATGCTCGCCTCGCGCACGGAGGAGCAAGGCCGTCAGTTGGAGTCTGCCCGCAACGCCCTGAAAGGGGTGGAGCAACGTCTGGCCTTGCTGGAAAGGCCGGCTGCCGTTGAAACCCCCGAACCTATCCTTGTCGAAGAGCCGCTGCCGGTAACGGCGTCGCCCGAACTCGTCTGGGAATTACCCGCCGAATTGGAACCTGCGTACGCAACGGTAGCGGCCGAGCCCAGCCAGCCATTGCCGGCTGACGTCTGGAGGGCCGAACCGAGCGACAGCATCCCTGAACAGCCCGCCGCGCCAGCGGTGCCCCGTGGCCCCAATCTCATCGAGCGCGCCATCAGTGGCGCACGCAACTGGCTGTTCGGTGGCAACACTGTTTTGCGGGTCGGCGTGGTGCTGTTGTTCCTCGGCCTGGCGTTCCTGCTGCGTTATGCCACTGAAGGCATGGTGGTGCCGATCGAGCTGCGTTATGCGGGCGTTGCCGGCTGTGCGCTGGCCTTGCTGGGCCTGGGCTGGTGGCTGCGGCTGCGCAACAGCAACTACGGGTTGATGCTGCAAGGCACCGGCATCGCCGTGCTGTACCTGACGGTGTTCGCGGCCATGCGCCTGCACCCGCTGCTCGATCCCGGTGCCGCCCTCGGTCTGCTGGTGGCGGTCACGGTTTTTTCGGCGATCCTGGCCATTACCCAGGACGCCCTCGGCCTGGCCTGCGCCGCTGCCCTCGGCGGTTTTGCGGCACCGATCCTCACGTCCACCGGCGCCGGCAACCATGTGGCGCTGTTCAGCTATTTCGCCCTGCTGAACGCGGGCATCCTTGCCATCGCCTGGTTCAAGGCCTGGCGCCTGCTCAACCTGATCGGATTCGTCGGCACCTTCGGCATCGGCTTCGCCTGGGGCATGCGCTCCTACACACCCGAATTGTTGTGGAGCACCGAGCCGTTCCTGATTCTCTTTTTCCTGATGTACCTCGGCATCGGCCTGTTGTTCGCCCGGCGCAAATTGCTGGAGATGAGCGATGCGCCGCAGGATGACAGCCGTGGCGCGCTGCTGCGCTGGTCGGCGGCCAAGGGCGATTATGTCGACGGCAGCATGCTGTTCGGTCCGCCGGTGGTGGGCTTCGGGTTGCAGTTTGCGCTGGTGCAGCACCTGGAGTTTGCCGCTGCGTTCAGCGCGCTGGCCCTGGGCATTATCTACATGGGCCTGGCCCGTTTGCTGAGTGGCGGGCGCGCCTTGCTGCTGGCGGAAACCTGCCTGGCACTGGGTGTGATCTTCGCCAGCCTGGCGATCCCACTGGGCCTCGACGCACGTTGGACCGCAGCGGCCTGGGCGGTGGAAGGCGCCGGGATCTTCTGGCTCGGCCTGCGTCAGCAGCGGCCTCTGGCGCGGGCGTTTGGCTTGCTGTTGCAAGTCGGCTCGGCGCTGGCGTTCCTCAGCGAGTTGCGGGTTGGCGAAACCAGCCTGTTGGATGGCGCACCGTTGGGGGCGTTGTTGCTGGGCGCGGCATTGCTGTTCAGTTTCTCTCAACTGCGCAAAGCCTCGGTTGAACAAGCGGCGAATTGGGAGCGTCGCGGCTTGCCAGTGTTGGCCAGTGTCGGCCTGGGTTTCTTGTACCTGCTTGCCCCGTTGCTGCTGTTGACCCAAGGCACCGCCATCAGTTGGGCAATCGCGGGCCTTGCAACCTTGCTGGTGGGCCTGCGCATCGGCTCGCGTACGTTCCTCTTCACCGCGTTTGCCGTGCAACTGTTGGGTGGCGCGCTGTTCCTGCTGCGCCTGCAGGCGGGCGTCGATTCAAGCGCGGTGTTCAGTGCCGGCTGGAGCGGGTTGCTCACCGCTTCGCTGATAGGCCTGGCGTTGATCGGCGGCATGCTGCTGGCCGCGCGGGACAGCATGGTGCGCAGCGACGTGCGGTTGTTGCGTGGCTTGTCGGTAGTACTGCTGGCCGGGCTGGTGTTGATCAATCTGGCGGTGCTGTTCGTGCTGCCATGGGAGACCGCCAGCGGCGTGTGGGCGGCCAGTGGCTTGTTGATCATCTGGCTGAGCCTGTATCTGCAACAGCGCGTCAGTTTTGTCTTCGGGTTGTTGCTGCAAGTGATCGGCGGCGCTTCGTTCCTGATCGCGGTGCCGGACTTGCTCGGGCCGCTGACCAGCGAAGGCTTGCGTCCCCTGGGCCATAGCGGTTTCTGGACGCCGATGGTGCTTGGGCTGGCGGCGCTGGTCGGTGCCTGGCGTTTGCAGCGTCGGCCGCATGCGCCAGTGTTCGAGGCGTTGAGTCTGCAGCGCTTGTCCGACGTGCTGCTGGTGTGGGGCGCGGCCTGGTGGACGCTGGCGTTGGTCAGTGAAGTGCTGCGTTTTGCGCCCTCGACGCTGCAAGGTACCTGGCTGTTGGCAGTGGCGGCGGTGAGTGTGGCGATCTGGGCGGTGTTGGCCCTGAGGCTGCAATGGGCGTCGCTGGGCTTGCTGTGCGCGCTGTTGATGCCGGCGGCCGGCGTGGTGTTGCTGGGGTCATGGGACTCGCGTTATCACCCGGCGGCAAATTTCGCCTGGCTGGCGTGGGCGGCGGTGTTTGCGGTGCACTTCGTTTCGCTGCGGCGCCTGGCCTTGGTCATCCCGGAAAAAGCCTTGGGCGCCGCCCATGTGCTCGGCTGCTGGATGCTGATTGGCGTGTTGGCGCTGGAGCTGCGCTACGGCCTGTTACTGCTGTCCGAGGAATACAACGCCTGGCGCTGGCTGGGCTGGGCGATTCTGCCAAGCCTGTACCTGGTGCTGGCTGCTGTGCCGCGCAACTGGCCATGGCCGGTGTCGGCGTACCCGCGCGAGTACCGGTTGTATGCCGCGTTGCCGTTGGCGGTGTTGATGCTTGGCTGGTTCTGGCTGGCAAATATCTTCAGCGACGGCACCGCCGAGCCGCTGCCGTATGTGCCGCTGCTTAACCCGCTGGACCTGGGTTTATTGTTCGCGCTATTGGGTGTGTACCTGTGGTCCCGCAGCGCCGCACCCCAGCGTGGGCCACGCGCCGAACTGATCGCCCAGGCGGTCGCCGGAGTGTCGTTGTTCGCCTTCTTCACCGCCCTGGTGATGCGCACGGCTCACCATTGGGGTGGCGTGCCGTTCCATCTGGATGCGCTGCTGGAATCGATGCTGGTACAGGCCGGGCTGTCGATCGTCTGGACCCTGATTGCCCTGAGCCTGATGATCGGTGGCCATCTGCGTCATCGGCGCGAGGTGTGGCTGATCGGTGCCGTGTTGATCGCGGTGGTGGTCGCCAAATTGTTCTTCGTCGAACTGAGCAACCGCGGCGGGCTGGCGCGGATCGTATCGTTTATCGGTGTGGGCGGGCTGTTGCTGGTGGTGGGCTATTTCGCCCCGTTGCCGCCCAAGCGTCCCGAGCCGGTGGTTGAATCTGAAGGAGTGGCCTCTTGATGGGCAAGCTGAGTGTGGTGCTGTTGGGGTTGTGCACAACGTGTTCGGCCTGGGCCCAGGAAACCCCCGCCGACTTCACCACGCGGGTGCCGCTGACGGTCAGCGGCGAAGGCCCGTGGTACCGCCTGGAACTGCCGCTGGCGGTGCAGTTGAGTGCCCGCCAGGCTGACCTGAGTGACGTGCGGGTGTTCAACGCCGCCGGCGAGCCCCAGGCTTACGCGCTGGCGCGGCAGTCGGCGCAAAGTACCGAAAGCCGCAGCCTGGCCAACGTGAAGTGGTTTCCACTGTACGCCGCGGCCGACTCCACTGAGACCGTGCCCAGCGTACGCGTGCAATCCACATCCACGGGCACGCTGGTGCAGGTGCAGCCGCCCAGCCAGTTGGAGGCCGGCGAAGAAGTCCTGCGCGGCTGGCTGCTCGATGCCAGTGCGATCAAGGCCCCGTTGCAGCAACTGATTCTCGACTGGACCAGCGAGCGCGACGGCTTCCAGCGTTTCAGCATCGAAGCCAGCGACGACTTGCAGCACTGGCGTTCCTGGGGCGAAGGGCAGGTGGCGCGGCTGTCGTTTGCCGACGAGCGCGTCGAGCAGCATGAAGTGAGTTTGCCGGGGCAATCGGCGCGTTATCTGCGCCTGCTGTGGAAAGGCCAGGCCGCACCGGCGCTGACGTCGGCGCAGTTGGAAAGCGTCAATGCCCATAGCTTGCCGTTGCCGCTGGTGTGGTCGCAGCCTTTGTCGGGCAGCCGTCTCAAGGCCGGCGAATACAGCTGGCAGTTGCCCAATGCGCTGAACGTCGAACGTTTGCGTATTGATTTGAGCCAACCCAACAGCCTCGCGCCAGTCACCTTGTCGGGCCGCCGGGAAAGCAATCAGGCCTGGCAGCCCTTGAGCAGCGGTTTGCTTTACCGGCTGACGCAGAATGGCCAGGATGTTCTGCAGAACGAATTGCAGTTGCCGGGCCAGGCCGTTGCTCAGCTCAAACTCGACGTGGACGAGCGCGGCGGCGGTCTCGGTGTGGAGGCACCGGCCTTGAGCTTTGCGGTTCGGGCCACGCAGTTGGTGTTCCTGGCGCGGGGCGAACCACCGTTCACTTTGGCGTTGGGCAACCCGTCGGTGAAGGGCGCGAATTTGCCGCTGTCGACGTTGATTCCGGATTACAGCGCCGAGCGCCTCGCGGGGCTTGGGCAGGCGAAAGTGGCGGGCGAGGCAGTGGTGACTTCGCCTGCGGTTGTGGCCACTGTTGATACCGGGCCGAACTGGAAAAAACTCGGTCTCTGGGCCGTGCTGCTGCTCGGTGTGGCGGCACTGGGGGCCATGGCCTACAGTTTGCTGCGCAAGCCGCCGGTGGCACGTTAAATAAAGTCCATGAACTCTATTGGGTTTAAATCCTCTCATATGAGGAAATACGCCCCGACTCGCGTTAAACTGCGCGGGTTTTTAGCCCCCTATTTCCGGAGCCTTCCATGTCCCGCGTTACCCTGAGTCGCTATTTGATCGAGCAGACCCGCAGCAACAACACGCCTGCCGATCTGCGCTTCCTTATCGAAGTGGTGGCGCGTGCTTGCAAGGAAATCAGCCACGCCGTCTCCAAAGGCGCGCTGGGTGGTGTCCTGGGCAGCATGGGCACTGAAAACGTACAAGGCGAAGTACAGAAGAAGCTCGACGTGATTTCCAACGAAATCCTGCTCGAAGCCAACGAATGGGGCGGTCACCTGGCCGGCATGGCGTCCGAAGAAATGGACAATGCCTACCAGATCCCGGGCAAATACCCGAAAGGCGCGTACCTGCTGGTATTCGACCCGTTGGACGGTTCTTCGAACATCGACATCAACGCACCGGTAGGCACCATCTTCTCGGTACTGCGTTGCCCGAACGAATACCTGAGCCAGAACGAAGCCCTGAACGAAAAGGCCTTCCTGCAGCCAGGCACCGAGCAGGTGGCTGCCGGTTACGCGATCTACGGCCCGCAGACCATGCTGGTGCTGACCCTGGGCGATGGCGTCAAAGGCTTCACCCTGGACCGTGAAATGGGCAGCTTCGTGCTGACCCACGAAGACATCTCCATTCCTGCGACTACCCAGGAATTCGCCATCAACATGTCCAACCAGCGTCACTGGGAAGCTCCGGTACAGCGCTACGTGAACGAGTTGATGGAAGGCGAGGAAGGCCCGTTGAAGAAGAACTTCAACATGCGTTGGGTGGCTGCGATGGTTGCCGACGTGCACCGCATCCTGACCCGTGGTGGCCTGTTCATGTACCCACGTGACAGCCGCGAGCCGTCCAAACCAGGCAAACTGCGCCTGATGTACGAAGCCAACCCGATGTCGTTCCTCGTGGAGCAGGCGGGCGGTGCGTCCACCGACGGCCACCAGCGCATCCTCGACATCCAGCCTGAAGGCCTGCACCAGCGCGTGGCGGTGTTCCTGGGTTCGAAGGAAGAAGTTGAGCGTGTGACCGGTTACCACAAGGCGTAAGTCTTTGCGGTAAGCAAAAAGCCTCGAATGCTTTCAGCATTTCGGGGCTTTTTTGTTTATTGAATAAGGCTTTTCAGCAGTAACGCCTGAAAGCTTTTCCGTGTATCGGCAATGATATGGACGTAAACGGTTTTATCTTGGATCTCATAAATGATCCGATTCATCCCGCACACAGTCTGTCGGTAGCGGCCGAGATGGAGCTTTTCAAGTTCTTCGGGTATGGATCCGGCATAAGGCTGGGTTTCCAGGCGACGAAGAGCTTGCTTCAACGTGTCATAGGTTTGTTGCCATGACGCTGCAGAGAACTGTCGGATCAGATAGGACTTAATTTCCTTGAGGTCGTTTTTGGCGAAGTGAAGGATTACAACGTTGAAACTCATTGTTCATCGTCCTTGTCCAGTTCCGCGAACACGTCCTCCATGTCTTGAAACTGGCCCAATTCAATTTGTCGGCTACCTAAGGCTAGAAGCTTCAACAGGGCCATGGTTTCTTCTTGTTCTTCAAAACTTTTCACGTCCATCACAACCAGCTTGGCCTCACCATTTTGGGTGATTACCAGTGGCTCACGGCTTTCAGTTAAATTTTTGACGATCTCTGCAGTGTGGCTTTTCAAGTAGCTGATGGGTTTGATCTGGGATGAGAGTTTCACGGGACGATCCTTTCTCGAAGATAGGACTGATTTTAGTCTTTATTTGGTCCTTCGTGACATTGCAGTGGTTTATTGCCGCTGTCATCCGACGAAACGCACCCATTTTTTAAGCCCGAATAAAGTCGCTGGATTGAAAAAAGAAATACCACCCCCCATCGGGAACCAGACACCCCTTTTCCCTTCTAAGCTTCTGGCAGACCCCCAAGCTGCTTCGTCTCTCCAGGAGTTTTTCCATGTCGTTACGCCGTCTCGCCCTGTTGTCGTTTTGCGTGCTTCTGGCCGCTTGCAGCAAGGTCACTCAAGAAAATTACGCAAAACTGTCGGCCGGCATGCCCAAGGCCGAGGTGGAGTCGTTGTTGGGCAAGCCGACTGATTGTTCTGGCGCGCTGGGTATGTCCAGTTGCACCTGGGGCGATAAAAACAGCTTTATCAGCGTGCAATACGCCGGTGACAAAGTACTGATTTTTTCCGGGCAAGGCCTGAAGTAAACCGGGGCGAAAGCCTGCGGGAGAAAAACAACATGATGCGTTTCGTTCTATACCTCTGCGCCAGCCTGTTTTTGGCGGGCTGCGCCAGCCATTCTGGCGATGATCTGCAACCCAAGACGGTTGGCAGCGTCAACCTCAAGCGTTACCAGGGCACCTGGTATGAGTTGGCCCGTTTGCCGATGTACTTCCAGCGCAATTGCGCGCAGTCCGAAGCCCGTTACACGCTGCTGCCCGATGGCAATATGTCGGTGTTCAACCGCTGCCTGACGCCGGAGTGGAAGTGGCAGGAAGC
Source organism: Pseudomonas sp. Z18(2022) (assembly GCF_036346535.1). Classification (NCBI taxonomy): domain Bacteria; kingdom Pseudomonadati; phylum Pseudomonadota; class Gammaproteobacteria; order Pseudomonadales; family Pseudomonadaceae; genus Pseudomonas; species Pseudomonas sp. Z18(2022). Next base: position 267,456 of record NZ_JAOTOA010000002.1, read on the forward strand.
CAAGGGCACGGCCACGCCGCAAGTTGCCGGCAGGACCGACAAGCTCTGGGTGGAATTCAATAACTGGTTCACCGCGCTGCTGCCGGGCGTGACCAAGGGCGATTACTGGGTGTTGTACATCAGCGATGACTACAAGACCGCCATTGTCGGCAGCCCGAGCCGGCGCTATATGTGGTTATTGTCCCGCACGCCGACAGTCAGTGCCGACACTCGCGAAGACCTGCTGAGCAGGGCGCGGCAACAGGGGTATGACACTACCCGGTTGATCTGGCGGACGTCGGACAAGCAGATGGCGAAGACTTCGCAGTAACTGAAGAGCGCTACCATTCCAATGTGGGAGCTGGCTTGCCTGCGATAGCGGTGTTGGATTCACCACTGCTATCGCAGGCAAGCCAGCTCCCACATTTTGTTATGTGCAGTCTGTCAGCCCAACAAATCCCGCAAGACCTGGGTAAACGCCCGGCTGCTGTCTTCTTCGGCAGCGTGATGCCCGTCGCGAATTACCCACTGGCCGTTGACCAGCACATCGCGCACCTGACGATCCCCGCCGGCAAACAGCCAGCGATTGAGAATCCCGTCTTCGTTCGCCGTCGCCAGGTACGGATCGTTGCCATCCAGCACCAGCCAATCGGCACGCTTGCCGACTTCCAGGCGCCCGATCGGCTGCCCCAGTGCCTCGGCACCACCGTCCAGTGCGGCATCGAACAGCGTACGCCCGACCATCGGCTGATCGCTGCGATACAGCCGGTTGCGCCGCTGGTCCCGCAGACGCTGCCCGTATTCCAGCCAACGCAATTCTTCCACCACGCTCAGTGATACATGGCTGTCGGAACCAATCCCCATGCGCCCACCCTGAGCCAGGAAATCCACCGCCGGGAAAATCCCGTCGCCCAGATTGGCTTCAGTGGTCAGGCACAGCCCGGCAATCGCCCGACTCTTGGCCATCAATGTCACTTCTTCCGGATTGGCGTGGGTGGCGTGTACCAGGCACCAGCGCTGATCCACTTCAACATGGTCATACAGCCATTGCAGCGGACGCTGGCCGCTCCAGGCCAGGCAGTCGTCGACTTCCTTTTGCTGCTCGGCGATATGGATATGCACCGGGCACGCCTTGTCGCTGGCGGCCAGTACTTCGCTGATCTGCTGTGGCGTGACCGCACGCAGCGAGTGGAAGCACAGGCCCAGTTGCTGCGCCGGTTGTGCGGCCAGGATCGGTTGCAGGCGTGATTGCAGGTTCAGGTAATTTTCGGTGCTGTTGATAAAGCGCCGCTGGCCTTCATTGGGTGCCTGGCCGCCGAAACCGGAATGGCTGTACAGCACCGGCAGCAAGGTCAGGCCGATGCCGCTGCTGGCGGCTGCCTGGCTGATTTGCCGCGACAGCTCCGCCGGGTCGGCATAGGGCTGGCCGTTGACGTCGTGGTGCACATAATGAAATTCGGCCACCGAGGTGTAGCCGGCCTTGAGCATCTCGATATACAGCTGGCGCGCGATGACCTGCAGTTGGTCGGGGCTGATCTTGCCGACCATCCGGTACATCAAGTCACGCCAGGTCCAGAAACTGTCGTTCGGGTTGCCGGCCACTTCCGCCAGCCCGGCCATTGCCCGCTGGAACGCGTGGGAATGCAGGTTCGGCATGCCCGCCAGCACCGGCCCCCTGAGCCGTTCGGCACCGTCTGCGCTGGCGTTGGGCTCAACCTTGGTCAGCAGGCCGTCGGCGCTGACTTCAAGACGTACATCATTGGCCCATCCATTAGGCAGCAGCGCGCGTTCGGCAAAGAAAGCGGACATGATTAAGGCACCCCGGTCGTGTGTTTATTTGTATATACATATACAGACGTTTGCCTGCTCGGTAAACTCCGGCAAGCTATGCTTCTTTTTCACCTGCAAGGATTCCCTGTGCCGACTCCGCCCGCCAAGTCTTCACTGGCTGCCCACATGGACGAAAGTCCGGCGCCCTTGTATGCCCGTGTCAAACAGATGATCAGCCAGCAGATTCTCAACGGCAACTGGCCGCCTCATTACCGCGTGCCGTCGGAAAGCGAACTGGTCAACCAGTTGGGCTTCAGCCGCATGACCATCAACCGCGCCCTGCGTGAGTTGACCGCCGAAGGCCTGCTGGTGCGCATGCAAGGCGTGGGCACGTTTGTCGCCGAGCCCAAGAGCCAGTCGGCGCTGTTTGAAGTGCACAACATTGCCGACGAGATCGCGTCCCGCGGCCATCGTCATACCTGCAAAGTCATTACCCTCGGTGAAGAAGCTGCCGGTTCCGAGCGCGCCGTCGCCCTGGAAATGCGCGAAGGCGGGCGGGTGTTCCACTCGTTGATCGTGCACTACGAAAACGACATCCCGGTGCAAATCGAAGACCGTTTCGTCAACGCCCTGGTAGCGCCGGAATACCTGCAGCAGGATTTCACCCAGCAAACGCCATATGCCTACCTCAACCAGGTGGCGCCGCTGACCGAAGGCGAGCACGTAGTTGAGGCGATCCTCGCCGACGCCGACGAATGCAAGCTGCTGCAAATCGAAACCAGCGAGCCATGCCTGCTGATTCGCCGCCGCACCTGGTCGGGCCGCCAGCCGGTGACCGCCGCGCGTTTGATCCACCCCGGTTCCCGTCATAGCCTGGAAGGACGTTTCAGTAAATGAGTTCGATGAAAGTCTGGCGCGCCGCCGATTACGTGCGCATGCCGTGGAAAAACGGCGGCGGCAGCACTGAAGAAATCACCCGTGATGCAGGCGAGGGCCTGGACGGTTTTGGCTGGCGCCTGTCGATCGCCGATATCGCCGAGTCGGGCGGGTTTTCTACCTTCGCCGGGTACCAGCGGATCATCACCGTGCTGCAAGGCTCGGGCATGGTGCTCACGGTGGACGGCGAGGAGCAGCGCGGGTTGTTACCGCTGCAGCCGTTCCCGTTCAAGGGTGACAGCCAGGTGTCCTGCCGATTGATCGGCGGGCCGATCCGCGATTTCAACCTGATCTATTCACCGCAGCGCTATCAGGCGCGGTTGCAGTGGATGGACGGTACGCAGCGTTTCTTCAGCGCCGCGCACACCGTGCTGGTGTTCAGTGTGGCCGATGAAGTGAAGGTGCTCGGTGAGCGTCTGAGCCGTCACGACTGCCTGCAACTGGACGGTAACACCGGCCTGCTGGACGTCAGCGTCACGGGTCGTTGCTGCGTCATCGAGCTGACTAAACGCGGTTAAAAATGTGGGAGCTGGCTTGCCTGCGATAGCGGTGTATCAGCAGCAGATGCATGGCTGACCAACCGCTATCGCAGGCAAGCCAGCTCCCACAGTTGATCTCCAGCGACGCTGGAAACTGTTTCCAACCCCCGCACCAACTTGTTACCGAACGCCCCAGCATGGCGCAAAGCACTGCCTCGGTGACAAGTCTCCCGCGCTGTAAAAATCCCCTGTAAGAAAATTCATCAAGCAGCGAAGCCTTATTTTCCAAGGCTTTCACCCTCATCCCGGAAAATTCTTCAAACCTTGCGCGCAAAGTTGGCCGCTTGATTGCATATGCTTGTATGTACAAGTAAAGATGTGTGCGTAAGAGTCCATGGACATCCTCTTCGCACCAATCATGTTCGCGCATTGATCGTTGAGGAATTTTTTGTGACCAAGCCTACCAAGTACCGTGACGTTGAAATCCGTGCCGCACGCGGCAATACGCTGACCGCCAAAAGCTGGCTGACTGAAGCGCCGCTGCGCATGCTGATGAACAACCTCGACCCACAGGTTGCCGAAAACCCGAAAGAACTGGTGGTGTACGGCGGCATCGGTCGTGCCGCGCGCAACTGGGAATGCTACGACCAGATCGTCGAAAGCCTGACCAACCTCAATGACGACGAAACCCTGCTGGTGCAATCCGGCAAGCCCGTCGGCGTGTTCAAGACCCACAGCAATGCCCCGCGCGTGCTGATCGCCAACTCCAACCTGGTGCCGCACTGGGCGAGCTGGGAACACTTCAACGAACTCGACGCCAAGGGCCTGGCCATGTACGGCCAGATGACCGCCGGCAGCTGGATCTACATCGGCAGCCAGGGCATCGTGCAGGGCACCTACGAGACCTTCGTCGAAGCCGGTCGCCAGCACTACAACGATGACCTCAAGGGCCGTTGGGTCCTGACCGCCGGCCTCGGCGGCATGGGCGGCGCCCAGCCATTGGCCGCGACCCTGGCCGGTGCCTGCTCGCTGAACATCGAATGCCAGCAGGTCAGCATCGACTTCCGCTTGAACAGCCGTTATGTCGACGAGCAAGCCACTGACCTCGACGACGCCCTGGCGCGCATCGCCAAATACACCAAGGAAGGCCGCGCGATTTCCATCGCCCTGCTGGGCAACGCGGCTGAAATCCTGCCGGAACTGGTCAAGCGCGGCGTGCGCCCGGACATGGTCACCGACCAGACCAGCGCTCACGACCCGCTCAACGGTTACCTGCCCGCCGGCTGGACCTGGGATGAATACCGCGCCCGCGCCAAGACCGAACCGGCCGCCGTGATCAAGGCTGCCAAACAGTCGATGGCCGTGCACGTCAAAGCCATGCTCGAGTTCCAGAAGCAAGGCATCCCGACCTTCGACTACGGCAACAACATCCGTCAGATGGCGCAGGAAGAAGGTGTGGAAAACGCCTTCGACTTCCCGGGTTTCGTACCGGCCTACATCCGTCCGCTGTTCTGCCGTGGCATCGGCCCGTTCCGTTGGGCTGCGCTGTCGGGCGACCCGCAAGACATCTACAAGACCGACGCCAAAGTCAAAGAGCTGATCCCGGACGACGCCCACCTGCACAACTGGCTGGACATGGCCCGCGAGCGCATCAGCTTCCAGGGCCTGCCGGCACGTATCTGCTGGGTTGGCCTGGGCCAGCGCGCCAAGCTGGGCCTGGCGTTCAACGAAATGGTGCGCAGCGGCGAGCTGTCGGCACCGGTCGTGATCGGCCGCGACCACCTCGACTCCGGCTCGGTGGCCAGCCCCAACCGTGAAACCGAGTCGATGCAGGACGGTTCCGACGCCGTGTCCGACTGGCCACTGCTCAACGCCTTGCTCAACACCGCCAGCGGCGCCACCTGGGTTTCGCTGCACCATGGCGGCGGTGTCGGCATGGGCTTCTCCCAGCACTCGGGCATGGTGATTGTCTGCGACGGTACCGACGAAGCCGCCGAGCGTATCGCTCGCGTGCTGCACAACGACCCGGCCACCGGGGTGATGCGTCATGCCGATGCGGGTTACCAGATCGCGATCGACTGCGCCAAAGAGCAGGGCCTGAACCTGCCGATGATCAAATAAAGACCGGCTCGGTTCCTGTGGGAGCCGGGCTTGCCCGCGATGCAGGCGACTCGGTTTGTCAGTAAGACCGAGGTGATGCCATCTCAGGCAAGCCAGCTCCCACAGAAGAGCAATCCGCATGCAGAACAATCCATCAGAGGTTGAACAACAATGGCTGTAAATGACGCTCGTGCAAGCAGCACCCCGTTGATCGAAAGGCGTTCGATCGACTACATCCCGGAAGCGGAAAGACACGGCCGTCTGTTAAGTCAGTTCACCCTGTGGTTGGGTGCCAACCTGCAAATCACCGCGATTGTCACCGGGGCCCTGGCCGTGGTGCTGGGCGGTGATGTGTTCTGGTCGTTGATCGGTCTGCTGATCGGTCAACTGCTGGGCGGCGGCGTCATGGCGCTGCATGCGGCGCAAGGCCCGCAACTGGGCTTGCCGCAGATGATCTCCAGCCGCGTGCAGTTTGGCGTGTATGGCGCGGTGATCCCGCTGGTGCTGGTGTGCCTGATGTACATCGGTTTTTCTGCCAGCGGCTCGTTGCTGGCGGGGCAGGCGGTGGCGCAGTTGCTCCATGTTGAGGACTGGGTGGGCATCGTGCTGTTCGCGGGGCTGATCATGGTGTTCACGATCTTCGGCTACCGCGTCATTCACGGCATTGGCCGGGTTGCCAGCGTGCTGGGCGTAGTGGCTTTCGTCTACCTGTTCTACAAGTTGCTGGCCGGTAACGACATCGGTGCGTTGCTGGGCAACAAGCATTTTTCTCTCAGCAGTTTCCTGCTGGCGATTTCCCTGTCGGCGTCCTGGCAGATCGCGTTTGGCCCCTATGTGGCGGACTACTCGCGTTACTTGCCGCGCAGCACCCAGGCTTCGAAAACCTTCTGGGCCGTGGGTCTCGGTTCGGTGATCGGTGCGCAGGCGTCGATGGTGTTCGGTGTGTTTGCCGCGGCCCTGGCCGGCTCGCAATTCGCTCACCACGAAGTGTCATTCATCGTCGGCCTGGGCGGCACCGGGATCGTCGCGGCGTTGCTGTATTTCAGCATCGCCTTCGGCAAGGTCACCGTCACCACCTTGAATGCCTACGGCAGCTTCATGTCGATCGCGACGATCATCAGTGGCTTCCGTGGCAGTCGGCATATCGGCAGTGGCACGCGCCTGTTGTACATCTTCGTGATGGTGTCGATTGCGGCCGCGCTGGCGTTGCTGGGCAAGGACTCGTTCCTCAAGGATTTCTCCGCGTTCATCCTGTTCCTGCTGGCGTTTTTCACGCCCTGGAGCGCGATCAACCTGGTGGATTTCTACTGCATCACCAAAGAGCGCTACGACATCCCGGCACTGTCCAACCCCGACGGCCGCTACGGTCGCTGGAACGTGATGGGCATCAGCATCTACGTGTTCGGCGTGCTGATCCAGATGCCGTTCATCTCCACGCATTTCTACACCGGACCACTGGTTGCCAGCCTCGGCGACACCGATATCTCCTGGATCATCGGCCTGGTGGTGCCGGCTGCGCTTTACTACTGGGCCGCCAAAAAGTGGCACAGCGCAATACCTGAACACCTGATCCTGCCGGTAGAGCAGGGCGCTGCACCAACGACAAACGGGCTGGCTGCACAGGCCTGATGGGACGTGGACAGGGCAGGATGCCTACTGACTGCCGTAATCCATTTCAAGATTGGGAGCGTCACAACAATGAAAATGAATAAGACCCTGCTGGCCACTTTGTTCTCGGCAGGCTTGCTGGCTTCTGCTGGCGCCCAGGCGGCCGGTTGGTGCGAATCCGGCAAACCGGTGAAATTCGCCGGCCTGAACTGGGAAAGCGGCATGTTGCTCACCGACATCCTGCAAACCGTGCTGGAAAAAGGCTACGACTGCAAAACCGATAGCCTGCCGGGCAACTCCATCACCATGGAGAACGCCCTGAGCAGCAACGACATCCAGGTGTTCGCCGAGGAGTGGGTTGGCCGCAGCGAAGTCTGGAACAAGGCCGAGAAGGCCGGCAAAGTCGTCGGTGTCGGCGCTCCGGTGGTAGGTGCGGTTGAAGGCTGGTACGTGCCGCGCTACGTGATCGAAGGCGATGCCAAGCGCAAGCTGGAACCCAAGGCGCCGGACCTGAAAAACATCGCCGACCTGGCCAAATACGCCTCGGTGTTCAAGGACCAGGAAGAACCGTCCAAGGGCCGCTTCTACAACTGCCCGGCCGGCTGGACCTGTGAGCTGGACAACAGCGAAATGCTGAAAAGCTATGGCCTGGAAAGCACCTACACCAACTTCCGTCCAGGCACCGGACCGGCGCTGGATGCGGCAGTGCTGTCGAGCTACAAGCGCGGCGAGCCGATCCTGTTCTACTACTGGTCGCCCACCCCGCTGATGGGCCAGGTCGACCTGGTCAAACTCGAAGAAAAGCCCGGTGTGGATAAAAGCGTGAGCATCAAGGTCGGTCTGTCCAAGACCTTCCACGAGCAAGCGCCGGAATTGGTGGCCGTGCTGGAAAAGGTCAATCTGCCTATCGACCTGCTGAACCAGAACCTGGGCCGCATGGCCAAAGAGCGAATTGAATCACCAAAACTGGCGAAAATTTTCCTCAAGGAACATCCTGAAGTCTGGCACGCATGGGTGAGCGACGACGCAGCCAAGAAAATCGAAGCGGCCTTGTAGGTTGAGCGTTTCCGGTTGCCCTCGCAGGCAGCCGGAAGCCCGGCCACAATCCACTGGATCGAGAGCACACTATGTTTCCTGAGAGTTTTACGTTTTCCATCGCCGATTGGGTCAACAGTTGGGTTGATTCGCTGGTGACCAACTACGGGGATGTGTTCCGGCACATCTCCGACACCCTGTTGTGGGCCATCGTCAACCTGGAAGGCGTGCTGCGCGCGGCACCCTGGTGGTTGATGCTGGCGATTGTCGGCGGCATTGCCTGGCACGCCACACGCAAGGTGGTCACTACGGCGGTGATCGTCGGCTTGCTGTTCCTGGTGGGCGCCGTTGGCCTGTGGGACAAGCTGATGCAAACCCTGGCACTGATGATGGTGGCCACGGTGATCTCGGTGCTGATCGGCATTCCTCTGGGAATTCTGTCGGCCCGCAGCAACCGCCTGCGCTCGGTGTTGATGCCGCTGCTGGACATCATGCAAACCATGCCCAGCTTCGTGTACCTCATCCCGGTGTTGATGCTGTTTGGCCTGGGCAAGGTGCCGGCGATTTTCGCCACGGTGATCTACGCTGCGCCACCGCTGATTCGCCTGACCGACCTGGGCATTCGCCAGGTCGACGGTGAAGTCATGGAAGCGATCAACGCCTTCGGTGCCAACCGCTGGCAGCAACTGTTCGGCGTGCAACTGCCGCTGGCCCTGCCGAGCATCATGGCCGGGATCAACCAGACCACCATGATGGCCCTGTCGATGGTCGTGATCGCCTCGATGATCGGTGCCCGTGGCCTGGGTGAAGACGTACTCGTCGGCATCCAGACGCTTAACGTCGGGCGTGGCCTTGAAGCCGGCCTGGCGATCGTGATTCTCGCAGTGGTCATCGACCGCATTACCCAGGCCTATGGTCGTCCACGGCATGAGGCGAGCAAATGACTACCGTCAGCAAGATTGAAGTCAAAAACGTATTCAAGATCTTCGGCAACCGCTCCAAGGAAGCACTGGCGCTGATTGGCCAGGGCAAGACCAAGGACCAGGTGCTGGCCGACACCGGTTGCGTGGTGGGTGTGAACGACCTGTCCCTGAGCATCGCCACCGGCGAGATCTTCGTGATCATGGGCCTGTCGGGTTCAGGCAAGTCGACCCTGGTGCGCCACTTCAACCGCCTGATCGACCCCACCAGCGGCGCGATCCTGGTGGACGGCGAAGACATCCTGCAACTGGACATGGAAGCCTTGCGCCAATTCCGCCGGCACAAGATCAGCATGGTGTTCCAGAGCTTCGGCCTGCTGCCCCACAAGAGCGTGGTGGACAACGTCGCCTACGGCCTGAAAGTGCGCGGCGAAACCAAGCAAGTGTGCACCGAGCGTGCGCTGCACTGGATCGAAACCGTGGGCCTGAAGGGCTACGAAAACAAATACCCGCACCAGCTGTCCGGCGGCATGCGCCAACGGGTGGGCCTGGCTCGCGCCCTCGCGGCCGACACCGACATCATCCTGATGGACGAAGCGTTCAGCGCCCTCGACCCGCTGATCCGCGCCGAGATGCAGGACCAGTTGCTGGAACTGCAAAAGACCCTGCACAAGACCATCGTCTTCATCACCCACGACCTCGACGAGGCCGTGCGCATCGGCAACCGCATTGCGATCCTCAAGGACGGCAAGCTGATCCAGGTCGGCACGCCTCGGGAGATTTTGCATTCGCCGGCGGATGAGTATGTGGACCGATTTGTTCAGCGGCGGGCTGCCGTGGTTTGACCCGCGATTGGTGGTGAGTTGACTGTCGCTATCGCAGGCAAGCCAGCTCCCACATTTGAAATGCATTCCCCCTGTGGGAGCTGGCTTGCCTGCGATGAGGCCGGTGAAGCTGCACAAGAATTGGAGAAGGTACAAAGATGTCCCAGGCTGAAAAAATCATCATCGCCGACGCCCCGCTGCGCTGGCAGGACGTGGTCGCCGTGGCCCGCCACGGTGCTGTCCTCGAACTCTCGGGCCAGGCCTGGGCGCGAATCGACAATGCCCAGGCCATCGTCCAGCGCATCGTCACCAGCGGCGAGCGCGCCTATGGCGTCAACACCGGCCTGGGCGCCTTGTGCAACGTTTCGCTCAAGGGCGAGCAACTCAGCCGGCTGTCGCGCAACACCCTGCTCAGCCACGCCTGCGGCGTCGGCCCGGCGCTGAGCGACGAACAGACCCGCGCGATCATCTGCTGCGCCATCATCAACTACAGCCACGGCAAGTCCGGCCTGCATCCGCAAGTCGTGCACTCACTGCTGGCGCTGCTCAACCATGGCATCACGCCGCAGGTTCCGTCCCAGGGCTCGGTGGGCTATTTGACCCACATGGCCCACATCAGCATCGCCTTGCTCGGTGTTGGCAATGTGAGCTACCGGGGCCGCATCGTCCCGGCGCACCAGGCACTCGCCGAAGAAGGTTTGCAGGCGGTGGTGCTGGGTGCCAAAGACGGCCTGTGCCTGGTCAACGGCACGCCGTGCATGACCGGCCTCAGTTGCCTGGCCCTGGCCGATGCGCACCGTTTGCTGCAGTGGGCCGATGTGATTGGCGCCATGAGTTTTGAAGGCCAGCGCGGTCAGATCGACGCCTTCGACGAAGAGATCATCGCCCTCAAGCCGCACCCGGGCATGCAGCAAGTGGGCATTAATCTGCGAGCACTGCTCGATGGCAGTGAAGTGATCGCCAGCAGCAAAGGCATTCGCACCCAGGACGCCCTGAGCATCCGTTCGATCCCCCAGGTGCACGGTGCTGCCCGCGATCAACTGGAGCACGCCACCCGGCAGATCGAAACCGAACTCAACGGCACCAGCGACAACCCGCTGGTGCTCGGCACGCCAGACAACTACCGCGTGGTCTCCCAGGCCAACCCGCACGGGCAGTCCGTGGCCCTGGCGGCCGACATGCTGGCCATCGCCATGGCTGAAATCGGCTCCATCGCCGAGCGCCGCCTGGACCGCCTGATCAACCCCCACGTCAGTGGCCTGCCGGCGTTCCTGGTGAGCAACCCCGGGGTCAACTCCGGGATGATGATCGTGCAGTACGTCGCCGCTTCGCTGTGCGGGCAAAACCGCCAGCTGGCGCAACCGGCGGTGCTCGACAACTTCGTCACCTCGGGCCTTCAGGAAGACCACTTGAGCATGGGCACCAACGCGGCGCTGAAGCTGCATTCGGTGCTGGAAAACGTCACCCAGATCCTCGCCATCGAGTACCTGCTGGCGGCCCAGGCGTTCGAGTTTCTCCAGGAGCAGCGCTTCGGCGCCGGTACCGATACCGCCTGGCGTTTGCTGCGCGAACACGTCCCGGCCTACGACCAGGACCGCTGGCTGGCGCCGGACATCGCGGCCGCAGCCGCGTTGCTCAAGCACGCCGATTTACTGCAACGCACGCTACCGAATTTGCACTGATCTTTTCCCAACAATAACCAGCGTGCCAAGCCGACTGATCCTCTAAAAGAGCACAGCGGCGGATAACGGAAGCATCCGGAGCGACTGGTAGTTAACAACACTCTCAAAAGGAGCATGAATGTGACTGCGCTAAACCTGATTCCAGGCCAACTGAGCCTTGCCCAACTGCGAGCCATCTACCAGCAGCCGGTAACCCTCAGTCTGGATGACAGCGCCTCGGCCCAGATCGAAGCCAGTGTTGCCTGTGTGGAGCAGATTCTCGCCGAGAACCGCACCGCCTACGGCATCAACACCGGTTTCGGCCTGCTGGCCTCGACCCGCATCGCCAGCGAAGACCTGGAAAACCTCCAGCGTTCCCTGGTGCTGTCCCACGCCGCCGGCGTCGGTGAGCCCATCAGCGATGCGCTGGTGCGGCTGGTCATGGTGCTCAAGGTCAACAGCCTGAGCCGGGGTTTTTCCGGGATTCGCCGGCAGGTGATCGACGCGCTGATCGCCCTGATCAACGCCGAGGTTTACCCGCACATTCCGCTGAAAGGTTCGGTGGGGGCCTCCGGAGACCTGGCGCCATTGGCCCACATGTCGCTGGTGCTGCTGGGCGAAGGCAAGGCCCGCTATAAAGGCGAATGGCTGGAAGCCACCGAAGCGTTGAAAGTCGCCGGCCTCACGCCGCTGACCCTGGCGGCCAAGGAAGGCCTGGCGCTGCTCAACGGCACTCAGGTTTCCACCGCTTACGCGCTGCGTGGCCTGTTCGAAGGCGAAGATTTGTTTGCCGGTGCGTTGGCTTGCGGTGCCCTGACGGTGGAAGCCGTGCTGGGTTCGCGCTCGCCGTTCGACGCGCGTATTCACGCGGCCCGTGGCCAGCGTGGCCAGATCGACTCCGCCGCCGCTTATCGCGCCCTGCTGGGCGAAAGCAGCGAAGTGTCCCAATCCCACGAGAACTGCGACAAGGTCCAAGACCCGTACTCCCTGCGCTGCCAGCCGCAAGTCATGGGCGCCTGCCTGACCCAGTTCCGCCAGGCGGCCGAAGTGCTGGTGGTGGAAGCCAACGCTGTATCGGATAACCCACTGGTGTTTGCGGCGGAAGGTGACGTGATTTCCGGCGGCAACTTCCACGCAGAACCGGTGGCCATGGCGGCGGACAACATGGCGCTGGCCATCGCGGAAATCGGCTCCCTGAGCGAACGCCGCATCTCGCTGATGATGGACAAGCACATGTCGCAACTGCCGCCGTTCCTGGTGGGCAATGGCGGTGTGAACTCCGGCTTCATGATCGCCCAGGTGACGGCAGCGGCATTGGCCAGCGAGAACAAGGCGCTGGCGCATCCCCATAGCGTCGACAGCCTGCCTACCTCGGCGAACCAGGAAGACCACGTGTCGATGGCTCCGGCTGCGGGCAAGCGCCTGTGGGAAATGGCCGAGAACACCCGCGGTGTGTTGGCGGTGGAATGGTTGGCGGCGTGCCAGGGCCTGGACCTGCGCAATGGCTTGAAGACTTCACCCGCGCTGGAAAAGGCACGCGGGATCCTGCGCAGCAAAGTCGCGTTTTATGAGAAGGACCGGTTCTTTGCGCCAGACATCAATGCCGCCAGTGAGCTGTTGGCAACGCGCTGCCTGAATGAGCTGGTGCCGGCGAAGTTGCTCCCGAGCCTGTAACAGCCACACCGATCCAGTGTGGGAGCTGTCGAGCCTTGGCGAGGCTGCGATGGCGCCGGCACAGGCAACATTTTCGTAGCCTGACCCACCGCTATCGCAGCCTCGCCAAGGCTCGACAGCTCCCACATTGATCTTCTGCAGATTCGAATTTTCTCAGGATAAAAATAATTAAGGACGAGAAATGCACCAGGAACAAGGTTTGAAACGCGGGCTCTCAGCCCGACATATTCGCTTCATGGCCCTCGGTTCCGCGATCGGTACCGGGCTGTTTTACGGCTCTGCCTCCGCCATCCAGATGGCCGGCCCCGCTGTACTGCTGGCCTACCTGATCGGTGGCGCCGCCGTGTTCATGGTGATGCGCGCCCTCGGCGAAATGGCCGTGCACAACCCGGTGTCCGGCTCCTTCGGCCAGTACGCCAGCACCTACCTGGGCCCGATGGCCGGCTTTATCCTCGGCTGGACCTACGCCTTTGAAATGATCATCGTCTGCCTCGCCGACGTGACCGCCTTCGGCATCTACATGGGCTTCTGGTTTCCCGAAGTCGCGCGCTGGGTCTGGGTGCTGGGCATCGTGTTGCTGATCGGCGGCCTGAACCTGTGCAACGTCAAAGTCTTTGGCGAAATGGAGTTCTGGCTGTCGCTGCTCAAGGTCGGCGCCATCGTCGCGATGATCCTTGGTGGCTTCGGCATCATGCTGTTCGGCATTCACTCGGCGGGCGACGCGCCGGCTACCGGCCTCAGTAACCTGTGGGCCCACGGCGGCTTCATGCCCAACGGCGTGGGCGGCTTGATTGCGTCCTTCGCGGTGGTGATGTTCGCCTTTGGCGGCATCGAAATCATCGGCATCACCGCCGGCGAAGCCAAGGACCCGCAGCGCGTGATTCCCAAGGCGATCAACGCGGTGCCCCTGCGTATCCTGCTGTTCTACGTGCTGACGTTGTTTGTGCTGATGGCGATCTACCCGTGGCCGCAGATCGGCAGCCAGGGCAGTCCGTTCGTGCAGATCTTCAGCAACCTGGGGATAGGCTCGGCAGCGACCATCCTCAACATCGTGGTGATCTCCGCTGCCGTCTCGGCCATCAACAGCGACATCTTCGGCGCCGGCCGCATGATGTACGGCCTGGCCCAGCAAGGGCAGGCGCCCAAGGGCTTTGCCCAGCTGTCGAAACAGGGCGTGCCGTGGATGACCGTGGTGGTGATGGGTGCTGCGTTGCTGGGCGGCGTGGTGCTCAACTACCTGATCCCGGAAAACGTGTTCCTGGTGATCGCCTCGATTGCGACCTTTGCCACTGTGTGGGTGTGGCTGATGATCCTGGTCACCCAGGTGGCGATGCGTCGCGCGATGACCCAGGAGCAGATCGCCGAGCTGAAATTCCCGGTGCCGTTCTGGCCCTATGCGCCAGCGGCCGCCATCGTGTTCATGCTGTTTATCTTCGGCGTGCTGGGTTACTTCCCGGACACCCAGGCCGCCCTAATGGTCGGCGCCGTGTGGATCGTCCTGCTGATCGTTGCCTACCTGCTGTGGGTCAAGCCCGCCGCCGGGCAAACGGCCAAGGTCCACTACGACCCGGCTTTGTCTCACCGATAACCTAACGCAGGTGTTGAATGAAAACGCTTTGGCAACACTGCCACGTTGCAACCATGGCCCAGGGCAACTACTCGATCATCGAGGATGCCGCCATCGTTACCTCGGGCACGCTCATCGAGTGGATCGGCCCGCGCGTCGATCTGCCGAAGGCGGACTACGCAACCACCCATGACCTGCAAGGTGCGTGGGTCACCCCCGGGCTGATCGACTGCCACACTCACACGGTGTTCGGTGGCAATCGCAGCGGCGAGTTCGAGCAGCGGCTGCAAGGCGTGAGCTACGCCGAGATCGCCGCCGCCGGTGGCGGTATTGCCAGCACCGTACGCGCCACGCGCGCGGCGACCGAAGATGAGCTGTTTGCCAGCGGCCACAAGCGCCTGCGCAGTTTGCTGCGCGACGGTGTGACCACCGTCGAGATCAAGTCCGGCTACGGCCTGGACCTGGCCAGCGAGCGCAAGATCCTGCGGGTGATCCGTCGCCTCGGCGCCGAGTTGCCGGTCAGTGTGCGCAGCACCTGCCTGGCGGCCCATGCGTTGCCGCCGGAGTACGTGGACCGCGCCGACGCCTACATCGACCACATCTGCACCGAGATGCTGCCGGCACTGGCGGCGGAAGGCCTGGTGGATGCGGTCGACGCCTTCTGTGAATACCTGGCGTTTTCGCCGGAGCAGGTGGAGCGTGTGTTCATCGCCGCCCAGAAACTCGGCTTGCCGGTAAAACTGCACGCCGAACAGTTGTCGTCCCTGCACGGCTCCAGCCTGGCAGCGCGCTATCAGGCGTTGTCGGCGGACCATCTGGAATTCATGACCGAGGAAGACGCCATCGCCATGGCCGCTTCCGGCACCGTCGCGGTGTTGCTGCCGGGGGCGTTCTACTTCCTGCGGGAAACCCAGCTGCCGCCGATGGACGCCCTGCGCAAGCACGGCGTGAAGATCGCCATCGCCAGCGACCTCAACCCGGGCACCTCGCCGGCGTTGTCGGTGCGCCTGATGCTGAACATGGCCTGCACCCTGTTCCGCATGACCCCGGAAGAAGCCCTGGCCGGCGCCACGCAACACGCGGCCACCGCCCTGGGCCTGGGCGACAGCCACGGCTCGCTGGAAGTGGGCAAGGTCGCGGACTTTGTCGCCTGGCAGATCGATCGCCCTGCCGACCTGGCCTACTGGCTGGGTGGCGAGCTGGATAAACGCGTCGTGCGCCACGGCGCCGATGTCACCGTTTAAGGAGTACTGCTGTGGATAAGGTTCTGAACTTCAAACAAGGCCGTGTGCCGCTGCTGATCAGCATGCCCCACGCGGGCCTGCGCCTGACGCCGGCGGTGCAAGCCGGGCTGATCCCCGAGGCGCAAAGCCTGCCGGACACCGACTGGCACATCCCCACGCTGTATGACTTTGCCGAAGCACTGGGCGCCAGCACCCTGGCGGCCGAGTATTCGCGCTTTGTCATCGACCTGAACCGGCCATCAGACGACAAGCCGCTGTACGTCGGCGCCACCACCGGCCTGTACCCGGCGACGCTGTTTGACGGTGTGCCGCTGTTCCGCGAAGGCCTGGAACCGTCCAAGGCCGAACGCGCCACGTACCTGGAGCAGGTGTGGACGCCGTATCACCGCACCCTGCAAAACGAGCTGGCCCGGCTCAAGGCCGAGTTCGGCTATGCATTGTTGTTTGATGCGCACTCGATCCGCTCGGTGATCCCGCACCTGTTCGAAGGCAAGCTGCCGGACTTCAACCTCGGCACTTTCAATGGCGCAGCCTGCGACCCGCAACTGGCCAGCCAGCTGGAAGCCATCTGCGCCGGTCACCCGCAGTACAGCCATGTGCTCAACGGGCGCTTCAAGGGTGGGCATATCACCCGGCACTACGGCAACCCGGCGGAGAATATCCACGCGGTGCAGCTGGAGTTGGGGCAGTGCACGTACATGGAAGAGTTTGAGCCGTTCCGCTATCGCGCCGACCTGGCCGAGCCGACTCGGGTGGTATTGAAGGAGTTGCTGGAAGGGTTCCTGGCCTGGGGGCAGAAGCACTATCGGTGATTGGTTGCGCAGCTGAGATAGCCATCGCGGGCAAGCCCGGCTCCCACCTTTTGAATTGCAAACACATTCAAACGTGGGAGCTGGCTTGCCTGCGAAGAGGCCCTCAACAGCAACACACCTCCCAAGTCGTCTGTGTGCAAATCCCTGTCGCCACAGTTCGCTTTTATCGAGGTCTCGCTGGGTAAGGTGTGGGGCACGGCGCGTCAGACGCCATCCCCACAATAAAAACTGCCGAGTGAGACCGCATCGATGAAAAGACTGTTCAACCGTTGTCTGTTGATTCTCACCGGCGCCGCACTGATCAGTGCGAATGCCATGGCCGCCGACCCGGCCTCCTGCAAGGTCGTACGCATGGGCGTGGTCAGCTGGACTGACGTGATCGCCACCAGCGGCATGGCCGACGTGCTGCTCAATGGCCTGGGCTATGACAGCAAGCAAACCAGCGCCGTGCAGCAAATCATCTTTGCCGGCATCCGTGACAAGCGCCTGGATATCTTCCTCGGCTACTGGAAGCCGGCGATGGACAACAACATCGCGCCGTTCCTCGCGGCCAATCAGGTCAAGGTGTTCGATAAGCCGAGCCTGGCCGACGCCCAGGCCACCCTGGCAGTGCCGCAGTACGTCGCCGATGCCGGCCTGAAAACCTTTGCCGACATTGCCCGCTTCAAGGACAAGCTGGGCGGCAAGATCTACGGCATCGAGCCGGGCAGCGGCGCCAATACCGATATCCAGAAAATGATCGACAGCAACCGCTTCGGCCTCGGCGGCTTCAAGCTGGTGGCGTCCGGTGAAGCGGGCATGCTGGCCGCGGTGCAGCGGGCGGTGAATCGCAAGGAGTTCGTGGTGTTCGTCGGCTGGACCCCGCACCCGATGAACATCAACATGAAAATGGCTTACCTCACCGGCAGTGAAGACGTGTTCGGTGCCAACGAGGGCATGGCCACGGTCTCCACGGTGACGGCGCCGGATTACGCCGAGCGTTGCCCCAACGTGACACGCCTGCTGGAAAACCTGACCTACACCGCGGCCCAGGAGAGCCAGTTGATGGTACCGATCATGGACCGCAAGACGCCGCAGGATGTGGCCAAACAGTGGTTGCGGGATAACCCCGAGGACCTGCAGCGCTGGCTGGCAGGTGTGACGACTTTGGATGGCAAAGACGGCGTAGCGGCGGTACAGGCCAGCCTGAAACCCTGATGCGAACACGATAGATCAAACAACAGAGAGCCAATGTGGGAGCCGGGCTTGCCCGCGATGGCGGTGTATCAGTCGACGATGGCGTTGGTTGACACACCGCTATCGCAGGCAAGCCAGCTCCCACATTTGTCTTGTGGTGTGCTTTGAGTCTTCCTATCAGGACGATCACCTTCATGTCCCACTACCCGATTTCCGCGCCAATGTGCGCCTTCGTCGAAAAAACCGAATCCTTCACCAGCGATGACACATCGCTGGCTGGATTGCGCCAAGGCTATGACCGCATGTGCCAGGCATTCACCCCGGCGCGGCCGGAAGGGTTGCAGGTGTCAGACGGTTCCCTCGGTGGCGTGGGCATACGCATTTATCAACCCACGACACCCGCGCCCGATGCCGGCTGGCCATGCATCCTTTATATGCACGGTGGTGGCTGGGTGGTGGGTGGCCTGGATTCCCACGACTTTATCTGCTGTGAGCTGGCCGACGCTCTGCAGGTGCTGGTGATCGCCATTGATTATCGGCTGGCCCCCGAACATCCGTTCCCGGCCGCCTTCGACGATTGCCGCGCGGTCTGGCGGGCGATTCAGGCGGGTGAAGCGCCTTGTCACATCAACCTTCAACGTCTGGTGGTGGCCGGTGACAGTGCGGGCGGTAACCTGGCGGCTGCCTTGTGCCTGGGCCTGCGGGATGACCATCAACCGCAGCCCCTGGCGCAAATCCTGATCTACCCCGGCCTGGGCGGCCCCGCCGACTTGCCGTCCCGCCGCGACTGCGTCGACGCGCCACTGCTCAGCACGGCCGACACCGAGTGTTACCTGGCGCTGTACCTGCGTGGGCCAGGCAAACCGTCGCCCTACGCCATGCCATTGCTGGCGGCGGATTTCAGCGGGCTGCCGCAGGCTTTGATCGCCGTCGCCCAGTTCGACCCGCTGCGGGACGACGGCATGCTCTACGCCGAGCGCCTGCAAGCGGCCGGGGTGGCGGCCACGCTGTATCCCGGCAAAGGCCTGATCCACGGTTGCCTGCGCGCCCGAGGCCAGGTCGCGGAGGTCGACCGGCTGTACGCTTATCTGCTGGATTACCTGCGTGGTGTTCTGCTGACACAGGTCTAAGTCCGTCAGGACATGCTCATTGCACAATTCGGGTTTATGATGCCAGACGGCAGAATAATAGACGTCCCCCCAGGGATGAACTCGACCCCTTACGGAGCGCGCAATGCAGACTTTGTACCCGCAGATCAAACCCTACGCCCGGCACGATCTGGCCGTCGACGAAACCCACGTCCTGTACGTCGACGAAAGCGGTTCCCCGGAAGGCTTGCCCGTTGTGTTCATCCACGGCGGCCCTGGCGCCGGGTGTGACGCCAATAGCCGCTGCTTTTTCGATCCGAATCTGTACCGAATTGTTACTTTTGATCAGCGCGGCTGCGGGCGCTCCACCCCGCGGGCCAGCCTGGAAAACAACACCACCTGGGACCTGGTGGCCGACCTTGAGCGGATTCGCGAGCACCTGGGTATCGAAAAATGGGTGCTGTTCGGCGGCTCCTGGGGCTCGACCCTGGCCCTGGCCTATGCGCAAACCCATCCAGAACGGGTACATGGTCTGATCGTGCGAGGCATTTTCCTGGCCCGCCCCCAGGACATTCAGTGGTTTTACCAGGCGGGCGCCAGCCGACTGTTCCCCGATTACTGGCAGGACTACCTCGCGCCCATCCCTGTGGAGGAGCGCCACGACCTGCTCGGCGCCTACCACAAGCGCCTGACCGGCAACGACCAGATCGCCCAGATGCACGCCGCCAAGGCCTGGTCCACGTGGGAAGGCCGCATGTTGGGCCTGTGCCCGAACCCGCAGTTGATCGAGCGTTTCTCCGAGCCCCAGCGCGCCCTGTCGATTGCCCGTATCGAATGCCACTACTTCACCAACAACTCGTTCCTTGAGCCAGACCAACTGATCCGCGACATGCACAAGATCGCCCATCTGCCTGGCGTCATCGTGCATGGCCGCTACGATATGATCTGCCCGCTGGATAACGCCTGGGAGCTGCACCAGGCGTGGCCCAACAGTGAGCTGCAGATCATCCGCGAGGCCGGCCATGCGGCTGCCGAACCCGGCATCGCCGATGCGCTGGTGCGTGCGGCGAGTGAAATGGCACGGCGCCTGCTTGATCTGCCGCCTGAAGAAGCATGAAGGGGCTTTTGCAACGGGTGCGCGGCGCCCGGGTCGAGGTAGAAGGGCAAGTAGTGGGGGCCATCGACCAGGGTTTGCTGGTGCTGGTGGCTGTCGAACCGTCAGATACCCAAGCCTGCGCCGACAAGCTGCTGCATAAGCTGCTTAACTATCGGGTGTTCAGCGACGACGAGGGCAAGATGAACCTGTCCTTGAAAGACATTGGCGGCGGGTTGCTGCTGGTGTCGCAGTTCACCCTGGCGGCAGACACCAAGAGCGGCTTGCGTCCCAGCTTCTCCACGGCGGCACCGCCGGCGTTGGGCGAAGCACTTTTCGACTACCTGCTGTTACAAGCGCAACAATTGCATGGCACGGTAGCGGCGGGGCGTTTTGGCGCTGATATGCAGGTGCATTTGGTCAATGACGGGCCGGTCACCTTCCTGTTACAGACGTGAATGTACTGAAAACGACTTGTAATGCCCAAAAAACCGGGTTTTCGCTACAAATACTTCGCTGACCCTGATGCGTTGTCACGCGGGCTACTAGATAATCGCGCGCTACGGGGATCAGCGTAAATTGGTCCATTTTTGACTTAGGTAGAGACTTGTCCGATCGCCAGTGGGGAATCATTTAGCCCCATGGGAGTCGGAACAATGCTCGCCAACCTGGCATATAGATAGCTGGCCGTTGGTTTTTTGATCTGTTTTCGGCGAGGGTTGCTCGTGATTGTTAGTCCCTGTAATGCACCAAAATTGTCTGCCAAACGGTTACGAAACGCACTGGTAACGGGCTCTGCCCTGTTTTGCCTGTTCGGCGCGGGTCAACTGTGGGCATTCAGTCTGGATGATGTGTCGGCCAAGGCAAAAGAGCTGGCCGGGCAGAAATACGAAGCTCCGCGCAGCAATTTGCCGAACGAATTCCGCGAAATGAAATTCGCTGATTACCAGAAAATTCGTTTCCGCAACGAAAAAGCCGAGTGGGCCGATCAGAACACCCCGTTCAAGCTGTCCTTCTATCACCAGGGTATGCACTTTGATACACCGGTGAAAATCAACGAAGTCACCGCCGACAGCGTCCAGGAAATCAAGTACGACCCGTCCCGCTTCGATTTCGGCGACGTCAAGTTCGATCCCAAGTCCACCGAACAGCTGGGTTATGCCGGTTTCCGTGTGCTGTACCCGATCAACAAGGGCGACAAGCAAGACGAAATCATGACCATGCTCGGCGCCAGCTATTTCCGCGTCGTGGGTAAAGACCAGGTCTACGGCCTGTCTGCCCGCGGTATGGCGATCGACACTGCGTTGCCGTCCGGCGAAGAATTCCCGCGTTTCACCGAGTTCTGGATCGAGCGTCCAAAGCCGGGTGAGAAACAGCTGGTGATCTACGCCCTGCTGGATTCGCCACGGGCCACAGGCGCCTATCGCCTGATCCTGCGCCCTGGCACCGACACCATCGTCGACGTCAAATCCCAGATGTACCTGCGTGACAAGGTCACCAAGCTGGGCATCGCCCCGCTGACCAGCATGTTCCTGTTCGGTGCCAACCAGCCGTCCAAGGTCCTCAACTACCGTCGCGAGCTGCATGATTCCAGCGGCCTGTCGATCCATGCCGGCAACGGCGAGTGGATCTGGCGCCCACTGAACAACCCGAAACACCTGTCGGTCAGCAACTTCACCGTGGAAAACCCGCGTGGTTTCGGCCTGCTGCAACGCGGTCGCAACTTCAGCCACTACGAAGACCTCGACGACAACTACGACAAGCGCCCAAGCGCCTGGATCGAGCCTGATGGCGACTGGGGCAAGGGTTCCGTCGACCTGGTAGAGATTCCGACCGCCGATGAGACCAACGACAACATCGTTGCCTTCTGGAGCCCGGAAAAACTGCCGGAGCCAGGCAAGCCGCTGGACGTCGCCTACCGCCTGCACTGGACGTTGAAAGACGCCGAGTTCCATTCGCCTGAAAGCGCCTGGGTCAAGCAGACCCTGCGTTCCACCGGCGACGTCAAGCAATCCAACCTGATCCGCCAGCCAGACGGCAGCGTGGCTTACCTGGTGGACTTCGAGGGCCCGTCCCTGAAGAAACTCGCACCGGATGCACCGGTTCGCAGCCAGGTCAGCGTGGGCGACAACGCCGAAATCGTTGAAAACAGCGTGCGCTACAACCCGCACACCCAAGGCTGGCGCCTGACCCTGCGCATGAAGATCAAGGACGCAGGCAAGCCGACCGAAATGCGTGCTGCCCTGGTCCAGGATATCGTGACACCTGAGCCGGAGAAGGTTTCGACCCAAGTGCTTAAAGCCGACAAGGTCCTGGCCAAGCAACACGAGAAAGCGGCCAAGAAAGACGCCAAGGACAAGGACGCCAAGCAGCCGGAAGCGGCTGCCCCAGCCACACCACTCCCTACCCAGGATCAGGCCAAGACAGAGCAAGTCCTGACCGAAACCTGGAGCTATCAGTTGCCTGCCGATGAGTAATTCCCAAGTCCAGCCAGAGACTCTTGCCGAGTACCTGGCGCATCTACCGATGACCGATGAGCAGCGCGCCGAACTGGCGGGCTGCGAGTCCTTCAGTGATTTGCACAAGCGCCTGTCGTCGTCCACGTTCGATGCGCCGGCCGACGCTGCCCAAACGTCGGTAGGTGCGCGGCTGACCCTCAACACCGCCGAAGAGCTGCAAGACGCCGAAATGCTGGCGCTCGATGCCAGCGGCCGGGTCTGCCTCAAGGCTACACCGCCGATTCGTCGGACCAAGGTCGTGCCTGAGCCGTGGCGCACCAATATCCTGGTGCGTGGTTGGCGCCGCCTGACCGGTCGCACCAACCCTCCGGCACCGCCGAAGGATGAGCGCGTGTTGCCGGCTGCGCGCTGGCGCACCGTCGGTTCGATCCGTCGCTATATCCTGCTGGTGCTGATGCTCGGCCAGACGATCGTCGCAGGCTGGTACATGAAAGGCATCATGCCGTACCAGGGCTGGTCCTTCGTCGACTTTGACGAGATCCGCAACCAGACCCTGCTGCAAACCGCTACCCAGGTACTGCCTTACGCCCTGCAAACCAGCATCCTGGTACTGTTCGGGATTCTGTTCTGCTGGGTCTCGGCCGGTTTCTGGACCGCGCTGATGGGCTTCCTGGAACTGCTGACCGGTCACGATAAATACCGTATCTCCGGCAAAAGTGCCGGTGACGAGCCGATTCCGAAAGACGCCCGCACCGCGCTGGTAATGCCGATCTGCAACGAAGACGTGCCCCGGGTATTTGCCGGCCTGCGCGCAACGTTCGAATCGGTAGCCGCCACCGGTGACCTGGACCGTTTCGACTTCTTCGTCCTCAGCGACAGTAACGAGGCCGATATCTGCATCGCCGAGCAGCAAGCCTGGCTCGACGTGTGCCGCGACGCCGGTGGCTTCGGCAAGATCTTCTATCGCCGCCGTCGCCGTCGCGTCAAACGCAAGAGCGGCAACCTCGACGACTTCTGCCGTCGCTGGGGCGGTGACTACAAGTACATGGTGGTCCTCGACGCTGACAGCGTAATGAGCGGCGAATGCCTGACCAGCCTGGTACGCCTGATGGAAGCCACGCCGGATGCCGGGATTATCCAGACCGCGCCGCGTGCGTCGGGCATGGACACCCTGTATGCGCGCATGCAGCAGTTCGCCACCCGTGTGTACGGCCCGCTGTTTACCGCCGGCCTGCACTTCTGGCAGCTGGGTGAATCCCACTACTGGGGCCACAACGCGATCATCCGCATGAAGCCGTTTATCGAGCACTGCGCCCTGGCGCCGTTGCCGGGTAAAGGCGCTTTTGCCGGTGCGATCCTCTCTCACGACTTCGTTGAAGCGGCGCTGATGCGCCGTGCCGGCTGGGGCGTGTGGATTGCCTACGACTTGCCGGGCAGCTACGAAGAACTGCCGCCGAACCTGCTGGACGAACTCAAGCGTGACCGTCGCTGGTGCCACGGTAACCTGATGAACTTCCGCCTGTTCCTGGTAAAAGGCATGCACCCGGTGCACCGTGCGGTGTTCCTGACCGGCGTGATGTCGTACCTGTCGGCGCCGTTGTGGTTCTTCTTCCTGGTGCTGTCGACGGCCTTGCTGGCGGTCAACACCCTGATGGAGCCGCAGTACTTCATGGCGCCACGCCAGTTGTACCCGCTGTGGCCGCAATGGCATCCGGACAAGGCGGTGGCGCTGTTCTCCACCACCATCGTGCTGCTGTTCCTGCCTAAACTGCTGAGCATCATCCTGATCTGGGCCAAGGGCGCGAAAGAGTTCGGCGGCAAGTTCAAGGTGACCTTGTCGATGCTGCTGGAGATGCTGTTCTCCATGTTGCTGGCGCCGGTGCGGATGATCTTCCACACCCGTTTCGTACTCGCCGCGTTCCTCGGCTGGGCTGCGACCTGGAACTCGCCACAGCGTGACGACGACTCCACGCCCTGGAGCGAGGCGGTCAAGCGCCACGGTCCGCAGACCTTGCTCGGCTTCTTCTGGGCACTGCTGGTGGTGTGGTTGAACCCAAGCTTCCTGTGGTGGCTGGTGCCGATCGTGGGTTCGCTGATGCTGTCGATTCCGGTGTCGGTGATTTCCAGCCGGGTCAAGCTGGGCCTCAAGTCCCGTGACGAGAGCCTGTTCCTGATCCCCGAGGAATACAATCCGCCCCAGGCGCTGTTGTCGACCGACAAATACACCCACGAAAACCGTTGGCATGCGCTGAACGACGGCTTTGTGCGGGCGGTGGTCGATCCTCAGCAAAACGCCCTGGCGTGTGCCCTCGCGACGTCCCGTCACGGGCAGGCGGAGCCGATCGAATGGCTGCGCGCCGAGCGTGTTCGTCATGCGCTGAAAGTCGGCCCTGCCGGCCTCAACAACGGCGAACGCCTGGCCTTGCTCAGCGACCCGGTCGCCCTGGCTCGTTTGCACGAGCAGGTCTGGAGCGAAGGTCACGCCGAATGGCTCAACGCCTGGCGGGCATCGGTCAAGGCTGATCCGCATGCGCCGTTGCTGCCATTGAAACCACTGTCGTCCCAGGTTCAACCGGCCTGATTCGGACGCCCCCGAGGTAACGCCTCGGGGGCGTTTTTGGCAACCGTCCTACGTTGTTTTTCCCCTCTGTTCTTCCGCGCTAACTCCTTGTTATTTCGAAACAAAAGACCCTTCACCAAGGCGTATTGCCGTGCCTGTGAGTGGGTTAGCATCGCCCCCAAAATCTGACTCGAAGCCCCTGGTTTACGCGAACTTGTGCGTGGCTGGGAGTGGGAGTGTTTAACGGAACAGGGGCGTTTCATGATCAAAAGGTATTTATCGATGCTGTTGCTCGGCATCGTCACGTTTTCCCATGGTTACCTGGCGCATGCCGGGGCAATAGACGAAGCCGTTCGCCGCGGTGTGCTGAAAGTTGGCACCAACCCGGCCTACGTGCCCTTCGAGATGACCGACAAGAAGGGCCGCATCGTCGGCTTTGAAATTGACCTGCTGCGGGAGATGAGCAAGGCGCTGGGGGTGAAGCTGGAGTTGGTCTCAGTGCCCTATACCGACCTGATACCCGGCCTGCTGGCCAGCCGGTTCGACCTGATCGGTAGCGGCATGACGGTCACCCAGGAGCGCAACCTGACACTCAATTTCAGCGATTCCTTCATCATCGTCGGCCAGACCGTGCTGCTGCATCCGCGGCTGGCCGAGCAGGTCCACAGCATCGAAGACTTGAACGAAGCCGGCTACCGGATCGCGGCGGCCGAAGGCACCACGGGCGAGGCGGCGGCGAAGAGGTTTCTCGACGCTGCCCGGTTGCACAGTTTTCCGACCCCTGAAGAAGGGGTGCGCCAGGTGGTGGAGGGCAAGGCGGACGCCTTTATCCATGACGCGCCGTACAACCTGATCGCCATCACCAAGCCCCAGAACCGCACGCTGTTGGCGCTGGAACAACCCTTCACCTACGAGCCGTTGGCGTTCGGGGTGAAAAAGGGCGATTACGACAGCCTCAACTGGATCAATCATTTCCTCAATCAGGTGGCGCAGGACGGCACCTACGATCGGCTGCATGACAAGTGGTTCAAAGACACGGACTGGATGACGGAGGTGGGCTGGTAGTCATAACTGCTTACACATCAATCAATTGGCTGGCCTGTGCGTTGACATGTCTAGCGGCAGGGTTCCCTGCACCGTTGTGGGGCTTTTCTGTCATCCCTTGGCAACAAATCCCGGTGAAACCTTTGTACCGGGCGGGGAGTGAGTTAGGATCGCACCCCGAAATGGTGCAGCCCTTTTGCGCGCCGATCTCACCATAAAATGGGTTCAGGGGACTTGATGATGAAAAAGTATCTTTCGATGCTGCTGCTAGGCGTCACCGCACTGGTGGCGGTCAACGCGGCCCACGCCGGCGCCATCGATGATGCGGTCAAGCGCGGCACGTTGAAAGTCGGCATGGACCCGACCTACATGCCGTTCCAGATGACCAACAAGCGCGGTGAAATCATCGGCTTTGAAGTTGACATCCTCAAGGCCATGGCCAAGTCCATGGGCGTCAAGTTCGAGCCGATCTCCACCGGCTACGACGGCATCATCCCGGCCCTGCTGACCAACAAGTTCGACATGATCGGCAGCGGCATGACCCTGACCCAGGAACGCAACCTGCGCCTGAACTTCAGCGAACCGTTCATCGTGGTCGGCCAGACCCTGCTGATTCGCAAGGAGCTGGAAGGCACCATCAAGTCCTACAAAGACCTGAACGACGAGAAGTACCGCCTGACCTCCAAGCTCGGCACCACCGGCGAGATGGTGGCCAAGAAGCTGATCTCCAAGGCCAAGTACCACGGCTACGACAACGAGCAGGAAGCCGTGCTCGACGTGGTCAACGGCAAGGCCGACGCCTTTGTCTACGACGCGCCGTACAACGTGGTGGCGGTGAACAAGGTCGGCAATGGCAAGCTGGTATTCCTCGACCAGCCGTTCACCTTCGAGCCCCTGGCGTTCGGCCTGAAGAAGGGCGACTACGACAGCATCAACTTCATCAACAACTTCCTGCACCAGATCCGCAACGACGGCACCTACGATCGCATCCATGACAAGTGGTTCAAGAGCTCCGAGTGGCTCAAGGACATGGAATAACGCTTGGCTTGTGTGGCGAGGGAGCTTGCTCCCGCTGGAGTGCGTAGCGCTCCCGCCTTTTTTGGGGCTGCTACGCAGCCCAACGGGAGCAAGCTCCCTCGCCACATACGGGGTACATCCCGCCCCTGATGGATGTTAAATAATGAAACAGAAAAAAGCCCAATGGCCCTGGCACCTGCTGACGGTGCTGGTGCTGGTCGGCCTGGCCGGCGCGTTGTATTACGCCACCTCGCTGATGTCCTACGAATGGCGCTGGAACCGTGTTCCGCAGTACTTCGTCTACCAGGCAGAAGAGTCCCAGCGGGCGTCGGACATTTCCACCGTCAGCGAACTGGTGCGCAAGGGCGATGTAGCTGAAGTCACCCTGCGTAACGGTGAGGGCAACGAGCAGCACCTGACCGTGGCCGAGAACAGCCTGCAAGTGGCCAAGGACGATGACGTGGCCGAGGGCGATGTGATCGGCGTCACCCGGCATTGGGCGGCGGGCCCGTTGTTGTGGGGCTTGTGGACCACGTTGTGGCTATCGGTGGTTTCCGGGGTGCTGGGCCTGTTGATCGGCCTGGCGACCGGGTTGTGTCGCTTGTCGAATAACCCGACTTTGCGCGATCTGTCGACGATCTACGTCGAACTGGTACGCGGTACGCCGCTATTGGTGCAGATCTTCATTTTCTATTTCTTTATCGGCACCGTGCTCAACCTGTCCCGGGAGTTCGCCGGGATCGCCGCGCTGTCGCTGTTTACCGGCGCCTATGTGGCGGAAATCATTCGTGCCGGCGTGCAGTCGATTGCCCGTGGCCAGAATGAAGCGGCACGTTCTTTGGGGCTCAGTGCCGGCCAGTCGATGCGCCATGTGGTGTTGCCGCAGGCCTTCAAGCGCGTGTTGCCGCCGCTGGCCGGGCAATTTATCAGCCTGGTGAAGGACACGTCCCTGGTGTCGGTGATCGCGATTACCGAACTGCTGAAAAGCGGCCGCGAGGTCATCACCACCTCGTTCTCGCCGTTTGAAATTCTGTTCTGCGTGGCAGGCCTGTACCTGCTGATCAACCTGCCGCTGTCGAAAATCGCCAGCCGGCTTGAGCGGAGGCTCGCGCAAAGTGATTGAAGTCCGCGATCTGGTAAAAGTCTTCGACACCCGTGGCCACGTAGTCCGCGCGGTGGATAACGTGACCACGCAGGTGGCCAAGGGTGAAGTGCTGGTGGTGATCGGCCCGTCCGGCTCCGGCAAGTCGACGTTCCTGCGTTGCCTTAACGGCCTGGAAGAGTTCGATTCCGGCTCGGTGAGCATTGACGGCCTGCAACTGGCAGACCCGAAGACCGACGTGAACGCTTATCGCCGGGAAGTCGGCATGGTGTTCCAGCACTTCAACCTGTTCCCTCACATGACCGTGCTGGAAAACCTCTGCCTGGCGCAAAAAGTCGTGCGCAAGCGCGGCAAGAAAGAGCGCGAGGCCAAGGCCCTGGCGCTCCTGGAAAAGGTCGGCATCGCGCAGAAAGCCAACGAATTTCCGTCGCGGCTTTCCGGTGGCCAGCAGCAGCGCGTGGCGATTGCCCGTGCGCTGGCGATGGAGCCCAAGGTGATGCTGTTTGACGAGCCCACCTCGGCGCTTGACCCGGAAATGGTCGGCGAAGTGCTGGACGTGATGAAGACCCTGGCCCTGGAAGGCATGACCATGGTCTGCGTCACCCATGAAATGGGTTTTGCCCGGGAAGTGGCTGATCGGGTGCTGTTCTTCGATCACGGCAAACTCCTGGAAGACGCCGCTCCGGCGCAATTCTTCGATTCGCCGAAGGACCCCCGGGCCCAAGCCTTCCTGCGTCAAGTTCTGTAAAACGCTTCTTGTGGCGAGGGAGCTTGCTGTGGCGAGGGAGCTTGCTCCCGCTGGGCTGCGTAGCGGCCCCAAAAAGCCGGGAGCGCTGCGCACTCCAGCGGGAGCAAGCTCCCTCGCCACAGCAAGCACCCTCCCCACAGTCGGCAGCGGGCTTCTTCAGACCTTGAACTTGCCCACCCACACCTGCAAATCCGCGCCCAGGCGCGCCAGTTCGACACTGGCCGCCGCCGTCTCCTGGCTCGCGGCCGAGGTCTGTTCCGACACATCCTTGACCTTCAGCACACTGCGGTTGATCTCCTCTGCCACTGCGGTCTGCTCTTCGGCAGCGGCGGCAATCTGTGGGTTCATCTCCTGGATAACCGACACGGTCCGGGTGATACCGGCCAAGGCATCGCCTGCGCGACGGGTCAGTTGCACGCTGTTGTCGGTGAGGCTGCGGCTGCTGTCCATGATGTCCGCAACCTGCTGCGTACCTCGGTGCAGGCCGCTGATCAGTTCCTCGATTTCCTCGGCCGATTGCTGGGTACGTTGCGCCAGGCTGCGCACTTCATCGGCGACCACGGCAAACCCTCGGCCGGCCTCGCCGGCGCGGGCCGCTTCGATCGCTGCGTTGAGGGCCAGGAGATTGGTCTGCTCCGAGACTGACTTGATCACCTCCAGTACGCTGCCGATCTTCCGGCTCTCCTGTTGCAACCCTTGCATGGCCTGGCTTGAACGGAGCATCTCCTGAGCCAGCTGCTCAATCTGGGTAATGGCCTCGGCGACCACCTGATCACCCTGGCCCGCCTGTTGGTCTGCCTCGGCAGCGGCCAGTGAAGCTTGCTCGGCATGGCGCGCGACTTCCTGGGAGGTGGCGAGCATTTCGTTCATCGCAGTGGCCACCTGTTCCGTTTCCTGTTTCTGCCCATCGACCCCGGCGCGGGTCTGTTCGGTGACGGCAGACAGTTGTTCGGCGGCACTGGCGATCTGTTGGGCGCTGTCGCCGATGCCGCTGATCAAGCCCCGCAGGTTGAGGGTCATTTGCCCGATGCTGCGCTGCAACTGCCCCAGTTCATCCTGACGTGAGGTCTGGATGTCGTGGCTCAGGTCACCTTCGGCAATCCGGTTGGCCACGTGGAGGGCCTGGCGCAGCGGCGCGACGATCTGGCGGGCGATCAGCCAGGCGGCCACGATGCCGAGCAACAGCGCCAGCGCGCTGACGTTGAGCAGCAGGGTACGGGCGAGGCCGGCCTCCGTGTCACGTTTGGTGGTTTGGTCCTGGCTCAACAGGTCGCTTTGCTTGAGTAACTGATCCACCCATCGCTCAAGCTGGTTCTGGGTGGTTTCGGTGGTCACTTGGGCCTCCTTGAGGCGTGTCAGGTGAGTCCGAAAGCCGAGCAGTGCGGTTCTAAGGGCGCTGGCATCAACCGGTAGCGCGCTTACAGCCGCTTGAGCGCCATCCAGCGCCAGCAGCGCATCATTCAGGCCGTTGGCATAGGCGTCCAGTGACGCGGCGGCCCAAGCGGGGCTTTGGGCGCGGTCCTCGGCTTGCTCCATGGCCCGGCGCAATTGTTCTACGGCGTCGAGGGCCTTTTCGTCGTCCTGATTGGGCAGGTTGCTGGACAGTTCAGAGAGGGTGTCACTGCTCTGGACTGAGCTGCGCTTGAGCTGTTCGCGGGCGTTCTCGCGTTGTTTGGTCAGCCCCTCCAGGCCGCTGAGGGCCGTTTTGAAGCTGGTGACAAAGCGTCGGCTTTCCTGCAACTGCTGCTGATTGATCAGGTCGGTAAATCGTGGGGAAAGATCCACCAGAAACTGGTCGATCTTGTCCATGTGCTGCTCGATCTTGGACAGGCTGGCGGGGTCGTTGAGCGTGCGATAGACAATGCGATCAGCACGCAGCTCTTCACCGACAACGGCTAATTGCGAGAGGGTCGTGAGCTTTTGTGAGCGATTGAGTGAGGCGTTCAAGGCTTGCCAGCCCGTTGCCGCGATGATGAGGCTGAGGCTAAGCACCAGGCCAAAGCCCAGGGCAAGTTTGACGCTGATGCTGATGTTTCCAAGCAGGCGGGTCAGTGGACGAAGCATGTGGACCTCCAACGAATAAAAGGAGCGTTTCGAGCGTCCGGCTGAAGAGGTCAGGGGGCGTTGAAACGCTACTGTTATTCGGCGCCAGGTGTGTAATCCACGACCTGAAAAGCGTGTAGGAAATTTCACAAGTTGTCGTGGCGGCGGCCCTGATGGCCGCCGCGCGCGGGTCAGACCTTGAAGCGGCCTACCAGGGTTTGCAGGTAAATCCCCAGCCGTGCCAGTTCAGCGCTGGACGCTGCCGTCTCTTCGCTGGCCGCCGAGGTCTGCTCGGAAACATCCCGCACGTTAAGCACGCTGCGGTTGATCTCTTCAGCCACGGCACTTTGTTGTTCGGCCGCGGTGGCGATCTGCTGGTTCATCGCCTGGATCGTCGAAACGGTGCGGGTGATGTTCTCCAGGGCGTTGCCGGCCCGGCGGGTCAGCTCGACGCTGCTGTCGGTGAGGTTGCGGCTGTTGTCCATGATGGTCGCCACTTGCTGGGTGCCACTTTGCAGGCCGACGATCAGCTCTTCGATTTCCTCGGTGGACTTCTGCGTGCGCTGGGCGAGGCTGCGCACTTCATCGGCGACCACCGCAAAACCGCGCCCGGCTTCACCGGCACGGGCGGCTTCAATCGCCGCGTTGAGGGCCAGCAGGTTGGTTTGCTGGGCCACGGACTTGATCACGTCCAGCACGCTGCCAATCTTGTCGCTCTCGCGCTTGAGATGGCCCATGGCTTCGGTGGAGTTGCCCACCTCGCTGGCCAGGCGCTCGATCTGGGCGATGGCTTCACCCACCACCTTGTCGCCTTCGCGGGCCTGCTGGTCGGCGGCTACGGCCGCCTCGGAGGCTTCTTCGGCGTTGCGGGCGACTTCCTGCACGGTGGCGGCCATTTCGTTCATGGCGGTGGCCACCTGGTCGGTCTCGACCTTCTGGCTGTTGACCCCGGCGCTGGTCTGCTCGGTGACGGCCGACAGTTGTTCGGCGGCGCTGGCGATCTGGGTGACGCCGTCGCTGATACCGCCGATCAGTTCCCGCAGGCCTACGGTCATGCTTTGCATGGACCGCTGCAGTTGGCCCAGCTCATCGCGGCGTTCGGAGATCAAATTGTGGCTGAGGTCACCGGCCGCTACCCGCTCGGCGACTTTGAGGGTCTGGCTCAGCGGGATAACAATCTGCCGGGTGATGGCCCAGGCGGCGAGTATGCCGAAGGCCAGTGCCAGGGCGGTGGCAAGCAGCAAGAGTTCCTTGGCGTGGGCGGTGTCGGTGTCACGCACCACGGTTTGCGAGAGGGTGAGTTTATTGCTGCGGTCGAGCAGGATATCGCCTTGCTCGGCCATGATTTTCGTCGCGGCAGCGGTAGCCACCTGGGAATCGCGGTATTGGCTGACGGCAGAGCGGTAGGCCTGCAGTGATACGCTGGCCTCCTGCAGGTTGGCCTGGTATTGCTCGGGCAACTGGCCGTTGAGGTCGGTGATTTTTTTCAGGGCGTTGTCGATGGCGTCCAGGGCTGGCTGTTCGGCTTCGACCTTGCCGCTGTAGGTGTAGCCACGCACCTGGAAGCGCGCCTGCTGGATCAGTTTGCTCAGGTCGACCACGCTGTTGAACAGGGTGACGCTGTCGCCTTGCAGCAGGGATTTTTCCACTTCGTTGGTTTTTGCCACGGCGTTGTCGGCGGTATCGCCCAGCTTGCTGCGGGCGCCTTCACGCTTGAGGCCGGCCTGGACCATGGTGCCAAAGGCTTTTTTGTATTGGCCCAGGGCGTCCTGTTGTTGCTCCACGAGGAGCTTGTCGTCGGGTTGCTCGATCAGCTCTGCGGCGGTTTTCAGGCCGGTGTCCAGTTGTGTGATCAAGTCGTTGACCGCGCCGGTGCCTTGTTCGCCACGGCGCATTTCGAAGTCCAGGCGCGCCAGGCGCAGGTCCTTGGTCAGCCCGTTGAGGCTGGAAATATAGCCCAGCTTGTCGCCGCGGCTGATCACGCCACTCAGGCCGGTCCAGCCGGTAAAGGTGATCAGCAGGGTCAGGATCAATACCAGGCCGAAGCCTATGCCCAGCTTGCGGTTGACGCTTACATTCCCCAGTTTCTCGGCTAACCAACGATACATGCTGCGAACTCCCCTGGAACAAGGCTTGGACTTATTCAGAGGCTATCGGCAGGGACATTGGATTCTGTAGGCGGGATGGCGTTTGTGGTGAGGGAGCTTGTTGTGGTGAGGGGGCTTTAGTGGCGAGGGAGCTTGCTGTGGCGAGGGAGCTTGCTCCCGCTGGGCTGCGTAGCGGCCCCAAAATCCTGGGAGCGCTGCGCACTCCAGCGGGAGCAAGCTCCCTCGCCACAGCAAGCTCCCCCACCACAGCAAGCTCCCTCGCCACATTGGGATTTAGAAGAGTCTTGAGAGCAGCGCGGTAACAGCGGTTTCGACCCTCAGGATGCGAGCCCCCAGTTGCACTGGCTGCAACCCGGCCTTGGCCAGCAGATCCACTTCATAGGGAATCCAGCCGCCTTCCGGCCCGATGGCCAGCGTCACCGGCTCATCCAGACCGCGAGGGCAGGGTGGATAGTCACCTGGGTGGCCAATCAGGCCGAGGGTGCCTTGCGCCAGCGCCGGCAGGCGGTCTTCGACGAACGGTTTGAAGCGCTTTTCGATCACGATCTCGGGCAGCACGGTGTCCCGGGATTGTTCCAGGCCAAGGATCAGTTGTTCGCGAATCGCTTCCGGCTCCAGGAAGGGCGTCTGCCAGAAGCTCTTTTCCACGCGGTAGCTGTTCACCAGCACCACCCGAGGCACGCCCATGGAGGCCACGGTTTGCAGCACCCGGCGCAGCATCTTCGGGCGGGGCAGGGCCAGTAGCAGGGTCAGGGGCAGTTTGGCCGGCGGCGGCTGGTCGAAGGTCACTGCCAGTTCGGCTTCCTGAGACTCCAGGCGCAGCAACTGAGCATTGCCCATCAGCCCGCCAATGCGCCCGACCCGCAGGCTGTCGCCTACCGCGGCACGGTGGACTTCCTGCATATGCACCAGGCGCCGATCACGCAGCACCACCCGGTCGGCCGCGATAAAGTCGGCCTCCTCAAGCAGCAGCAGGTTCACGGCTGGGTCGCTGGCGGCTGGTCGTCGTCGGCGGGTTGGTCATCCGGGTGATCGCCACGCTTGCTCACCAGGCTGCCAAACAGGATGCCAATCTCGAACAGCATCCACATCGGCACGGCCAGCAACGTTTGGGAGAAGATGTCTGGCGGCGTCAGGATCATGCCGACCACGAAGCAGCCGATGATCACGTACGGGCGGATCTTCTTCAGGTATTTGACGTCGACCACGCCGATCCACACCAGCAGCACCACGGCCACCGGGATTTCGAACGCTACGCCAAAGGCGAAGAACAGCGTCATCACGAAGTCGAGGTAGCTGGTGATGTCGGTCATCATCTCCACACCGGCCGGGGTGGCGGCGGCGAAGAATTTGAAGATCAGCGGGAACACCAGGAAGTAGGCGAAGGCCATCCCGGTGTAGAACAGCAGGATGCTCGACACCAGCAGCGGCACGGCGATGCGTTTTTCATGCTTGTACAGGCCCGGCGCAATAAAGCCCCAGATCTGATGCAGGATCACCGGGATCGCCAGGAACAGCGAGACCATCATCGTCAGCTTCAACGGCGTGAGGAACGGCGACGACACGTCGGTGGCGATCATCGTCGCGCCGGCCGGCAAGTAATTGCGCAGCGGCGTGGAGACGAAAGTGTAGATCTGCTGGGTGAAGGCAAACAGTCCGGCAAAGATGATGAAGATCGCCGCGACACAGCGCAGCAGGCGGGTGCGCAACTCGGTGAGGTGCGAGACCAGTGGCATGTG
Organism: Pseudomonas sp. Z18(2022); assembly: GCF_036346535.1. Taxonomy (NCBI): domain Bacteria; kingdom Pseudomonadati; phylum Pseudomonadota; class Gammaproteobacteria; order Pseudomonadales; family Pseudomonadaceae; genus Pseudomonas; species Pseudomonas sp. Z18(2022). The sequence continues at coordinate 302,242 of NZ_JAOTOA010000002.1, forward strand.
CTGGTCGGTTTCCGGTTTATCAGCGCTCATGGGGCTCGCGGCGGCAATGTAGGGTCGTGGGGCGCGGGCGACACGGCAGGCGTCGGCGCGGGTTCGGTCGGGGTCACGGGCGCTGCGGGCGCAGGCTCGGCGGCGTGCACGGGGTCAGCGACCGGTGCAGGCGCGGGCGCGGCAGCCGGTGCAATCGAGTGCTCGGCCACAGGTTCAACCGGCTTGGGCGTTTCCTGTACCGGCGAGAGAATCTTCCGTGCCTCTTGCTCCAACGACAGAATGTGTTCGTTGTGCAGTTGCCGGCGAATCTCGTCGGCGCCGATTTCCCGTTCAACTTCCTGTTTGATGGCGTTGAAACTGCGTTTCAGGCGCCCGATCCACAGGCCGGCCGTGCGCGCGGCACCGGGCAGGCGTTCCGGCCCCAGTACCAGCAGGGCCACGAGGCCGACGAGCAGCAGTTCAGAGAAGCTGATACCAAACATTATTCAGTACTCACGAGTCTTTTTGGTTCTGCTCTTTGACGTGCTCGGCCTGTACGTCGAAGGTGCGACGTTCAGTGATCGGCTGAGTGGCCTGCGGGTGCACAGGCTGCGCCGGTGGCACCGGGTTGACGACCGGGTCGGCAGGCTTTTCGTCGTCGTTCATGGCCTTGCGAAAGCCCTTGATCGATTCACCGACGTCGGTGCCGAGGTTTTTCAGTTTCTTGGTGCCGAACACCAGCACAACGACCACAAGAATGACGATCCAGTGTTTCCAGTCAAAAATGCCCATGCTGCAATTCCTCTGTAAAAGTTGGTCAGGCGGACGGGCGCGAGGCCTTTTCGGCATGCCCGGACAAGCCGAAGCGACGGTCCAGTTCATCAAGCACTGCCTGTGGATGCTGCCCCAGTTGGGCGAGCATGACCAGACTGTGGAACCACAAGTCGGCAGTTTCGTAGATCACGTCGCTGCAGTCGCCGCTGATTTGCGCGTCCTTGGCAGCAATAATCGTCTCGACGGATTCCTCGCCGAGTTTTTCCAGAATCTTGTTCAGACCCTTGTGGTACAGGCTGGCGACATAAGAGCTGTCAGCGTCCGCGCCTTTGCGGTCTTCCAGCACCTGGGCCACACGGTTGAGGGTATCGCTCATGGTCAGTGTCCTGCCGAATAGATAGCGTGCGGATCTTTGAGTACGGGCTCGACGGTCTTCCACTCGCCGTTTTCAAACACGCGGTAGAAGCAGCTGTGACGGCCGGTGTGACAGGCGATGTCGCCAATCTGTTCGACCTTGAGGATCACCACATCGGCGTCGCAGTCGATGCGCATCTCATGCAGGGTTTGCACGTGCCCGGACTCTTCGCCCTTGCGCCACAGTTTGCCACGGGAACGTGACCAGTAAATGGCGCGGTTCTCGGCGGCGGTCAGGCTCAGGGCCTCGCGGTTCATCCAGGCCATCATCAGTACGCGCCCGGTCTTGTAGTCCTGGGCAATGGCCGGCACCAGGCCGTCACTGTCCCACTTGATCTCGTCCAGCCAGTCTTTCATTTTCGGCTCCGGCAATTTGCGACAGTGTATAACCGGATTGGCTATCGACGCACGATCAGATACACGCCCACGGCGACCATAATGCCAGCCGGCCAATGGCCCAGTTCATTCAGCGGACCGCCGGCGGCCAGTATCGTACCGCCCACCAGGTGCGCGGCGCCCAGCAGGCGCAGGAACCAGTCGTCCTTGCGCTTGTGCCACGGCGGCGCCGGGTCCTTGGCGTGGGGCTGGGACATGCGCTCCAGCAGGTCGCGGGTCATGTTGGCCAGGTGCGGCAATTGCTCGACCTGGCTTTGCAGATTGCCCAGCAGGGTTTTCGGGCTGACACGGTCACGCATCCAGCGCTCGAGGAATGGCTGGGCGGTGTTCCACAGGTCGAGGTCCGGGTAGAGCTGGCGGCCCAGGCCTTCGATGTTCAGCAGGGTCTTTTGCAACAGCACCAACTGCGGCTGCACTTCCATATTGAAGCGCCGCGCGGTCTGGAACAGGCGCATCAGCACCTGGCCGAAGGAAATATCTTTTAACGGTTTTTCAAAGATCGGCTCGCACACGGTGCGGATCGCCGCTTCGAATTCGTTGAGTTTGGTTTCTGCCGGCACCCAGCCCGAATCGATGTGCAACTGCGCCACGCGGCGGTAGTCGCGCTTGAAGAAAGCGAACAGGTTGCGCGCCAGGTAATCCTGGTCTTCGGGGGTCAGGCTGCCGACGATGCCGCAGTCGATCGCAATGTACTGCGGGCTCCACGGGTTCACGGTGCTGACGAAGATGTTGCCGGGGTGCATGTCGGCGTGGAAGAAGCTGTCGCGGAACACCTGGGTGAAGAAGATTTCCACGCCGCGCTCGGCGAGCATCTTCATGTCGGTGCGCTGGTCGGCCAGGGTCGCGAGGTCGGTGACCTGCACGCCATAGATGCGCTCCATCACCAGTACTTTCGGGCGGCACCAGTCCCAGTAGACTTGCGGCACATACAGCAACGGCGAGCCTTCGAAGTTGCGCTTGAGCTGGCTGGCGTTGGCCGCTTCACGCAACAGGTCGAGTTCGTCGTAGATGGTTTTTTCGTAGTCCAGCACCACGTCCACCGGGTGCAGCAGGCGCGCATCGGCCGAGAAACGCTCGGCGGCGCGGGCGAGGATGAACAGCCACGCCAGGTCCTGGCCGATGATCGGCTTGAGCCCCGGGCGAATCACCTTCACCACCACTTCTTCGCCGCTTTTGAGCTGCGCGGCATGCACCTGGGCCACCGAGGCCGAGGCCAGCGGGGCGATGTCGAAGCGGCTGAACACTTCGCTGATTTTCTTGCCGAGCTGTTCTTCGATCAGCGTAACCGCCAGTTGCGAGTCGAACGGCGGGACGCGGTCCTGCAACAGCATCAGCTCGTCGGCGATGTCTTCGGGCAACAGGTCGCGGCGGGTGGAGAGAATCTGCCCGAACTTGATGAAGATCGGTCCCAGGTCCTGCAACGCCAGGCGCAGGCGGGCGCCACGGCTCAGGTCGAGGGTTTTGCGCGGGAACCAGCGCCACGGCAGCACATAGCGCACCGCCAGCAGAAACCACGGCAGCGGCAGGGCGAACAGCAGGTCATCGAGGCGGTAGCGGATTACGACGCGCTGGATACGAAACAAACGGCGGACGGCGAGCAGCTTCATGCGTTATCGCTTGAATCAAGGGAGCGGCTCAGGCGCTCGAAGCGCGCCTCAAGTCGTTCCAGGTCGAGTTTGGCCTGGTCGAGTTCGCGAAAGCGCGCTTCGGCTTCCCGTTGTCCGACCAAGGTGCGCGATTCTTCGCTCAGGTATTCGGCGAGGTTCTGGTTCAGGCTGGCGAAACCTTGCTGGTACCAGCGCGTACGGCTGCGCAGGTGACCACTGATCAGTTGCGTGGCCACCGGGCCGAGCCAGCGTGACAGCTCGTATTCCCAGTCCAGTTCCAGGTCTTGCAGCACGGCGGCCAGGTCCATCAGCACCGCGCTGTCGCCTTCAAGATCCACGTCGGGGCCGTGGAGGATCGCCGTCTTGTCCCGGCTCATGGCCAGGCGCAGCAGGCTTGAGCCGGACGCACGCAGGGTGCAGTCGGCATCGGCGGCCCAGTGGGACGCCAGCAACAGGCCTTCATCGCTGGGCAGGATAAACAGCTGCAAGGCGGGGCTGGTGCAATCGACGGCGATGATCTTGCCGTTCAGGTGCGCCAGCCGCGCCAGGGCGGTGCTGTCCAGGCGCAAGACACGGTTGAGGCCGTGTTCAACGCTGGCGAGAAGGCCCGCGAACAACATCAGGGCTTGATGCCGCGGTGCAGGGCGACGATACCCGAGGTCATGTTGTGGTAGGTCACGCGGTCGAAACCGGCCTCTACCATCATCGACTTCAGGGTTTCCTGGTTGGGGTGCATGCGGATCGATTCGGCCAGGTAGCGGTAGCTTTCGGCGTCATTGGTGATCAGCTTGCCCATCAACGGCATGAAGGCGAACGAGTAGGTGTCGTAGACCTTGGACATCAACGCGTTGGTCGGCTTGGAGAACTCCAGGACCAGCAGGCGACCGCCGGGCTTGAGTACGCGCAACATGGAGCGCAGCGCGTCTTCCTTGTGGGTCACGTTACGCAGGCCGAAGGCGATGGTCACGCAGTCGAAATGGTTGTCCGGGAACGGCAGCTTTTCAGCGTCGGCCTGGACGAACTCGATATTGCCCGCCACGCCTTTATCCAGCAGGCGATCACGACCGACCTTGAGCATCGAGCCGTTGATGTCGGCCAATACCACCTGGCCGGTGGGGCCCACCAGCTTGGAGAACTTGGCAGCCAGGTCGCCCGTGCCGCCGGCGATATCCAGCACGCGGTTGCCGGTGCGTACGCCCGACAACTCGATGGTGAAGCGCTTCCACAGGCGGTGCATGCCGCCGGACAGCACGTCGTTCATCAAGTCGTACTTGGCGGCTACCGAGTGGAACACCTCGGCGACTTTTTCCGCTTTCTGGCTTTCCGGGACGTTCTTGAAGCCGAAGTGAGTGGTGGGTTCGGCATCGCTGCCTTTGCGCTGATCAGTCATATCGCTGTCACCAAAAGAGAATGGGGGCATTCTAATCCCCAAGGCATGCTTTGTCTTGGCAAGGCTGAAGGTAAGATAGGTGGCCACCGAGACCTTTTGCCGCATGGCGGGTCGACAAGTCTCTATAACGAGGAGTCATTCAAATGGCCCGTATACAGGTTGAACGTGCCCACACACTGGGCAAAGACGCTGCCCGAGAAAAAGCCGACAAGTTGGCGAGCAAACTCAAGGAGCAATATGGCCTGGAGTCTTCGTGGGCCGGCGACACACTGAACCTCAAGCGCTCGGGAGTTAAAGGCACCGTTAAAGTGGCTGAAGATTCCCTGCGCATCGAAGTGGAACTGGGCCTGTTGATGTCGGCCATGAGTGGCACCATCAAGTCCGAAATCGAGAAGGCACTGGATAAAGCCCTGGCCTGATTTTCGACCTTCTTAGGGTGCCGATTCTAATTTTTCTGCCTACTTTGTGCCCAAGCCCTCAACTTCTGTGGGCAGTTCCTCCCCCCTTTATGCGTGAGGTGCACCATGGCCAAAGTTATTTTGAAGAAAAAAATTGCTACCGGAACTAACACCCTGAGCGAGGTTAAAACCTATGCCCGCAAGATCTGGCTGGCCGGTTTGGGGGCTTACGCCAAGGTCGGCAGCGAGGGCGCCGAGTACTTCAAGGAACTCGTTAAGACTGGTCAACATGTTGAAAGTAAAGGCAAAAAAGTTGTGATTGAACAACTTGATGCTGCCAACAGTCAGATTGATCAAGTCAAGAGCGAAGTCTTCGGCGTCAAAGGTCGAGTCGAAGTGCAACTGGATAAAGTTGAAAGAGCTTTTGATAGTCGTGTTGGAAGTGCCTTGAATCGGATCGGCATTCCGTCTAAACATGACGTGGAGACACTCTCTGCTAAGCTCGATGAGCTGACGGCATTGCTCGAACGTGTCGCGCGTAAACACTAAGGAGACAACGGGATGGCTGTTAAAAAGACTACTGATAAAGAAGGCAGCTCGTGGATCGGGGAAGTTGAAAAATACTCCCGCAAGATCTGGCTGGCTGGTTTAGGCGTGTACTCGAAGGTGAGCAGTGACGGCGGCAAATACTTCGAGACTTTGGTTAAAGACGGCGAGAAGGCCGAGAAGTTGACCAAGAGCACAGTGGGTAAACAAGTCGATGCGGCAAAGGCTTCCGCCGGTTCTGCCAAATCACGTATCAGCGACAAGTGGGGCGAACTGGAAGGGGCTTTTGACAAGCGCCTGAACAGTGCCATTTCGCGACTGGGTGTGCCTAGCCGTACTGAAGTGAAAGCGCTGCACAGCAAAGTCGATACCTTGACCAAGCAAATCGAAAAACTCACCGGCCTTAAAGCTGCGCCAGTCGCGGCTAAAACGGCAGCGGCTAAACCGGCTGCCAAGCCTGCGGCTAAAACTGCAGCGGCCAAACCTGCTGCAAAAACCGCCGCCAAACCTCTGGTCAAGGCCGCCGCCAAACCGGCAGCCAAGCCAGCGGCCAAGGCGCCTGCCAAAGCTGCTGCAAAACCGGCTGCCAAGCCTGCGGCTAAAACCGCAGCGGCCAAACCGGCCGCCAAGCCTGCCGCTAAACCAGTGGCCGCTAAAGCAGCTGCAAAACCTGCGGCTAAACCCGCAGCCAAGCCGGCAGCAAAAGCAGCAGCCAAGCCAGCGGCTAAAACCGCTGCCGCCAAACCTGCTGCATCGAAGCCTGCTGCCAAGCCAGCCGCTGCGAAACCTGCAGCCAAGCCGGTTGCTGCCAAGCCCGCCGCCAAGCCTGCGGCTGCAAAACCTGCAGCGGCCAAGCCAGCTGCAAAACCGGCCGCGGCCAAGAAGCCTGCCGTAGCCAAAAAACCAGCAGCGCCAAAGCCAGCGGTAGTGGCCAAGCCTGCAACTCCAGCGCCGGCGACCAACTCGGTCACTCCACCGACGCCTGCTGCTACCTCGACTGCAACGCCGGCAACCCCGGCGCCTACCAGTCAGTCCTGATTTTTGCAGGACATATAAAAACGCCCGGCCTGCGAAGGTCGGGCTTTTTTGTTTGTGATCCACTGTGGGAGCTGGCTTGCCTGCGATAGCGCAGGCTCAGTGAATACATTTGTAGCTGAGCCACCGCCATCGCAGGCAAGCCAGCTCCCACATTGATTGGGGTGTTTGTTAGTCCGAGTCGTCCAGGTAACGCAGCGCCAAACGCTCCGTCGCGAGCCTCGCCGGCATCAGCAAATGCGGGGCCACCAGCATCATGATCTGGTACACCACCACTCGTACCTCGCCCTCCCGGTCGATAATCCGCTGGTAGTCCAGGGAAAACAGCAGGGTCATGGTGATCTGCTCCACCAACTGCCCCAATGCCTGGGTGTCACTGACCAATTGCCCGTCGGTCTTGAGCCGGGCCAGCAATGAGGCCAGCGTGCGCTTGAGCGCCGTCAGCAGGTTGCGAATACCCTTGGCCAGTTTCGGCAAGCGTCCTGCCAGGTTCGACAAGTCCTGGAACAGAAACCGATAGTGCGCCATGCGCTCCACGATCAGGTGCAAAAACAGCCAGTAATCCTCGGCCGCCAGCTGCGCGTCCTCAGGTGGGTCGAGCAACGGCGCCAACTCGGCCTGGAAGCGCTCGAACAGCCCGAGCACCAGCGGCTCCTTGCCATGGAAGTGGTAATAGAGATTGCCGGGGCTGATCCCCATTTCATTGGCTACCTCCATGGTCGACACGTTCGGCTCGCCCTTGTGGTTGAACAACTGCAAGGCACATTCAAGGATACGGTCGCGGGTCTTCATCCAGTCTTCTTAAAATCGTCGTTGGGCTCAGCGGACTCGCACGTACGTGCCTGGGGCCGCTTCCATCGGTGGGTAATTCTGGTTGCCCAGGGCGGTCAGGGTTTCGCGCTGCACGCCGGAGCGCTGCTGGATCCATGCCAGCCAATTGGGCCACCAGCTGCCTTCGACATGATCGGCGTCGTAGTACCAGGCGCGCGGGTCGCTGCTCAGCTTGAGGTTCTCGACGTAGTTGGCCTTGGGGTTGCCCGGCGGGTTGAGGATGCTCTGGATATGCCCGCTGTTGGACAGAATGAAGCGCTTGTCCCCACCCAACAGTTGGGTGGAGCGGTACACCGCGTCCCACGGCGTGATGTGATCGTTGATCCCGCCCACGCTGAAGCTGTCCACCGTGACCTTCTGCAAGTCGACGGGTGTGCCGCAGACTTCCAGGCCACCGGGATGGCTCAGCGGGTTGTGCTTGAAGAAGTCCAGCAAGTCGCCATGCAGCGCGGCGGGCAGGCGGGTGTTGTCGTTGTTCCAGTACAGGATGTCGAACGCCGGCGGCTCCTTGCCCAGCAGGTAGTTGTTGATCCAGTAATTCCAGATCAGGTCATTGGGGCGCATCCAGGCGAACACCTTGGCCATGTCCCGGCCGTCGAGCACGCCTTGTTGGTAAGAGCGGCGCTTGGCGGCTTCCAGGGTCTGTTCGTCAGCGAACAGTGTGGCCGGGCTATCTATCTGGCTGTCCAGCAGGCTCACCAGGTAGCTGGCGCTGGAGATGCGGCGTAACTGGCGCTTGGCCTGCAGATGGCCTTGCAGTGCGGCGATGGTCAAGCCTCCGGCACAGGCGCCCATCAGGTTGACCTCGCGGGCACCGGTGATTGCGCGGCACACGTTCAGCGCTTCTTCCAGGGCGGCGACGTAGGTGGAGAGGCCCCATTCCCGATGCCGCACATCCGGGTTGCGCCAGCTGACCATGAACACCTGCAGGCCATTTTTCAGGGCGAACTGGACGAAGCTGTTGTTCGGGCTCAGGTCGAAAATGTAGTACTTGTTGATTTGCGGCGGCACCACCAGCAGCGGCTTGGCGTACTGTTTTTCGCTCATGGGCTTGTACTGGATCAGCTCCAGCAGCTCATTGCGAAACACCACCGAGCCGGGGGTGGTGGCGACGGTTTTGCCGACTTCGAAGGCCTGTTTGGTGACCTGGCGTGGCAGGCCGTTATTGTGCAGCAGGTCGTCGAACAGGTTGCTGACGCCACGCACCACACTGTTGCCGCCGGAGTTGAGCAGCTCCTTGATCGCCAGCGGGTTGAGCAACGTGTTGGACGGCGACACGGCGTCGTTGAGCAGGGCAAAGGCAAAGTGCGCCCGCGCCCGGTCGTCGGCGCTGAGGTTGCTGTCGTCGATCCAGTGACGGGTTTGTTTTTGCCAGCTCAAGTAGGCTTGCAGGCTGCGCCGGTAAAACGGGTTGAGCTGCCAGGTGGGGTCGGCGAAGCGGCTGTCCGCCGGGTTCGGCTCGTGCACCGTTTCCCCCAGCAACACGCGGCCCAATTGCCCGCCCAGCTTCAGGGCGTGACGGGCGGTGTGCACCGGGTTGCGCAGGCCGTGTGCGGCGACGCTGCGCAGGGTCGACAGCAGATCCCGGCCGCGCAGGCCGGTGATCGCACTTTCAATATTGATGAACGCGGCGGGTGTGGGCACCGGGTTCGATACGGGTCTTTCTCGCATGCGCCAACACTCCTTCGTCAAGCCATCAACAAGCACGCCAATTCAGAACCATAGTCGGTTCTGGCCAAGTTGCGCGGTGCGGTCGTCCTGACCGCCACCGTCTAAAGCGCGGGTTGCGGGTGAATCACCGCCCGCAGGCGTTCCTCCTGGAGAAACTTCATGATGATCGGCGCCACCGCCTCGGCCCGGGTAATCAGGAACAGATGACCGTCGTCGATGATGTGCAGTTGGGCGTTGGGAATGCGCCAGGCCAGCATGCGCATGTTGACCAGCGGGATCAGCGGGTCGTCATCGCCGGCCAGTACCAGGGTCGGCTGCTTGATCTTGTGCAGCCAGTGGATGCTGGTCCAGCCAAGCCCGGCGAACAGTTGCCAGTAGTAGCCCAGCTTGCCCGCCGAGCGCACTTTGCTGGCGTGTTCGGCGGCCAGTTTCGAATCCCGACGGAATGAGCCGCCGTAGATCATCGGCGCAATGCGCACCACGTGGGACGGCTGGATATAACGCCGCGGGCTGGCCATCAGCCACAAGACTTTGGGTTTGCCCGGCACCATGAAGGCACCGGCGGCGGTGGCGGCCAGGATCAGCTTCTTGCAGCGCTCCGGGTAGTCATAGGCAAACTGCTGCGCCAGTGCCCCGCCCCAGGAAACCCCCACGGCGTTGACCTGGCCATAGTCCAGGTAATCGAGCATGCGTGCGGTGAGTTTGGCCAGGCCAGGGAAGCGGTAAGGCCGGCTGGGGGTCGACGAGCCGCCGACTCCCGGCACATCAAAGGCAATCACTTCCAGGTCCGGGTCCAGGGCCTGGACGAACGGAAACACCAGCTCAAGGTTGGCGCCGATGCCGTTGAAAATCAGCAGCGGCGTCAAGTGAGGCTTGCCCGGGCGTACCGCCGTGCGGATGGCTTGGCCATCCAGGTCGATGGTACGGAAGATGAACGGTTGCGGCATGCTCGTACCCTGTGAAATGGCGCTATTTCCCTGCCGGAAAACGGTCAGTGTGGGAGCTGGCTTGCCTGCGATGCAGACGCCGCGGTGTATCTGGCACACCGAGTTGATGCCATCGCAGGCAAGCCAGCTCCCACAGTTGATCCCGTTCCAGCCTACCTTTCGTGTACGTAAGTGCCCGGCGCCGCTTCAGCCGCTGCGTACGCTTTATTGCCCAGTGCTGTCGGCGCTTTCTTCAGCTTGCCCGACCGCTCCGCCTGCCACGCCTGCCAGTGCAGCCACCACGAATCGGTGTGCTTGGTGGCGTTCTCCTGCCAGTCGAGGGCCTTGCCCGGCATCGTATCGCTGGTCTGGTAGCGCGACTTGGGGTTGCCCGGCGGGTTCAAAATGCTCTGGATATGCCCGCTGCTGGACAGCACGAACTCCACCTTGCCACCAAACAGCTGCGCCGATTTGTAGCAGGACTGCCACGGTGTGATGTGGTCGTTGGTGCCGGCCAGGGAATAGATATCGGCGGTGACCTGTTTCAGGTCGATCGGCGTGCCGCATACCTCCAGGGCATTGGCGCGCACCAGCGGGTTGTTCTTGAACAGTTCGATCAGGTCGCCATGGAATGCGGCCGGCAAGCGGGTGGTGTCGTTGTTCCAGAACAGGATGTCGAACACCGGCGGCTCGTTGCCCAGCAGGTAATTGTTGACCCAGTAATTCCAGATCAGGTCATTGGGGCGCATCCAGGCAAATACCTTGGCCATGTCGCGGCCTTCCAGCACGCCGGCCTGGTAGGAATGGCGCTTGGCCGCTTCCAGGGTCTGCTCGTCGACGAACAGCGCTACCTGGGTGTCCAGGGTGGTGTCCAGCACGCTCACCAGCAGAGTCAGGGCGTTGACCTTCTTCTCCCCCAGCGCCGCGTAGTGGCCCAGCAGGGCGGTGCAGGTGATACCGCCGGAGCAGGCGCCGAGCATGTTGATGTCTTTGCTGCCGGTGATTGCGCTCACCACATCGACCGCTTCTTTCAGCGCCTCGATGTAAGTCGACAGGCCCCATTCACGCTGGGCCTTGGTGGGGTTGCGCCAGCTGACGATAAACGTCTGCTGGTGATTGCGCAGGCAGAAGCGCGCCAGGCTCTTGTCCGGGCACAGGTCGAACACATAGAACTTGTTGATCTGCGGCGGCACCACCAGCAGCGGGCGCTCATGCACCTGTTCGGTGACCGGCTTGTACTGGATCAGCTCCAGCACATCGTTGCGAAACACCACCGAGCCTTCGGTGGTGCCCAGGCTCTTGCCCACTTCAAAGGCGCCCATATTGACCTGGCTCGGCATGCCGCCGTTGTGCACCATGTCTTTGGCGAGATGCGACAGGCCATCCAGCAGGCTCTTGCCGCCGGTTTCGAAGAAGCGTTTGACTGCCGCCGGGTTGGCCGCGCTGTTGGTGGGCGCCATGGCTTCGGTCATCAGGTTGATGACGAAGTGGCCGCGGCTGATGTCGTGTTCCGACAGGTTGCTTTCACCGATCCAGTCGTGCAGCTCCTTGCGCCACGCCAGGTAGGTTTGCAGGTAACGTTTGTAGAGCGGGTTCTGGGTCCACGCCGGGTCGTTGAAACGGCGGTCGTCGGCCTCGGGTGTCAGCTGTGATTTGCCGAACACCACGTTCTTCAATTCGACGCCAAAATGCGCGACGTGCTTGACGCTGTGCAACGGTTGTTTGATGGCCTGGGTCAGCACCATCCGAGCGGATGCCAGTAAATCCTTTTTCCGTAACGCGATGATCGGGTTCAGCCCCAGGGTGTTTTCCGAGGCCTGGCGTTTCAAGTCATCGTTGTTCTTGTTACTCATCTACGACGCTCCATTGTCCGACAGACGAGTACCGGGTACCGCTGTGTACCACTACTTGCCACACAGCACAGCCTGGTACTACTGCTCGGGTGACCGTTAATACCGCATCGTCAAATGCAGGGAACTTGCCAGTTCCATTGGTTACCCGAGTTTAATTTTTTTCGCAAGCGGGCCAATCGTTGGCCACGACAGAGGGGCATTCAAGCAGATGGAATTAGAAAATGCCCACTAATGAGCAAAAGGCCTGAGCTAGAGCATCAGCCGCACGACCGACTGGCTCGGGTCGCGGGTTTTTCCGGCGGCTTTCAGCTCGGCAAGATAATCCGCCCACAGCGCGTCCTGACGCACGGCAAGTTGATAGAGGTAGTCCCAGGTGAACAATCCGCTGTCATGACCGTCATCGAAGGTCAATTTCAGTGCGTATTGGCCGGCGGGTTCGATCTTGGTCAAGCCGACATTGAGCTTGCCGAATTGCAGGATCGGTTTGCCGTGGCCCTGGACTTCGGCGGAGGGGGAGTGCACCCGCAGGAATTCGGCGGGCAACCGATAGACCTCATCGGGGCCGTAGGTGAGGCCCAGGGTCTTGGAGGCTTTGTGCAGGTTGATGGCAGTAGGCAGTTTGGTCATGACGGGATCCGAGCAGATCATGTAGGAGCCCGGCTTGCCGGCGATGGCGACCTTGAAATCGCCATCGCCGGCAAGCCGGGCTCCTGCAGGGGGTTCACATGACCTACAGGATATAACGAGACAGATCTTCGTTCTGCGCCAATTCGCCCAGGTGGCTGTTGACGTAGTCGGCGTCGATCTTGATCGCCACACCATTCTGCGCGCCCGCCATGTCGCCAGCACTGAAGGACACTTCCTCCAGCAGGCGCTCAAGCAGGGTGTGCAGGCGGCGGGCACCGATGTTCTCGGTCTTCTCGTTGACCTGCCAGGCAATCTCCGCCAGACGCTTGATACCATCCGGCAGGAACTCTATCCCCAGGCCTTCGGTTTTCAACAGCTCGCGGTATTGCTCGGTCAGCGACGCATGCGGCTCGCTGAGGATGCGTTCGAAATCGCCCGGCGTCAGCGCTTTCAGCTCCACCCGAATCGGCAGACGGCCTTGCAGTTCCGGCACCAGGTCGCTTGGCTTGCTCAGGTGGAACGCACCGGAGGCGATAAACAGGATGTGGTCAGTCTTGACCATGCCCAGCTTGGTGTTGACGGTGCAGCCTTCGATCAGCGGCAGCAGGTCGCGCTGTACGCCTTCGCGAGAGACGTCCACACCGCCGGAATTGCCGCGCTTGGCGACCTTGTCGATCTCGTCGATAAACACGATGCCGTGCTGCTCGACCGCTTCCAGGGCCTTGGCCTTGAGTTCTTCCTCATTGACCAGGCGCCCGGCCTCTTCGTCGCGCACCAGTTTCAGCGCGTCCTTGACCTTGAGCTTGCGGCTTTTCTTCTTGCCCTTGCCCATGTTGGCGAACAGGTTCTGCAACTGGCTGGTCATTTCTTCCATGCCAGGCGGTGCGGAGATGTCGACGCCGGACACTTCGGCGACTTCGATCTCGATTTCCTTGTCGTCCAGTTGGCCTTCACGCAGGCGCTTGCGGAACAGCTGGCGGGTGTTGGAATCCGAGCTCGGCGCGGCGTCTTCGTTGAAGCCCATGCGTGCCGGTGGCAGCAGGGCGTCGAGGATGCGCTCTTCGGCGGCGTCTTCGGCGCGATGACTGACCTTGGTCATTTCCTGTTCGCGCAGCAGTTTCAGCGCCGCGTCGGCCAGGTCACGAATGATCGACTCGACGTCACGGCCTACGTAGCCCACTTCGGTGAACTTGGTGGCTTCGACCTTGATGAACGGCGCGTTGGCCAGCTTGGCCAGGCGTCGGGCGATCTCGGTTTTACCGACACCGGTCGGGCCGATCATCAGGATGTTCTTGGGGGTTACTTCAACGCGCAATTCTTCGGGCAGTTGCATCCGGCGCCAGCGGTTACGCAGGGCGATGGCAACGGCGCGCTTGGCATCGTCCTGGCCGATGATATGGCGATTGAGTTCATGGACGATTTCGCGGGGAGTCATGGACATAGTAATTGGCGGTCCTCAAGCGGGAATAAGCCTGGGGCTTATTCGGCGAGGTCCTGCTCCTCAATGGTGAAGTTGTGGTTGGTGAAGACACAGATGTCGCCGGCGATACCCAGGGCAGTCTCGACGATTTCCTTGGCCGACAGGTCGGTTTTCTTCAGCAGTGCGCTGGCTGCGGCCTGGGCATAGCCGCCGCCGGAACCCATGGCGATCAGGCCTTCTTCGGGTTCAACCACGTCGCCGTTGCCGGTGATGATCAGGGACGCGTCTTTGTTGGCGACGGCCAGCATGGCTTCCAGGCGGCTGAGGGAGCGGTCGGTGCGCCATTCTTTGGCGAGCTCGACGGCGGCACGGACCAAGTGGCCCTGGTGCTTCTCAAGTTGGCCTTCAAAGCGCTCGAACAGGGTAAAGGCGTCAGCGGTGGCGCCAGCGAAACCGGCGAGGACCTGGCCGTGGTACAGGCGACGGACTTTTTTCGCGTTGCCTTTCATCACGGTATTGCCAAGTGAAACCTGGCCGTCGCCGCCCATGACGACTTTGCCGTGGCGGCGAACTGAAACGATGGTGGTCAAGGGGAGAGTCTCCACGCTGCGGGGCGAAAATGCCCTGATGGAACTCATATGGGGGTGGCGGGGGGGATTTCAACTGTAGGACGGGAGGGCGGACGAGTGGTGCGAGTCCTGTAGGAGCTGGCTTGCCAGCGATGGCGGCCTCAAGAATCACACACAATTCAGAGGCCTCATCGCCGGCAAGCCGGCTCCTGCAGGGTTTCGGCGAGGCGCAATCAGCGGCTTTGGCGTTGTTGTAACAACAGGTTGCTAAACCCTGCGCCCGCCAGTTGTTTCTGCGCCACGGTCAGCTGTTCACGGTTGCTGAACGGCCCTACCAGCACGCGATACCAGGTCGCATCCTTAACCGTCCCGGACTCCACCGTCACCGCCTGCCCCAGCAGAATAATCTGCGCCCGCACGCGGTCCGCATCCGCCTGTTTCGGGAACGAGCCCGCCTGCAGGAAGAACTTGGTCACCGGCGCCGCTTTAGTCGTGGCAACCGGCGGCGGTGGCGGCGGGGTAATCCCGGCCAGTGCAGCCTGGGCCCGTGCGGTGTCGATTTTCGCCGCTTCCGCCGGGGTAACCGGTGTGGTCGGCACAGGCTGCGGCGTCGGCAAGGTTTTCTCCGGCACGGCGTCCGGCGGCACGATCACTTCCGATTCCGGCAGCAGCGTGTAGAAGTCGTACTTCGGCTTCACGGGCGCAGTCGGGCTAGGTGGCGTTTTGTTCGCCTCGGCCATTTTCGTAGCCTTCTGCTGCTCTTGCTTGACCCGTTTGACGTCATCGCCCTTGCCCGGGTCCAGTTTCATCAGGAACACCACAAAGGCGCCGACTGTCAGGCCGATCGCCAGCCACATCCAGCCCGGGATAGGTTTCTTCGCCGGTGCCTGGTAGCGGCTGGCGCCGCGCTTGGGTGCAGGTTTTTTCTTGGCAGCCAACTTACATACGCTCCAGAGTTTCCAGGCCCAACAGCTCCAGGCCTTGCTTGAGGGTCCGTCCTGCCAGTGCGGCGAGGCGCAGGCGGCTCTGCTTTTGGGCTTCGTCGTCTGCGGTCAGGATCGGGCAGTTCTCGTAGAAGCTGGAGAACAAACCGGCGACTTCGTACAAATAGGTGCAGAGGATATGCGGCGTGCCTTTTTCACCGACGCTGTTCAGCACTTCGCCGAATTGCGCCAGCTTGGCGGCCAGTTCCTGCTCGTGCGGCGCCTCAAGGTTGATCTGGCCTTCGACTTCGCTGAAGTCCTTGCCCAGCTTGCGGAACACGCCGGCGACCCGGGTGTAGGCATACAGCAGGTACGGGGCGGTGTTGCCTTCGAAGTTGAGCATCAGTTCGAAGTTGAAGCTGTAGTCGCTGGTGCGGTGCTTGGACAGGTCGGCGTATTTCACCGCGCCAATCCCCACCACGCGGGCGATGTTGCGCAGGTCAGCTTCGGCCAGCTCCGGGTTCTTTTCCTTCACCAGGTTGTAGGCGCGGTCCTGGGCTTCGTTCAGCAGGTCGATCAGCTTCACGGTGCCGCCGTCACGGGTCTTGAACGGGCGGCCATCGGCGCCGTTCATGGTGCCGAAGCCCATGTGCTCCATCTGCATCGGGTGGGTCACGAAACCGGCGCGGCGCGCCACTTCGAACACTTGCTGGAAGTGCAGGGCCTGGCGCTGGTCAACGAAGTACAGGGCGCGGTCGGCTTTCAGCACGCCGCTGCGGTAGCGCACGGCGGCCAGGTCGGTGGTGGCGTACAGGTAGCCGCCATCGGCCTTGACGATGATCACCGGCAGCGGGTCGCCGTCGGCGGTCTTGAATTCTTCGAGGAACACGCACTGGGCGCCGTTGCTCTCAACCAGCAGGCCCTTGGTCTTGAGGTCGTTGACCACGTTGATCAGGTCGTCGTTGTAGGCGCTTTCGCCCATCACGTCGGCCATCGTCAGTTTGACGTTGAGCAGCTCGTAGATTTCCTGGCAGTGGGACAGCGAGATCTCGCGGAAGCGGCTCCACAGCTCCAGGCATTCGGCATCGCCGGCTTGCAGCTTGACCACCAGGCCACGGGCGCGGTCGGCGAATTCTTCGGATTCGTCGAAACGCTTCTTGGCGGCGCGGTAGAAGTTCTCCAGGTCCGACAGCTCATTGCTGGTAATCGGGTTTTCCTGCAGATAGGCCATCAACATGCCGAACTGGGTGCCCCAGTCGCCCACGTGGTTCTGGCGGATCACGTCGTCGCCGAGGAACTCCAGGACCCGCGCCACGCCGTCGCCGATGATGGTGGAGCGCAGGTGGCCCACGTGCATCTCTTTGGCCAGGTTCGGTGCCGACAGGTCGATTGCCACGCGCTGTGCCGGGCCGGCCTTGCGCACGCCGATTTTGGCGTCGGCCAGGGCCGCGTCCAGGCGCGAAGCCAGGGCCTGGGTGTTCTGGAAGAAGTTGATAAAGCCGGGGCCGGCGATTTCCGCCTTGGTGACCTGCGGGTCGGCCGGCAGCGCGGCGATGATTTTTTCCGCCAGGTCGCGCGGCTTCAGGCCGGCGGGCTTGGCCAGCATCATCGCGATGTTGCTGGCGAAGTCGCCGTGGGTCTTGTCGCGGGTATTTTCCACCTGGATCGCCGGCGTCAGGCCTTCAGGCAACACACCTTCGTTGACGAGTTGGGTGAGGGCTTGTTGGATCAGCTGGCGAATGGTGTCTTTCATCGTGTTCTCTTTCGACCGCAAGCGGTGGCGCGCGATGCGCAGGTGGAAAAACTGGGCATTATCCGTGGCGAGGGCGGGCTTGCCAACCTTCGCTGGACCTTGACGGACGATTAACCTGTGGTGAGGGAGCTTGCTGTGGCGAGGGAGCTTGCTCCCGCTGGAGTGCGTAGCGCTCCCGGCTTTTTTGGGGCTGCTACGCAGCCCAGCGGGAGCAAGCTCCCTCGCCACAGGGGTTTAGTACAAATCTACCGGGTCTACGTCCAGCGACCATCTCACCTGGCGACCGCTGGGCATTTGCTCCAGGGCAAGTAACCAGCTGCTTAATAAACGATGCAGCGGGGCGCGGGCACTGGCTTGCAAGAGTAGCTGGGCGCGGTAACGCCCGGCGCGGCGCTCCATTGGTGCGGGTACCGGGCCGAGCAATTCGATGCCGGTCAGACCCAGTTCCCCCAGCAAACGTTCAGCCTCGCTGCACGCTTCATCCAGGAAACCTTCGGCCTGGCCCGGCTTGTGCGCCTCGGCCCGCAGCAGCGCCAGGTGCGCAAACGGCGGCAAACCGGCGGAGCGGCGTTCGCTCAGGGCTTGTTCGGCGAAGGCAAAGTAGCCTTGTTCTGTCAGTTGAATCAGCAACGGATGGTCGGCCAGGTGCGTCTGGATGATCACCTTGCCCGGCTCTTCGGCCCGCCCGGCACGGCCTGCGACCTGCACGATCAGCTGCGCCATGCGCTCGCTGGCGCGGAAATCCCCGGAGAACAACCCGCCGTCGGCATCCAGGATCGACACCAGGGTCACCCGTGGGAAGTGATGTCCTTTGGCAAGCATCTGCGTGCCCACCAGAATGCACGGCTGGCCTTTTTGGATGGTGGCAAACAGCTGATTCATCGCGTCCTTGCGCGAGGTACTGTCACGGTCGACCCGCAGCACCGGGTAATCCGGAAACAGAATGCCCAGCCTTTCCTCGGCGCGCTCGGTGCCGGCGCCCACCGGCCGCAAGTCGACTTTGCCGCACTGCGGGCAGTGGCGCGGCACCCGTTCCACATGCCCACAGTGATGACAGCGCAGCTCGCCGGAGCGCTGGTGCACGGTCATTCGCGCATCGCAGCGCTTGCACTCGGACATCCAGCCGCAGTCATGGCACAGCAGCGTCGGCGCAAAACCCCGACGGTTGAGGAACACCAGCACTTGCTGGCCTGCGGCGAGGGTCTGGCCGATGGCTTGTTGCATTGGCCCGGAAATGCCGCTGTCCAGTGGACGACTTTTCACATCCAGGCGCAGGAAGCGTGGCTGCTTGGCACCGCCGGCACGCTCATTGAGGCGCAGCAGGCCATAGCGCCCGGTGTAGGCGTTGTGCAGGCTTTCCAGGGACGGCGTGGCCGAACCCAGCACAATCGGGATGTTTTCCTGGCGGGCGCGCACCAGCGCGAGGTCGCGGGCGTGGTAACGCAGGCCTTCCTGCTGTTTATAGGAGCCGTCGTGTTCTTCGTCGATGATGATCAGCCCGGGATTTTTCATCGGGGTGAACAGCGCCGAGCGCGTTCCAATAATAATGTCGGCCTCGCCATCCCGGGCGGCGAGCCAGGATTCCAGGCGCTCGCGGTCGTTGACCGCCGAGTGCACCAGGGCGATGCGCGCGTTGAAACGCTGTTCGAAACGCGCCAGGGTTTGCGGGCCGAGGTTGATCTCGGGGATCAGCACCAGTGCCTGTTTGCCGGCTTCGAGGGTTTCGCGGATCAACTGCAAATAGACTTCGGTCTTGCCGCTGCCGGTGACGCCCGCCAGCAGGAACGCGTGGAAGCTGTCGAAACCGGCGCGAATCGCCTCGTAGGCCGCGCGTTGTTCGGGGTTGAGCGGCAGTTCCGGTTGGGCCAGCCAGTGTTCGTGGCGCTCGCCGGGTGCGTGCTTGCGGATTTCTACCTGCACCAAGCCTTTGGCCAGCAGCAAGTCCAGGCTGTCCTTGCTCAGCATCAGCTTGCTTAGCAGCTGATGGGCGACGCCGTGGGGATGCTGGGCCAATGTGGCCAGGGCTTCACGCTGGCGCGGGGCGCGGGCGATGCGCGGGTCGTCCATGCGCGCGCCCGGCACCATCGACCAGAAACGCTCCTGGCGCGCCTCGGCCAGTTCGCCCTGGCGCAACAGCACCGGCAGCGCCCAGCTCAAGGTGTCGCCGAGGCTGTGCTGGTAATACTGCGAGGTCCACAGGCACAGCTTGAACAGCGCGGGCGGCAGCGGGGGCGTGGTGTCGAGGATGGCCACGGCGGGCTTGAGCTTCTCGGCGGGCACTTCGCTGTGATCGGCGACCTCTACCAGGATGCCGATCATCTCCCGGCGGCCAAACGGCACCCGTACGCGCATGCCCGGCTGCAACTGCGACCGCAATACGCCGGCAGGTGCCCGGTAATCGAACAGGCGGCGCAGGGGCGAGGGCAGGGCGAGGCGCAAAATGGCGTCGGGCACGCGGGGGTTCTCATATGACGGGCGGCGAAGAAGGGCGCGAGCCTAGCAGACCAGCGGTGGATGTGGGAGCCGGGCTTGCCCGCGATAGTGTCGGCACGGTGTACCTGAGAGACCACCGCGCCTGCATCGCGGGCAAGCCCGGCTCCCACAGGGCCTTGGTATGCCGCGCTTTTCTGATGAAAGGGGCCGTAGTGCTTCTTGCGCGTTTAAAAAGGTCTGGTAGAATCCGCGGCCTAATTACGTGCGGTATTCAACAATAGTGTTGATTGGCGGCACGCTAGCCTGAGGAATACACCATGAAAGCCGATATCCATCCAAACTATGTTGCCATCGACGTTACCTGCAGCTGCGGTAACAAGTTCGAAACCCGTTCGACTTTCGGCAAAGCTCTGCCAATCGACGTGTGCAACGAGTGCCACCCGTTCTACACCGGCAAGCAGAAGACTCTGGATGTTGGCGGCCGTGTTGATCGCTTCAAGACCCGCTTCGGTGCTTTCGGCGCTAAAGCTGCTCCTAAAGCCGAGTAAGGCTGGTTCGCTTGGATGGCCTGTATGGCTTGTCCTCGCTGATGAAAAAGGCGTCCCTTGCGGGCGCCTTTTTTGTGTCTGCGATTTGGCTGGCGCCCGCCCAGGCCGACGTGTTCTGCCCTGCGCCCTCGTCTCTTGCCACGTTCGACGTGCAGCGGGTGGTGGATGGCGACACCGTGCGCCTGAAGGACGGCCGCAGCGTGCGCATGATCGGCGTCAACGCCCCGGAAACCGGCAAGCAGGGCCGCACTGACGAACCCTTCGCCGTGGCCGCCCGCGAGCGCCTGCAAAGCCTGGTGGATGCGAGCGGTGGGCGAGTGGGCGTGGTGCCGGGCCGGGAGAGCAAGGACCGTTACGGGCGCACCCTGGCGCATCTCTACGGCGCCAACGGCGCGAATCTGGAGGCGCAGTTGCTGGCCGAAGGCCTCGGCTTCCAGGTGGCGGTCGCACCGAATGTGGAGTTGGTTGCCTGTCAGCAGGCCGCCGAACGCAGCGCGCGTCAGGCCCGGCTGGGCTTGTGGCGCCAGTCACCGGTGGTAGAAGCGGCGAAAATCCAGCGCTCGGGCTTTGCCGTAATCGGCGGCCGGGTCAGCAAAATCGAGCGCAATCGGGGTGGAATCTGGATTGAGTTGCAGGATTCACTGGTATTACGCATTGCACCCAATCTGGTGGACCGGTTCGACAGTTCGCTGTTAAAGGGTTTGCAGGGCCAGTCCATCGAAGCCCGCGGCTGGGTGCTGGACCGCTCGCGACGCGGCGGCCTGAAAAATGGCCAGGCACGCTGGCTGTTGCCACTGACCGATCCCGGCATGCTTCAACCGGCACCATAAGAAAAAAATTGTAGACATTTTTTCGTACGATTGTGAACAGTTAAGCCCTTGTATCCCGTGGCTCTTGGCCAAAAGTCGTAGGGCAGGGCCCTTGACACCTGTGACTGCCCAGTCTTGTAGGGGCTTTGCGACACGAGTATCCTCGGCGGTCCGTCGACCAACAGTAAAAGCGGAATGCCGATATGTCTGATTTGAAAACTGCCGCTCTCGAATATCATGCCCATCCTCGTCCAGGAAAGCTGAGTGTAGAGCTCACCAAAGCCACTGCCACCGCCCGCGACCTGTCGCTGGCCTACAGCCCTGGCGTTGCCGAGCCCGTACGTGAAATCGCCCGCGATCCTGAACTGGCTTACAAGTACACCGGCAAAGGCAACCTGGTTGCAGTGATCTCTGATGGCACCGCGATCCTCGGCCTGGGTAACCTCGGCCCATTGGCTTCCAAGCCAGTCATGGAAGGTAAAGGCGTGCTGTTCAAGCGCTTCGCCGGCATTGACGTATTCGACATCGAAGTCGATTCCGAAAGCCCACAGGCTTTCATCGACACCGTAAAGCGCATCTCCATCACCTTCGGTGGCATCAACCTGGAAGACATCAAGGCACCTGAGTGCTTCGAGATCGAAAAGGCCCTGATCGAACAGTGCGACATCCCGGTTTTCCACGATGACCAGCACGGCACCGCAATCGTTACTGCGGCCGGCATGATCAACGCCCTGGAAATCGCTGGCAAAACCCTCGGCGAAGCCAAGATCGTTTGCCTGGGCGCCGGCGCTGCGGCCATCTCCTGCATGAAGTTGCTGGTGAGCATGGGTGCCAAGCTGGAAAACATCTACATGGTCGACAGCAAGGGCGTTGTGCAGTCCGAGCGTACCGACCTGAACCAGTACAAGGCGATGTTCGCGCATCCGTCCTCCAAGCGTACCCTGGCTGACGCCCTCGACGGTGCAGACGTGTTCGTTGGCCTGTCCGGCCCGAACCTGCTGAGCGCCGAAGGCCTCAAGTCCATGGCGGCCAACCCGATCGTGTTCGCATGCTCCAACCCGGACCCGGAGATCTCCCCGGAACTGGCCCACGCCACCCGTAACGACGTGATCATGGCCACCGGCCGTTCGGACTACCCGAACCAGGTCAACAACGTACTGGGCTTCCCGTTCATCTTCCGTGGTGCCCTGGACGTTCGCGCCAAGCGCATCAACGAAGAAATGAAAGTGGCTGCCGCCAACGCCCTGCGCGAACTGGCCAAGCTGCCGGTGCCTCAGGAAGTGTGCGACGCCTACGGCGGCATCAAGCTGGAATTCGGTCGTGAGTACATCATCCCGAAACCAATGGACAAGCGCCTGATCACCCTGATCTCCGATGCCGTGGCCAAAGCCGCGATCGAGACCGGTGTGGCCACCTTGCCGTATCCGAAGCACTACCCGCTGCAAAGCGTGGATGATGTGTTCAACGGCTAAGCCGTTGTAGCGCACCAACAAAAAGCCCCGGCTCTTGCGAGTCGGGGCTTTTTTTGTGGCTGGTTAAAACATTGTTCCGAGTGTTGCATCGTCCCTGTGGGAGCCGGGCTTGCCCGCGATGGGGGCAGGACAGTCAATACACCTGTCATTGACCCGCCGCTATCGCGAGCAAGCCCGCTCCCACAGGGGATTTGCGTTAGAACAAATCGATCGGCGCCGCCTCGTCCGCTGGCAGCGGGCTGCCCGGTGCAACACCGTTGCCCAGCTCGTTGACCGATGGCGGCGTGTCTTCGCTCTTGAACAGTTCGAAGTACGCATTCGGCGTGCTCGGCGCTGCCGCACGACCGCTGACCGGATCGATCCGCAGGCTGAGGATGCCTTCCGGCTCAGGCTGGGTATGCAGCGGCATATCCTTGAGCGCGGCACCCATGTAGCTCATCCAGATCGGCAGCGCGACGGTGCCGCCGAACTCCCGGCGCCCAAGGCTTTCCGGCTGGTCGTAACCGGTCCATACGGTGGTCACGTAGTCGGCGTTGTAGCCCGAGAACCACGCATCCTTGGATTCGTTGGTGGTACCGGTTTTACCGGCGATGTCAGCGCGGCCCAGGGCCAGCGCGCGGCGGCCGGTACCCTTCTTGATCACGTCTTCCAGGATGCTGTTGAGGATGTAGGTGGTACGGCCATCCACCACTCGCTCGGCCACGGCCGGCGCTTGTGGCGCGGCAGGTGCGCCGGCTGCCGGGGCTTCGCCTGGTGTCGGCTCGATGGTAATGCCGCCGTTGGTCGGTGCTGCCTGACCGTCAGTGGCTGCAACGCCATTGACCACATCGCCCGGTACCCGCGGCGGGTTGGCGGTGAACAGGGTTTCGCCGCTGCGGCTTTCGATCTTGTCGATCAGGTACGGCGTGATCTTGTAGCCGCCGTTGGCAAAGGTGCTCCAGCCGGTGGCGATTTCCATCGGCGTCAGCGTGGCGGTACCCAGGGCCAGGGACAGGTTGGGCGGCAGGTCCGATTTATTGAAGCCGAAGCGGGTGATGTAGTCGATGGTCTTGCCTACGCCCATCGCCTGCAGCAGGCGGATCGACACCAGGTTGCGCGACTTGTACAGCGCCTCACGCACGCGGATCGGGCCGAGGAAGGTGTTGGTGTCGTTCTTCGGACGCCAGACCTTGTCCAGGTACTCGTCGACAAACACGATCGGTGCATCGTTGACCAGGCTGGCGGCGGTGTAGCCGTTGTCCAGGGCGGCGCTGTAGATGAACGGCTTGAAGCTGGAGCCCGGCTGGCGCTTGGCCTGGGTGGCGCGGTTGTAGTTGCTCTGCTCGAAGGCGAAGCCGCCGACCAGGGCGCGGATCGCGCCGTTCTGCGGGTCAAGCGACACCAGTGCGCCTTGGGCCACGGGCACCTGGCTGAATTTCAGGCTGTCGTCTTTCTGGCGTTGTACGCGGATCAGGTCACCGACCTGCGCCACGTCCGACGGCTGCTTGGGCATCGGGCCCATGCTGTTGGTGTTCAGGAACGGGCGAGCCCATTTCATGCTGTCCCACGACACATGGTCTTCGCCGGTGCGGGTCAGCACCTGCACGCCATCTTTCTTCACCTGGGTGACGATGGCGGGCTCAAGGCCGCTGATCGGGCGCTGTTTGCCCAGCTCGACGGTCCAGGCGCTCAGGGTCTTGCCCGGCAGGCGCGATTCAGGGCCGCGGTAGCCGTGGCGCTGGTCATAGGCGACGAGGCCGTCGTGCACCGACTTGTTGGCGATTTCCTGCAGGTTGCTCGGAATAGTCGTGGTTACGCGGAAACCTTCGGTGTACGCCTCGCTGCCATAACGGCCGACCATCTCGGCCCGGGCCATTTCGGCGATATACGGGGCATTCACTTCCGGCGTCGGCACGTGATAGCTGGCGTTCAACGGCTCGGCCACGGCACTTTCGTACGCCGCCTGGTCGATCTTGCCCAGCTTGTACATGCGGCCCAGGATCCAGTCGCGACGCTCTTTACTGCGCGCCGGGTTGGCCAGGGGGTTGAAGCGCGAAGGGGCTTTTGGCAGGCCGGCAATCATCGCCATCTGCGCCAGGCTGGCGTCACGAATCGACTTGCCGTAGTAAACCTGGGAAGCCGCTTCGATGCCGTAGGCACGGTTGCCGAGGTAGATCTTGTTGACGTACAGCTCAAGGATTTCGTCCTTGGTCAGCTGACGTTCGATCTGCAACGCCAGGAGGATTTCCGTGGCCTTGCGGGAAAAGCTGCGTTCGCTGGTGAGGAAGAAGTTCTTCGCCACCTGCATGGTGATGGTGCTGCCACCGGACTGAATGTGTCCGCTTTTTACCAACTGCGTGGCCGCCCGCACCAGGCTGCTTGGGTCTACGCCGTAGTGATTGGCGAAATTATCGTCTTCAGCCGACAGCAGTGCGTTGATGAAGTTGGGTGGAATGTCGGCGAAACGGATCGGGGTGCGGCGCATTTCGCCGAACTCCGCGATCAGTTTTTCATCGCTGCTGTAGACCCGCAAAGGAATCTGCAACTGGATACTTCTCAGGGCCTCTACGGAGGGCAAACCCGGACTAAGGTAGAGATAAGCCCCGCTGAGCACGAGCATCAGCCCGCAGACGATCGCGACAATGGAGTACCCGAAAAACTTCAGCAGACGAATCAAGGCTTTTGGATTTCCAAGGAAAAGAATGGGTTAGGCGTCGGGGCATGCACGGCAAGCGGTGGATCGACCCGGCCAGCAGATAAACGCGGGAAAAAACGCTGGGCATTAAAGCATTTTTCGGCTTCGGGCGTCATTCGCACCGCTCATACAAGCCGACCGAATGCATGAAGCCTGGCAACAATCAGTCCGTAAGACAGGGAAAGTTTTGGGGAGTTTTATGAGAAAGGGATTTTTCAGGCGAAAAGCCGATGCTGTCCTGGGCGTGGATATCAATGACGCCAGCGTCAGGGTAGTGCAGCTGGAGGCTTCAGTCAGCGGCTACAGCGTCCGGGCCTATGGCATGCAACAGCTGCCGGCCCATGCGGTGGTCGACAGCAGCGTAGTGGACTTTGATGTTGTCGCGCAGGTGCTTTCCCGGGCGCTGGCACAGGCGCGTACATCGCTCAGGCATGCGGCGGTGGCGGTGGCCGGGCCTTCGGTGATCACACGTGTACTTGAGATGGAGGCCGGGCTCGCCGAGGCTGAAATGGTGCGTCGAATCCATGAGGAGGCGGACCAGTACATTCCGTATCCGTTGCAGGATGTGGCTATCGACTTTCAGGTACAGGCCCCGTCCGCCCGAGACCCCAAACGAATCGACGTGCTGCTTGTCGCCTGCCTGAAGGAGCAGGTGGAGGCCCGTGAGGCGGTTTTGGCCCTGGCCGGGCTGGCGACGCGGATCGTGGATGTCGAAGCATTTGCATTGGACCGCGCGGGCAGGCAGGCTTCGGGCAGCATCACGCCGGGCCGTCGTGTCGATGGCGCGCAATGGGCCGTGGATGCCCAGGGGATGGGAGTGGCCTGCGGGTTGGCCCTGAGGAGTTTCGACTGATGACACGAATCAACCTGCTGCCGTGGCGCGCAGAACGGAATGAGCGGCGGCGCAAGTATTTCCTGGTGTTCTTGCTGGCGGCTGCGGCGGTGGCGCTGGCCGCCGTATGGCTGGCTGACCAGGTGATCGACCGCGCGATTGATCGGCAATTGGCCCGCAACAGCCAGATGAGCCAGGCTGTTACCGGGCTGGACTCCAGGATCAAGGCCATTGACGGGTTGCATGAGCAGCGCCAGCAGTTGATGGAGCGGATGAAGGTTGTGCAGGGTTTGCAGGACGACCGTTCGGCGAGCGCCCAGTTGCTGGACCAGTTGGCCCGAGCGGTGCCGGACGGTGTGCAGTTGCGTGAAGTGAGCGTTGACGGTGGTTCTGTTTCGATCAGCGGCACCGCCGAATCGAATCAGGACATTGCTCGGTTCATGCGGGATCTCGAGGCTGCCGACGACTTGCAGGCGCCCCGGCTTCAGCGGGTTCGAGGCGCGCAGGATGGCGACGATAATGGCTTTCAACTGACGGTTCGCCATGGTGATTCGCCTGAGGTGCGCCAATGAGAGGGGCGTCAGGCCTGGCCAGGCTGACGGAACTCGACATCGCCCAACTCTACCGAAACGCCGCTAACTGGCCACTGCCTGGCAAGGCATTGCTGGGTGGCGCGCTTGTCTGCGTGCTGTGGGTTTTAGGCAATACCTTCTACCTGAGCGGAGCGCGTGAACAATTGCGCCGGCTGGAAGCGCAGGAAGTGGCGCTTGAGCGGCAGGTTGCGCTGAAAACCAGCCAGGCGTCTGGCCTGGAGTCTCAGGCTCGCGAACTCGAAACCATGCGAGGCAACTTCGCCAACCTGTTGCGGCAACTGTCTGCAGAGGCCGAAGTGCCTGGCCTGCTTGAGGACATCAGCCACCTGAGTGCCGCCAATGGCCTGGTGCTGGAGGCCATCGAACTTCTGGATGACCAACCTCAACACCTGTTTATCGAATCGCCCATGCAAATAGGCGTTACCGGGACCTTTCACGATCTGGCGGCGTTGATCAATGGCTTGGCCGGCCTGCCCCGGATAGTCACGGTGCATGACTTGGCGCTCAATCATGTCGACCCTTCCGTGTTGCGCCTCAACCTGGTGGCCAAGACTTATCGCTACAACCCCCAGGCGGGTGATGATCTGCGGGAGTCATCGCAGGCGCCCACCGAAACCAGGCCGCAACAGCCAGTTGCCTACGATTTTGCCTCCCTGCGTGATCCGTTTCAGCCGCCCTCTGGCCAGTTTGTGAGGCCCGTCGGGCGACCGGCTGCCGGACCTGATCTCACCAGGCCCCGAGGCGTTCTCGAAGGCTTCGCCGTAGAGCAGTTCGAGATGGTTGGGACCTTGTCCCTTGGTACCCAGACCTACGCCCTGTTGCGCGGGGCGTCGTCTATCCATCGCCTGGCAGTCGGCGATTACCTCGGCCCGGACCACGGGCGCATCACGGCGATTCATGACTCCCATGTCGAACTCGCCGAGCTCTTCCCTGATGGCCAGGGCGCCTGGCTGGAACGCTCGCAAACCCTTGCCCTGAACGTAAACTCATAACGGAAACAAACAATGAAAAGGACTTTTTCGTCCTTCGGTGTGGCGCTATGGATAGCGTTCACGGCACCGATGGTCATGGCTGTGCCCAATCGAATCGACCTGATCCACCTGCCGCCACCAGGCAATGTGCCCCTGAGCACTGAACGTTTGGTGTTTAGCGGCGAAAAGCTATCCCTCAACTTCCAGAACATCGAACTGCGTGCGGTGCTGCAGCAGATTGCCGACGTGGCGGGCCTTAACCTGGTGGCCAGCGACGATGTGCAGGGTTCGATCACCCTGCGGCTCAAGGATGTGCCGTGGGATCAAGCCCTGGACCTGGTGTTGCAAACCAAGGGGCTGGGCAAGCGTATAACGGCCAACGTGTTGCTGGTCGCGCCGGCCGAAGAGTTGGCCGCTCGCGAGTTGCTGGTGCTGGAGTCGCGCAAGCAAATGACGGAGTTGGCGCCGCTGCGTCGCGAGCTGCTGCAAGTCAATTACGCCAAGGCGGCGGACCTGGCCAAGCTGTTCCAGTCTGCCGTGGGCCTGGAGGGCGCAACCGACGAGCGCGGCTCAGTGGCGGTGGATGATCGCACCAACAACATCATCGCCTACCAGACCCAGGAGCGCTTGGAGGAACTGCGCAGGATCGTGGCGCAACTGGATATTCCGGTGCGCCAGGTGATGATCGAGGCGCGGATTGTCGAGGCCAATGTGGATTACGACAAAAGCCTTGGCGTGCGCTGGGGCGGGCAGGCCAGCCGGGGCAACTGGAGCGCTGGCGGGATCAGGCCGCCGTTGGCAGAAGGTGCCGAGCCGCCCGAGACTGCGCCCAGCTCGCCGTTTGTCGATCTGGGTTCGATCAACGGCAGTGCCGGCCTGGGGGTCGCCTTTATCACCGATAACCTGCTGCTGGACCTGGAACTCACCGCCATGGAAAAAACCGGCAACGGGGAAATTGTCTCGCAGCCCAAGGTGGTCACCTCCGACAAGGAAACTGCGCGAATCCTCAAGGGCACCGAGATTCCCTACCAGGAGTCCAGTTCTACTGGCGCCACCTCGGTGTCATTCAAGGAGGCCTCGCTATCCCTGGAGGTGACCCCGCAAATCACCCCGGATGGCTGGGTGATCATGGAGGTCAAGGTCACCAAGGATGAGCCCGACTACCTGAATAAGCTCAACGACGTGCCGCCGATCAAGAAAAACGAGGTCAACGCCAAGGTGCTGGTCAAGGATGGCGAGACCATCGTGATTGGCGGGGTTTTCTCCAATACCCAAAGCAAAGTGGTAGATAAAGTGCCATTTTTGGGCGATGTGCCGTATCTTGGCCGCCTTTTCCGGCGGGATGTGGTTTCGGAGAAAAAATCCGAGCTGCTGGTATTCCTGACTCCGCGTATTATGAATAACCAGGCGATTGCTGTGAGTCGTTGATTCTGTGCGAAATTTGATTCTTGTTGGACCGATGGGGGCTGGAAAAAGCACCATCGGCCGTTTGCTGGCCAAAGAGCTGCGCCTGCCATTCAAAGATTCCGACAAGGAAATTGAATTGCGCACGGGCGCCAATATCCCGTGGATCTTCGATAAGGAAGGCGAACTGGGCTTTCGCGACCGCGAGCAGGCGATGATTGCCGAGCTGTGCGGCTGCGATGGCGTGGTATTGGCCACCGGCGGCGGCGCGGTGATGCGCGATGAGAACCGCCGGGCGCTGCATGCTGGCGGTCGCGTGGTTTATCTGCATGCCTCTGTCGAGCAGCAGGTGGGCCGCACCGCTCGCGATCGCAATCGCCCGTTGCTGCGCACCGCCGACCCGGCAAAAACCCTGCGGGACCTGCTGACGCTGCGCGACCCGCTTTATCGGGAAATCGCCGATCTGGTGGTGGAAACCGATGAGCGGCCGCCACGAATGGTCGTTCTCGACATTCTTGAGCGCCTGGCGCAGTTGCCACCCCGTTAAAGCCAGAGCCGAAATGCGCTATTCTCGGCGGCGCGTCATGACCGTCCGAGTTGTGGCGTAGAGCCATCAGGCGGCGTCAGATCCCGACGTTGCCGACAACGTTAATGTAGGGCGATACGCCTGCTTTCATCTTCAACGCGGGGACACATGCAGACACTTAAGGTCGATCTTGGCGAGCGCAGCTACCCGATCCACATTGGCGAAGGTTTGTTGGACCAGCCCGAGTTGCTCGCACCGCATATTGCCGGGCGGCAAGTGGCGATCATCTCCAACGAAACGGTCGCGCCGCTGTATCTTGAGCGTCTGAGCCGCAGCCTGGCGGCGTACTCGGTGATCTCGGTGGTGTTGCCCGACGGCGAGGCCTTCAAGACCTGGGAAACCCTGCAACTGATCTTTGATGGCCTGCTGACTGCCCGTCATGACCGACGTACCACTGTGGTGGCGCTGGGTGGCGGTGTGATCGGCGACATGGCCGGTTTTGCGGCCGCCTGTTACCAGCGCGGCGTCGACTTTATCCAGGTGCCGACCACGTTGCTGTCCCAGGTCGATTCGTCGGTGGGCGGCAAGACCGGCATCAACCATCCGCTGGGCAAGAACATGGTTGGCGCGTTCTATCAGCCGAATGTGGTGCTGATCGATACCGCGACCCTCAATACCCTGCCGCCTCGCGAGTTGTCCGCAGGCCTGGCGGAAGTCATCAAATACGGGCTGATCTGCGACGAGCCGTTCCTGACCTGGCTTGAAGAGCACGTTGACGGCCTGCGCGCCCTCGACCAGGTGGTGCTGACCGAAGCGATTTCCCGCTCCTGCGCCGCCAAGGCGCTGGTGGTGAATGCCGACGAACGTGAGTCTGGTGTACGTGCCACCTTGAACCTCGGCCACACCTTCGGCCATGCGATCGAGACCCACATGGGCTATGGTGTGTGGTTGCATGGAGAGGCCGTAGCGGCTGGCACGGTGATGGCACTTGAGATGTCGCAACGCCTGGGCTGGATCAGTGCCCAGGAGCGTGATCGCGGGATCCGCCTGTTCCAGCGCGCCGGGTTGCCGGTCATTCCTCCCGAGGAGATGACCGAGGCAGATTTTCTCGAACACATGGCAATAGACAAGAAAGTGATCGACGGTCGACTGCGACTGGTGCTGTTGCGCCGAATGGGCGAAGCGGTAGTGACCGACGATTATCCGAAAGAGATTTTACAGGCCACGCTGGGAGCGGATTACCGCGCCCTGGCCCAGCTTAAAGGTTAATAAGATCCCGATGACTAGTTTGCATGCCGACGAGGCGTTCCTCGGCCATTACCAGTTAAGCCATGACCCTTTTGCTCCACGGGTGCCTGGTTTCAAATTTTTCCCTGCGCAACGCAAGCCGGTGCTGGGGCAATTGCACCATCTGGCGCGCTACAGCCAGCTGTTGCTGGTGGTCACAGGCCCCTTGGGCAGCGGCAAGACCTTGCTGCGCCAGGCGCTGGTTGCCAGCACCAACAAGCAATCGGTACAGAGCGTGGTGGTTTCCGCCCGTGGCGCCGGTGATGCGGCGGGCGTGTTGCGCCAAGTGGCCCAGGCCCTGGACGTGTCCACCGCCGAGCCAAACGCAATCCTCAAGCAAGTGGTGCAACTGGGCCTCACCGGCCAGGAAGTCTACCTGCTGGTGGACGACGCCGAGCAGCTCGACGAATCCGCCCTGGAGGCCTTGCTGGCCCTGGCGGCCGGTACGCCTGAAGGCCGCCCGCATGTGTTCCTGTTTGGTGAGTCTTCGCTGATTGCCGAACTTGAGCAGATCAGCGGCGAGCAGGAGCTGTTCCACGTCATCGAACTGCAGCCGTACGAAGAAGAAGAAACCCGCGAATACCTGGCCCAACGGCTGGAAGGCGCAGGGCAGGGCATCGAACTTTTCTCCGCTGCGCAGATCTCTGATATTCACGAAAGCTCCGACGGCTGGCCTGGCACCATCAACCAGGTTGCCCGGGATGCAATGATCGAAGCCATGATTGCCAGCCGCTCCGCGGTAAAGCGTCCAAAGATGGGGTTTACTATGCCTAAGAAGCACGTATTGGCAATTTCTGCCGTTGTCGTGGTCGCTGTCGCCGCCGCCTGGTTGATTCCAGGTCGCAGCAAGGCCCCGACCACCGCTGGCGCGCCAACCGAACAGGCGCAGTTGCCACTGGGCAAGCCAACACCGAACGTTGAATTTGCCAACTCCGGCCAGCCCACCAACTTGCCGATGGTCGGCCAGCCTGTGATGCGTGGTCCGTTGGCTGAAGCCGCTGGCGGTATCAGCGAAGGCGACGACGGCGTGCCGGTTGAAGGCTCCAGCGCCACGCCACCGACCGTGACCACCACTGCACCACCGGCTGGCGTGCCTGCGGGCCAGCCTGCTGCCAAGCCGGCGCCTGTGCCGGCCCAGGTTGCAACCGCCAAGCCAGCCCCTGCGGCCAAGCCGGCAGCCCCGGCACCTGCGGCCAAACCGGCTCCAGCGGCCAAGCCTGCTGAAAAACCGGTGACCGTGGCCAAGGCCGGCGCTACCGGCAGCAGTTGGTACAGCAGCCAGCCTACCGGTAACTTCGTGGTGCAGATCCTCGGCACCAGCTCTGAAGCCAACGCCCAGGCGTTCGTGAAAGAGCAGGGCGGCGAGTACCGTTATTTCAAGAAAGTACTCAACGGCAAGCCTCTCTACGTGATCACGTACGGCAACTTCTCCAGCCGTACCGCAGCGGAATCCGCTATCAAGGCCTTGCCAGCGAAGGTTCAGGCTGGTAAACCTTGGCCTCGCACTGTCGCCAGCGTTCAACAAGAACTGGCAACAACTCGCTGAAGATCCGGCGGCCTTACCCAGGCTGCCCTCTCGGCACCTCAAAAAAACAACACAGCGTGCAGCCCTGAAGGCCGCGCGCTTTGTGGTGTCTGCGTCACGTAGCTTTTGAGTCGTAGCGGTCAGAATTAAAAAAGTTTTGACTAGCACAGCATATCGCTTTAAACCTTTCATAAATGCGACATAGATTTGCGACATTTCGTCGCTAAATTTGTGAGCGTCTGTGTCGGTGTGTACAATGACCTCCCTTTTGCCCCCGCTAAGCCGGCGTACGTTCGGCGTGGAAGGTAACCGGTTGAATTGAAAAGAAATTTGCCTCGAAATAAGAGGCAGCCTGGTGAGAAAGTGTCTATGAAAGCAGGTCTGTACCAACCCGATGAATTCAAGGATAACTGCGGTTTCGGCCTGATAGCCCATATGCAGGGCGAGCCCAGTCATACCCTTTTGCAAACGGCCATCGAGGCCCTGACCTGCATGACCCACCGCGGTGGGATCAACGCCGACGGCAAGACCGGTGACGGTTGCGGCTTGCTGATTCAAAAGCCCGACCAGTTCCTGCGCGCTGTCGCCAAGGAGCATTTCGGCGCCGAGTTGCCCAAGCAATACGCCGTGGGCATGGTGTTCTTCAACCAGGACCCGGTAAAAGCCGAAGCCGCTCGCGAGAACATGAACCGCGAGATCCTGGCCGCCGGCCTGCAGCTCGTCGGCTGGCGCAAAGTGCCGATCGACACCAGCGTACTCGGCCGCCTGGCCCTGGAGCGCCTGCCGCAGATCGAACAAGTGTTCATCGCAGGCGACGGCCTGAGCGACCAGGACATGGCGATCAAGCTGTTTACGTCCCGTCGTCGCTCGTCCGTGGCCAACGCCGCCGACACCGACCACTACATCTGCAGCTTTTCCCACAAGACCATCATTTATAAAGGCCTGATGATGCCGGCGGACTTGACCGCCTTCTATCCAGACCTGAGCGATGAGCGCCTGCAAACCGCAATCTGCGTGTTCCACCAGCGCTTCTCCACCAACACCCTGCCGAAATGGCCGCTGGCCCAGCCATTCCGCTTCCTCGCCCACAACGGCGAGATCAACACCATCACCGGCAACCGCAACTGGGCCGTGGCTCGTCGCACCAAGTTCGCCAACGACCTGATGGACCTGGAAGAGCTCGGCCCGCTGGTCAACCGCGTGGGTTCCGACTCCTCCAGCATGGACAACATGCTCGAGCTGATGGTCACCGGCGGCATCGACCTGTTCCGTGGCGTGCGCATGATCATTCCGCCAGCGTGGCAGAACGTCGAAACCATGGACCCGGATCTGCGTGCATTCTACGAGTACAACTCGATGCACATGGAACCGTGGGACGGCCCGGCCGGCGTGGTAATGACCGACGGTCGCTACGCCGTGTGCCTGCTCGACCGTAACGGCCTGCGCCCGGCGCGTTGGGTGACCACCACCAATGGCTTCATCACCCTGGCGTCGGAAATCGGCGTGTGGAACTACAAGCCGGAAGACGTGATCGCCAAGGGCCGCGTTGGCCCGGGCCAGATCCTTGCCGTGGACACCGAAACCGGCCAGATCCTCGACACCGATGCCATCGACAACCGCTTGAAGTCCCGTCACCCGTACAAGCAATGGCTGCGCAAGAACGCCCTGCGCATCCAGGCGACCATGGAAGACAACGACCATGGTTCGGCTTTCTACGACGTCGACCAGCTCAAGCAGTACATGAAGATGTACCAGGTCACTTTCGAAGAGCGTGACCAGGTGCTGCGTCCACTGGGCGAGCAAGGCTACGAGGCCGTCGGCTCCATGGGCGATGACACGCCAATGGCCGTGCTGTCCCAGCGCGTGCGTACGCCATACGACTATTTCCGCCAGCAGTTCGCCCAGGTGACCAACCCGCCGATCGACCCGCTGCGCGAAGCCATCGTGATGTCGCTGGAAGTGTGCCTCGGTGCCGAGCGCAACATCTTCCAGGAATCGCCAGAGCACGCTTCCCGCGTGATCCTCAGCTCGCCAGTCATTTCCCCGGCCAAGTGGCGTTCGTTGATGACCCTGGACCGCCCGGGCTTCGACCGGCAGATCATCGACCTGAACTACGACGAGAGCCTCGGCCTTGAAGCCGCTGTGCGTAACGTTGCCGATCAGGCTGAAGAAGCCGTGCGCGCCGGTCGTACCCAGATCGTCCTGACCGACCGCCATATCGCTCCGGGCAAGCTGCCGATCCACGCGTCCCTGGCCACCGGCGCGGTGCACCACCGCCTGACCGAAAAAGGCCTGCGTTGCGACTCCAACATCCTGGTTGAAACCGCCACCGCCCGCGACCCGCATCACTTTGCGGTGTTGATCGGCTTCGGCGCTTCGGCGGTGTATCCGTTCCTCGCGTACGAAGTACTCGGCGACCTGATCCGTACCGGTGAAGTCCTGGGCGACCTCTACGAGGTGTTCAAGAACTACCGTAAAGGCATCACCAAGGGCCTGCTGAAGATCCTGTCGAAGATGGGCATCTCCACCGTCACGTCCTACCGCGGCGCTCAATTGTTCGAAGCCATCGGCCTGTCGGAAGAAGTCTGCGAGATGAGCTTCCGTGGTGTGCCGAGCCGCATCAAGGGCGCACGTTTCGTCGACATCGAAGCCGAGCAGAAAGCCCTGGCAGCCGAAGCCTGGAGCGCGCGCAAGCCGATCCAGCAAGGTGGCCTGCTGAAGTTCGTCCACGGCGGCGAATACCACGCTTACAACCCGGACGTGGTCAGCACCCTGCAAGCCGCTGTGCAGCAGGGCGACTACGCCAAGTTCAAGGAATACACCGCGCTGGTGGATAACCGCCCGGTGTCGATGATCCGCGATTTGTTCAAGGTGAAAACCCTGGACACGCCGCTGGCCATCAGCGAGATCGAACCACTGGAATCGATCCTCAAGCGCTTCGACTCCGCCGGTATTTCCCTGGGTGCCTTGTCGCCTGAGGCTCACGAAGCCCTGGCCGAAGCCATGAACCGCCTGGGTGCGCGTTCCAACTCCGGCGAAGGTGGTGAAGACCCGGCGCGCTACGGCACCATCAAGAGCTCGAAAATCAAGCAGGTCGCCACTGGCCGCTTTGGTGTGACCCCGGAATACCTGGTCAACGCCGAAGTGCTGCAGATCAAGGTGGCCCAGGGCGCCAAGCCGGGTGAAGGCGGGCAACTGCCAGGCGGCAAGGTCAACGGCCTGATCGCCAAGCTGCGTTACGCAGTGCCGGGTGTGACCCTGATTTCGCCACCGCCGCACCACGACATCTACTCCATCGAGGATTTGTCGCAGCTGATTTTCGACCTCAAACAAGTCAACCCGCAGGCCCTGGTCTCGGTGAAACTGGTAGCAGAAGCCGGCGTGGGCACCATCGCCGCCGGTGTGGCCAAGGCCTATGCCGACCTGATCACCATCTCCGGCTACGACGGCGGCACCGGCGCTTCGCCGCTGACCTCCATCAAGTATGCCGGCGCACCGTGGGAACTGGGCCTGGCTGAAACTCACCAGACCCTGCGCGGCAACGACCTGCGCGGCAAGGTCCGGGTACAGACCGACGGCGGCCTGAAAACCGGCCTCGACGTGATCAAGGCTGCAATCCTCGGCGCTGAAAGCTTCGGCTTCGGCACCGCGCCAATGATCGCCCTGGGCTGCAAATACCTGCGCATCTGCCACCTGAACAACTGCGCCACCGGCGTGGCGACTCAGAACGAGAAGCTGCGCAAGGACCACTACATCGGTACCGTCGACATGGTGGTGAATTTCTTCACCTACGTCGCCGAAGAAACCCGTGAGTGGCTGGCCAAGCTGGGCGTGCGCTCCCTGGAAGAGCTGATCGGTCGTACCGACCTGCTGGACATCCTCGAAGGCCAGACCGCCAAGCAACAGCACCTGGACCTGACGCCGCTGTTGGGCAGCGATCACATCCCGGCCGACAAGCCACAGTTCTGCCAGGTTGACCGCAACCCGCCGTTCGATAAGGGCCTGCTGGCCGAGAAGATGGTCGACATGGCCAGCTCCTCGATCAACGACGCAAGTGGCGGCGAATTCGCCCTGGATATCTGCAACTGCGACCGTTCCATCGGCGCTCGCATCTCCGGCGAAATCGCGCGCAAGCACGGCAACCAGGGCATGGCCAAGGCGCCGATCACCTTCCGCTTCAAGGGTACCGCTGGGCAGAGCTTCGGCGTGTGGAACGCCGGTGGCCTGAACATGTACCTCGAAGGCGACGCCAACGACTACGTGGGCAAGGGCATGACCGGCGGCAAGCTGGTGATCGTTCCGCCGGTAGGCAGCGTCTACAAGACTCAAGACAGTGCCATCATCGGCAACACCTGCCTGTACGGCGCAACCGGCGGCAAGCTGTTTGCAGCGGGCACGGCGGGTGAGCGTTTCGCAGTGCGTAACTCCGGTGCCCACACCGTGGTGGAAGGCACCGGCGATCACTGCTGCGAGTACATGACCGGTGGTTTTGTCGCGGTGCTGGGCAAGACCGGCTACAACTTCGGTTCGGGCATGACCGGCGGTTTCGCCTACGTGCTCGACCAGGACAACACCTTCGTCGACAAGGTGAACCACGAGTTGGTGGAGATCCAGCGGATCAGCGGCGAAGCGATGGAATCCTATCGCAACCACTTGCAGCATGTGCTGGACGAATATGTCGAGGAAACCAACAGCGAATGGGGTCGTAACCTCGCTGAAAACCTCGATGACTACCTGCGTCGTTTCTGGCTGGTCAAGCCCAAGGCTGCCAACCTGAAATCGCTGCTTTCCAGCATCCGTGCCAACCCGCAGTGATATGCGCCTGAAGAGTTTGATGAGGTTTTAACATGGCTGAACGTCTGAATAACGACTTCCAGTTCATCGATGTCGGGCGCAAAGATCCGAAGAAGAAACTGTTGCGTCAACGCAAGAAAGAGTTCGTGGAAATCTACGAACCCTTCAAACCCCAGCACTCGGCCGATCAGGCCCACCGCTGCCTGGGTTGCGGTAACCCGTATTGCGAATGGAAGTGCCCGGTGCACAACTTCATTCCCAACTGGCTCAAATTGGTGGCCGAGGGCAACATCCTCGCCGCCGCCGAGCTGTCGCACCAGACCAACACCTTGCCGGAAGTGTGCGGCCGGGTGTGCCCGCAGGACCGTCTGTGCGAGGGCGCGTGCACCCTCAACGACGGCTTCGGCGCGGTGACCATCGGTTCGGTGGAGAAGTACATCACCGACACTGCGTTCGCCATGGGCTGGCGTCCGGACATGTCCAAGGTCAAGCCGACCGGCAAGCGCGTCGCGATCATCGGCGCGGGCCCGGCGGGCCTGGGCTGCGCCGACGTACTGGTGCGTGGCGGCGTGACCCCGGTGGTGTTCGACAAGAACCCGGAAATCGGTGGCCTGCTGACCTTCGGCATCCCCGAGTTCAAGCTGGAAAAAACCGTACTGAGCCATCGTCGCGAAGTCTTCACCGGCATGGGTATCGAGTTCCGCCTCAATACCGAAATCGGCAAGGACGTGACCATGGAGCAACTGCTCGAAGAATACGATGCCGTGTTCATGGGCATGGGCACCTACACCTACATGAAGGGCGGCTTTGCCGGTGAGGACCTGCCGGGCGTGTATGACGCGCTCGACTTCCTGATCGCCAACGTCAATCGCAACCTGGGCTTTGAAAAGTCGCCGGAAGATTTCGTCGACATGAAAGGCAAGAAGGTCGTGGTGCTGGGCGGTGGTGATACCGCGATGGACTGCAACCGTACTTCGATTCGCCAGGGCGCCAAGTCGGTGACCTGTGCCTACCGTCGTGACGAAGCCAACATGCCGGGTTCGCGCAAAGAGGTGAAGAACGCCAAGGAAGAAGG
This sequence comes from Pseudomonas sp. Z18(2022), assembly GCF_036346535.1. Lineage (NCBI taxonomy): Bacteria > Pseudomonadati > Pseudomonadota > Gammaproteobacteria > Pseudomonadales > Pseudomonadaceae > Pseudomonas > Pseudomonas sp. Z18(2022). Next base: position 340,288 of record NZ_JAOTOA010000002.1, read on the forward strand.
CGTGAAATTCCTCTACAACCGCCAGCCGATCGCTATCGTCGGTGAAGACCGTGTCGAAGGCGTGAAAGTGGTCGAGACCCGTCTCGGCGAACCGGACGCCCGTGGCCGTCGCAGCCCTGAGCCGATCCCGGGTTCCGAAGAGATCATCCCGGCAGACGCCGTGGTCATCGCCTTCGGCTTCCGCCCAAGCCCGGCATCGTGGTTCGAGCAGTTCGAAATCCAGACCGACAGCCAGGGCCGCGTGGTAGCCCCGGAACAAGGCCAGTACAAGCACCAGACCAGCAACCCGAAAATCTTCGCCGGTGGCGACATGGTTCGCGGTTCTGATTTGGTGGTAACCGCGATCTTCGAAGGGCGCAATGCTGCTGAAGGGATCCTGGATTACCTGCAAGTCTGACCCCAATCCCGGGTTGAAATGGGATCAAAATGTGGGAGCTGGCTTGCCTGCGATAGCGATGTTGAATTCACCACCGCCATCGCAGGCAAGCCAGCTCCCACACAAACCCCATTCCACATTGGGGTTTGTGATGCCAGTCATTGCGACAAATTGACCCGATAGACAAAAGGCACGGCTCTTGCCGTGCCTTTTGCGTCGCGCTCTGAGAAAATGCCCGCACTTTTTTTGCGGATGCCGACATGACTGCCCTCAAGAACGACCGTTTCCTTCGTGCCCTGCTCAAGCAACCCGTGGACGTCACCCCTGTGTGGATGATGCGCCAGGCCGGTCGCTACCTGCCGGAATACCGCGCCAGTCGCGCCCACGCCGGCGACTTCATGAGCCTGTGCATGAACCCGGAGTTCGCCTGCGAAGTCACCATGCAACCGCTGGACCGCTATCCACAGCTGGATGCGGCCATCCTCTTCTCCGATATCCTGACCATCCCTGACGCCATGGGCCAAGGCCTGTACTTCGAAACCGGCGAAGGCCCGCGCTTCAAGAAAGTCGTCAGCACCCTGGCCGACATCGAAGCCCTGCCGATCCCCGATCCTCACAAGGACCTGGGCTATGTGATGGACGCCGTCAGCACCATCCGCCGCGAGCTGAACGGCCGCGTGCCGCTGATCGGCTTCTCCGGCAGCCCGTGGACCCTGGCCACCTACATGGTCGAAGGCGGTTCGTCGAAAGACTTCCGCAAGACCAAGGCCATGCTCTACGACAACCCGCAGGCCATGCACCTGCTGCTGGACAAGCTGGCGCAGTCGGTCACTTCCTACCTCAACGGCCAGATCATGGCCGGCGCGCAAGCGGTGCAGATCTTCGACACCTGGGGCGGCAACCTGTCGGCGGCGGCGTACCAGGAATTCTCCCTGGCCTACATGCGCAAAATCGTCAGCGGCCTGATCCGCGAGCACGAAGGCCGCAAAGTGCCGGTCATCATGTTCACCAAGGGCGGTGGCCTGTGGCTGGAAAGCATCGCCGACGCCGGTGCTGACGCGCTGGGCCTGGACTGGACCTGCGACCTCGGCGAAGCCCGTCGCCGCGTAGGCAACAAGGTAGCGCTGCAAGGCAACATGGACCCGACCGTGCTGTACGCCAAGCCGGAAGCCATCCGCGCTGAAGTCGGGCGTATCCTCGCCAGCTACGGCAAAGGCAGCGGTCACGTGTTCAACCTTGGCCACGGCATTACCCCGGAAGTTGATCCGGAGCACGCAGGCGCGTTCCTGCGGGCGGTGCATGAATTGTCGGCGCAGTATCACGAGTGATAAGGCGGCAATGAAAAAGCCCGGCAGATGCCGGGCTTTTTTGTGGGTGATATTTTTTGCGAGAGCACCGGCAGTCGTATGATGGTTGAAATGTCCGTAATGAAGGACATAATCGACATATCAGTTAAAAATGTCCGTTATAGGTAACATTATGCTCATCGCGAATCCAACCGCTCTAGGCGAGAGAATACGCCAGTTGCGTCGCGCCAAAGGCTATAGCCAGGAACAGCTTGCGACCAAGGCCAAGTGCAACCGCAAGACCATCATTGGCCTTGAGGCGGGCGAAAACGTAGCAATGTATTCGGTATTCCGGGTTACCGCGGCATTGGGAATGGCTTTGGAAGTGGTGGATAAACGCATCGACCTCAAATCCCTTGCCGACCTGGTAGAACATGATGAGTAGGGTCAAGTTGCTCAACGTGATGACCCCACAAGGGCATTGCGGCGAATTGTCGAAAGGCTCGCAGTTCGCTTTTTCTTACGATTCTGCCGAGCCCGCGCGGGAAGTGTCATTGGTCATGCCCTATGACCCGACGCCGTCGGTCAGTAACGTGCTGCATCCGATTTTCGATATGAACGTGCCGGAAGGGTTTCTGGCCGATCAGATAAAACGGCGGATGGCCAAGCATATGCAGGTGGATGAAATGCGCCTGTTATCGGTCATCGGTGGTAATCAGATTGGGCGGCTCACCTACCAGAATCCCGCTGAGCCATCGGTAGCCGTTCGTGCACAGGTCGGACTCCATGAAATTCTCTCGGCAGATACTTCCCGAGGTGTTTTTGAGTTTCTGGTCGATACCTATTTCGAATCAGGAATTTCGGGCGTGCAGCCCAAGGTGCTGGTGCCGGATCTGGACAAGCTGACCGGCAGCCGCAAAACCATGCTCAGCTCCGACCTTATCGTAAAGTCCGGTGCTGACGAGTATGCCCACTTGGCACAGAATGAGTTCCTTTGCCTGGAGGCGGCCAGGATGGCAGGTCTGGAGACGCCTCCTTTCTGGCTTTCCGAAAGGGGTGATCTATTTGTCATGGAGCGTTTCGACCTGACCCCCAGCGGCAGGTTGGGCTTCGAAGACATGGCCGTTCTGCTGAGCCTCAACAAAGACCCGCATGACAATTACAAGTACTCCCAGAGTTATGAAACCCTTGCGGCGGTGATCAATGAAGTCTGCCGATATGGGGACCCGTTGCGCGAGCTTGAACGGTTTTTCTCTTCCGTCTGCCTGTCGGTCATGGTGCGTAACGGTGATGCTCACCTGAAAAATTTCGGGGTGACTTACACCCATCCAGAGGCTCGCGAAACGGTGCAACTGGCGCCGGTGTTCGATGTCACCACGACTACGGTGTATGAGAATTACAACCCGAAGTCAGGCCGCTCACTGGTTGACCGAACATTGGCAATCAAGATGAACAAGGTGAAGACCTATCCCGATCGCCAGCAACTGATTGAATTCGGGCGTAAGCACTGTGCTGTAGAAAAACCGGCGTTGATCATTGAGCAAGTTGCGCAGGCGATGTCGCAGGCGTTGGTCACGCATCAATCACGAATCGATGCGCAGCTTTTTTCAGCGATGCAGGCGGAATGGGATGCAGGGCGTGCCATGGCGCTTCATGATTCGGTGAGGCCTGGGATGAAACGAAAGCCTGTTGTGAAAAAGCCGCAGTGATGCGGCTCTTTTATGGGGCACGGCTTAACTAAGCCCTGGCTTCCTGCAACGGCGGCAACTTCGCCAGTTTCAACGCCACCAGCAACGCGACGATCAACAGCGCGACGATAAACCCGCCAATCCCGTTCCAGCCGGCGTAGTGCCAGAAGAAACCACCCGCGGTGCCTGCAATGCTCGATCCCACGTAATAGCTGAACAGGTACAGCGACGACGCCTGCCCCTTGGCTTTCAGTGCGCGGCGGCCGATCCAGCTGCTGGCCACGGAGTGGGCGCCGAAGAAGCCGAAGGTGAAGATCAGCATGCCGGGCACCACCAGCCACAGCGGGGTGAACAGGGTCAGGGCGATGCCGCCGAGCATCAGCACGATGGTGCCCCACAGCACGCGACGGCGGCCCAGGCGGTCGGCCAGGGAGCCGATTTTGGCCGAGCTGTAGATGCCCGAGAGGTACACCAGCGACAGCAAACCCACCACGGCCTGGCTCAAATCGTATGGGTCGGCCAGCAGGCGATAGCCGATGTAGTTGAACATCGTCACAAAGGCGCCCATCAGCACGAAGGCTTCGAGGAACAGCCACGGCAGGCCGGCATCCTTGAAGTGCATGGTGAAGCCGTCGATCAGGCTGCGCGGGCGCAGGGTGCTGGCGCGGAAGTTGCGCGATTCGGGGAGGATTTTCCAGAACACCGTGGCCGCGATCAGCGCCAGGGCGCCGATGATCAGCATTGCGGTGTGCCAGCTGACGAAGTCGATCAAGACACCGATGATCAAGCGCCCGCTCATCCCCCCAATGGCGTTGCCGCCGATGTACAGGCCCATGGCCAGGCCGATGTGTTGCGGGTGGATCTCTTCGCTCAGGTAGGTCATGGCCACCGCTGCCAGGCCGCTGAGGGACAGGCCCACCAGTGCGCGCATCAGCAGGATGCCTTCCCAGCTCGGCATCAGGCCGCTGGCAATGGTGCACAGCGCGGCACAGAACAGCGCGGCCACCATCACCGGCTTTCGTCCCAGGGTGTCGGAAATCGGCCCGGTGATCAGCAGGCCAATGGCGAGCATGCCGGTAGCCACCGAGAGAATCAGGCTGCTTTGCGCGGCATTGATGGAAAATTCGTGGGACAGCGCCGGCATCATCGGCTGCACGCAGTAGAGCAGGGCGAAGGTGGCGAAACCACCGGAAAACAGCGCCAGCACCGTGCGCATGAACATCGGGGTGCCTTTTTCGATGAACTGCTCGTTGAGCTGTGCCACCACCTCATCGAGGGCGGTGGGCGGTACTTCTTGAGCGAGCGGAGCGACAGCAGATTTCACGCGGGACCTCGGAGAGGAAAAGGCTGCCAGGGCGGCAATGCAAAAAAGAATATAGCTCGCTAATGATTCTTTCCAATATATTGTTCGACCTGTTTAAGAGCTTTTACGACCTAATGAGGCTTTCATGGAATTGCGCCACCTGCGTTACTTCATCGCCGTGGCTGAAGAGCTGCACTTTGGCCGCGCCGCGCAGGTGCTGGGGATCTCCCAGCCGCCCCTGAGCCAGCAGATCCAGGCGCTGGAGCAGGAGATTGGCGCACGGCTGTTTGAGCGTACCAATCGTCGGGTCGAGCTGAGCGAAGCGGGCAGGCTGTTCCTGCAAGAGGCGCGTCTGGTGCTGGCGCAGGTGGACAAAGCGGCGGACGTGGCGCGTCGGGCGCAGTTGGGGGAATTGGGTGAGCTGAAGATTGGCTTCACGTCTTCCGCGCCGTTCAACTCCAGCATCCCACAGGCGATCTTCGCGTTTCGCCAGGCATTTGCGGCGGTGCATCTGAATCTACAGGAGATGAGCAGTACGGAAGTCGCCGAGTCGCTGGTGGATGAGTCGATACAGGTGGGATTGATGCGGCCGTTGCCGTTGCCGGATTCCCTGAGCGTCGTGGAACTGATGCGCGAACCCTTGGTGGCGGTGCTGAATGCCGGGCATCCGTTGGTGGAAGGCAGCGAGCGCGGGCTGCACCTGGCGCAATTGGCCGAAGAGCCGTTTGTATTTTTCCCGCGCACTTATGGCAGCGGCTTGTATGCCCAGTTGCTGAACCTGGCACGGGATGCCGGCTTCAGCCCGCACTTTGCCCAAGAGGCCGGGGAGGCGATGACCATCATCGGCCTGGTGGCGGCGGGGTTGGGTGTTTCGGTGCTGCCGGCGTCGTATCAGCGGATCCGCATCGATGGCGTGGTTTACCGAACCTTGCTGGACCAGGAAGCGGTGACGGCGGTGTGGCTGGTGCAGCGCAAGGGCCAGCAGACGCCGATGGCGAAAGCGTTTGTTGAGCTGCTTGTGGCGAGTGGGCAGTAGGTCAAGCCATGGACGATGTAAATCCAGTGTGGGAGCTGTCGAGCTTTAGCGAGGCTGCGATAGCGGTAGGTCAGGCAACATCAATGTTGATAGTGCCGACGCCATCGCAGCCTCGCTAAAGCTCGACAGCTCCCACCTTTGATCTTCGCAAGGCAAGGCGCTTTGCCACCGATTGCCGGGTGCAGGTTTTCAGGCATACTGGCCGAGTTCCCGAAAGGGGCTTGTGAGACTCTGAGGATCCTGGGCAACCAGCCATCGCAGAGCCAGGCAGGAACCGGCGATGACAAGCCAACCTGTTTGTGAAGAGGGCGCCGAAAGGCGCCCTTTGTCGTTTCTGGTATTTCAGTTCTACTTCGAAGTCCCTGTCTGCTGGAACAACTGTGCCGCCGACCCGTTGTCACTCACACCATTGGTGCGCAGCGCCGCCAGAATGTCCCGGTCCAGCATGCTCACCCAACGGTTGTAGTTGCGGTGAATCTTGCCGTCCTTGTAGCCCAGGTCGCGGCTGTCGCGGTAGGTGATGGCGTAGCTGGTGGCCGTGTAGCGGATGTCGATTTCAGCGTGGTACTGGTTACGCACGTTGATCTCGGCCTGTACCAGTTGCGGGCTCAGGCGCTGCACCACCCATTCGCGTTTGTTCAGGGCAGCCACGATGGTCTGCTTCATTTTTTCTTCGTTGACCTGCGGGTTCGCCGGCAAGTCGTGCTGGGTGTTGAGCACCGGTTTGTTGGTGCAGCCAGCGGTGGTGAGCAGGGCCAAAGCAACCAGTGTTGCGCGTAGCAGGGAAGACATTCCATTTCTCCAGTCAGTAAAAAAACTTACGCCCAGCGGCGGAAAATCAGCGAAGTGTTGACGCCGCCAAAGGCAAAATTGTTGTTCATCACGTAGTCGCTGTGCAGCTCGCGGAATTCGCCTTGCAGGTAGTCCAGCTCGCCGCAGCGCGGGTCGATGTGGTCGAGGTTGAAGGTGTGCACGTATTGGTCGCGGTTCATCATTTCGATGCTGAACCATGACTCCAGCGCGCCGCACGCGCCCAGGGTATGCCCGAGGAAACTCTTCTGGGAGCTGATGGGCATGCGGCTGCCGAACAGGCTGCTGGTGGCCAGGGTTTCGGCGATGTCGCCCTGGTCGGTGGCAGTGCCATGCCCGTTCACATAGCCGATGGCGTCGGGTTGCAGCCCTGCGTCTTCCAGGGCCAGCTCCATGGCGCGGCGCATGGTTTTCTGTTCGGGGCGGGTGGTGTGCTGGCCGTCGGCGTTGCTGCCGAAGCCGACGATTTCGGCATGGATATACGCGCCACGGGCCAGTGCGTGTTCCAGCTCTTCGAGTACCAGCATGCCGCCACCTTCGCCGATCACCAGGCCGTCACGGCCACTGTCGTAGGGGCGCGGGCTGGTTTGCGGGGCGTCGTTTTTCAGGCTGGTGGCGTACAAGGCATCGAAGACCATGGCTTCGGTGGGGCATAGCTCCTCGGCGCCACCTGCCAGCATCAGCGGCAGGCGGCCGAACTTGATGGCTTCATAGGCGTAGCCGATGCCCTGGCTGCCGCTGGTGCAGGCGCTGGACGTGGGGATCAGCCGGCCGGTGAGGCCAAAGAAGATGCTGATATTCGCCGCCGTGGTGTGGGGCATCATCCGCACGTAGGAGTTGGCGTTCAGCCCCTCGGCCACCGAGTTCAGCAGCATATTGCCGAAGGCCTTGATCTCGTCGGTGCTGCCGGTGGACGAGCCACAGGCCACGCCCATGCGTCCGTCCTTGATCGACTCGTCGCCCAGTAGACCGGCGTCTTTCAGCGCCTGTTCTGCCGCCCACACCGCCAGGCGGGAAACCCGGCCCATGCTGCGCAGTTGCTTGCGGGTCCAGTGGGCGGGCACCACGAAATCATCGATCGGCCCGGCCAGCCGCGTATTCAGTTCGGTGAAGCGATCCCACTCGTCCATGCGCCGGATACCGCTGCGGTTGGCGCGGAAGTTGGCGGCGATGGTTGCCCAATCGCTGCCCAGGGACGTAACGCCGGCCATGCCGGTGACCACCACGCGCTTCATCAGCACAGGCCTCCATTCACGGCCAGTACCTGGCGGGTGATGTAGCCGGCTTCCGCCGACATCAGGAAATTCACCGCCCCGGCGACTTCTTCGGGGGTGCCCATGCGCTGGGCCGGGATCATTTTCATCAGTTCTTCCACGGGCACGTTTTCATCCAGCATCGCGGTGTCTATCAGCCCGGGAGCCACGCAGTTGACGGTGATCTTGCGCTTGCCCAGCTCGATGGCCAGGGCTTTGGCGGCGCCGATCAAACCGGCCTTGGAGGCGCTGTAGTTGACCTGGCCACGGTTGCCGATCAGCCCGGACACCGACGTGATGCACACGATGCGTCCGGCGGCGCGACGACGAATCATCGGCATCATCACCGGGTGCAGCACGTTGTAGAACCCGTCGAGGTTGGTGCGCATCACCACGTCCCAGTCGTCTTCCGACAGCGCCGGGAACGCCCCGTCGCGGGTCAGCCCGGCGTTGAGCACCACGCCGTAATACGCGCCGTGTGCTTCCACATCTGCTTCAAGAATTTCCTTGCAGCTGGCGCGGTCGGCCACATCGAATTGCAACACTCGGGCCTTGCGACCCAGCGCTTCGATTTCGACCTGTACTGCATCCGCCTCGGCACGCCCGCTGCGGCAATGCAGCACGATGTCGTGCCCGGCCTGGGCCAGGCGCAACGCGATAGCGCGGCCGATGCCACGGCTGGAGCCGGTCACCAATACGGATTCAGTCATGGCGTGGTGTCCTTCGATTCATCTAAATAGTTGGCCGCCTGGGGCGGTCGAAATACGTTCAGGCGTGCACTCGCCTGGATACCGTCGCCGGTGAGGTGGCATTCGAACACACCCATGCCGTTGTCGTCTTCCAGGGAGCGCAGGCCGTGGATGGTCAGCTCGCTGCCGGCGGGAAAGTGCTCGACGTTGCACTCGAATTTGCGCGTGCCCAGCAGGAAGCCCAATTCCACGGCTTCGCCTTTCTGGCGTGCGCGGCAACCGGCGTAGGCGGCGACGCTTTGCGCCATCAGCTCAATCCCGACCCACGCGGGCAGGCTGCCGTCGGTGCGGTTGAAAAGACCGTCGGGCTTGACCGTCAGACGGGTGTGAATCTGTTCTTCATCAAAGCTCAGGACCTGATCGATCAGGATCATGTCACCGGCGTGAGGCAGCAGTTCGGCGAGCGGCCAGTCAATCATGGGGCGTCTCCGATAATCAGGCTGACGTTGTTGCCGCCGAAGGCAAACGAGTTGCTCATCAGGCAGCGTTTTTCCAGAGCATCGCCGGGCGACGCCCACTTCAATACGGGCAGTGCCGGGTCGGCCTGGCCATCCCAGACGTGGGGCGGCACTCCACCTTCGTCGAGGCTCAGCCAGCAGAACGCCGCTTCCAGCGCACCGGCGGCGCCGAGGGTGTGGCCGGTCATGGGTTTGGTCGACGAGCAGGCTACGCCGTCCGGGAACAGCGCCGCGACCGCCAGGGCTTCCATGGCGTCGTTGTGTTGCGTGGCGGTGCCGTGCAGGTTCAGGTAGCCGATCTGAGCAGGCGCCAGTTTTGCGCTGGCCAGGGCCTTGCGCATCGCCTGCAGCGCGCCCTTGCCGGTGGGTTCGGGGGCCGAAATATGGTGGGCGTCGCAACTGGCGCCACTGCCCAGTAGTGCGACCGGCGCCGCGGTTTTGCTCATCAGGAACAGCACGGCGGCTTCACCGATATTGATGCCGTTGCGGTTCACCGAAAACGGGTTGCAGCGCTCTGCCGAGACCGCTTCCAGCGACGAAAAGCCATTGAGGGTCAGCTTGCACAGCGTGTCGACGCCACCGCAGATCACTGCATCGCACACCCCAAGGTCCAGCAGGCGCTGGGCACTCATCAGCGCCCGGGCGCTGGAGGTGCAGGCGGTGGAAATCACATAGGCCGGGCCGCTCAGTTGCAGCCAGTCGGCGAGGAAATTGGCCGGGGCGCCGAGCTCCTGTTGCTGGTAGTCGTAGTCGCCGGGGAACTGCTTCTCCCGCAGGTAATGGGCGATACCCCGGCTGGCTTCATCGATGCCCGAGGTGCTGGTGCCGAGCACGATACCGATGCGCGATGCACCGAAGGTCTGGATCGCTTGGCGGATCTCGTCGTCAATCTGCAACGCCGCTTCCAGCAACAGCTGGTTATTGCGGCTGTGATGGGATTCCAGCCCGGCCGGGAGGGCCGCCAGTTCACCCTTCACGCCCGCCACCGGCAGCACACGCTCCGGCACCCAGCCGCTTTCGGCGCGCATGCCGGAGCAGTCGCCGGCAAACAGGTTGCGGCTGACTTCGCGCTTGTCGCGGCCCAGGGCGCAGATCACGCCGAGGGCGTTGAGGTAGGCGGTCATCGGGCGGCCTCAAGGGGCGAGATGCGGTAGCTCAGGTGTTGCTGCCCAATCACGTCCACGCGAAACACCAGGGAGGAGTGATAGGTGATCTTCCAGTGGGACGGCAGGGTACGGGTCAGGTCCATTTCCTGGGTGCCGGGGTACAGCGCCGACACTTCATCCGCCGAAGTCAGGGCAAACAGCAGCGCGGCAAACAGCTCCCGGGCCTGGGGATTGGGCGGCAGCAGACCGTCGGCCTGCCAGGCGCCGTTGACCAGCTTCTGGCGGGCCTGGGGAATGCCCAGCGGGTCCATCATCGACCAGCGAATCCCGCCGCCTTCGCGCTGCATCACCAGCAACCAGTCCTGGCGCTGGCCGTCCTGTTCACGCTGCACGTGCAGTTGCAGCGGCAGGCTCAGCACCGGGTTTTTCGACGGCAATGGCGGCTGGCTGGCGCAGGCGCTCAGCAGCAACAGGCAGCCGATCAACAGCATTCGGATCATGTTTCAGGGCTCGCTAAAGGTTTGCGGGCGACCACGTTGACCAGGGTTTCTTCGCGCTGGCCGGCCGGTGGCGGCTGGCGCAGGCCCCAGCGTTCAAGCAGGCCGAAATCGGTGGCGCGGCTCCACCACAGGTACGGGTACGAGACGTTCTGCGGGCCGAACTCAAAGCCCTGCTCGCGGATCATCTCAAGGTACTCTTCTGCGCTTTTCTGCACATGCATCGGGTGACGGAACAGCCAGCGGATTACCCAGGTGTCGATATAAGCTTCGGTGGATTCGGCGAACAGCAAATAGCCGCCCGGCTTGAGCACCCGGTAGAACTCTTTCAGCGCGCGATGTTGTTCCACCAGGTGATGGAAGGTCTGGTGACAGAACAGCACATCGACACTGGCGTCGGGCACATCGAGGGTCGCGCAATCGCTGCCGATCAACTCGATGGATAATCCCTGGCGCGCGGCTTCTGCTCGGCTCAGGTCGAGGCTGTGGGGGTCAGCGTCCAGGCCGATCAGGCGCTCGGGGGCGAACACCTGCTGCAGGTACTGGAACGATTTGCCCTGGCCGCAGCCGGCGTCCAGCAGCACCGGAGCGACCGGCAGCGGGTCGCTGAACAGGCTGCGCAGGTCGTTGATTGCCACGCGCAGCACATGGTGCTGCCAGGTGTGGCTGCGCAGGAACCAGAAGCCGAATTTGGTTTCTTCGACGTAGTTCTTACTTAAATACTGGCTGCTCATATTTTCTTCCTTGTCCCTGACGGGGCGGCCCACGGTGCCAGCATGAAGCTGAATGCCAGCCCCAAACTCACCGATAGCCCAAAATTACTCACCGCCGGCGTGCTGGAAATGGCCAGCAGGCCGAACGATAGCCAAGTAGTCACGGCGGCCAGCAGTGTGCCCAACAGGCTCACGGCGGCGCCGCCAATTTGTTCACGCATCAGGATCGCGTAGTCGACGCTGATGGCGGTCACCAGCAGCAGGCCGAACAGGCTGAACAACGTCAGTGGCTGCCCCAGCCAACCGAGGCTGGCCAGGCTGCACAGCGCTGCCAGCAGCGGCAGGGCGACGATGCGCAAGGCACCGCCGAAGCCGAACGGCAGGATCAGCAACAGCACGATCAACACGCACGACATCAATTTCAATTCGGCCGCGCTGATCTGCGTGGCGGCAAACACCTGGTTCAAGTCGCCGAGGCGGTCCACCAACTGCACGCCGGGCAGATCCAGGGCCTGCACCCGTAGCAGGGCCGGGTTGTTCAAGCCTTGCAGGCTCACCATTGCGGCCACGCCGCCGTCGACATTCCCCAGCCACAGCGTGCGCCACGGCTCGGCCAGCGGGCCGACCAGTGCTGCATCGATGTCTTCGGTGGGGAGGGCCTGCAACTGGGCCAGCTCGGCTTGCAGTGCGGTGGCGGGCACGCCGAGGTCGAGCAATGGCTGCCAGTACTGCGGCAGCTGGTTCAGGGCTTCGCGCAGTTGCTGTTGCTCGGCGGGCGCATTGACCAACTGGTTGAGCGCCAGGTAACCCTGGAGCTTATCCATGTTCACCAACTGATCCAGGCGCTGGCCCAGCGCGGCCTGGCGTTCCAGCAACTGTTGTTGATTGTCTGCCCGCACCAGGAAGAACTGGCTGGTGGGCTGAAACCCGGTAATCCGCGCAACCGCCTGGGCTTCCTGCAGCAACTGCGGCGGTGCACCGATCCATTGGCGGATATCGTTCTTGCTGTTCAGGTGCCACAGGCCGCCGGCGCAAAACACCAGTACCAGTACCAACAGCACCGGACTCGGCAGGCGCTTGAGCAGCGACTCACGCACGCTCAGCAGGACCTCGGCAATGCGCAGCGGCCATTGCGCCGGACGCAGGTCGACGCCCTTGAGCAAGGCCGGCAACAGGCACACGGCCGACAGGTAAGCACCCACCAGGCCCGCCGCCGAGAACACCGCGATTTGCGTCAGCGCCGGGAAGGGCGTCCACGCCAGGGCCAGGTAACCGATGCAACTGGTGGCCAGGCTCAGGCTCAGGCCCGGCAAGGTCAGGCGCAAGGCCGGCCAGCTGCGCCACGGGCTCATGCTCCAGCTCTTGGACAGGTAATGCAGCGGGTAATCCACCGCCACGCCGATCAGGCTCGAACCCAGCACCAGGGTGATCACATGCATATGCCCGAACAGCGCCACACACGCCACCGCGCCAAACAGCATGCCCACCAGCACCGGCACGAACGCCAGCAACACCCGCCAGCGCCGGAACGCCAGCAGCAACAGCAACAGAATCCCGACCGTCGCACCGCCGCCAACCCAGGTGATCTCCCGCGTGGCCTGCTGCTGCCCATTGGCCGCGTACAACAGGCCGCTGGCAGCGAGCAATTGCGCGCCTTGCTGGTCGGCCTGCTCGCGGCTGGCCTTGAGTAATTCGGCCACTTGCAGCGGCAGTTTCATGTCGAACGCATTGCCGGTGGTGCGCGCCCGCAGCAGCACCCAGCTTTTGCCGTCGGCATCGGCAATCAATGCGCCGCTGCCGATATCCAGTTGCACCGAGCCGTGTTGCGGTTGGCTGTTCTGGATGCGCCCGGTGAGGCCCAGCCAATCGTCCTGGCTTGGCACCAGGCTAAAGCCGGTGAACGGGTCGAACAGCGCCTGGACCCGCTGCTGGATAAACGCCTGGGGCTCGTCGATCAACTGCTCGCGGTCCTTGGCCGAGAGCATCGCCAGCCGGCCTTGCAGCAACTGCTGACGCAGGGCCGGGAGGTCGGCTTGGAGGTTCCACTGGACCTTTTCAAATAGGCCGCTGGCTTGCCAGCGCTCGCCCAATTGCTGGGCCATGGCCACGGCTTTTTGCCGGTCGGCATGCCCCACCAGCACCAGCATTTCGCGGTTCAGCGGTTCCTGCATGCGCTGTTCGGCGCGCAGCTCCAGCGCGTCCGGCGCGGTGCCGGGCACCAGTTCCATCAGGTTCGCCGACAGCGGCGCGCCATGGCGCCATTGCCAACCCGCCAGGGCCAACACGGCCACCAGCAGGATAAGAAACAGGCGCGGCAACCAGCGTTCACTCGGCAAAGTCGTGTTGCTCCGCGTCGCTCAATGGCTGGTTGCTGGTGCTGTCCTGCATCCGCAATACAGTGCTGTCGCCCTGGGTTTCCAGCAGCTCGATCTTCTGCACCAGTTCGCCGCCGTCGATATTGATCTGGGTGAAGACCTGTTTGAGCAGCAGCGAACGCGGGATCAACGTGAGTTTCCACTGGCTGGCTTCGCCTTGCAGCTGCAGTTCGAAGTCACGCTGCAAGCCACTGCTGTCGCCCTGCAAAACCGCGAGGAACAAACGGTTCTGCTCGGCACCGGCGCTCTTGTTCGGCAGCAGTTGCCAGCCGCTGGCGTCACGCCGGGCGATGCCGGTGGCGCTGATGCGGTAGTCCTGTTGCAGCGGGGTTTTCAGCAGCCACAGCAGGCCGTGGTCCTTGGCCAGGACGAAAGTGCCTTTGCTGACCAGCGGTTGCGGCAGGGCGCGCAGGTGTTTTTCCTGGATGAAGTTGCCGTGGATTACTGACGGTTTTGCCAGCTGATCGCTGAGTTGTTGCAGGTCGAAGGCGTGGGCCAGACTTGGAATACTCAACAACAGCATTAACGCGGTCCTTGTAGGAGCGAGCTTGCTCGCGAAGAACCTGAGGGCGCCGAGAAGTGTCAGGCGTCTCGCGTTATCGTTGACGACCATCGCGGGCAAGCCCGCTCCCACAGGGTGGTGTGTCATGACAGTGCCCTCTCGACTGCGTCGACAAATACTTTCGGCGAGGCCAACTGCATCTCGCGGCTGGCAATTTCTACCGCCACTTGCACGGTGCTGGCGCGGGTCAGGCGCTCGCCGGTGGCCTTGTCGCTGATCAGGTAATTGACCTTCAAGCGGTTCTCCCACTCCACCAGGCTGGCGCGCACGTTGATGGTCTGGCCGAAGGTCGCGCCGCGCACATACCGCAGTTGCATATCGATCACCGGCCAGGCGTAGCCCGACTCCAGCATCGTGGTGTAGTTGTGGCCGAGCTTGTCCAGCAAGGCGCAGCGGGCGACTTCCAGGTACTTCACGTAGTGCCCGTGCCACACCACGTTCATGGTGTCGATATCGAAAAACGGCACGAGGATTTCAGTGTCGCAATGCAACACGCCCTGGCTACGCATGCAGCCTCCAGTGTTGCTCGGCGATGCGCTTGAGGCACAGGCGCAGTTCGCCTTCCAGTGCGCGGTCTTCGATCACCGGCGGGAAGTCCTTTGCGAGCTCAATGTGCATGGCGGCCAGCGCCGGCGGCAGCGGGCGGGCGTCTTGCGCCTGGGCCCGCAGCCACACGCCCTGGTTGGCGGCCAGCAAGGTGGCGGCGGCGACTTGTTCGGTCAGCTCCAGCACGCGAATCGCATCGCGGGCCGCGATGGTGCCCATGCTCACCTTGTCCTGGTTGTGGCACTCGGTGGAGCGCGAGAACACGCTGGCCGGCATGGTGTTTTTCAGCGCTTCGGCGGTCCAGGCGCTGGTGCCGATCTGCACGGCCTTGAAGCCGTGGTTGATCATCGCCCGCTCGGCCGGCGCACCGGACAGATTGCTCGGCAGGCCGTGGTTGTAGCGCACGTCCACCAGCAGGGCGAGTTGGCGGTCCAGCAGGTCGGCGACGTTGGCCACCAGGGTCTTGAGGCTGTCCATGGCGAACGCGATGTGGCCGCCGTAGAAGTGGCCGCCGTGCAGCACGCGTTCTTCTTCGGCGTCGATGATCGGGTTGTCGTTGGCGCTGTTGAGTTCGATCTCGATGAACGAGCGCAGCCAGTTCAGGCTGTCGGCCAACACGCCCAAAACGTGGGGCGCGCAACGCAGCGAGTAACGGTCTTGCAGGCGATGCAGCGGCGCGGTCGGGGCATCAATCGCGAGGTCCTTGCGCAGCCAGGCGGCGACTTGCATCTGCCCCGGGTGCGGCTTGGCGGCGAACAGGCGCTCGTCGAAGTGCTCCGGGTTGCCTTGCAGCGCCACCACGTTCAGCGCGGTGATGCGTGTGGCCAGTTGCAGCAGGTAGTCGGCGCGGGCGAAGGCCAGGCAGGCGAGGCCGGTCATCACGGCGGTGCCGTTCATCAGCGCCAGGGCTTCTTTCGGGCGCAGCACCAGCGGGTCCCAGCCCAGTTCGCGGTGCACGTCGGCGGCCTGGCGGCGTTCGCCTCGGAACATCACTTCGCGTTCACCGGACAAGGTCGCCGCCACGTAGGACAGCGGCGTCAAATCACCGCTGGCGCCCACCGAGCCTTCTTCAGGAATCAGCGGCAGCACGTCGAATTCAAGGAATGCATGCAGGCGCTCCAGCAACTCCACGCGCACCCCGGAAACGCCGTGGCACAGCGACTGCAACCGCGCCGCCAGCACGGCGCGGGTGGCTTGCTCGTCCAGCAACTTGCCCAGGCCACAGCCGTGGAAGGTGTAGAGATGGCGAGGCAGCGCTTCGACGTGCTCCAGCGGCACCGCCACCACGCATGAGTCGCCGTAGCCGGTGGTCACGCCGTAGATCACGCCTTCCTTGTCCAGCAACGAATCGAGGAACTGCGCGCCCTTGGCGATACGCTGGCGATACGGGGCATCGGCTTGCAATTGAGTCGGCGCCTGACGGTTGGCCAGGGCCAGCACGTCTTCGATGCGCAAAGGGAGTTCGCCGAAGGTTACCGGCTCAAGATGCGTCGTCATCGGTCTTCCAGAAAGGGTAAAAGTTGAACCATTGTCGGGGCGCTTCCAGGCAGAACTGGCCCAGGCGCTCGGCGTAGCGGGCGGTCCATTGGGCGATCACCTGCTGGCGGTCGCTGCGTTTCCATTCGATCAGTTGGGCGAACGGCTCGATGATCAGGCGGTAGCGGCCTTGATGCTTCAAGCACATCAGCAGGTTGACCGGGCATTTCAGCAGGCCGGCCAGCAGCCACGGGCCTTGGGGAAAGGCGGCGTCATGGCCGAGGAAGTCCACCCGCACCGTGCGCCCTCCATGCAGCGGCACGCGGTCGCCGGCAATCGCCAGCCACTCGCCGTCGTCCAGGCGCTGGCTGAGCATCATCATTACCGCAGGGTCGAGTTCGCTGACCTGGATCAGGCGCAGATTGGTTGCCCCGGCTTCGCCCAGGATGCGGTTGAAACGTTCGGCGTGCTTGGTGTGCACCAGCACGTTCATCGTGACCTTTTCCCCCAGCTCGGCGAGGGCGCGGCACACTTCAAGATTGCCCAAGTGCGCGCCCACCAGCATCTGCCCGTGTTCGCTACGCAGCTGGCCGCGCAGTTGGGCCGGGTCGATGATTTCGATCTGTTCCAGGCGCAGCTTGCCGTTCCATACGTCGAGCTTGTCCAGCAAGGCGTCGGCGAACGCCATGAACTGGCCGAAGACCCGCCGGTGGGTGGGGCGCAGGTCGTCGCGCTGGCCCCAGTCGGCCAGGCGTTGCTGGTACTGCCAGGCGCTTTGGCGGGCCGTGCGGCCGAACAGGAAGAAGTACAAAACGATGCCGTACAGCAGCGGGCTCAGCAACCGGCGCCCGAGGACTTTGGCGGCGAAGGCGGTGAATTTCATCAGCCAGAAGCTGCCGCGCTCTTCGCGGTCGGCCCAGTGCCGGGTGTCCTGGGTCATGCCTGCCACCGGCGCCAGAGGATCATTGGCGCGCGCACCAACATGCCGAAGAACAGCCGGGTGTGCATCGAGGAAATCAGCGCGTTGTCGTGCACCAGGCGAAAGTGCGACAGGCCATCGGCGGGGTAATGCACCTGGGTCGGCAGCCAGCGCATTGGCTGGTTGCGCCACGACAGGCGCACCAGAATGTCGGAGTCGAAATCCATGCGCTTGCCGATGTTGGCCGAGTCCATCAGTGCCAATACCGGCGGCAAGGGATACACGCGAAAGCCACACATGGAATCGCGGATTTGCAGCGACAAGGTGTTGATCCACACCCACACGTGGGTCAGGTAGCGCGCGTAAAGGCGGCCCTTGGGCACGCTGTCGTCGTATTCCGGGTAGCCGCAGATCACCGCATTGGGGTGGGTGCGCGAGGCGTCGAGGAAGGTGCCGACTTCCCGCAGGTCGTGCTGGCCGTCGGCGTCCACTTGCAGGGCATGGGTGAAACCCAGGCGCGCAGCTTCGCGAAAGCCGGCCATCACCGCGGCGCCCTTGCCCTGATTGGCGGGCAGGGTCAGCAGCGAGACGTTGTCGAGGGTTGCCAGTTGCGCCAGCACGGCGGCGCAGGCGGGGCTGCTGCCGTCGTCCACCAGCAGGCACGGCAGGCCGCTGTCCAGCACGGTGCGCACCACGGCGGGCACGGCGGCCTCGTGGTTGTAGACCGGGATCAGGGCGCAGGGGTTATGCATAACAGGCACCCTGTTGGCAGAAGCGCTTTTTGTGGTGAGGGAGCTTGCTCCCGCTGGGCTGCGAAGCGGCCCCAATACAGGCGACCGAGACCTGTCTGATAAACCACAGTGCCTGGGTTGGGAGTGCTGCGCACTCCAGCGGGAGCAAGCTCCCTCGCCACAGGGAGCGGATTTGCCACAGAGGGTTATTCACTCGCCAGCTCCAAAAGAATGCGCCCACTGGAGCAGGCCGCCGTCTCATTGCGGTAGGCGAAGTACAGCTTGCCGCGCTCCTGATCAAAGCGCAGGTGCAGTTCGATCCGGTCATCCGGACGCACCAGTTGCTGGAACTTGAGCACTTCCATCCCGGCGAATTGGCCCGGCAGCTTGAGCAGTTGCTGGCCCAGGCTCAGCGCCCAATCCACTTGCACCACACCCGGCAGCACCGGGGTTTGCGGGAAGTGGCCGCTGAAGTAGGCGAGGTCCGGCGGGATCGCCAGTTGCAGGGTCCATTCACCGTTGGCTTCGACTTGCTCCAGCACTTGCGGCGCTTTCGGGCGGGGTGCCAGCAGCAGGGCTTCGACCTCGGCCTGGGGCAGCTTGCCTTGGCTGTTCAATGGCAATTGGCGCAACAGGCGCCAGCGGCGGGGCAGGGCCAGGGCTTCGCAGTGTTGGCTCAAGTGCTGGCGCAGGGCTTGGGTGACGGTGCGCCGGCCCTGGTTGCGCAGGGCATGCAAACCGTCGCTGCTGAGCACCACGAGGGCACCGAGGGACGCGCGGTTTTCCTGCACCACGCCAAGGCGGGTTTCGGTGACCCAGGCGTGGTCTGCCAGCGCCTGTTCGAGCATTGGCAGGGAGATGCGTTTTTCTTCCAGCTTGACGATGCGGTCCAGGCGGCCCAGCAATTCGAAGCGGCCGTCGGCGTGGATGTTCGCGGCGTCGGCAGTGTGTTCGATATGCCCGGCGGGCAGGTACGGCGAGGCAATGCGCAAGGCGCCGTCGGCGTCCTGACTCAGGTGCACATCGGCAAACGGCTGCCACGGTTGTTCGCCCTGGCGCCAGGCGATGCCGCCGGTTTCCGAGCTGCCGAGGATTTCCGTCGGCCATTGCTGCAAGCGTTGATGCAGGCTGGTGGCGGCTTCAAGGGGCAGCGCGCCGCCGGAGGAGAACACCCGCTTGACCGGTGTGAGCGCTGGCCAGTCGAGGTTGTCGCCCATGCGCTTGAGCAGCGCCGGGCTGGCAACCCAGGCGAACTGCGCATGCTCGCGGCTGGCGCGCTGCAGGTCCTCGGGGAATGCCAGTTGGCGGCGCACAAAGGTGCGCCCGGCACACAACGGCCAAAGCACCCGGAACAGCAAGCCATAGATATGCTGGGTGGCGACGCTGCCGATGATGCAGGCCTCGCCCAGGTCGGCGCCCCACAGCGTTTCCAGGGCCTGGACCTCATTGGCCATCTGGCGCAGGGTTTTGTCGATGCGCTTGGGCTCGCCGCTGGAGCCGGAGGTGCACAGGCTCAGGCAGATGGCGTCCAGGTCCAGGGCAGCGGCGCTCAATGGCGCTTGATAGAGCGCGTCCAGGTCGCCGGCCTCGGTCAGCCAGGCGTCGACGGCGTCGTCCCAGCGCTGGCGGGTTTGGGGTTGCAGGTCGGCGGGCAACAACACGCTGACTCCGGCGCGCCACGCACCCAGCAGGGCGATCGCCAGCAAGCCGGCATCTTCCAGGTGCACGGCCAGGCGCTGGATGCCCCGGGCTTGCAAGCCGGCGGCCAGGCTCAGGCACTTCTCCCACAGCTGTGGGTGATCCAGGGCAGGTTCGGTGGTAACCCAACGCTGACCTACAGGCTCAAGCAGCAAGTGCTCAAGATTCAACCAATTCATACGCGGCCTCGAACCCTTTGTCGTACCAGCCATTCCACGGCAAACAACAGCCCCATCAGCCCGTAGGCGATCATGCCGTTGTACAACGTCCACCAACTCAGCGGCGCCCACAAGGTGAGGGCGGCGGCGAGCAGGCCGTTACACAGAAAAAACACACTCCACACCACGGTGACCTGGCGCGTGTACACAATCGCTTTCTCGGGCAATTGCGGCTCGGTCATGCGGGCCAGGCGCTCGACCATCGGCGGCCCGTATTTCAGGCTCAGGCCGAACAGCGTCAACATGAACGCGCTGACCAGGCTCGGGTACCAGCGCAGCATCTGCGGGTTGTCGAACCAGGCGAGCATCAGGCAAAAGACGATGATCGCTGCGGCCATCCAGCGACTGCCCGGGCGCCTGGCGCCGGTCAGGGCGCGCAACAGCCACAGGCTGCCCAGCAGCAGGCCGAATTGCCACGGTGCAAAATGCTCCGTGCCGTAATACACCGCAAAAGGGTACAGCAGCCCCGCCAGCAACAGGCCAAGGCCGATCAGCCGGCTCATGCGGCCGGTTGAACCAGACGGTAGACCGCCTCGACCACGTCGTTGACCGTGCGTACGGCCTTGAACTCTTCGGCGGCGATTTTCTTGCCGGTCTGGCGCTTGATGTGGTCGATCAGGTCCACTGCGTCAATGCTGTCGATTTCCAGGTCCTGGTACAGGTTGGCGTCGAGCGTGACGCGTTCAGGTTCCAGTTCAAACAGTTCCACCAGGGCGTCGCGCAAGGTGTTGAAAATATCGTCACGAGTTTGCATGGTACGGTCTCAAGCTGCCTGTCGGGCCGTGACGAACGCCGCGAGGCTGGCCACGTTGGTGAAGTGATTGCGGGTGTCCTTGGCGTCGGCATCGATCTTGATGCCGTACTTTTTCTGGATTGCCAGGCCCAATTCCAGGGCGTCGACTGAATCCAGGCCAAGGCCTTCGCCGAACAGGGTTTGCTCGTTGCCGATGTCGCTCTCGCTGATGTCTTCCAGGCCCAGGGCCTCGATGATCAGCGTTTTTATGTCGTGCTCAAGGCGGTGTTGGTCGCTCATCTTCGGCGAGCTCCTTAATAAAATACTGGTGCAGGTAATCGTTGAGCTTGCGTGATGCCTGGGGCGCAGGGCCCTGTGCGGCAAACGCCTGTGGTTCTATATCGGCACCCACGCGCAAACTGAAGTGAAAACGGCGATTGGGGATGCGATACCAGGGTTCGGCCTTGGTCAGGGTGGTGGGGCTGACCCTGATCACCACCGGAGTAATGATGCTCGCACCTCGCAAGGCAATGGCGGCGGCGCCGCGATGAAAGGTCGGTGCCTGGCCCGGCGAAGTGCGGGTGCCCTCGGGGAAAATGATCAGCGTCTGGCCGTCCCGCAGGGCGTCGGCGGCAGCGTCGAGCATGTCGGCGCTGCCGTCGTTGCTGATGTAGCCGGCGTCGCGCACCGGCCCACGGGTGAACGGGTTCTGCCACAGGCTCTGTTTGACCACGCAGTTGGTCTGGCGCATCAAGGCGATCAGGAACACCACGTCCACCAGCGACGGGTGGTTGGCGATGATCATCTGGCCGGGACGGCCGAGCTTTTCGGCGCCTTCGACGCTGTAGGTCAGAATGCCCAGGCGCGTCATCATGCGGATAAACAGCCAGAACAGACAACTGATGGTGTGGCGGGCGCGCCGCTGATGCCGTTTGGCATCTCCCGGCAGGCAACTGAGCAGCGGAAACACCAGCACGCGCAAGCACAGGCCGCCGAGGCCAAACAGGGCGAAGGCGGCAGCGGTGGCGAACAGGCGCCAGTAGTAGGCCTGCCGAGGCTTTTCGGTCAGGGCTTGCGTTGCCAGTTCCATACTCGGTTCTTCCAGGCATGTTGGCAGGCGCCCTGTTCGTTCAGCAGGGTGCGCAGCAGGTTCAGGGCGTGGGGCCACTGGGCTTTGGTGGTGGGTTGGACAGCGGCCGTATTCAGTTCCAGCTGCCACTCGTCGCCCGGCGTCAGCAACAGGCCGAGGGCGTAGGGGAAGGGCACGTCGTCGATCCAGCGGGCGTAGGTTTCGGGCGGCTGCTCCTCGGTAATGATCAGCAACACAGCCGGTGCGCCTTCATTGAGCAGGGCAGCAGCTTCGAGCATGCCGTGCTCCAGGCCGTCACCGGCGGCGGCGAGGGCGGTCATTTCGCTGGTTTCATTGCGCAGGATCGACCACAGGCCAATCACCGCGTTGTGCACCGACAGGCTGAACTGGGTCGGCGACAGCGGCTCGTCGTTGGCCAGGTCGCTGAGAATATCGAGGGTGCGCGGGGTTTCGCCGTGACGGGAAACGAACACCAATGGCAGCTGCTGCAGGCCTTCGGCCAGTGGCCAGCCCACGCTGAAGGCCATGCGCGCCAGGCGGCTCAGGCGCCGGCGCTGCATGGCCGGCAGGAACGACACATCGGGGGCAGCGTCGCTGCTGGCGAGCAACGTCGGCTGCCGGCACCAGGCGCGCCAGTCGTCCGCGCTTTCGAGCCCTGGGGCCCAGGCGCGCCATTGGGCGATGTTGAAATTGATCACTGAGAAGTTATCCCGCCCCTGCGGGCATCCTTGTGCGGCTGTTGGCCCCGGATACGGGGACAGGGAGCAATGGCCGAGTGGGGCGCATTATCCCGGTGCCGTGGGGTTCTAGCAAACTTTGGTAAAGAATTGTTCACGAGTGATTACAAATTGGTTGTAAAGAATTACAGATTGTCCGTCATGCAGGTGGGGCAGCAGGTGTCAGGCAATTCCTGCTTTGTCGGACGGACGGGAAATTGTTGTGCGAGATAGAGCCTCTGATGCTGTAGTACAGGAACAAACGAGGTAGCTAACCAGCGCTTTTGCCCTCTACACTCGGTCATTCATTGATACACGGAGGTTTTTCCATGCGGCGCGTGGTGTTCAACCAAAAAGGCGGAGTTGGCAAGTCCAGCATCGCCTGCAACCTGGCGGCGGTCAGCGCCAGCGAAGGCTATCGAACCCTGTTGGTGGACCTCGATGCCCAGGCCAACTCAACCCAGTACCTCACCGGCCTGACCGGCGATGATATTCCTATGGGTATCGCCGATTTCTTCAAGCAAACCCTGTCTTCCGGGCCGTTTTCGAAGAAAAACCAGGTAGATATCTACGAGACCCCGTTCGACAACCTGCACGTCATCACCGCCACGGCGGAACTGGCGGACTTGCAGCCCAAGCTTGAGGCCAAGCACAAGATCAACAAGCTGCGAAAGCTGCTGGATGAATTGAGCGAGGACTACGACCGGATTTACCTGGATACGCCACCGGCGTTGAATTTTTATGCGGTTTCGGCGCTGATTGCCGCTGATCGCGTGTTGATCCCGTTCGATTGCGACAGCTTCTCCCGTCAGGCGCTGTATGGCCTGCTGGCAGAGATTGAAGAATTGAAGGAAGACCACAACGAAGGGCTGGAAGTGGAAGGGATTGTGGTCAACCAGTTCCAGGCCCGGGCGAGCCTGCCGCAGCAGATGCTGGATGAACTGATTGCCGAAGGCTTGCCGGTGTTGCCGGTGTACCTGACCAGCTCGGTGCGCATGCGTGAATCGCACCAGGCCAACATGCCGCTGATCCACCTGGACCCACGGCACAAGCTGACACAGCAGTTTGTGGAGTTGCATAACCTGCTGGAAAACGCGTGATTTAGCAGGCAACACAAAACCCATGTGGGAGCCTGCTTGTGTGGGAGCCGGGCTTGCCCGCGATGCAGTCAACTCGGTTTGTCAGTTACACCGAGGTGATGCTATCGCAGGCAAGCCAGCTCCCACATTGGGTCTTTGTTCCTACAGGGAAATCGTCGTCTTGCGCCGTTGCCTACAGTTACGCCAGAATCCGCCGGCTTGTGCGTCTGGATGGGCGTCTCTAAGGTTGCCCGGTCGCTGAATTCTCAGTGATCGGGTTTAGTAGCCTGTGAGAGGCGTCGTTCAATCCAGGAGCGTCGATTATGCTTAGAACTACCCCCAGCCTTTTCACAGTTATGCCCGGCCAAACCAACGAAACCCTGATCCTCAACACCTACGAAACCTTCTCCTCAGTCACCACCCTCTTGCTCGACCTTTCCGACGACCTCACCGGCAAGCAGCGCGATGTCGCGTTGGCCATTCATCAATTGAGCGAATTGGGCGTATTGCTGATGGGGCAAGTGATGGACCGGGGCGTCCCGCTACCTCAAACGCCCTGACTGCGCAGCCAGCTCATCAACTGCGGCAACGGAAACGCCCCGCTCTGACGCGCCACTTCCCGGCCATTCTTGAACAGGATCAGGCTGGGAATCGAGCGAATACCCAACTGAGCGGATAACTGCTGATTGGCCTCGCTATCGAGCTTGGCCAATCGGCACTTCCCGGCCAACTGCTCGGCAGCCTGTTCAAATACAGGTGCAAACGACTTGCACGGCCCGCACCATTCGGCCCACACATCCACCAGCAACGGCAGGTCGCCTTTGATCTGGCTGGCGTAGTCGCCCTGTTTCAGCTCAAAGGGTTTGCTTAACAGCACCGGTTGCTTGCAGCGCCCGCATTTAGGCGCATCGCCCAGGCGTTCATTGGGGATGCGGTTAAGACCGCTGCAGTGGGGGCAGGGGATGACGAGAGAGTCGGACATGGTGGGCTCCGTGAAAGTGGCCAATGGGTTCTATTTGGAGCCAGGGCAGAGGTTTATCAAGCGTCGACGCGAATGACTCATGCTCATACATTTTCGCCTGTGCTGACGTGAGGTGTTGTATCTAGGCTGTTGAGGTTGTTCCGCAATTGCGCCATTGGTCTGTTTTGGATTATCGCAAGTTGCGATAGTTGGGCGCCGAGACTAACCTTCATAGCAAGATGCGATAAGGATGTTGCATGCGAGTAATCAGCGAAAAAAGGATTTGGGAAGCGAAAGAAAAATGGCCGCGATCCGCGACGGCGCTCGATGAGTGGTATCGGCGAGTAAAGCGCAACAGCCCCGCAGACTTTGCGTCGATGAAAGGAATGTTTCCAGCGACGGATAAAGTAGGGCAATTTCATGTGTTCGATATCGGGGGCAATAAGCTCCGGCTGATCGCCTTTGTGCATTACCAGGTGCAACGAATTTATATCAAGTACCTGCTCGATCACCGCGAATACGAGCAAGGTAGGTGGAGGGAGAAAATCAAATGAGTGCACTCATTAAACGCGCTGCCGAGCATTGGGAATTTGTTTCGCCATTGCTGCGCAAACCAAAGAGCGAGGCGGACTATGATGTGTTGGTCAATGCTCTCGACGAATTGTTGGACCTGATAGGCGAGGACGAATCCAGCCCACTCATGAGTCTGGTGGACATTCTCAGCGACTGGATCGAGGCCTACGACCTTGAACACCGCCCGATGCCCGTTGCCAGTGGGGTTGATGTATTGCGGTCAATGATGAGCGAGCACGGCTTGAACCAAAGTGATCTGCCGGGCGTTGGTACGCAATCAGTCGTTTCGGAAGTGCTGAGCGGTAAGCGCCAGCTCAACTTGCGTCAGATTCGTTGGCTGGCGGAGCGTTTTGGCGTTTCAGTGGAAACCTTCATTTAGCTCGCTTACGACGAACAACTAATCTCCAAATGCTTCCCCCAGTC
Organism: Pseudomonas sp. Z18(2022); assembly: GCF_036346535.1. NCBI lineage: Bacteria > Pseudomonadati > Pseudomonadota > Gammaproteobacteria > Pseudomonadales > Pseudomonadaceae > Pseudomonas > Pseudomonas sp. Z18(2022). The sequence continues at coordinate 365,663 of NZ_JAOTOA010000002.1, forward strand.
CGGCGGCCGCTGGGCGTACTGTTCCATCCCAGGCTGCTCTTCAAACGGCTTGGTCAGCACTTCATGCAGCCGACGCACTTCACTGTAATCGCCCAGCTCAGCCGCCTGGATAGCGTTCTGCGCCAGGTAATTGCGCAGGATATAAAGCGGGTTCACCCCATGCATCCGCTCACGCCGCTGCTCTTCTGTGCCGCTGGCTTCGCGCTCCACACGGGCCTTGTACAGATCCGCCCACTCTTCAAATCCCTTGAGGTCGACAAAGTCGTCGCGCAGTCGCGCCACAGCCAGCGCGGCTGATTCATCCCCCAGGCGGCGGAAGAACAGGGTGTAGTCGACGCCGCTGTTCTGCATCAGTTGCAGCAGGCGCTCCACCAGCTTCTGGTCGTCATCTTCGGCGGTGGTAAGGCCCAATCGGCGGCGCATCAGGTCCAGGTAGCGCGCCTGGAACAACGGCAGATACAACCCCAGCGTTTCCCGCAAAGCCTCAACGCTGATAAACGGCGTCAACGCCTGCGCCAACGCGCTCAAATTCCACTGCCCGATCGGCACCTGATTACTGAAGGAATAACGCCCTTCATGATCCGAGTGGTTGCAGATGAACTGCGCGTCAAAGTCATCCAGGAACGCAAAGGGCCCAAAGTCGAAGGTGATGCCGAGGATCGACATGTTGTCGGTATTCATCACGCCGTGGCAGAACCCATAGGCCTGCCATTTGGCGATCAGCTCGGCATTGCGCTCGACGATTTCGCGGAACATCGCCAGGTACGGCTCGGGCTGTTCCATGCACTCCGGGAAGTGCAACGACAACACGTGCTCCGCCAGCTCCTTCTGCAGCTCGGGTTTCTTGGTGTAGTAGAAATATTCGAAATGCCCAAAGCGCACATGGCTGTGGGCCAGGCGCAGCACCATGGCGGCCCGTTCCTGTTTCTCGCGCCACACCGGTGTGTCAGAGCCGATCACACACAGTGCGCGACTGCTGGGAATACCCAGCGCATGCAGCGCTTCGGAGGCCAGAAACTCCCGAATCGACGAGCGCAGCACCGCGCGCCCATCGCCCATGCGCGAGTACGGGGTTTGCCCGGCGCCCTTGAGGTGCAGGTCCCAATGCTCGCCTGCCTGGTTATAAACCTCGCCCAGCAACAGCCCGCGGCCGTCGCCCAGTTGCGGGTTGTACGAGCCAAACTGATGCCCGGAATAGATCATCGCCCGCGGCTCGGCCTCGGCCCACAGCTTGTGCCCGCCAAACAGCTCGGCGAATACCTGCGTTTCGGCCACGGCAGGGTCGAGATCCAGCAACGCCATGGCCGCCTCGCTCGCCACCACCAGACGCGGTTCGTCGATGGGCTCGGGCAGTACGTGGGTTGAGAAACCGTCGCCCAGGCGGGCGAAGCGGTTGTCGAAGGTCAGTTCGTCGAGGGCTTTCAACGGCCATCTCCTGAGCAGAATGTCCGACCATTCTGCTGGGGATAACGCGTTTAGTCGAGTTTGGCGGGCGGCGGCTCGGGCAGGTCCTGGTCCTGGGCGGGCGGCAGGATGGTCCGGTTTTCTTCCTCTACCGGCACCAGCTTGTATTCCTGGCCATGCAGGTTTTTCAGGTAAACCTCCATCTGCCGGAACGAGATGTTGATGTGGTGGTTCTTGAACTCGCGGTTGATGAAGCGGTTGACCTCATCGATCACCGGGTTGCGGTCGCCAAGATCCCGCACATGCATGCGCAGCTCGTGGTCGAGGGTGCTTTCACCGAAGTTGAGGAAGTACACGTGGGGCGCCGGGTCCTTCAACACGCGCGGGTTTTCGGCGGCGGCCTTGAGCAGTAATTCCTTCACCAGGTCCAGGTCCGAGCCGTAGTCCACGCCCAGTTTCAGGGTGACCCGGGTGATGGTGTCGGTCAGCGACCAGTTGATCAGTTGCCCGGTGATGAACGTTTTGTTCGGGACAATGATGTCTTTGCGGTCGAAGTCGGTGATGGTGGTGGCGCGGATGCGGATCTTGCTCACCGTGCCCGACAGGTTGCCGATGGTGATGGTGTCGCCGATCCGCACCGGGCGCTCGAACAGGATCATGATGCCGGAGATGAAGTTGGCGAAGATCTCCTGCATACCAAAGCCCAACCCCACCGACAGCGCGGCCACCAGCCATTGCAATTTGTCCCAGCTCACGCCGAGGGTCGACAGGGTGGAGACAAAGCCCACGCCGGCAATCACGTAGGACAGTAGCGTGGTGGTGGCGTAGGCGCTGCCCTGGGCCAGGTCGAGCTTGGACAGCACCAACACTTCCAGCAGGCCGGGCAGGTTGCGTGCCAGGGCGAAGGTGATGCCGACGATGATCAAGGCGCCGAGCAAGTCGCCGATGCTGATGGGCACCATGCTGATATTGGCGCCGGTGCCGCTGGTGTATTCGTAGAGGGTGACGTTGTCCAGGTAGGAAAACACCGAGATCAAGTCAGACCACACCCAGTACAGCGCGGCGATAAAGCCACCGAGCAAGGCCAGGCGAATCAGGCGCATCGACTGCTCGTTGACCTGTTCGATGTCCAGGGTCGGCTCTTCGATCACCGCTTCGCCATCACCCGCTTCCTTGGCCGCCTGGCGTTTGGCCAGGGCCCGCGCGTAGGCCAGGCGCCGTGCGGCAACCCCCAGGCCTCGTACGAAGGTGGCTTCGATCACCAGCCAGAACATCAGCAGGTACAGGGTGTTGATCAGCCGGTCGCTGAGTTTCAGAGCGGTGTAGTAGTAGCCAAAACACACGGCAATAAACAGCGCGACCGGCAGTGCGGTAAACACCAGACCGACGGCTTTGCGGAACAGCGAGGCTTTTTCGTGGGTCGGGCTATTGAGCAGCAGCCGACCGAGCAGCCACGCCATCAAGGCGTAGCAGGTCAGTACCACGCCAATGCCGAGCACGTCGTCTGCCAGTGCTGCCGGCTGGTGCTCGGCGATGGCTACTACGGCCACCAATGCCAGTACCACCAGCCCGAGCTTGCGCACCCAGCCCTGGAGGAATTCGACCTGGGGCTTTTCCCAGCGGAAATGCAGCTCTGCCACGCCGCCGGGCGCAAGGATTCGGTAGGCGGTGTAGAACACCAGCCACGCTTGGGCAATCTGTAGCAGGGCCGCGCCGAGGTTGGCGTTTTGCCCGCGGGCGTCGATCTGCAGCGCATAGCCGCACAGCGCCAGGCCCAGCGCCACCGGCATCGCCAGGGCGATATTCACCAGGATCGCCACCGGCGTATGCCACTGGCTGTCGCGCTTGAAGTGGCCAATGTCCATGTGGATTTTTTTCAGCCGGGCATACAGGGCGCTGCGGCGCCACAGCAGGGCACCGATCAACAGCAGCAGGGGCAGGAACAGCAGCGGGCGTTGGGTCAGGCCGTCATACAGTTCGCTGACGCTTGAAGCCCACGGCAGGGTGGTGACCTGTTTGCTCAGGTGCGCCGGTACGGTTTCCAGCCATTCGGTGTCCAGCGGCTTGTTACTGGGAATCCAGAACATCTGCTCGTCGAGGGTCGCCCGCAGGGTGGTGGCGGTGCTCAGCAGTTGCTTCTGGTTCAGTTGCAGGGTGATGGATTCGTTGAGCAGTGCGCTCAGTTCCCGGCTCAGGCGCTCCAGCAGGTCGCTGCGGGTGATCGCCAGTTCCAGCAGGGTGCGCCGCAGTTGTGGCGTCACCTGGTCGGCCGGCTGGTTGGCCAGCAGGCTGTCGACGTAGGTACTAGGGGTGCTGATCAGTTCGCGCTGTTGGTTGACCTCGAACTGGTACAGGCGAATGTTGGCGATGTCGTCCGCCAGGTCGCGGTCTACGGTCAGGCGCGGCAAGGCCTGCTTCTGTTTGTAGAGGATCTTGGACAGCAACAGGCTGCCCTTGAGTACGTTGATCTGCTCGTCCAGGGCCGAGTCGCTTTGGGTCACGCTGTCCAGTTGCTGCTTGGTCTGCAAGTTTTTCTGGGTCAGTTCGTTGAGCCGGTCGGTGCTTTTGAGCAGGTAGTCGGACAGTTTCAGGTTGGCCGCGCTTTCCGTGGCCAGCAGGCTGCTGCCACCGGCCTTTTGGGCTTCGATGGATTGCTGGGTCACGGTTTCCTGGGATTGGGCCAGGCGCTTCTGGTTGATCAGGGTTTGCAGGTCCTGGATTTCCTGCTCAAGGCGGGCGGTTTTTTCCAGCACCAGGTCGTGCTGGCTGTTGCCAAGGTCTTGCAGCTGGCTGTTGCCGGCCAGTTCCTGGCGACGCAAGGGAATCAGCGCGTTGAGGGCGGCCAACTCGGCGTTCAGCTGGTTGCGCTGGTCACCGCTGAGGGTCTTGCCGTTGTCTTTGCCGGCCTTGAGGGTCGCGCTGATCTGCTGGATACGCGTCTGGCTGCTGCTGATTTCGGTTTGGGCGCGCTCGGGGCGGGTCTGCGCCGCGATGGTCAGGCTGTTGGCGTCGGCCAGTTCCTTTTGCAGGTCGCCTTGCTGGGTGGTGCGCTGCACCAGCAGTTGCTCAAGTTGCGGCACCGGCAAGGTGGCGTAGCGCTGGGCGACCGGAATTACCTTGGTGGCCTTGAGCCGGACCAGTTCGCGCTGGTTGTCGACGGTCTGGCGCGGCGCGTCTTCGAGCTGGCGCTTGAGGTCCACCAGACGCTGCTGATAGTCCTGCTGGTTGCCGAGGAAGGTGAGGGTCTGCTGCAGGATGGATTGCAGCGCCTTCATGTCGGCGTCGGGCAGCTTGCGGTCCGGCAGCTTGTCCAGGGTTTGCTGGACGGAGTCGATGCTGGGCGGGTCGGCCGCGTGTACGGTGCCGACGCAGAGGGTCAGGCCTAGCAGGGCAGTGGCTAAAAAGGTGCGCAGGATTGTCATAGAGACCGGTCAAGCAAGGTGATAAATAGGGGGCGTCCTGACATCGACTGGCGCGCCGTCGCCCCGCAGTTTAGAGGAAGAGTCCGGGACCCGGGCGACTTCCTTCGGGGAATCTGACGCCGACTTTGCCGATCTTGTTCCCGTCCATGACCGCGACGGTCCAGATGGTGTTGTTCCATTCCACCTGGTCGCCGACCACGGGCGCACCGCCGACTTTCTGGGTGATGAAGCGGCTCAGCGGCATGTCCGGGTCGATGCCCTCGAGCTTGAGCCCGTACAGCGCCGAAACCGCGCCCAGCTGGGCGTCGCCTTCCAGTACGAAGTCGCCGAAGAAGCGCAGGTCGAGGCCCCGTTGCGGTGCCTGGCTGAACAGTTTGCCGAGGGCCGGCAGGTTGTGTTCATGGCCGATCACGCAGAGCAGATCGTCGACTTCCAGCACCGTACTACCCGACGGATGGAGCAGTTGTTGGCCGCGAAACAGCGCAGCGATCCGCGTGCCTTCGGGCATTTTCAGTTCGCGAAGGGCCGCACCGATGCACCATTTTTCGGCACCCAGGCGATAGACGAACAGCTCCCACTCGCTGGTGACGTGCACTTCCAGGGCCGCCCGGGAAATCGGCGCAGGCTCGGGCGGTACCGTCACTTTCAACAATTTGGCGACCCACGGCAGGCTCGTGCCCTGTACCAGCAACGACACCAGCACGATAAAGAACGCCAGGTTGAAGTACAGCTGGGCGTGGGGCAGGCCGGCCATCAGCGGGAACACCGCCAGGATGATCGGTACCGCGCCGCGCAGGCCGACCCAGGCGATAAAGGCTTTCTCTCGACCATGGAAGGCCTTGAACGGCAGCAGGCCGACGATCACCGACAGCGGCCGTGCGAAGAGAATCATCCACAGCGCCAGGCCCAGGGCCGGCAGCGCAATGGGCAGCAGGTCATGGGGCGTGACCAGCAGGCCCAGCACCAGGAACATGCCGATCTGTGCCAGCCAGGCCATGCCGTCGAGCATATGCAAGATGCCATGACGGCTGCGCACCGGGCGGTTGCCGATCACCAGGCCGCACAGGTACACGGCGAGGAAGCCGCTGCCGTGCAAGGCGTTGGTCAGGGCAAACACGAACAGGCCGCCGGAAATCACCAGGATCGGGTACAGGCCGTTGGCCAGGTTGATCCGGTTGACCATCTGCAGCATCAACCAGCCACCGCCCAGGCCGATGATGCCGCCGATCCCGAATTCGCGGATCAGGTGCGTCAGCAGGCTCCAGTGCAGGCCGGTCTGGCCGCTGGCGAGCATGTCGATCAGGGTGACGGTGAGGAACACCGCCATCGGGTCGTTACTGCCGGATTCGATTTCCAGGCTGGCGGTGACCCGTTCGTTCAGGCCTTTGCCGCCCAGCAGCGAGAACACGGCGGCGGCGTCCGTGGAGCCGACGATGGCGCCGATCAGCAGGCCTTGAATGATGTTGAGGTTGAACAGCCAGGCGGCTGCCATGCCGGTGAGACCGGTGGTGATCAGCACCCCGACCGTCGCCAGGGACAACGCGGGCCAGAGCGCCACGCGGAAACTGGCTACCCGTGTTCGCAGGCCGCCATCGAGCAGGATCACGGCCAGGGCGAGGTTGCCCACGAGGTAGGCGGTAGGGTAGTTATCGAAGATGATGCCGCCGCCGTCGACGCCGGCGATCATGCCCACGGCCAGGATGATCACCAGGATCGGGATCCCCAGGCGGGACGAAAGAGAACTCACCAGAATGCTCGCACCTACCAGCAACGCGCCGATCAAGAACAGGCTGTTGATGGTCGTCGCATTCAAAGGCAGTACTCCATGAGCAGGAAAGACGAGGCGCAAACTGACCATGCAGTCTGCGTGCCAGCGATTCTAACCTGTTGAATTGCTGTGCTGTCAAAAAAGGTGTTGGGGATGTACGCAGGTCAAATGTGGGAGCTGGCTTGCCTGCGATCGCGGTGTGTCAGTCACTGGAGATCGTGACTGTCAGATTGCTATCGCAGGCAAGCCAGCTCCCACAAGGGATCACCGGTGTCAGTTAAAGCCGGAACCGCCCCACCATCCCGTTCAAATCCACCGCCAACCGCGACAGCTCACTGCTCGCCGCGCTCGTCTGGCTGGCACCGGTCGCCGATTGCACCGACAAATCACGGATATTCACCAGGTTGCGATCCACTTCCCGTGCCACTTGCGCCTGCTCTTCAGCGGCGCTGGCGATCACCAGGTTGCGCTCGTTGATTTCAACGATGGCGGTATTGATGGTATCCAGCGACATCCCCGCGCCCTTGGCGATGTTCAACGTCGATTCCGCACGCTCGGTGCTGTTGCGCATCGAATCCACCGCATGCTCGGTACCGGCCTGAATGCTGCCGATCATCCGCTCGATTTCGCTGGTGGACTGCTGGGTGCGATGGGCCAGGGCCCGCACTTCATCCGCCACCACCGCAAAACCACGCCCGGCTTCACCGGCGCGCGCCGCTTCAATCGCCGCGTTCAGGGCCAGCAGGTTGGTCTGGTCGGCGAGGCCGCGAATCACGTCCAGCACCTTGCCGATGTCCCGGGACTCTTCCGCCAGGTTGCCGATCAGGGTGGCAGTGGCTTGCACGTCGCTGCTCATGCGCTCGATGGCGCTGACGGTTTCCTGCACCAGATCACGGCCATCGCCCGCAGACGAAGTGGCGTTTTTCGAGGCTTCGGAGGTGCTGACCGCGTTGCGGGCCACTTCTTCAACCGCGCTGGTCATCTCGTTCACCGCCGTGGCGGCCTGTTCGATTTCGTTGTTTTGCTGGGTCAGGCCGCGGGCGCTTTCGTCGGTCACGGCGTTCAGCTCTTCCGCGGCGGAGGCCAGTTGGGTGGCCGAGCCGGAAATGCGCTGCAAGGTGTCCTTCAGCTTGTCCTGCATCTTGGCCATTGCCAGCAGCAGCCGGCCGGCTTCGTCGTTGCCTTCCACCTTGATCGGGCGGGTGAGGTTGCCTTCGGCGATTTCCTCGGCGGCGTCCAGGGCCTGGGCAATCGGCTGGGTAATGCTGCGGGTCAGCAGCCAGGCGAACAGCATGGTCAGCGCAGTGGCCAGGATCAGCAGGATCACCACCAGCTCAAAGGCCATGTCGTACTGGTCGGCAGCTTGCTGGTTGGTGGCCAGGGCCATCTTGTTGTTGATGTCCAGCAGGCGGTTCAAGACGGCGTTGACCTGATCCGAGTTGCTCAGCAACTCGGTGTTCAGCAGCGTGCGCAGTTCTTCCACCTGATTGGCCCGGGACAGGCTCTTCATGCGCTCTTCGATCTGATGGTACTGGGCCAGCAGGCGCACGTATTCATCGTAGGCAGCACGTTCTTCGCTGCTATCGATGAGTTTTTCGTAGATGCCCTGCGCGGTGCGGATCTGCTGGTTGCGCACGTCAAACGACTCAAGGGTCTTTTGCTGGACGTCGGGCTCGCGGTTGGTCAGCAAGCGATAGGACAGCACCCGCAGGCGCAGGGTCAGCTGGGTGAACTCATCCAGGGCACGAATGCTCGGCACGCTGCTCAGGGTGATGTCTTGCGTCGCCGCGCGAATCTTGCTCATCTGGTTCAACGCGAACACGCCGAGAAACAACATCAGCGCGCCAATCAACGCGAAGCCGAGGAAGGCTCGCGGCGCGATATTCATATTACGAAGAGACATGCTGTGATCCTGGGGAGAAGCGCGATCCATGCGGGGTTTGGGCGGGGTGTCCATGACCTATCGGTCATACGACTAAAGTCTTGAGGGGGTGCGCGCTTTTGTCGCAGATTTGGACGGGCCGACGGGATTCAGGAACCAGATGCCATAAATGCAGTCACTAAGGCTCGAAAGCGTGGCCTGCCCTGTAAAATCAAGGCCCCGCGCCGGGGATAACCCTGGCATCCGAGGTGAATTTTCTTTATCGTCACCGCCCTTTGAAAAAGCCCGAGAAATCAAAATGTTAGAAGCATCCCTCAGCCAACTGGAACAACTGGTCAGCGACCTGGTACAGCAGAACCAGGATCTGCTGGGCACCAACGAATCCCTCAAGGCCGAACTGGCTCGCGCCAAGGATGAAAACGACAGCTTGCAGCTGAACCTGATGGAACAGGAAGAAAAGCAGGGCGCCACCGCTGCCCGTATCCAGGCGTTGGTTGAGCGTGTGAGCGCAGGTCCTGTCAGCGCATGAATGAAGGGATAAAGGTCGTTTCGATTCTCGGTGAGGATTACTCGATCAAGGCGCCGGAGGGGGAAGACAACACCCTGATGAGCGCCGTGACGATGCTCAAGGCATCCCTGGCCACTACCAAGAAAAAGTACCCGACGCTGATCGGTGACAAGCTATTGGTGCTGGCGGCGCTGAACCTGTGCGCCGAGCAGATCGAAATGCAAAAGCACCACCAGCAGGAACTCGACCGTTACCAAGAGCAAGTCAGCGCCACGGTCGAGGTGATTTCCAAGGCGATTGGAACGCCTTAGAACCACTCATCCTGCATCCCCAGGCACGTGTCATCACGTGCCTCGAGAATCGCCAGTTCATGATGGCAGCCCGGTATTTCCCACGTCAGGAAGTACCGGGCGGCCTGGAGCTTGCCCTTATAGAAGGCGACATCGGCAGCATTGCCTTTGGCCAGCCCTTCCTCGGCGCGAATCGCCTGTTCCAGCCAGCGCCAGCCAATCACCGTATGCCCGAACACTTTCAGGTACAGCGCCGAATTCGCCAGGCTGCTGTTGACCTTGCCCTGGGCGAGATCCGTCAGCAGGCCGAGGGTGACACTTTGCAGGCGTGCCACCAACTGTTCCAGCGGTTCCCGCAAGGCGGTCAGCGACGGGTATTCCTGTGCCCGCGCGCCGGTCTCGGCGATCAGGCGAATCAGTTGCTTCAAGCCCGCGCCGCCGTTCTGCGCCAGCTTGCGTCCCAATAGATCCAGCGACTGAATGCCGTGGGTGCCCTCATGGATCGGGTTCAGGCGGTTGTCGCGGTAGTACTGTTCCACCGGGTATTCGCGGGTGTAGCCGTGGCCGCCGAGTATCTGGATCGCCAGCTCGTTGGCCTTCAGGCAAAACTCCGACGGCCAGGATTTGACGATCGGCGTCAGCAGATCCAGCAGTTCGTGGGCCTGTTTGCGCTCGGTTTCGGTGGTGAGCGTCGTGGTGTCATCGAACAGTCGCGCGGCATACAGACCGAGGTCGAAGGCGCCTTCCACGTAGGCTTTTTGCGTCAACAGCATGCGCTTGATATCGGCGTGCTGGATGATCGACACCGGCGCGGTGTGGGGATCCTTGCTGTCGGGCAGGCGGCCTTGGGGGCGTTCGCGGGCGTACTCCAGGGAATACAGGTAGCCAGCGTAACCGAGCATCACGGCGCCCATGCCGACGCCGATCCGCGCCTCGTTCATCATCTGGAACATACAGCTCAGGCCCTGGTGCGGCTTGCCCACCAGATAGCCGACACACTCGCCGTTATCGCCGAAGTTCAGCGCAGTCGACGTGGTACCGCGCCAGCCCATCTTGTGAAACAGCCCGGCCAGCAGCACATCGTTGCGTTTGCCCAGGCTGCCGTCGTCGTTGACCAGGAATTTGGGCACGATAAACAGCGAAATGCCCTTCACTCCGGCGGGCGCGTCCGGCAGCTTGGCCAGCACCATGTGCACGATATTTTCCGACAGCGGGTGATCGCCGCCGGAGATGAAGATCTTGTTGCCCTTGAGGCGATAGCTGCCGTCAGCTGCCGGCTCTGCGCGGGTGCGAATATCCGACAGTGATGAACCGGCATGGGGCTCGGTCAGGGCCATGGTGCCGAAGAAGCGGCCTTCGATCATCGGTTGCAGGAAGCGTTGCTTCTGCTCCTCGGTGCCGAAGCTCTCGATCAGGTTGGCGGCGCCCATGGTCAGGAACGGATAGGACGTGGAGGCGGCGTTGGCCGACTGGAAGTGTGCGAAACAGGCCTGGGAGAGCAGGGTCGGCAGCTGCATGCCACCGGCTTCGAAGCTGCGGGCGGCATTGAGAAAGCCGGCTTCGAGGAAGGCATCTACGGCCGGTTTCACCTCAGGAATCAGAATCGCCTGACCGTTCTCGTAGCGCGGTTCGTTCTCGTCACCCTTGCGGTTGTGCGGCGCGAAGAATTTCTCGGCAATGCTGCGGGCGGTGCCGATGGCGGCGTCGAAGGTTTCGCGGTTGTGTTCGGCAAACCGCTCGCGCTGGGTCAGGCCCTCGGCATCGAGGACTTCGTACAGCTCGAAAGCCAGATTGCGGGAACTGAGCAGCGTCTCGGACATGGCGGCTTACCTGTGTGGGAATAGGCCTGAGTCTAAGTGCGCAAATAGAGGCTGGATAGCAAGATTGATCTGGGTGATGGAGGGGCAAAACAGGGAGGAAGCTGGGACGCGGTCAATGTGGGAGCTTTTGTGGGAGCCGGGCTTGCCCGCGATGCAGGCACCTCGATGTGTCAGATACACCGAGGTGATGCCATCGCAGGCAAGCCAGCTCCCACATTTCGACCGCGTTTTGTCAGTTAGCCGATGGTCATCAGGCTGGCGTTACCGCCCGCCGCCGCAGTGTTGACGCTCAGCGCGCGCTCGATCACCAGGCGCTCCAGGGCAATCCCGGTTTCGCCCGAAGACAAGCCGTGAACCCCGACAATCGCCCCGCCACGCTTGGCCACTTGCTGGCAAACCCCACGCAGTTGGTCGGAATCGCCGTGATGCAGTACGGCATCAAACACGGTTTCATCCTTGGTCCAGTCAGCCACTCGCGTGATCTTCGCCTGAATATCCTTCGGCAGGCGTGCGAACACGGCCTTGGTCAATTCAGTTTCCGGCCATACCGCCGAGCTGCCGACTGCCAGCACGGCGGCCAGTTGCGTCAGCAGGTCGCCTTCCACTTCCGCCAGGCACAACACGTGCTCGCGGGGCAGGATGGCGTAGCTGTTGCGCTCGCCGGTCGGGCCGGCCAGTTGGCGGGTGATACCGCTTTGGGATTGCGTGGCGAACTGCACGCACAGGGCGCTCAAGTCGCTGAGCTTGTTGCTGTCGGCCCAGGCTTGCAGGGCGGTCAGCGGCTTGCTCATGGCATCCCGCAGGCGTACATCCGGTGCGGCCAGAGCATCACCGCGAACGAAGGATTGCTCGATGGCATCCGTAGGACGTGTCGACAGCAGGCGGTACAGGTACAGCGGGCCGCCAGCTTTAGGGCCGGTACCCGACAGGCCTTCGCCGCCGAACGGTTGCACGCCGACCACGGCACCCACGATGTTGCGGTTCACGTAGACGTTACCGGCATGGACGTTGTCGATCACCTTGGCGATGGTCTCGTCGATACGGGTATGCACGCCCAGGGTCAGGCCATAGCCGGAGGCATTGATCTGGCCGATAAGCTGGTCGATCTCTTTACGCTTGTAGCGCACCACGTGCAGCACCGGGCCGAAGATCTCCCGCTGCAACTCATCGAAGCTTTCCAGTTCGATCAGGGTTGGCATCACGAAGGTGCCGCGCTTGACCTCTTCGCTGTCGGCAATGGCCACCTGGTAAACGTTGCGGCCTTTGTCGCGCATGGCCTGGATGTGTTTCTCGATGCCAGCCTTGGCTTCGGCGTCGATCACCGGGCCGATATCCACCGACAGGCGTTCCGGGTTACCGAGGCGGCACTCAGCCATTGCCCCTTTCAGCATTTCGATCACGCGATCAGCGGAATCTTCCTGCAAGCACAGTACGCGCAGGGCCGAGCAGCGTTGGCCGGCGCTGTCGAAGGCTGACGACACCACGTCGATGACCACTTGTTCGGTCAGCGCCGAGGAATCGACGATCATCGCGTTCTGGCCGCCGGTTTCGGCGATCAGCGGGATCGGACGACCTTGTGCATCCAGTCGGCCGGCGACGTTGCGTTGCAGCAGGCGCGCCACTTCGGTGGAACCGGTGAACATCACGCCCTTGACGCGATCGTCACCCACCAGGCGGGCACCGACGGTTTCGCCCTGGCCCGGCAGCAGTTGCAGCACGCCTTCCGGAATCCCGGCTTCCAGCAGCAGGCGCACGGCTTGTGCGGCCACCAATGGGGTTTGCTCAGCCGGCTTGGCCAGTACCGGGTTACCGGCGGCCAGTGCAGCGGCAACCTGGCCACTGAAGATCGCCAGCGGGAAGTTCCACGGACTGATGCACACCACCGGGCCCAATGGGCGGTGGGCGTCGTTGGTGAAGTCGTTGCGGGCCTGCACTGCGTAGTAACGCAGGAAGTCCACGGCTTCACGCACTTCGGCGATGGCGTTGGCGAAGGTCTTGCCGGCTTCGCGGGCCAGCAGGCCCATCAGTGGCTGGATCTCGCCTTCCATCAAATCAGCGGCACGTTCCAGGATCGCGGCGCGTTCGGCGGGCGGGGTGGCCTGCCAGATTGGCCCTGCGTTCAAGGCGCACTGGATAGCGTTGTCGACGTCTTCGACGGTGGCTTCCTGTACGTGGCCGACCACGTCACGCAGGTCGGACGGGTTCAGCACCGGCACTGCGGCTTCATTGCTGGAAGCGCAACCGAGCATCGGCGCGGCTTTCCAGCTGTTGTGGGCGGTAGCCAGCAGGGCGCAGGACAGCGACGCCAAACGGTGTTCGTTGGCCAGGTCGATACCGGCGGAGTTGGCGCGCTCGGCACCATACAGGTCGTGGGGCAGCGGGATACGCGGGTGCGGCAGGCCGAAGCCGCCTTCCAGCGTCGCCATCTGCTCGATGCTGGCCACTGGATCCGCCACCAGCTCCTGGATCGAGATGGATTGGTCGGCGATACGGTTGACGAACGAAGTGTTGGCGCCGTTTTCCAGCAGGCGACGCACCAGGTAGGCCAGCAATGTTTCGTGGGTACCGACCGGTGCGTACACGCGGCACGGACGGTTCAACTTGCCTTCGGAGACCTTGCCTACAACCTGCTCGTAGAGTGGTTCACCCATGCCGTGTAGGCATTGGAACTCGTACTGGCCGGGGTAATAGTTCTGACCGGCGATGTGGTAGATCGCCGACAGCGTATGGGCGTTGTGGGTGGCGAACTGCGGGTAAATAACTTCCGGTACCGAGAGCAGCTTGCGTGCGCAGGCAATGTAGGAAACGTCGGTGTACACCTTGCGGGTGTACACCGGGTAGCCTTCCAGGCCTTCGACCTGGGCGCGCTTGATTTCGCTGTCCCAGTACGCGCCTTTCACCAGGCGGATCATCAGGCGATGGCGGCTGCGGCGCGCCAGGTCGATCACGTAGTCGATCACATACGGGCAACGCTTCTGGTAAGCCTGGATCACGAAGCCGATGCCGTTCCAGCCGGTCAGTTGCGGCTCGAAGCACAGGCGTTCCAGCAGGTCGAGGGACAGCTCCAGGCGGTCGGCTTCTTCGGCGTCGATGTTTAAACCGATGTCGTATTGCTTGGCCAGCAGCGTCAGGGACAGCAGGCGCGGGTACAGCTCGTCCATCACGCGCTCGTACTGCGCACGGCTGTAACGCGGGTGCAGGGCCGAAAGCTTGATGGAGATGCCCGGGCCTTCATAAATCCCACGACCGTGGGACGCTTTGCCGATCGAGTGGATGGCTTGTTCGTACGAGGCCAGGTACTTCTGCGCGTCGTGTTCGGTGAGTGCAGCCTCACCGAGCATGTCGTAGGAATAGCGGAAGCCCTTGGCTTCGAACTTGCTCGCGTTGGCCAGGGCTTCGGCGATGGTTTCACCGGTGACGAACTGCTCGCCCATCAGGCGCATGGCCATGTCGACGCCCTTGCGGATCATCGGCTCGCCGCTCTTGCCGATGATGCGGCTCAGGGACGAGGTCAGGCCGGCTTCGTTATGGGTGGCGACCAGCTTGCCGGTCAGCAGCAGGCCCCAGGTGGCGGCGTTGACGAACAGCGACGGGCTGTTGCCCAAGTGTGGGTGCCAGTTGCCGGTGCTGATCTTGTCGCGGATCAGCGCGTCGCGGGTACCCTTGTCCGGGATGCGCAGCAGTGCTTCGGCGAGGCACATCAGCGCGACGCCTTCCTGGGACGACAGGGAGAATTCTTGCAGCAAGCCCTGGACGATACCTGCACGGCCGCCGGCGCTTTTCTGATTGCGCAGTTTTTCGGCGATCGAGGAGGCGAGTTTGTTGGTGGCTTCGGCCATTGCCGCTGGCAGGCGAGCCTGCTCGATCAGCATCGGTACCACTTCCGGCTCCGGGCGACGGTAAGCGGCGGTGATCGAGGCACGCAGCACGGATTGCGGCAGGATGCTCTCGGCGAACTCCAGGAAGCACTGGTGGGCGTGGTCGGTCTGGACCTCACCGGCTTCTTCTGCGTCCTTGCTGGCCAAGCCGTTGAGCTCGGCCAGGGTTGCACCACCCTCGAGTTTCTCCAGGTAATTGAAAATCGCCTGCTTGATCAGCCAGTGCGGCGTGCGATCAATGGAGGTCGCGGCCGCCTTCAGGCGCTCGCGGGTCGGGTCGTCAAGTTTGACCCCAAGGGTGGTCGTAGCCATCTTTTTATCCTCATGGGTGCCACTACCGCGTGGCATCAGCTGGCGGCAAGATTAGCTTTGCGCCGAGAGAGGTGCAACCGGGTGCAACCCTTTTTATCCATGATTTTTTTGATGCTGATCGGGAAAAATTATCGCCGCAGCCGAATCGGCTGCGCCTTGGTGCAATTGGTTCTGACTTTGGCTGTGCTTGCTCCGAAAAGGAGCAAAAACACGGTGTTTTCTTAAAAAAACATCAAGGTGCAACTTATTCTCAAGAAACTGGTTGCACCTTATTTACTTTGTTGAATAGCATTCGCGCCCAAGGTGCAACCTCTTACGGACGGTTCATCGGCTGATGGCTTTCCTGGGGAAACGTCAGTCATAAATGCGCGGCGCCAGGCTTCGTCTATCCACTTGCGAGTGGGTGGCCGTCCTGACAGACCGCCGCTACATAAAAACAAAGCCAGGGCGTAACTCAATGAGCGTAAGTAATCCTACCTTGATCACATTTGTGATCTATATCGCTGCCATGGTGCTGATCGGCTTCATGGCCTATCGCTCCACCAATAACCTTTCCGACTACATTCTGGGCGGTCGCAGCCTCGGCAGCGTGGTCACCGCGCTCTCGGCCGGCGCCTCGGACATGAGCGGCTGGTTGCTGATGGGCTTGCCCGGCGCGATCTACATGTCTGGCCTGTCGGAAAGCTGGATCGCCATCGGCCTGATCGTTGGTGCCTACCTGAACTGGCTGTTTGTAGCCGGTCGCCTGCGGGTGCAGACCGAGCACAACGGCGACGCCCTGACGCTGCCGGATTACTTCTCCAGCCGTTTCGAAGATAAAAGCGGCCTGCTGCGGATCATCTCTGCAGTGGTGATCCTGGTGTTCTTCACCATTTACTGCGCTTCCGGCATCGTGGCCGGCGCCCGCCTGTTTGAAAGCACCTTCGGCATGTCCTACGAGACCGCGCTGTGGGCCGGTGCTGCCGCGACGATTGCCTACACCTTTGTCGGTGGTTTCCTGGCGGTGAGCTGGACAGACACCGTACAAGCCACGCTGATGATCTTCGCCCTGCTGCTGACTCCGATCATCGTGCTGCTGGCCACCGGTGGCGTCGATACCACCTTCCTGGCGATCGAAGCGCAGAACCCTGACAACTTCAACATGCTGAAAAACACCACCTTCATCGGCATCATTTCGCTGATGGGCTGGGGCCTGGGTTACTTCGGCCAGCCGCACATCCTCGCGCGTTTCATGGCGGCGGATTCGGTGAAGTCGATCGCCAATGCGCGTCGTATCTCCATGACCTGGATGATCCTGTGCCTGGGTGGCACCGTGGCGGTGGGCTTCTTCGGTATCGCCTACTTCTCGGCGCACCCGGAAGTCGCCGGCCCCGTGACCGAGAACCACGAGCGTGTGTTCATCGAACTGGCCAAGCTGCTGTTCAACCCGTGGATTGCCGGTGTGCTGCTGTCGGCCATCCTGGCGGCGGTAATGAGCACTCTGAGCTGCCAGTTGCTGGTGTGCTCCAGCGCCCTGACCGAAGACTTCTACAAAACCTTCCTGCGCAAAAACGCCTCTCAGGTTGAACTGGTATGGGTCGGTCGTGCCATGGTGCTGCTGGTGGCGCTGATCGCCATCGCCATGGCCGCCAACCCGGAAAACCGCGTGTTGGGCCTGGTGAGCTACGCCTGGGCCGGTTTTGGTGCTGCGTTCGGTCCTGTAGTGCTGATCTCCGTCCTGTGGAAAGGCATGACGCGCAATGGCGCGCTGGCCGGCATCCTGGTGGGCGCGATCACGGTGATCGTGTGGAAGCACTTCAGCCTGTTGGGCCTGTACGAAATCATCCCGGGCTTTATCTTCGCGAGCCTGGCAATTTACTTCGTGAGCAAGCTGGGCGCGCCGACGGCTGGCATGGTTCAGCGGTTTGATGCGGCCGAGGCGGATTACAACCTCAACAAGTAATCGGCGGGGGCTTGAAGGCCCGCTGAACTGAAAACGGCCCGCATCTTTTGGATGACGGGCCGTTTTTTTTTGAAAGGCTTAAAGGCCGCAGTTTTTTACAGCGTAAGGTAATAGCAAAAGTAGAAGATTGCCGCAGCTGTTATCCACATCAGTCCGAAAATAGCAGTGCAGTGCAGTAGGTATTTCATGCCTTTCGGAAAGTCTTGTACCTGCTGTAAATCGATGATGCCGCGTCTTGCATTTCGTTTGGTAAACACGAGTGCCGCATAGACTGCACCTAGTCTTAGCATTCTGCCTCGCGGCGAGCTTCCCCAGAAGCCACTATGGAACTCGACAAGGCGACACTTGTTGAGATGGCTTTCCATTACCTCAAGCTTTCGGTAAGCCAGGTACATTCCGAACATGCCGTAAGCAATCATGAGAAAGGAGGAGCCTATAAGCACCAGATCTTTCAAGGGGTACTGGAGGGCGTGGTCAATGTTCATACAATAGATCCCCGATTTTTTCGCCGGCAATCCCAAGCAGATTTCCTCCGGCAGCGCCCCCAACACCACCCGCTATCAATAGGCAGCCTAATGACCCAGGGCCAGTTGTGGGCGCCAATACGAGAAAGCACAACCCGGAACCCGCGGCACCACCTAGAAAACCACCTGCTACCCCGCCCGCCAACTTCCCCACCTCCACATATCTCGCTTGCCTGCATTGCTCTTCTCTCCCTGTAGAGCAAGCCTCCTTGATTTCCAGCGCCGACGCCGTAGTGCTCAGCGCAATTCCCAGCGGCGTTCCATTTTTCAGCAGCTTGGCCGTCTTCGACACCCGCGCAAGCGTTTCGGCATACCTGTTGATTTCCCCGGTGTGCAGATAACTTCGGGTGGATATCCCGAGCATTTTCTTGATCGAACCCTCATTGCGCAAACGGGTGCCGTAACGCGCAAAGCCTTGCATTTGCGCCTCCAGCTTGGCAAACAGGGTTCGGCGCCGCGCCAGGAAATCGTCCCGCACGGCACCGCCGCCCTGGCGTAGAGACTGTTTGTGCGGTGCATCAATTTCTTCGAGCGTTTTGCCAATGTCCTGCAAATTATGCGGGCCTTTCCGATGGAGATGGCACCGCAATTTAAGGGCTCACCTGGGGGATGTGAGCGTTGAATGTGAGGCGTTTTTTATACTTTGGGAAAAGGGCTACAAACTACCGTCTGCTATCTGACAGTAGTTTGTGAAAGAGCATCCACCGGCGTCGATTTCGTAGTCTTTCAGCCGTGATCAGCATCCGGCTGATTAAGAAAAATCAGCACACCCAGGATCGCCATATAAAACTTGAACGCGGCTTCCTGGCCGTTCCACTGATGGGATTGCCACATCAGGAACCATTCGCCGCCGATCACCATGAAGCCGAAAAACCACACCACAAACCCGAGGGTCAGACCCGTGACTGCGCCTTTCTTGGCGCGGTGGAACTCGGCGCCGGTGGCACGGCGAGCCCGCCACAAGGCCAGCGCGCCTCGTGCCAGCAACACTGCCGTCAGTGCCTCACCCGCAATGATCAGCCAATACGCAGCGTGCCACAGCCACGGCGTGGTGATGGACCGATACATCGCGGCGTTGCCCGGGAAGGTGGTGTCCATGCTCAGCACATGTTTGACGAAGGCGAAGTTGGAGCCGTAGTCGGTGATGTTGCTGAAGGCGACGAGTGTGGCGAAGGCTGCCAGGGCCAGGGTCAGGACGATTTTTGCGTAACGGGTGGCCATGTTTTTTCCATTGTCATGGGGCGATGGGGATGAATACGCTAGCATGCTGGTGGTAGGGCTTCGACGCCTGATACATGAAGATTAAAGCGCCTGGGATGTAGGGATTTACTGATTTGCCTGCGGCGCGCTCAGCTTGGCAAAAAGCTGGTGCAGAATCGCTCGCCCACTACTCGCAGAGAAACACCGGATGTTCGCTCCTGCCAATCAAAGTGCTTTCACCCTGACCCTCGACGGTATGCCCAGTGATCTCAAGGTTTATGAGTTCAAGGGCAACGAAGCCATCAGCCAGCCTTTTCGCTTTGACCTGGAACTGGTCAGCGAGCAGCCGGACCTTGACCTTGAGAGCCTCCTGCATCGCCAGGCCTTCCTGGGCTTTGATGCCCAGGGGCACGGCGTTCACGGCCAGGTCTACCGCGTTGCCCAAGGCGATTCCGGCCGGCGCCTGACGCGCTACCAGATCAGCCTGGTGCCACGCCTGGCGTACCTGCAACACAGCAGTCATCAACGTATTTTCCAGCACCAGAGCGTGCCGCAGATCATCAGGCAGGTGCTGGAGGGGCAGGGCATCCAGGGCGATGCATTCGAATTCAGGCTGGGCGCTGAGTATCACGAGCGCGAGTATTGCGTGCAGTTTGGTGAAAGCGATCTGGGGTTTATCCAGCGGCTGTGTGCCGAATTGGGGATTCACTACCATTTCCAGCACAGCCCCGACGGGCACCTGTTGGTGTTTGGCGATGACCAGGCGGTGTTCAGCCAGGGCGAGCAGCCGACGGAGTATGCGCCTGGCTCAGGGATGGTCGCCGATACCCCCGTGATCAAGCGCTTTTCAGTGCGCCTGGAAACCCGGACAACGGGTGTGAACCTGCGGGATTATGACTTTCGCAAACCGCGCCTGCAGCTGGAAAGCGAAGTGCTCGGTGAACAGCTCCCGTCCCTGGAAAATCACGATTACCCCGGGCATTTCACTGACCGCCCCCATGGCAGACACCTGGCGCAACGGGCCCTTGAGCGGCACCGCGGCGACTATCGCCAGGCCCATGGCAGTGGTGATCAGCCGGCGTTGGTCAGTGGTCAGTTCTTCAAGCTGGCAGCGCATCCACGGGAGGAGTGGAATGATCTGTGGCTGGTGACGCAGATCACTCATACCGGCAGCCAGCCGCAGGTGCTCGAAGAGTCTGTGGGCGATGGAGCCGCCCAGGGCTACAGCAACACCTTCGTCGCCACGCCGTGGGACACGGTGTTTCGCCCCGGGCTACCGCCGCCACGCACGCCGATATCCGGTTACCAGAATGCGCTGGTCACCGGGCCCGTCGACAGTGAAATTCATTGTGATGAGTACGGCCGGGTCAAGGTGCAACTGGCCTGGGATCGCGCTGGCGCAAACAACGAACACTCCAGCTGCTGGCTGCGGGTGGCCAGTGGCTGGGCCCATGAGCATTACGGCGCAGTGTTGATCCCGAGGGTGGGCATGGAAGTGCTGGTGGGCTTCGTCGACGGCGACGCCGACACGCCGCTGGTGGTCGGCTGCCTGGCCAACGCGGCGACGCCGGTGCCCCTGGACCTGCCGGCGGACAAGACCCGCAGTATCTTCCGTAGCCAGACCAGCCCCGGCGGCGGTGGCTACAACGAGCTGCGGATCGAGGACCGCAAGGGCGCCGAGGAAATCTACCTGCGGGCCCAGCGCAACTGGACCCAGCACGTACTCCATGACCAGCACGTGCAGGTCGACAATCAACGCAGTGTGATCATCAAAGGTCTTGACCGTCACGAGCTTCAGGGCGAAGAGCAGCGCACCGTTCACGGTAACCGCCTGACTGAACTCAAGCAGGACGATCACCTGATGATCACCGGCTCGCAGCAGGTGCGTGCCGGGCTGACCATTCAAATCGGCGCGGGGCAAAGCATTGTTATCGATGCGGGCGCCAGCGCGACCCTCCAGGCTGGTGGGCAGTGGATCAATGTGTCGGCGGGCGGGATTTTCAGCAGCGTTCCGATCCAGCTGGGCGGGGCGCCTGCACCGGCGGGAGCACCGCTGATGCCAGGGCTACAGGAAAAACTGCTGGCGGTAATTCCGGCACCACTGAGTGCCGTGCAGGTGTTCAGCCTGAAACGCGGTGCGCCCTTTTGTGAGGAGTGCGAGCGCTGCCGGAATGGCGCGTGCAATACGTCTCTGCATCGCAGTGCATCGTTGGCTGGAGGTGCACCATGATTTCTCCCGGGCTCTGGCTTGAGTCTGCGCCGTTGCAGGTGGGCGAGCAGTTGTTTGCGGTGTTGGGCAATGCCAGTGACTGCAAGCCGCTCGAGGCCTGGCGTCGTACCGATGGGCGGGCACTCAGTCCAATCTGGGCGGGTAGCGAGTATGCAGCGTGGGATGAGGTGATGCCCTGCGTTGCAGTAGTTGCCGTTGATAGTGCTTTTCTGGAATGGGCCGCTGAATGCGAAGGTACCGACTGGGGTTGGCTGGCCGTGTCGTCCTGTTCTCTGCAAACCGTTACCGAGCATTTGCGCAGCCTGACCAAGGTGCTGTTGCCGGATGGGCAGGCGGTGTTTTTTCGCTTTTGGGATGGAGCCTACACGCTGCCTGTTTTGCAGGCGCTCGGGCCTGGGGCGCGGGAGTTGCTCCCTGTATTCAGTCGCTACTGGATCAATGGTCACCCGCATGAGGTCGCGATCTCGACGGCGGGAGCGACAAAGCCCAGCCCGTGGTGGCAAGTACCGCCGCAGGTTCTCCAGTACCTGAGTGAACAATCGAGCGTCACGCTGGTAGACAACCTGCTGCAATGGCTGGAAGAACAGCGCCCGGACCTGCACAGCGCCTTTGCGCCGGCGACCTTGAAACACAAGGTCGCTCACTTTGTGCGCAGGCCGGATGTCAGCCATCAGGCGCTGGCTGCGTGGCTGGCCTCAGAGTTGGGTTGAAGCCAGGGACTGCTGCAGGTCCTCGATCAGGTCTTCAATGGCTTCGATGCCCACCGACAGGCGAATCATCTCCGGCTTCACCCCGGCCTTTGCCTGTTCCAGTTCATTCATCTGGCGATGGGTGGTAGACGCCGGATGGCAGGCCAGGGATTTGGCATCGCCGATGTTCACCAGGCGCTTGAAGATTTGCAGTGAGTCGTAGAACCGCACGCCGGCCTCGTAACCGCCCTTCAGGCCGAACGAAAGAATCGCCGACGGTTTGCCCTGCATGTATTTCTGCGCCAGATGATGGTGCGGGTGATCCGGCAGGCCGGCATAGCTGACCCATTCCACCTGTTCGTGGTCTTGCAGGAAATGCGCGATCTTCAGCGCGTTCTCGGTATGGCGCTCCATGCGCAAGGCCAGGGTTTCCAAACCTTGCAGCAGCAGGAATGCATTCATCGGCGCCAGGGCCGCGCCGGTGTTGCGCAGGGGGACAGTGCGGGCTCGGGCGATAAACGCGGCGGGGCCGAATTTCTCGGTGTAGACCACGCCGTGATAGGCCGGCTCGGGCTGGTTGAGACCGGGGAATTTCTCCGGGTACTGCGTCCAGGGAAAGGTGCCGCTGTCGACGATTACGCCACCCAGCGAGTTGCCATGCCCGCCCACGTATTTGGTCACCGAGTGCACGACGATGTCCGCGCCGAACTGGATCGGTTTGCACAGGATCGGCGTGGCCACCGTGTTATCGACCATCAGCGGCACGCCGCGGGCGTGGGCGACATCGGCCAGGGCTTCGATGTCGATGATATTGCCCGCCGGGTTGCCGATGCTTTCGCAGTACACCAGCTTGGTGTTGTCATCGATCAGTTCGGCGATGGCTTCGGCGCAGTCGTCACGGGCGAAACGCACGTCGACGCCAAAGCTCGGCAGCAAGTGGGCGAACAAGGTGTAGGTGCCGCCGTACAGCTGCGGCGTGGTCACGATGTTGTCGCCGGCGCGGGTCAGGGTCTGGATCGCATAGTGGATCGCCGCGCTGCCGGCCGACACGGCCAGGGCCGCGATGCCGCCTTCCAGCGCCGCGATGCGTTGCTCCAGCACGTCGTTGGTGGGGTTCATGATGCGGGTGTAGATATTGCCGGGAACGTCCAGGTTGAACAGATCGGCACCGTGCTGGGCGTTATCGAATTCGAAGGCGACGTTCTGGTAGATCGGCACGGCGACGGCCTTGGTGGTGGGGTCCGACTTGAAGCCGTGGTGCAGGGCGATGGTGGCGTCTTTCATGAGTTTTTATGACCTCCATGGATAATTGCTGGCCACAATAAATCCGCTTCTGTGCCGGCAATTAGACTATTTTCGGCACAGCTCCTGCGTTTGCGGCATAAGCACCACCTGACGCGCAGCCCTGCACCTTTGCCTGCGTAAAAGGTAAACTTCGCCCCCTGCGCAGGAGCAACCATGAATTATCGTCACGCCTTTCACGCCGGCAACCACGCCGATGTCTTCAAACACCTGACCTTGACCCGCCTCATCGCCCTGATGTCGCGCAAGGAACAGCCGTTTGCCTATCTCGATACCCACGCCGGCATTGGTCTGTACGACCTGCAGGGCGACCAGGCGAACCGCACCGGTGAGTACCTGGAAGGCATCGCACGCCTGTGGGGCCAGGCTGACCTGCCACCGCTGACCGCCGATTACATGCGTGTGCTGCACGAGATGAACCCGGATGGCGAGTTGCGCTACTACCCCGGCTCACCAGAGCTGGCGCGGCGCCTGACACGACCTCAGGACCGTGTGCTGCTCAACGAGAAACACCCGGAAGACGGCCTGCTGCTCAAGGACAACATGAAGGGCGACCGTCGGGTGAAAGTCCACCTCGGCGAAGGCTGGCATGTGCCACGGGCGCTGCTGCCGGTGCCGGAAAAACGCGCGCTGATGCTGATTGATCCGCCGTTCGAAAAGCTTGATGAGATGCAGCGCTGCGCCGCTTCCCTCAAGGAAGCCGTGAGCCGGATGCGTCAGACGGTTGCCGCGATCTGGTACCCGGTGAAAGACCAGCGCATGCTGCGCCGCTTCTACCAGGACCTGGCTGGCACCGGTGCGCCGAAGCTGCTGCGGGTGGAATTGCTGGTGCATCCGCTGGACACGCCCAACACCCTGACCGGCTCGGGCCTGGCGATTGCCAATCCGCCGTGGGGGTTGGAGGAGGAGTTGCGTGAGCTGTTGCCGTGGTTGTCCAAGCAGCTTGGGCAAACCCAGGGTGGGTGGCAGATGGATTGGCTGATCGCTGAATAGTTGTATCGTTTGCTGGATCGCTATCGCGGGCAAGCCCGGCTCCCACATTGGAACGCATTCCAATGTGGGAGCCGGGCTTGCCCGCGATGCTTTTGGCGTCAGATCGGACAGGTCACGCCTGTGCCGCCGATCCCGCAATAACCCTGGGGATTCTTCGCCAGGTACTGCTGGTGGTACGCCTCGGCGAAGTACACCGTCGGCGCTTCTTCGATTTCCGTGGTGATGGTGCCCAGGCCGGCCTTGGTCAGTTCATTCTGATACGCCTGTGCACTGGCCTTCGCCGCCTCCAGGTGCTCCGGCTTGACCGCGTAGATCACCGAGCGGTACTGGCTGCCGATGTCATTGCCCTGGCGCATGCCCTGGGTCGGGTTGTGCAGTTCCCAGAACATTTTCAGCAGCTCTTCGTAGCTGATCTTGTCCTGGTCAAACACCACCAACACCACTTCGCTGTGGCCGGTCAGGCCCGAGCACACTTCTTCGTACGTCGGGTTCGGCGTGTAGCCGCCGGCATAACCCACTACCGTGCTGACCACGCCGTCACGCTGCCAGAAACGACGCTCTGCGCCCCAGAAGCAACCCAGGCCAAAGATCGCAAACTCTACGTTGTCGACAAACGGGCCCAGCAGCGGGTTGCCATTGACGAAGTGCGTCTCGGGCAGCGACATCGGGGTTTCACGGCCAGGCAAAGCTTGTTCTTGAGTAGGAAGCACGTTTTTGTTCACCAGAATTTCCGAGCGCAAGACCATCATCAGTCCTCTCAGTCAGATTGAGTTACAGATAAGAATTCAGACTGCCAGTGTGCCCGAGTGTTACCGCGCTGTCAGGCGATTGGCCCGCGAGGATAACGTTTAAGCATCTTCAACAACTCGGAGCCCGGGATTGGCCGGTCGAACAGGTAGCCCTGGCCGACGTCGCAACGGTGGCGGCGCAGGAACGCCAGTTGCTCAGCGGTCTCGATGCCTTCGGCCACGACCTTGAGCTTGAGGTTGTGGGCCATCGCGATCACCGCCGAGGTGATTTCCATGTCGTCCTGGTTGTCCGGGATTTCATGAATGAAGCTGCGATCGATCTTGATGATGTCGATCGGGAATTTCTTCAGGTAGCTCAGCGACGAGTAACCGGTGCCGAAGTCGTCCATGGCCAGGGTCAGGCCAAAACTCTTCAACTGGTCCAGTTGCAGGCGTGTGTCTTCGGTGGCTTCCAGCAGCAGGCCTTCGGTCAGCTCCAGTTCCAGCAGGTTGGCCGGCAACTGTTCTTCCTTGAGGATTGCGGCAATCGAGGCCACCAGGTCCGGGTCGGAAAACTGCTTGGGCGACAGGTTGATCGCCACCTGCAGGTTGCCCATGCCGGCAGACGTTAGCTGTCGGCTCATGCGGCAGGCCTGGCGGGCGATCCATTTGCCGATGGGGATGATCAGCCCGGTCTCTTCAGCCACGCTGATGAATTGATCGGGGCGGATCATGCCCTTTTCCGGATGGTTCCAGCGCAACAGCGCTTCCATGCCCAGCAGGCGGCCGCTGCGCAGGCACAGCTTGGGCTGGTAGAACACGTCCAGCTCGTTCTGGGTCAGGGCACGGCGCAGGTTGTTTTCCACGAACAGCTTGTAGCTGGCTTCGGCGTTCAGTGCTTCGGTAAACACCTGAACCTGGTGTTTGCCGTTGGCCTTGGCCTTGTGCAGCGCCAGGCCTGCGTTGCGCATCAGGGTTTGCGGGTCGCGGCCATGCAGCGGCGCGCAGGCCAGGCCCACGGAGCCGGTGACGCTGATCAACTGGTTGTCGACGAACATCGGCTTGTCGAGGGTGGCCAGCAACTGGCTGGCGACCTGCTGGCCGCTCTCAAGGTCGGTATCGTCCAGCAGCACGGCAAATTCGTTACTGGCAAACCGCGCCAGGCTGCCGCTGGCAGTCAGGCTGTTGCGCAGGCGCCGTGCCAGGCTGATCAGCAGCTTGTCACCGGTCTGGTGGCCAAGGCTGTCGTTGATCCGCTTGAAGTTGTCGATGTCTACCAGCAGCAGGCTGATGGGGCTGTCGCTGTCCCGGGCAAAGCGTTCGTCGAGGTTGCGGATGAACGCCGGGCGGTTGCCCAGGTTGGTCAGGTTGTCGGTGTAGGCCAGGCGCTCGATGCGCTGCTGGGCCAGCTTGGTCTGGGTGATGTCTTCGTAGATGCCGATGTAGTGCGTCAGCTCGCGGTTATCGCCATACACCTTGGAGATCGACAACTGGCCCCAGTAGGGTTCGAGGTTCTTGCGCCGGCTCTTGAACTCGCCTTGCCAGCTGTTGCTCTTGGCCAGGCTTGAAGGTGCATCGAACAGCAACTCGCTGAGGTTCTCCAGCGCCGGCAGTTCCGACAGCAGGTGGCCGTGGACTTCTTCGGTGCTGTACTGGGTAATCGCGGTAAAGCTGGGGTTGACGTACTCCACCACGCCGTCGCAATTGACCAGCAGGAATGCGTTGGCACTTTGCTCCACCGCCCGCTGGAACAAATGCAGGGCGCTGGTGGCGGTGCGGCGGTTGTGGTTGTTGATCACCTGGGCGAACTGGTCGGCCAGTTCACCGGCAAAGGCGATCTCGTCGGACTGCCAGGCGCGGGTGCTCCCGCTTTGCTCCAGGCACAGGACGCCGACCACATTGCCGTCGACGCGGATACTGGCGTCGAGCATGGCGTGGACATCCCGCGGGCGCAGGCTCTCGGCCATTTCCCGGGTGCGCGGGTCGCGCATGGCGTTGGTGGCGTCGATGGCACGGCTGGTTTGCAGGGCTTCCAGATAGTCCGGGAAGCTGCTCGCATCGATCGGTTCAGGCAAGTGGTGTTGCTGATCGTCGCGGTGGTAGGCGGAAATCGGCACCAGGTGCTGGTTTTCGAGGTTCCAGATGCTGGCGCAGTCAATCTGGTAGATATCGCAGGCACTGCGGGTTATCAGCTCGGCGGCTTCGCGCAGTGAGTTATTGGTGCTGTAGCGCTGGCGGGCCAGCAGCAGGATCAGCTCCTGCTGGGCGCGCACCCGCTCAAGGTGCTGCAGTTGTTCCTGCTGGGCACGCTGGTTGAGCTCAAGGGCGATCTGCAGGCGGCTGTTCTGGCTTTCGAGATCCGCCGCCGGGGCCAGCGGCATATCACTGAACAGGCCGTCGACCACCATCAGGTAGCCGCGCAGCAGGTGGCGATTGTGTTGCTTGTAGGCCTCGCCCAGTTCCAGCAGGCTCAAGGGGCCGTCATTGGTGTGCAGGGTGTAGCGCACCAGGTAATGCGGGCTGATGGTCAGCTGTTCCTGGATCGCGTCATGCAACTGATAGCGCGCCTGGGGCTCCATCAGGCTGGCGTAGGGCGAGCCGATCAGGGCGCACAATTCCACGGCGGGCAGGCCGAATTGGCGTTCGCAGTTGGGGTCGAGGTACAGCAGGGCCCAGCTTGCCTCATTAAGCCGCTCGAAACGCAGCATACCGAGGCGCGAAGGCACCGGTAATTGCGTCACTACCTCGGCCGCCGTACGGGCGACATCGGGTTGGCTTTTCATGGGGAAACTCGCTTGGAAAAATGCGCATCGCGCCGGGCTCACGCCCTCTTTACTGTTGCCTGCGGCAAGGTTGCATCATGCAGCACGGGCTGACAAGAGAGGATGAAGGCTAAGTGCTATAAGTGGGTTATCGGCCAGCGGGCGGTTTTCTGCAACCGGGGTGATGGGCGGTGTACAAGCTCAATTTCCGTGTCCAACTTTTGTGCGAAAAGCAGGCAAAAAAAGCCCCGCCAATTGGCGGGGTTGAGGTACGAGCGTGGCGCTCGGAAATCGGTAAAACCAGGTCTTCTGCACGGGCAGAAGACCTGTTGAGGCTTAAAGCAGGATGGTGCGGATGTCGTTCAGCAACTGGCTCAGGCGCTGAGTGAAGCGTGCAGCCGCGGCGCCATTGATCACACGGTGATCGTAGGACAACGACAGTGGCAGCATCAGCTTCGGCTGGAACGCTTTACCGTCCCACACAGGCTGGATGGTGGCCTTGGAAACACCGAGGATCGCCACTTCCGGCGCGTTGACGATTGGCGTGAAGCCAGTGCCGCCAATGTGCCCGAGGCTGGAGATGGTGAAGCACGCGCCCTGCATGTCGTCCGGGGTGAGCTTCTTGTCACGGGCCTTGGCAGCCAGTGCGGCAGCCTCAGCGGCAAGCTGCAGCAGGCTCTTCTGGTCGACGTTCTTGATGACCGGTACCAGCAGGCCATCCGGCGTGTCGACGGCAAAGCCGATGTGCACGTACTTCTTGCGAATGATCGCCTTGCCGCTAGGCGCCAGCGAGCTGTTGAAGTCCGGCAGTTCCTTGAGCAGGTGCGCGCAAGCCTTGAGCAGCAGTGGCAGCACGGTCAGTTTCACGCCAGCCTTTTCGGCCACGGCTTTCTGCGCAACGCGGAAAGCTTCCAGGTCGGTAATGTCGGCCTGGTCGAACTGAGTCACGTGCGGGATGTTCAGCCAGCTGGCGTGCAGGCCGGCCGCGCCGATTTGCATCAGGCGGGTCATCGGCACTTCTTCGATTTCGCCGAAGCGGCTGAAGTCGACGGTGCGGATCGGCGGAATGCCCGAGCCACCGGTAGCAGCGCCGGCAGCCGGAGCTTCCTTGGCCTTCTGCATCATGGATTTGACGTAAACCTGCACGTCTTCCTTCAGCACGCGACCGTGAGGACCGCTGGCAGTGACCGCGCTCAGCTCGACGCCGAATTCACGGGCCAGTTGGCGCACGGCAGGGCCGGCATGAACCTTGGCACCGCTTGGCGCAGGTGCAGCCGCCGGAGCCGGTGCGGCCTCGGCTTTTGCAGCAGGCGCAGGCGCAGCGGCAGGTGCAGCTTCAGCCTTGGCGGCCGGAGCAGCGGCGGCTGGAGCGGCAGCAGCAGGAGCCGCAGCGCCCGCTACTTTCAGCTTGAGGATGAAGTCACCGGTGCCGACTTCGTCTTCCAGCTTCACGGCAATGCTTTCCACCACACCGGCAGCCGGCGAAGGGATTTCCATGGAGGCCTTGTCGGACTCCAGGGTGATCAGCGACTGGTCGGCTTCGACGGTGTCGCCGACCTTAACCAGCAGCTCGATGATCTTGGCCTTGCCCGACGAACCGATGTCCGGAACATGAATGTCCTGGACGGTAGCGGCAGCAGCAGGTGCAGCAGCCGGGGCCGCAGGGGCCTCGGCAGCAGCGGCAGGCTTTTCAGCGGCAGCCGGGGCAGCAGCAGGAGCGGCCGCCGCAGGGGCCGCATCAGCGGCACCTTCGATTTCCAGCTCAAGCAGTTCGTCGCCTTCTTTCAGGCGGTCGCCCAGCTTCACTTTCAGGCTTTTGACCACGCCGGCCTTGGGAGCAGGGATTTCCATGCTCGCCTTGTCCGATTCCAGGGTCAGGATGCTCTGGTCGGCTTCGACGGTGTCGCCGACCTTCACAAACAGTTCAATTACTTCACCTTCACCGCTGCCGATGTCAGGTACGCGAATGAGTTCGCTCACAGAAAGTCTCCTCAGCAGTCCAGTGGGTTGCGTTTTTCCGGGTTGATCCCGAACTTGACGATAGCGTCTGCTACCACCTTAGGTTCGATTTCACCACGGTCAGCCAAGGCTTCCAGGGCTGCCAACACCACGAAGTGACGGTCGACTTCGAAGAAGTGACGCAGCTTCTTGCGGCTGTCACTACGGCCGAAACCGTCGGTGCCCAGGACTTTGAATTCCTTGGACGGTACCCACTGACGAATTTGTTCAGCAAACAGTTTCATGTAGTCGGTAGAGGCGATCACCGGACCTTTACGGCCAGCCAGGCACTCTTCAACGTAGGTGCGCGCAGGCTTCTGGCCCGGGTGCAGGCGGTTGCTGCGCTCTACGGCCAGGCCGTCGCGACGCAGTTCGTTGAAGCTGGTAACGCTCCATACGTCAGCGCCGACGTTGAACTCTTCACGCAGGATTTTCGCAGCTTCACGCACTTCGCGCAGGATGGTGCCGGAGCCCATCAGTTGCACGTGGTGAGCGGCTTCCTTGGTGTCTTCTTCGAGCAGGTACATGCCCTTGATGATGCCTTCCTCGACACCGGCCGGCATGGCTGGCTGCTGGTAGGACTCGTTCATCACGGTGATGTAGTAGAAAACGTCCTGCTGCTCTTCGGTCATCTTCTTCATGCCGTCCTGGATGATCACCGCCAGCTCATAGCCGTAGGTTGGATCAAAGGTGCGGCAGTTCGGGATGGTGCCGGCCAGGATGTGGCTGTGACCATCTTCGTGTTGCAGGCCTTCGCCGTTCAGCGTGGTCCGGCCGGCGGTGCCGCCGATCAGGAAGCCACGGGTACGGCTGTCGCCAGCGGCCCAGGCGAGGTCGCCGATACGCTGGAAGCCGAACATCGAGTAGAAGATGTAGAACGGCAGCATTGGCTGGTTGTGGCTGGAGTACGAAGTACCGGCAGCGATGAAGGAGCTCATGGCGCCCGCTTCGTTGATGCCTTCTTCGAGGATCTGGCCCTTCTTGTCTTCCTTGTAGAACATCACCTGGTCTTTATCGACTGGCTCGTAGAGCTGGCCGACGGAGGAGTAGATGCCCAACTGACGGAACATGCCTTCCATACCGAAGGTACGGGCTTCGTCCGGGATGATCGGCACGATACGCGAGCCGATTTCCTTGTCCTTGACCAGCTGCGCGAGGATTCGCACGAAGGCCATGGTGGTGGAGATTTCACGGTCGCCCGAGCCGTCCAGGATAGCCTTGAGGGTATCCAGTGGCGGAGTAGGAATGTCGAAAGACTTGGCGCGGCGCTGTGGCACGAAACCGCCCAGTGCAGTGCGACGCTCGCTGAGGTAGCGGGCTTCGGCGCTGTTTGGCTCTGGCTTGAAGAACGGCAGGTTCTCCAGCTCTTCGTCCTTGACCGGGATGTCGAAGCGGTCGCGGAACAACTTCAGGCTGTCGACATCGACTTTCTTGGTGTTGTGCGCCGTGTTTTTCGCTTCGCCGGCACCGGTGCCATAACCCTTGATGGTCTTGGCCAGGATGACGGTAGGTTGTTCTTTGTGGTTGACCGCTTCGTGGTACGCCGCGTAGACCTTGTACGGGTCGTGGCCGCCACGGTTGAGTTTCCAGATCTCGTCGTCGGACAGGTCTGCAACCATTGCCTTGAGTTCAGGCGTGTTGAAGAAGTGTTCACGTACGAACGCGCCGTCTTTGGCTTTGTAGTTCTGGTACTCGCCGTCGATGACTTCGTCCATGCGACGTTGCAGGATACCGTCGACGTCCTTGGCCAGCAGTGGGTCCCAGAAACGGCCCCAGATGACTTTGGTCACGTTCCACTGAGCACCACGGAACACACCTTCGAGTTCCTGGATGATCTTGCCGTTGCCGCGAACCGGGCCGTCGAGGCGCTGCAGGTTGCAGTTGATGACGAAGATCAGGTTGTCCAGCTTCTCGCGGCCAGCCAGGGAGATGGCGCCCAGGGATTCCGGCTCGTCGCACTCGCCGTCGCCCAGGAAGCACCAGACTTTCTGCTTGCCTTCAGGGATGAAGCCACGGGCTTCCAGGTACTTCATGAAGCGTGCCTGGTAGATCGCCTGGATCGGGCCCAAGCCCATGGATACCGTCGGGAACTGCCAGAAATCAGGCATCAGCCAAGGGTGCGGATAGGACGAGAGGCCCTGGCCGTCGACTTCCTGGCGGAAGTTGTTCATTTGTTCTTCGGTGATGCGGCCTTCCATGAACGCACGGGCGTAGACGCCTGGCGAGGTGTGGCCCTGGAAGTAGATCAGGTCGCCGCCGTGTTCTTCGGTCGGGGCCTGGAAGAAGTAGTTGAAGCCGATGTCATACAGGGTTGCGCTGGAAGCGAAGCTGGAGATGTGACCGCCCAGGTCCGAATCTTTCAAGTTCGTGCGCATTACCATCGCCATGGCGTTCCAACGTACCAGCGAGCGAATGCGGCGTTCCATGAACAGGTCGCCAGGCATGCGTGCTTCGTGGGTAACAGGGATGGTGTTGCGGTATGGCGTAGTGATGGCGTAAGGCAGTTGCGAGCCGCTGCGGGTCGCGAGTTCGCCCATACGGGTCATCAGGTAGTGAGCACGGTCTTCGCCTTCTTTGTCGAGAACCGATTCCAGGGCGTCCAGCCATTCCTGGGTTTCGACGGGATCGAGGTCTTGCATGGCTTGCTCCAGGGCGGAAAGGCTACCAGAATCGGTTGCCTGAAGTTTGCGACTGGCCTTGTGGGCAGACGACATAAATTCTTGGATGGCCGAAGGTTGCTTCGGCGTCCTGTAGTTTTACTACAAATCGTCGGCCATTTCAGCCTTTCGAATGTATATACGAGTAGTAAAACTACACAAGACTGAGCGGATTGCTCGGTCTAGCTGGCGAGCATAATCGTTATTGTTGGTCATTTGCGAACAAGAAAAGGTGAAATCTTGATGTTGCCTGCCAAAATAAATTTAATTTCAGCTATTTATAACCTTTGTTCGACAGTCCTTCACCGAGCGTGGTTCTTGCGTTCACAGCAACAAGCCATTTACGCGCCGATCAAGGATAGACCATGAGCCTTCCAGTGCAGGCCGAATTGCCGGCCATCCTGCTTCCATTTGCCAAGCGGGCCGAGCAGTCATTTCGTGACGCCGTGGCCGGATTGGACGGCGATAATGGCCTTTCTGCGTGGACGCCGCAACGTTGGGCTGACTTTGCCCGTGTGTGCGCCGCCAGTGATTTCGTCATTGAACAGAGTGTTCGTGACCCTTTGATGTTGTTGGAGCTGGTGGCCTGGGGCGAACTGGACCGCAGCTTTGCCCCTGGTGAGCTGTGCGGCCAGATTGCGGCTGCCGTGCAACAAGCCGAAACAGAAGACGAACTGGGCCGCGTTCTGCGCCGCCAGCGCACCCGCCAGCAAGTGCGGATCATCTGGCGCGACCTGACCCGACAGGCGGACCTGGTGCAAACCTGCCGTGACCTCTCGGACATGGCCGACGCCAGCATCGACCAGGCGTACCAGTGGCTGTACCAGCGCCACTGCGTCCTGTTCGGCACGCCCACCGGCCGTCGCAGCGGCGAGCCGCAGCACATGGTCATCCTCGGCATGGGCAAGCTCGGCGCCGTGGAGTTGAACCTGTCGTCCGATATCGACCTGATCTTCGCCTACCCGGAAGGTGGCGACACCGTGGGCGTCAAGCGCCCGCTGGATAACCAGGAGTTCTTCATCCGCCTTGGTCAAAAACTGATCAAGGCCCTGGACCCGATGACCGTCGACGGCTTTGTATTTCGCGTCGACATGCGCCTGCGGCCCTACGGTTCAGCCGGGGCGCTGGTGCTCAGCTTCAACGCGCTGGAGCAGTACTACCAGGATCAGGGCCGCGACTGGGAACGCTACGCGATGATCAAGGCGCGGGTGGTGGCCGGTGACCAGGTGGCCGGCGCGCAACTGCTCGACATGCTCCGGCCGTTTGTCTACCGGCGTTACCTGGATTTCTCCGCCATCGAAGCGCTGCGCACCATGAAGCAGCTGATCCAGCAGGAAGTGCGGCGCAAGGGCATGGCCGAGAACATCAAGCTGGGCTCGGGCGGCATCCGCGAAGTCGAATTTATCGCCCAGGCGTTCCAGCTGATCCATGGTGGCCGCGACCTGAGCCTGCAACAGCGGCCGCTGCTAAAAGTGCTGGGCACGCTGGAAGGCCAGGGCTACCTGCCGCCGGCGGTGATCGCCGAGCTGCGCGATGGCTATGAATTCCTGCGCTACACCGAGCACGCGATCCAGGCGATTGCCGATCGCCAGACCCAAATGCTTCCGGACGGCACCGAAGACCAGGCGCGGATTGCCTTCATGATGGGCTTCCCGGACTGGGCCGCGTTCCATGAGCGCCTGATGTACTGGCGTGGCCGGGTGGACTGGCATTTCCGTCAGGTGATCGCCGACCCGGACGAAGAAGAGGGCGAAGAAAGCGAGTTGGTGGTGGGCGGTGAGTGGTTGCCGCTGTGGGAAGAGTCCCAGGACGAAGAGGCCGCTTGCCGGCAGTTGCAGGAAGGCGGTTTCACCGACGCGCCCAAAGCCTTGAAAGCCTTGGCTGGCCTGCGCAGCAGCCCGCAATTGCGCGCCATGCAGCGATTGGGGCGCGAGCGTCTGGATGCATTTATTCCGCGCCTGCTGGCTCAGGCCGTCGAGCACGCCAACCCGGACCTGGTACTTGAACGGGTATTGCCGCTGGTAGAGGCCGTGGCCCGACGTTCTGCGTATCTGGTACTGCTGACGGAAAACCCCGACGCCTTGCGTCGCCTGCTGACCCTGTGCGCCGCCAGTCCGTGGATTGCCGAGCAGATCACCCGCTTCCCGCTGCTGCTGGACGAATTGCTCAACGAAGGTCGCCTGTTCAAGCCGCCATTGGCACCGGAACTGGCCGCCGAGTTGCGCGAGCGCCTGACACGCATCCCCGAGGATGACCTTGAGCAGCAGATGGAAGCCCTGCGTCACTTCAAGCTGGCCCACCGCCTGCGGGTGGCCGCCTCGGAAATCGCCGGCAGCCTGCCGCTGATGAAAGTCAGCGACTACCTGACCTGGCTCGCCGAAGCCATCCTCGAGCAAGTGCTGGCCCTGGCCTGGCGCCAGACCGTCGCGCGCCACGGCTCGCCACAGCGGGTGGACGGCACCTTGTGCGATCCTGGCTTCATCATTGTCGGTTATGGGAAAGT
The DNA here is from genome assembly GCF_036346535.1 of Pseudomonas sp. Z18(2022). Taxonomy (NCBI): domain Bacteria; kingdom Pseudomonadati; phylum Pseudomonadota; class Gammaproteobacteria; order Pseudomonadales; family Pseudomonadaceae; genus Pseudomonas; species Pseudomonas sp. Z18(2022). The sequence goes on from NZ_JAOTOA010000002.1 coordinate 400,475, forward strand.
CGGCGGCATCGAATTGGGGCATGGTTCGGACTTGGACCTGGTGTTCATCCACGACGGTGACCCGCAAGCCGAAACCGATGGCGCCAAGCCGATCGACGGTGCGCAGTTCTTTACCCGGTTGGGCCAGCGGATCATTCACTTGCTGACCACCCAGACCAACTCCGGGCAGCTGTATGAAGTGGACATGCGCCTGCGGCCGTCGGGCGCCTCCGGTTTGCTGGTGAGTTCCCTGGGGGCGTTTGCGCGCTACCAGGAAAACGAAGCCTGGACCTGGGAACACCAGGCGCTGGTCCGTGCGCGGGTGCTGGTGGGCAGCCAGGATGTCGGTCGTGCATTTGAGCAAGTGCGGGCCCAAGTACTGGGCCGTCCACAGGACCTGGACAAGCTGCGCCAGGAGGTCAGCGAGATGCGCGCGAAGATGCGCGACAACCTCGGCACCAAGTCCACCGCGGCGGGAACGGCGGCGAATGCCTTCGAACCCACGGTGGCGTTCGACCTCAAGCAGGACGCCGGAGGTATCGTCGATATTGAATTTATGGTGCAATACGCGGCTTTGGCGTGGTCTGCGCAACATCCATCGTTGCTGCGCTACACCGACAATATCCGCATTCTGGAAGGCCTGGAGCAGGTCGGGTTGATGCCCGCCGCCGATGCCCATTTGTTGCGCGAGGTGTATAAAGCCTACCGTTCCGCCGCTCACCGCCAGGCCTTGCAGAACGAGGCCGGTACGGTGGCCGGGGACCAGTTCGCTGACGAGCGGCGTCAGGTGCAGCGAATCTGGCATGAACTGGGGTTAAGCTGAAACACTATATATAAGGCGGGGAGGCATGAGCCTCCCCGTATCGTTTGTGGAAACTACATGAATATTCTGATCGTTGGGCCCAGCTGGGTCGGTGACATGGTGATGGCGCAGACACTGTTCCAGTGCCTCAAACAACGCCATCCCGACTGCCAAATCGACGTGCTCGCCCCCGAGTGGAGCCGGCCGATTCTTGAGCGCATGCCCCAAGTGCGCCAGGCCTTGAGCTTCCCGCTCGGCCACGGCGCACTGGAGCTGGCGACCCGTCGACGCATCGGCAAGTCCCTGGCCGGCCAGTACGATCAGGCGATCCTGCTGCCTAACTCGATGAAGTCGGCACTGGTGCCGTTTTTCGCCGGTATCCCCAAGCGCACCGGCTGGCGTGGCGAGTTTCGCTATGGCCTGCTCAACGACGTGCGCAAGCTCGACAAGGCCCGCTACCCGCTGATGATCGAGCGCTTCATGGCCCTGGCCTACGCGCCGGGTGCCGAGTTGCCGACGCCTTATCCGCGCCCGAGCCTGCAAATCGACCCGGTTACCCGCGACGCTGCCCTGGCCAAGTTCGGGCTGGAGCTGGACCGTCCGGTGTTGGCGCTGTGCCCTGGCGCCGAGTTTGGCGAGTCCAAGCGCTGGCCGTCGGAGCATTACGCCAAAGTCGCGGAGATGAAGATCCGCGAGGGCTGGCAAGTCTGGCTGTTCGGCTCGAAAAACGATCATTCGGTGGGCGAGGATATTCGCCAGCGCCTGATCCCGGGCCTGCGCGAAGAAGCGGTCAACCTGAGCGGTGACACATCCCTGGCCGAGGCCATCGACCTGCTGTCCTGCGCCGATTCGGTGGTGTCCAACGACTCCGGCCTGATGCACGTGGCCGCGGCGCTGAACCGCCCGCTGGTGGCGGTGTACGGCTCGACGTCGCCAAGGTTTACCCCGCCGTTGGCCGACCAGGTGGAAGTGGTGCGCCTGGGCCTGGATTGCAGCCCGTGTTTCGACCGCACCTGCCGTTTCGGCCACTACAACTGCCTGCGCCAGTTGCTGCCGCAACCCGTCAGCGATGCGTTGCAGCGGTTGCAGGGCACTGTGGTCGAGGTCCGTTAAGTTGCGGGTACTGGTAATCAAGACCTCATCCCTGGGCGACGTGATTCATGCCTTGCCGGCGTTGACCGACGCGGCGCGGGCGATCCCGGGCATCCGGTTTGACTGGGTGGTGGAAGAAGGCTTCGCCGAGATTCCCACCTGGCATCCGGCGGTGGACAAGGTGATCCCGGTGGCGATCCGCCGCTGGCGCAAGAACCTCTGGCAGACCTTCAAGAGTGGCGAATGGCGGCGCTTCAAAAAGAGCGTGCAGTCGACCAAATACGACTTGGTGATCGACGCCCAGGGCTTGCTGAAAAGTGCCTGGCTGACCCGCTACGTGCGCGCGCCGGTGGCCGGCTTCGACAAACAGTCGGCTCGTGAGCCATTGGCGGCGCATTTCTATTCCCGGCGATTGGCCGTGGCCCGCGGGCAGCATGCGGTGGAGCGCTTGCGCCAACTGTTTGCCGTCGCCCTCGGTTACGACTTGCCAAAAGGCCTGGGTGATTACGGCCTCAGCGTCGAAAAACTGCTGGGCCTGCCGCCGAAAAAACCGTTTGTACTGCTGCTGCACGGCACCACCTGGGACACCAAGCACTGGCCGGAAGCCTACTGGCGCGACCTGGCCGAGCGCATGGACCGCTTTGGCGTGGACGTGAAATTGCCGTGGGGCAACGCCGCCGAAAAAGCCCGTGCCGAACGCCTGGCCCAAGGCCTGAAAAACGCCGAAGTGCTGCCCAAGCTGAACCTGGCGGGCGTTGCCCGTGTGCTGGCGGGCGCCAAGGCGTGTGTTGCGGTGGATACCGGTCTCGGTCACCTCGCCGCCGCGCTGGATGTGCCGACGATTTCCCTGTTCGGCCCCACCAATCCCGGCCTGACCGGCGCCTACGGCAAGGCGCAGATCCACCTGGCCAGCGACTTCCCGTGTGCGCCGTGCCTGCAAAAGAAATGCACCTATCAACCGACCGCCGAAGACCAGCGCCGGTTTGATCTCAAGCGCGAGTGGCCACTGTGCTTCACTCGCCTGAACCCTGAGCGTGTCGCAACGCGATTAAGCACGTTGTTATTGGCTGAGGAACACTGATGCAACTGGCTTTTGTCCTCTACAAATACTTCCCCTTTGGCGGCCTGCAGCGCGACTTCATGCGCATTGCCCTGGAGTGTCAGCAGCGCGGCCACCAGATTCGCGTCTACACGCTGATCTGGGAAGGCGATGTTCCGCCGGGCTTTGAAGTGCTGGTGGCGCCGGTCAAGGCGCTGGTCAACCATCGGCGCAATGAAAAGCTCTACGCCTGGATCCAGGCCGACCTGGCCAAGCGGCCGGTTGACCGCGTGGTGGGTTTCAACAAGATGCCGGGGCTGGACGTGTACTTCGCCGCCGACGGTGTGTTCGAAGACAAGGCACAGACCCTGCGCAACCCGATGTATCGCTGGTTCGGCCGGTACAAGCACTTCGCCGAATACGAGCGTGCAGTGTTCGACAAAGACGCCAGGACGCAAATCATGGTGCTTTCCGAGCACCAGCAGCGGCTGTTCACCCAGTATTACGGCACCCAGGCCGAGCGTTTTCATTTGCTGCCGCCAGGTATCGCCCGCGACCGCCGCGCGCCGCCCAACGCTGCCGAGATCCGTGCCGAGTTTCGTCGCGAATTCGGCCTGGCCGACGAAGATTTGCTGCTGGTTCAGATCGGCTCGGGCTTTAAGACCAAGGGCGTCGATCGCAGCCTCAAGGCCGTGGCCGCGCTGCCGTCGAATCTGAAGAAACGCGCCCGGCTATTTGTAATCGGGCAGGACGACCCCAAAGTATTCCAGTTGCAGAGTGCTGCGTTGGGCCTGGGCGACCAGGTGCAGTTCTTCAAGGGCCGCAGCGATATCCCGCGTTTTCTGCTGGGCGCCGACCTGTTGATCCACCCCGCATACAATGAGGCGGCCGGCATGGTGCTGATCGAATCGGTGGTCGCCGGCCTCCCGGTGCTGGTGAGCAAGGTCTGCGGCTACGCGTTTTACATCGATGAGGCCCAAAGTGGTCGGGTGTTGGACGAACCGTTCGAGCAGGCCCAGCTCAACCAGTACCTGGTGGAGATGCTCGACGATCCACAAGCGCGCGCGGCCTGGAGCCGCAATGGTCTGGCCTTCGCTGAGACGGCCGACCTCTATAGCATGCCGCAGTACGCTGCGGACCTGATTCTGGCGGAGCCAAACCGATGAAGTTGATTCTTGCCGAACCGTTCAAGACCCTGTGGGCCGGACGCGATGCGTTCGCCGAAGTCGAGAAGCTGGACGGCCAGGTGTTTCGTGAGCTGGCCGCGCGCCGTACCCTGCGTACGGAAGTGGACGGCCGCCATTATTTTGTGAAGATCCACCGGGGAATCGGCTGGGGTGAAATCCTCAAGAACCTGATCACGGCCAAGTTGCCCGTATTGGGCGCGGGCCAGGAGTGGGATGCGATCCAGCGTCTGCAGGAGCTCGGCGTGCCCACCATGACCGGCGTGGCCTTCGGTGAAAAAGGCAGCAACCCGGCCGATCAGCACTCGTTCATCGTCACGCAAGAGTTGGCGCCCATTGTCAGCCTTGAAGACCTGACCATGGACTGGGTCAAGCAGCCGCCCGTGCCGGCGATTCGGCACGCCCTTACCGTTGAACTTGCGCGCACCCTGGGCACGATGCATCGGGGTGGCGTGAACCATCGTGATTGCTACCTGTGCCACTTCCTGTTGCACACCGACCAACCGGTCACCGTGCACAACATCAAGCTTTCGGTGATCGACCTGCACCGTGCCCAGGTGCGTTCGAAGATTCCACGGCGCTGGCGTGACAAGGACCTGGCGGGGCTTTACTACTCCGCCCTGGAGATTGGTTTGACCCGGCGCGACAAACTGCGGTTTCTCAAGGCCTACTTCCAGCAGCCTTTGCGCCAGATCCTGGGCGAGCAAAGCGCGCTGCTGGCGGCGCTGGAACGCATGGCTGCCAAGCTTTACGCACGCAAGCAACGATACGGGGATGCGCTCTGATGGCGGGTTGGAACCTGGAACCTGCCTACGCCGCCCTGGCGGATGACTTTGGTAGCCTGGAGGCGGTGTTCGCCTTGCAAGGCGAGCGGCTGACCCGTGATCCGTTGTCCGAAGTGATTCGCGTGGAGCGCGGCGGGGTCAATTATTACGTCAAGCGTTACGTCGGGGCGGGCAAGGGCTTGCGCCGCTACCTGGGCAAGCCACGGGTCAAGTCCGAATGGCAGAACCTCAAGCGTTTCGCCAAGTGGGGCATTCCCACCGCCGACGTGATTGCCTGGGGCCTGGAGCGTAAAGGCCTGGCTTATCACCGTGGCGCGATGATCACCCGCGAACTGCCGAAGACCGAAGACCTGTCGGCATTGGCCGAGCGCAAAGACCCGCGACTCTCTGACCCGGTGTGGGTCAACAACATCAGTCGCCAGCTCGCGGAATACACGCGGACCATGCACGACCACCGGTTTACCCACAACGATTTGAAGTGGCGCAACTTGTTGGTGGACGACCAGCAAACCCTGTACCTGATCGATTGCCCCAATGGCGATTTCTGGCGCGGGTTCTGGCTCAAATACCGCATCACCAAGGACCTGGCCTGCCTGGACAAGGTGGCCAAGTATCACCTGTCGGCCACCCAGCGCCTGCGTTTCTACATGCAGTACCGTCAGCGCAAACACCTGGGCGCGTCGGACAAACAGCGAATTCGCCACGTGGTGAAGTTTTTCGAGGGGCGAGAATGAGTGATTTCCTGGCGGCCGAAGATCGGGCACTGCTCGAGCGCAACGGCCTCGACACGTTTGACGCGCTGTGGGCCAAGCAACTGGATGCAGTGGACGAGCCCAACACCAGTCGCGGCGGCTGGAGCAGCGTGTTTCGCCTCGAACTCGAAGGCCAGGGTTACTACCTCAAGCGTCAGAGCAACTACCTGACGCGCACCCTGCACCGGCCGTTCGGCGAGCCGAGTTTTGCCCGGGAGTTTCGTAACATCAGTCGCTATCGGCAGCTGGGAATCCCGGCGTTGCAGGCGGCGTTTTTCGGCGAGCGCAAAGTGGCGGGCGAGCATCGGGCGATGTTGCTGACCCGGGCGCTGGATGGCTGGAATGATCTGGATTCGTTGCTGGAGCAATGGCCTGAATTGAGCGAGGCGCAGCAGCGGGCGATCCTGCTGGCCTGCGGTCAATTGGCGCGCCGTCTGCACAGCGTGGGCCAGGTGCATGGCTGTTTTTACCCCAAGCATATTTTCCTGCAGGCCAGCGGCGATGGTTATGCGGCGCAGTTGATCGACCTGGAGAAAACCCGCCCGCTGTTGTTCGGCTGGCGTGACCGGGTCAAGGACCTGGAGCCGCTGTTGCGCCGTGCGCCGCAGTGGTCGCACGATCAGGTTCGCCAGTTATTGGCGGCGTATCTGGCTCAGCCTGAGGACAGTGCGCTGGTCGCAACGTGGCACCAACGGCTGGCGGCACGGCGCAGTCACAAGGAGAACCGCTGATGCGTTTGTCCGAGCTGAAAAAAGCCGGCCGCACACCCAGCCTGCCCTTGAGCATCGAACTGGCGGACGCCGCCGGGCCTGGGCAGTTGCAACTGCTCAACCTGCTGCGGGTATTGCCGGGCCAGCGCTATGTCGGCGCAGCCGTATGGCGCGGCCGCCCGGTGCTGGCCAAACTGCTGGTGGGCAGCAAGGCAGCGCGGCATTTTCAGCGTGAACTCAAGGGCGTGCGGTTGTTGGCCGAGCAAGGCCTGACCACACCGCTATTGCTGGCCGATGGTCTGCAGGAAGGCGAGGGCGGTTGGCTGCTGTTCGAGTTTCTGGAGGGCGCCGACAGCCTGGCCGATGCCTGGCACGCCGTTGAAGGCTTGCCGCCGTTGGCCGACGAGCAACAGGCGGTGCTCGCCGAGGCGCTGGGTGCGATTGCGCAAATGCACGCCAAGGGCCTGTGGCAGGAAGACCTGCACCTGGACAACCTGCTGCGCCAGGATGGAAAGCTGTATTTGATCGACGGTGCCGGGATCTGCGTCGAAGAGGCGGGCAAGCCACTGTCCCGCAACCGGGTGCTGGAAAACCTCGGGGTGTTTTTCGCGCAGTTGCCGAAAAATATCGAGCCGTTTACCGAAGAGTTGCTGGTGTATTACCTGCTGAGCAATGGCGAACACGCGCTGCCGCTGGAAGCGTTGCAGAAGCAGGTGCGCAAAGTCAGCACCTGGCGCTTGAAAGACTACCTGAACAAGGTTGGCCGCGAGTGCACGCTGTTCAGCGTGGTGCGCGGGCCGTTTGCCCTGCGCGCGATTCGCCGCGAGGAAGAAGCGGCGATGCTGCCGGTGCTGGACCGGGCCGATGCGCTGCTCGACCAGGGCCACCTGTATAAGACCGGCGGGGCGGCCAGCGTTGCCAAGGTCGACATTGACGGTCGGCCGCTGGTGATCAAACGCTACAACATCAAGGGTTTCGCCCATTGGCTCAAGCGCTTCTGGCGGCCGAGCCGGGCCTGGCATTCCTGGCGCGAAGGCAATCGCCTGGCGTTCCTCGGTATCGCCACGCCCAAGCCGCTGGCGTTGCTGGAAAAGCGTTTCCTGTGGCTGCGCAGCCGGGCTTACCTGGTGACCGAGTACCTGCCGGGGCCGGACATCATTGAGCGGTTTGCGCCGTATGTTGAAAGTGGCGAGGCGTCTGAGGCTGAGTTGGTTGCCCTTGATTACCTGTTCGCCGAGCTGATCCGCGAGCGCATCAGTCATGGGGATTTCAAGGGGCATAACCTGTTCTGGCATGAGGATCGCTGGGCGCTGATTGACCTGGATTCGATGTGTCAGCATGGCTCCCTGGGCAGCTTCGCCCCGGCCTATGCCAGGGATCGGGCGCGGTTCATGCGTAACTGGCCCGAGAGCAGCGCGTTGCATCGGGTGATTGATCAGCGGTTGCCGAAAGAAGTGGGTTAGAGGTTTTAGGGCCGCTGCGCGGCCCAGCGGGAGCAAGCTCCCTCGCCACAAGTCCGGTGTCGGTTGCTAAAAGGTGTACTCGGCGCCTGCGCCTGCGTACCACGAGCGTCCTGGCGCCGCTTCGTAATAGCGGCCGTTGCCGTCCCCAACAATCACCGACCCTACGTACTGGCGATCCAGCAGGTTGTCCAGGCGCAGGGTTTGGTGGAACGTCCAGTGCTCCACCTTCTGTTCAAACCGTGCGCGCCAGTTGAAGACGCTGTAGCCCGGCGCCGCGTGTTGCTGGTTGGTGTCTTCGACGTAGACCTTGCTGCGATACATGCCTTCCACGGCGGTGCTGACCCAGTCCCGGGGTTTCCAGTTGAGTTCGGCAAACAGCGTGGTTTGCGGGACGCCGGGGAGGTAGTTGCCTTTGTCCACGGGTTTGCCGCCGCCAATAAAGTCGCTGTCGTAGGTGGCTTGCAGGCGGGTGTAGGCGATGTTGGTGCTCCACTGTTCGCTGAGCTGGCTTTCGATGCCCAACTCGAAGCCACGGCGCAGGGTGCGGCCGGCGTTCTGGTAGCTGGTGCGGCCGCCAATGGATTGGTCTACCACCAACTCATCCTCGGTGGTGATCTGGAAGACGGCGGCGTTGACCCGTGTGTCATTCAACTGCGCCTTCAGTCCCACCTCATATTGGGTACTTTCGGAGGGCTTCAGGCCGAAGTTGAACCCTTCGATATTGCCCGGCGCATACGCCAGTTCCGCCTGGGTCGGTGTTTCGAAACCCTTGCCGGCGCTGACGTAACCGTGCAACTCGGGGGTGAAGGCGTACATCACGCTGACTGACGGGGTGTTTTTCTGGTAAGTCTTGTTGCCGCTGGAGTCGCCGTTGCTCAGGAACTGGTCGTCGACGTCCAGTTCCATGGTGCTGTGGCGCACCCCGGCTTGCAGGGTCCAGCGGTCGATGGCCCAGTTGGCCTGGATGTACGGATCGAGGCTGCGGGCTGTATCGATTTCATCCCGGCGTAGCTGGCCTTTTACGCCCAGGGTGTTGCCACTGTAGTTCTGATAGCCGTGGCGGCTGTCTTCGCTCTGGTCGAAATCCACGCCGGAGATGATCATCAGTTCGCCCGGCACGCTGTCAATCGGTTGCATCCAGCGCACGGAGCCGCCGTAGAACTTGCGGTCGAACTGCACCACGCCGCCGCCGCGTTCGTTGGCGGGTGTGCCTTTGGGAATCGACAGATACTGAATCACACTCCGCCGCCCGGTATAGGCATTCACCTGCAGCGTCGCATCACCAAAATACCGCTCGTAGTTCATCCCCAGTTGCTGGTGGTCGATGCTTTTGCGGGTGTTGTACAGCTCGGCGGCGCTGCTGACCGAGCGCGGATCCGCCTTGTATGCATCCCACGCCTGCCCGAGCGGATCCTGCGTGCCGTTCTGCTCCAGGCTGCTGTAGATCAGCGCGAGCTTGCTGTCGTCATCCGGCTCGAAATTCAGCTTGGCGAAGGTCTGGTCGCGGCGCGCACTGCTATGGTCGCGATAGCCGTCGGTGTCCATGCGCGAGGCGTCGAGCACGAAGCCTGCGCCGTTTGCCGCACCTTCGGCGGTCAGGTGGTTTTTGCTCAGGCCGTCACTGCCCACCAGCGTCTCGGCACCGATGCGCGGCGGGCCTTCGCCGTTGCGGGAAAACATCTGGATCACGCCGCCCGCATTGCTGCCATACAGCGTGGCGGCCGGGCCGCGCAGGACTTCGATGCGCTCGGCGGTGTCGAGGTTGAACGTGGCGGCCTGGCCCTGGCCGTCCGGGGTGCTGGCGGGGATGCCGTCGGCGATCAGCTTGATGCCGCGTACCCCAAACGCCGAGCGGGCGCCGAAGCCGCGGGATGAAATCTGCAAGTCCTGGGCGTAGTTCTGGCGATTTTGCACCACCAGGCCAGGAACGCGAGACAGGGCTTCCGAGGCGTTGATGCCCAGCTGGCCGTCGCTGATCTGCTCACGGCTGATGTTGTCCACCGAGTAAGGCAGGTCAAACGACGGGCTGGCGCTGCGCGAGCCGGTGACCACGCTCGGGTCGAGGACCAGCGGTGCTTCGTCGGCCTGGGCGCTGTGACACAGCCCCAAAAGACCGGGAAGCAGCAGCGCGAAACGAGTAGGAGCAACAGCTTTCATGAGTAAACCAACATCCATATAGCACGCAAAAGCGCGCGAGTTTAACGATTCAGCCGCTCTTTGCCGAATACTCTTCCTGCCGTCTGCCGCTGCCACGTCATACGCAACCCTGGGTTAAGCTGTCTGGCTGCTGCCAAAAGGAATTGCTCATGAATCCTACAAAGAATCTTCTGCTCGCCGCTATGGTCCTTTCGATCACCGCGTGCGGCACCATCAACACGGTGTTTCGCCCGGACGCTGTCGCCAGCCAGAACCTCAAGGAATCGCGCAGTTACTGTGAAAATGTGCCGCGTATCTACAGCGGGGTGATCTACGGTTTTTGCACATTGAACGGCGCCCCCGACACCACCAAAGAGCACACGCGCGATGCGTCCGGCTCCTTGCCGATCTTCGCCGCCGAGCTCGTGGCCTCCGGCTTGCTGGACACCCTCGTGCTGCCCTACACCGTCTACCGCCAGAACAAGGACGGCAGCATCGAGATTTTCCGCTAGGCCTGCAGTGACAACCGGTCGCCACAATCCCTAGATCATCCCGCGCCGTGTTTACGCTATAATCCCGCCCTTTAGCTGTTTCTCGCCCAGGCGGGGAGCACACTTTTTTCAGGCGTGACGCGCCTGCATGCAGACTAAAAGAGGCTAGACCCCTGTGGCATTGACGATTCTTGGCCTGTCCGGCGCCCTTAGCCATGATCCTTCCGCAGCCTTGTATATCGACGGCAAGCTGATTGCGGCCGCCGAAGAAGAGCGCTTCGTACGCGACAAACATGCAAAGAACCGCATGCCCTACGAATCGGCGAAGTTCTGCCTGGAGCAAGCCGGTATCAAGCCTTCCGACGTTGATGTGGTGGCGATCCCGTTCGCCCCTATCAGCCTGTTCGGCGAAGCCCGCTGGCACTATGCCAAGCGTTACTGGTACGCCCCGGACCGCGCCCTCGACGCGATCCTGATGGGCAACCGTCGCTACAAGCGCTATCGCAACAAGATCGTCTGGTGCCTGGAGCAACTGGGCTTCGATCCGAAGAAAATCAAGATCGAACCGGTTGAACACCACTTGGCCCACGCCTCCAGTGCCTATCACTGCTCGGGCTTCCAGGAGAAGACCGCGATCCTCGGGATCGACGGCAAGGGCGAGTACGCCACCACCTTCTTCGGCTACGGCGAAAACGGCAAGATCCACAAGATCAAGGAATTCTACGATCCGGACTCCCTGGGCGGCCTGTATGGCGCGATCACCGAGTTCCTCGGTTTCGAGATGCTCGACGGTGAGTTCAAGGTCATGGGCATGGCGCCGTATGGCGATGCCAGCAAGTACGATTTCTCGCGCCTGGCCTCCTTTGAGAACGGCGAGCTGGTGATCAACACCGACTACGCCAACGTCATCGGCCTGCGCCGCTACAAAGAGAAGGGCAAGGGCTTCTACTTCTCGCCGAAACTGATCGAGTGGCTGGGGCCCAAGCGCGAAGGCGACATCGCCGACGAGCCGTACATCCACTACGCGGCCAGCATGCAGGCGCTGTTCGAGAAGCTGGCGTTGCAGATGATCGACCACTACCTGGGCGACATCCTCAAAGACACCGGCAAGCTGGCCTTCGCCGGCGGCTGTGCGCTGAACGTCAAGCTGAACCAGAAGATCATTGCCCGTGACGACGTCAAGGAGCTGTTCGTGCAGCCGGCGTCCGGCGATGCTGGCACCGCGGTCGGTGCGGCAGCCTACGTGTCCCACGCCCGTGGTGTACCGGTAGAGAAGATGGAACACGTCTATCTCGGCCCGTCCTACAGCAACGAAGACGTGATTGCCGCGTGCGCCAAGCACCCGAGCAAGCCGGTGTGGCGCCAGATCGAAAACACCCCGAAGCGCATCGCCAAGATCATGGTCGACGGCAACCCGGTGGCCTGGTTCCAGGGCCGCATGGAGTTTGGCCCACGTGCCTTGGGCGGTCGTTCGATCATCGGTTGCCCGAGCGCCACCGGCGTGGCTGACCGGATCAACCACCAGATCAAGTTCCGCGAGCGCTGGAGGCCTTTCTGCCCGTCGATGCTCGACACCGTTGCGCCACAGATGATCAAGGTCGACCACCCGGCGCCGTTCATGACCTTCACCTTTGAAGTGTCGGAAGAGTGGAAAACCCGCGTGCCGGAAGTGGTGCATGAAGACGGCACCTCACGTGCCCAGGTGCTCAAGCGCGAGTACAACCCGCGCTACTACGACATGATGAAAGAGCTGGAAGTGCTGACCGGCAACGGCGTGTCGCTGAACACCTCGCTCAACCGCCGTGGCGAAGCGATGATCTGCTCGCCGAAAGACGCGCTGGACATGTTCTTCGGTTCCGACCTGCAGTACCTGATCATGGAAGACATCCTCGTGGTCAAGGACGGCGTGGACCCTTATGACGCTGTGGTTTAAATGCTGAACCGCTTCCAGGGCTGGCGTGAACGTGGCTGGACGCCTGTCGAGGCCGAGGTTTACGCCCAGGCCTGGCAGCGTTTTGGCGGCAGCGTGGCGACTCATCCGCAGATCGTCGAGCGGCTGGCGCACCTGGCGCAGATTCCCGTGCGTTACCTGGGCTGGGAGCAGGATGGCGAGCTCAAAGGCGCGATTGCCACCTGGGGGCGCGACCTGGCCCTGTCCAAGGACGTGCTCAAGCGCAAAGGCAAAAAAGGCCTGTTCGATTTGGGTAACGCCGAAATCATCCTGCCGATTGCCGCCGATGCACAGTTGCCGTTGCGCCACCGCGCGCGGTACCTGTCGGCGTTGAATGAGGGGCGCGTAAGCACCCTCAAGCCCCAGGCCGAGCAGTTGGCCATGGCGCGCACTCCGGAAGAACTGTCGAAGAAGTTTCGCTACAACCAGCGTCGTGAATTGCGCTTGCTGGAAGAGGCGGGCGGCGTGGTGCGGGCGGTCAGCGAGTTTTCCAGCCATGAACTGGCGGCGATTTACTGCGACCTGTTCCTGCGGCGCTGGGGTTTTCCGGCGGCGGGCGCCGAGCGTCTGGCCGAAGTGTTGGAGCTGCTCAAGGAGTTCCTGTTCGGCTCGGTGCTTTTTCTCAATGACGCCGCGATTGCCGTGCAACTGGTGTATCAGGTGCAGGCGCCGGAGTGGGTCAGTGCCGAGTACGTCAACGGTGGTGTCGACCCTGAAACCAAGGCATTCAGCCCCGGTAGCGTGCTGAGTTTCCTGAATACCCAAAGTGCCTGGGAGCAAGCGCGGGCCAGCGACAAGCCCCTGCGTTTCTCTTTCGGGCGTTCCGACCGTGAATACAAAGAGCGCTGGTGCAACCCGGTGCCGGTGTTCAGCGTATGAGCCGCAAGCAGCAATTGCTCAAGCAGCATCGACGCAACAAGCGTATCGCGCTGTTGGTTGGCCTGTTGCTGCTGGTGGCTGTCGGTGTGCTGGTGGCCTGGTGGTTGCCGCTGCTGCTGGCGGTGGTGATGTGGGCCGCCCATGAAGCCTGGTTTGCCGACCATTTGTTCTACTCGCCCAAAGACGACTATCAATACGCGTTTCCCGAGGGGAGCTCGTGCGCGGGCCTGCGTCTCGAATCGGGGCGGCTGGTGATGGATACGCCCTTGGCTGACGATGAAACCCTGATCGTCGGGGTTGAACTGAAAAGCACCTGGTTCGGACGTTTTCTCGATCCGGCGGTGGACGTGTTGGGTCTGGATGCGCCGGACCGGCAAGTCTTCGAGCGTGGCGTCGCAGGTCGGCGTTACCTCAACCTGACCGGTGCGGGCGAAGCACTGGCCGGCGGCAAGCTGCGTTTGCGCGGGCGTTTCTGCCGGATCAAGGGGCAGCCGACACTGTGGCGGTTCCGCCAGCCGGATTACCGTCGCCAGCGGGTGATGGTGATCGCCCCCCATGCCGACGATGCCGAACTGGCCGCCTTCAGCCTTTACAGCCAGGCCGATGAGAGCTGGATCGTCACCCTCACGGCGGGCGAAATCGAAGCCGATCACTATCAACAGATGGGCCTGCCCAAGGCCGATGCCGCACGGCTAAAAGGCCGCTTGCGTGCCTGGGACAGCGTTACCGTGCCTCGTTGGGCGGGCGTTCCCGAGGCGCAGTGCGTGCAGTTGGGTTACTTCTGCATGCAGCTGCCGGCCATGCAGGCCGCGCCGGACCAGCCCCAGGCGTCCCGGGAAGCACAACTGGACGATACGCGGCTGTTTCGCCAGTTCAACGCCCTGGCCTTACCCGGGGATGTAGACGGCGCCCCGACCTGGAGCAACCTGATTGCAGACCTGCGGGCGTTGCTGCTCAAGGCGCGCCCGCAGGTGATCGTGTTGCCGACGCCGCTGCTGGACCCGCACCCGGATCACATCTGCGCGCACGCTGCGATCATCGAAGCCCTGCAAGGCCTGGAATGGCAGCCGGGCACATTGCTCGGCTATGCCAACCACCTGCATGATAATGATCGTTGGCCCATGGGCGATTCGGGCGCGGGCGTGGCCTTGCCGCCGCGTTTTGATGCCACGCCGCAGCTTGTGCCTTGCAGCCTGCGGTTGACGCTGGGCCAGCAGCAGGACAAGGCCATGGCCCTGGGCATGATGCACGACTTGCAGCCGAGGGCGCCGTTCAAGCGCCGCGTGCGCAGGTGGTTGCAGCAATTACTGGCGGGCCGCAGTCCATCGCCTTACGGAGAGAATGAATTCTTCCGCAAGGCGGTACGCCGTCATGAGTTGCTCTGGGTGTTGAAGCAGGATTGAGACCTTATTGAAGGCAGGTGTGCAGCGCCTGCCGCCCCTTTTTCGCCGGGCTGCGTGCCCGCAGCCAGATTGCAGCATGGAGAGTTATGAAGCCTCGTTTCAAGGTTTTACAGTTACAGCCGGACTACAACGTCAAGACCCACGACTTCGCCGACCTCGGCGAGCAGATCGTCAAGGCCTTGCCGGCTGAACGTTTCGAGGTCACATCCGGGTTTCTCAGCGGCCGTCCGCTGCCCGGCCAGCCCCTGAGCGTGGCTGAACACTCCCATTACTTCGAGTTGCCGGAAAAATCCCTCAAGGGCATTCGTTTCGGCGCCATGTGGCAGATCTACAAGTTTTGCCGCGAGCAGAAATTCGACGTGGTCATCTGTAACCGCTTCAAGTCGGTGAACATGATGCTGTCCCTCAACCGTTGGCTGAAGATCCCCCTGTGCATCGGCATTTCCCACGGTTTTGGCGAGTACGCCCGTGGCTACCGCCGGCGCCAGACGCAGAAGTGGGTCAGCCCGGCGTGGCGGTTTGTCGGGGTCTCGGAGGCGGTCAAGGATTACCTGGTGGACCTCAACTGCGGTTTTACCCGTGAAAACACCACCTTCGTCACCAACGCCATCGACATTCCACAGGCCGAAGCCTTGCAGTTGCCTCGCGATGAAGCGCGGCAGGTGCTCGGCTTGCCGCTGGATGCACGGATGATCGGTGCCCTGGGCCGACTGGTGCCGATCAAGGGTCACACCCATTTGCTGCAGGCTTTCGCCACCCTCAAGGACAAATACCCGCAGGCCCAGGTGGGGATCATCGGTTCCGGCCGCGCCGAAGCGGACCTGCGTGCCGATATCGAGCGCCTGGGTCTGACCGGTCGCGCGCACCTGCTGGGCTTTCGTGAAGATGGCATGCAGTACGTGCGCGCTTTTGACATCTGGACCATGCCATCGCTTTTCGAAGGCCTGGGCCTGGCGCTGCTGGAAGGCATGAGCGGCCATCTGCCGGTCATTGCCTCCAATGGCCCGGCGATGTTGCCGTTGGTGCAAGGGGCGGGCGGCCTGTCCCATGACCCGGGCAATGTCGAGCAACTGGCGGCGGCGCTGGATACTTACCTGGCACTGAGCGACGAACAGTTGCGTGCCAAGGGCGAACAAGTGTTCCGCTACCTGGAAGAAAACCACACCCTGGACGAGTTCCGGCGCAAATATTTGAATCTGATCGAAACCGGTCTGCGTGAAGTAGGTAGAGCATGAGTCTGCAGCAACCCCTGGTCACTGTGATCATTGCGTCTTACAACCACGGCCCGTACATCGAGCAGAGCATCCTCAGTGTGCTCGGCCAGACCTACCCCAACATTGAGTTGCTGGTGGTGGACGACGGCTCCAAGGATGACAGTGTGGAGCGCATCCAGCGCTTGCAGGCTGAACACGGGTTTGATTTCCAGGTCCAGCAGAACCAGGGCCTGACCAATACCCTCAACGGTGCCATCGCCCGCGCCAAAGGCAGCCTGATCGCGCCATTTGGCTCCGATGACATCATGCTGCCCGAGCGTATCGCTACGCAGGTTGCCTACATGGAAGGCAAGCCGAAGGTGGGAATCTGTGCCGGCAATATCGAATTGATTGATGGTGACGGCAAACCGTATCCGGAGAAGAAACAACGCCGCGACTTGCCGTTTCGCAGCCTGGATTTCGATGATCTGTTCCTGGATCGCAAGCCCTTTCCTCCGGCGCCGACCCTTATGATCCGCCGGCAGGCGCTGGAAGAGGTCGGGGGTTTCGATCCGCTGATTCCGCTGGAAGACTTGCTCATCGAATTGAAGATCACCCACGCCGGTTACACCATCGACGTGTTGAATGTGGTGATGGCGCGCTATCGCCAACACGCGACCAACACCTACAAGAATCATCGCTACATGATCCAGAACATCCTCAAGACCTACGGGTTGTTCAGCGATCATCCTGCCTACGATCAGGTTCGCTATAACTTCCTGAACTCGATGTTCCTCAAGACCGCCGACCGTGACCGCCCGCTGGCGCGGGAGATTCTCAAGCAGATTCCCTTGAAGTTCTGGGGTCGCAAGACCTTGCGTGGGTTGGTGCGCCTGTACCTGGCGCCGCAGCGCAGTTCGTAAGGCTTCGGCCTGGCCATTGCGTAAACCGCAATGGCCAGGCGGCTCAAGCTATCACTTTGCCGGGCTTGCTACCGGCGCCGCCGGACGATTGAGCTTGAGCACCTGCTCACGGATCTTCGCCGTGGCGCTTGGCGAGGCCACCGAGGCATAGCCCTTGGCCAATTGCTCGAAATGGGTTTCGAACAGCCAATTACGGTCTTGTGGATAACGTTGCATGTGCCGCAGGTTGCGCTGGCGCAGGGCGTTGCGCAGGGGCGATGGGTAGATGCGCATGTCTGCCACGTCAATCAAGCCGAACTCGCCATCATCCATTAACAGTACGTTGCCCAGGTGCAGTGAGCGAAAGTACACGCCGCGATCATGGAGTTGGGCCATGAACCCGCCGAACCGCTCAATCAGCGATTCCCGCAGGCTACTGTCCAGGCTTTGCAGGGCTTGGCGCAGGGTCAGGCCGGGCAGTGGCTGATAACGTACGGCGCTGCTCGCATCCTGTAACTGGTAGAGATTGAGGATGATTGGCGATGGAACGCCCAAGGCTCGCAGTTGCTCGCTGTTGCTGGCGAAACGCTCCGAATAGGGGTTGAAGCTGCCTGAGGTATACCAGCGACGTGGGCGGAACAGCTTGAGGAAGCTCCCGTCTTCCAGGCGCAGGACCTTTGGGCCCAGGCCATCGGCTTCAATCACGTAAGCATTGGTGCACAACTGCTCGAAATCTTGACGCTTCAGGCTTTGAACGGGCATGCGCAGCAGGCTGCGGCGACGCTGGGCGATGCTCAGTCCGGCGATCAGTGCCAGCGGGATCCATAGCAGAAACCAGTGCTCTTTTGGCCGCGAGAGAATTCCACCGCCTTCGGTCAGGCCGGCACCGATGCCATAGGCCAGCAGGGAAGAGGCCAGGATAAACAACGGCTGTGCCCGTTCCTTGAGGCTTTTGTACAGGCCCCAGCCGAGCATGAAGATCCACGGGATGAAGCCGATGATGCCAACGTAATAGATCACACCCAAGGCAAAACTGTGGGGTTCGCGAAGTTGATTGCCGTCGGCAAGCGTCAGGTACAACTCTGAGTCGTAGCTGTGGCCGATCCAGGGGTGCTGGGCGATACGCTCAAGTGACATGCCCCAGAGTTCGAAACGGAAGGAGCTGCCACGATTGGTGATCAGTTCGGGATAGAACAGCAACAGTGCCGCAGCTCCCAGCACCATACAGCCGATCAGCAGGGCCGAGCGACGATTGCGGCTGGTGAAACTCATCCAGAGCACGGCGAGGACCAGTGCAACCATTGGTGTTCTCGAACCGGTGGCCAGCACCGCGGCGGCCATGATTGCCAGCGCTGGAACGCTGAACCAGAGCACGTGGGGACGCTTGGTGGTCATGCATACGTACAGCCAGTAAACGCAGAAGAATCCGAATACGTGAGAACTGAGTAGCGGGTTATCGAGGGCTCCGCGCCCGCCGATCATTCGCGCTCCCTGCGAGAAGAAGGGAGCAAAAGCCACCAGGCTGCAGGCACTGGAAACCAGCGCAATCAGTGCGGCGCAGAAGAAGATCGGTTTGAACAGCTCATTGCGGTAATGCAGCAGCAGCCCGCAGCCTGCAAACAACATGAAGGTATGCAGTGGTCGTCGATACAAGTCGGCGTCGATGCTGTGTTCCGGGCTCCACAGCATGCTGGTCAGTGCCCAGCCTGAAAATACCAGGAATGCGATCGCCAGGGGCTCGCGCAGCACCTGCTTGAATTCCGCCGGGCGCAGGCACAGCAACAACAGGGTCGGCGCGCTGAACAGCACGTAGTAGAACTTGTGCAGGACATTTCGATTGGTGACAAAAAACAGCGAACTCAGGAGCAACAGCAAGCCTATGGGCAGAATCCACAAACAGAGGAAGTCGAAAACGCGATTTGAGCCATATGTAAGGCGCTTGGAGTGCATACAGAAAAGCCGTTCCAGAATAAAGAAAGCCGAGCATACTAAAGTAGTGGCTATATAATGTCGCCCGTTGGATCCAACGGCCGCGCGGTTGTGCCGCGTGCAAGTACAACAGAGAAGCTGTGCTAAAGTCAGCCTCCTTTTTCAAAACCGCCGCGTGATATGACCGACTCCAGTCCGAGCGCAAGCCCTTCGAGCTTGAAAATATACTTCCGCCTGCTCAGCTACGTTAAGCCCTATGCCGGCTTGTTCGCGCTGAGTATCGTCGGCTTTCTGATTTTCGCCTCGACCCAGCCGATGCTGGGGTACATCCTCAAGTACTTTGTCGACGGCCTGTCCAACCCTGAAGCGGTGCTGTTCCCTACGGTACCTTTCCTGCGTGACCTGCAACTGCTGCAGGCCGTGCCGCTGCTGATCATCCTGATCGCCGCCTGGCAGGGCCTGGGCTCGTTCCTGGGCAACTACTTGCTGGCCAAGGTTTCCCTGGGCCTGGTCCACGACCTGCGGGTGCAGTTGTTCAACAACCTGCTGACCCTGCCGAACCGCTACTTCGACAATCACAACTCCGGGCACCTGATTTCCCGTATCACCTTCAACGTGACCATGGTCACCGGTGCGGCGACCGATGCCATCAAGGTAGTGATTCGCGAAGGCATGACGGTGATCTTCCTGTTCGCCTCGCTGCTGTTCATGAACTGGCGGCTGACCCTGGTGATGATCGCCATCCTGCCGTTGATTGCCGTGATGGTCCGCACCGCGAGCAAGAAATTCCGCAAGCAGAGCAAGAAGATCCAGGTCGCCATGGGTGATGTCACCCACGTTGCCTCGGAAACCATCCAGGGCTACCGCGTGGTGCGCAGCTTCGGCGGCGAGGTGTATGAGCAGAAGCGCTTCCTCAAGGCCAGCCTGAGCAACACCAACAAGCAACTGCGCATGACCCGCACCGGCGCGATCTACACGCCGGCGCTGCAACTGGTGATCTACAGCGCCATGGCGGTGCTGATGTTCCTGGTGCTGTACCTGCGTGGTGATGCCTCGGCGGGTGACATGGTGGCCTACATCACCCTGGCCGGCCTGCTGCCCAAGCCGATTCGCCAGCTCTCTGAAGTCAGCTCGACCATCCAGAAAGGCGTGGCCGGTGCCGAAAGCATTTTCGAGCAACTGGACGAAGACGTTGAAATCGATCGCGGCACCATCGAGCGCGACAAGGTCAGTGGCCGCCTGGAAGTGCGCAATCTGAACTTCACCTACCCGGGTACCGAGCGCCACGTGCTCAAGGACATTACCTTTACCGCAGAGCCTGGGCAGATGGTTGCCCTGGTGGGGCGTTCGGGCAGCGGCAAGTCCACCCTGGCCAGCCTGATCCCGCGTTTCTACCACCACGAGAGCGGCGAGATTCTGCTCGATGGCGTAGAGATCGAAGACTATCGCCTGCTCAACCTGCGCCGACATATCGCCCAGGTGACCCAGCACGTGACCCTGTTCAGCGACACCGTGACCAACAACATCGCCTACGGTGACCTGGCCGGCGCACCGCGGGCCGATGTCGAGGCGGCGGCGGCCGATGCCTATGCCAAGGACTTCATCGACCAACTGCCCAAAGGCTTCGATACCCAGGTCGGCGAAAACGGTGTGCTGCTTTCCGGCGGCCAACGCCAGCGCCTGGCAATTGCCCGTGCCTTGCTCAAGAACGCGCCTTTGCTGATCCTCGACGAGGCCACCTCGGCGCTGGACACCGAGTCGGAGCGCCATATCCAGGCGGCCCTCGACAAAGTCATGCAAGGCCGTACGACCCTGGTGATTGCCCACCGCCTGTCGACCATCGAGAAAGCCGACCTGATCCTGGTGATGGACGATGGCCGGATTGTCGAGCGCGGTACCCACGGCGAACTGCTGGCGCAAAACGGTTATTACGCCCGCCTGCATGCCATGGGCCTGGACGAGCCGGTCCCGGCCGACATCACCTGATCTGTAGGAGCCGGCTTGCCGGCGATGGCCGCACCGCGGTTGCACTGAAAAACCGCAGTGACCGCATCGCCGGCAAGCCGGCTCCTACATTGCACAAGCCTTTGACAACCCTGTGGTAATATCGCGCCCCTGTTCATTTTGTATGTGGGTTGCTCCATGAAGTTGTCCATGCCGCGATTCGATCAAGCCCCTGTCTTGGTGGTCGGCGATGTCATGCTCGACCGTTACTGGCATGGCGGTACCTCACGGATTTCCCCTGAGGCACCGGTACCGGTAGTCAAGGTCGAGCAAATCGAAGACCGTCCAGGTGGCGCTGCCAACGTTGCCCTCAATATTGCCGCCCTCGGCGCCCCGGCCTCCCTGGTGGGTGTGACCGGCGACGACGAAGCCGCCGACAGCCTGGCCAACAGCCTGCGCGGTGCGGGTGTGCGTGCGCTGTTTCAGCGCATCCCGCATCAGCCGACCATCGTCAAGCTGCGGGTGATGAGTCGTCACCAGCAACTGCTGCGTATCGATTTTGAAGAACCCTTCGCCACCGATGCCCTGGCCCTCAGTGCCCAGGTCGATGAGTTGCTCGAAGGCATCAAGGTGCTGGTACTGTCCGACTACGGCAAAGGCGCCTTGAGAAATCACCAGATGCTGATCCAGGCCGCCAAGGCCCGTGGCATTCCGGTGCTGGCGGATCCCAAGGGCAAGGACTTCTCGATTTATCGGGGCGCCAGCCTGATCACGCCGAACCTCAGCGAATTTGAAGCCATCGTCGGCGGCTGTGTCGATGAGCACGAACTGGTGACCAAGGGCGCCAAGCTCATGGCTGACCTCGACCTCGGCGCCTTGCTGGTGACCCGTGGTGAACACGGCATGACCTTGTTGCGTCCCGATCAGCCGGCCATGCACCTGCCCGCGCGTGCCCGTGAAGTGTTTGACGTGACCGGTGCCGGCGACACGGTGATTTCCACCCTGGCGGCCTCCATTGCCGCCGGTGAAGAGCTGCCCCACGCGGTGGCCCTGGCCAATCTTGCGGCAGGCATTGTGGTCGGCAAGTTGGGTACGGCCGCCATCAGCGCACCTGAGCTGCGCCGCGCGATCCAGCGGTCCGAAGGTTCGGAGCGCGGCGTGCTGAGTCTCGAACAATTGCTGCTGGCGATTGACGATGCCCGCGCCCATAACGAGAGCATTGTCTTCACCAATGGCTGCTTCGATATTCTCCACGCCGGCCACGTGACCTACCTGGAACAGGCGCGGGCCCAGGGCGATCGTTTGATCGTGGCGGTCAACGATGATGCGTCGGTCAGTCGCTTGAAAGGGCCGGGCCGTCCGATCAACAGTGTCGACCGTCGCATGGCGGTGCTGGCGGGGCTGGGCGCGGTGGACTGGGTGATCAGCTTTGCCGAGGCGACCCCGGAAAACCTGCTGGCCCAGGTCAAGCCGGACGTGTTGGTCAAGGGTGGGGATTATTCGGTCGACCAGGTGGTGGGTGCCGATATCGTCAGTGCCTATGGCGGCAAGGTCAAAGTGTTGGGGTTGGTGGAAAACAGCTCGACCACGGCGATTGTGGAAAAGATCCGCAGCAACTGAGGCAAAAACCAACTGTGGGAGCTGGCTTGCCTGCGATAGCCTCAACTCGGTATCACTGATACACCGAGGCGGCTGCATCGCAGGCAAGCCAGCTCCCACATTGTTGGGTGGTGCTTGTGGCTCCGGTTACTGGCTTTGCTTCTTCTTCGGCACGATCCTGCGCAAGATCTGCCGCGCCTTACCCGTCAACCGCTTCAGTTTCGACTCTTTCTCGGGCGCACTCAGCCCCTGTTGCCGCAGCCAATCCTTCCAACGGATCCGCTCGTCGCGCACGATCCAGCCTTCCTGCTGGGCAAAGCTCTCTGCCAGGTACAACCCTCGCGTACTCGCCGGATACAGCTGATCCTTTTTCAAGGTGTACAGCTCCGCACACGGCTGCCCGTCTTTCAGCGGCATCAGGTACAGGTCCGGACGCTGACGGTCCAGGCGCGCCACCAGTTGGTCACCCTCGAGGCGCTCATCCACATGAAACAGGCTCAGGGACTTGGCCTCCTTGGGGACTTCCAGGCGCAAGTCATAAATCAGTTGCAGCGAAGCCGTTGGCAGATGCACGTAGGCCCGGGGTCGCTCAATCAATTGCATGGTGGCGCAGCGTACCGGGCGGGCCGCTCCAGACAACGGCGAAAGACGGAACGGCAATGCTTCGCGGTAGTGCAGGGCGGATGAGTAGGGGGCCGGTAGCCAGGTGTCGTTGAAGCGCCCGCCCAGCCAGCCTTCCGGGGTTTCCAGCAGGCATTCCTCGGCGATTTCCTGGATGGCGGTGTGCAGTGGCAGGTTCAGTTCGTGGGCCGGCACATACCCGGAGATCAGCTTGAGCACCACATCGCCGCGGTCTTGCCGGCGCTGGCGCACCAGCACCCAGTAATCGCGATTTTGCCAGTGCAGGGTCAGGCGCACCGAGACGCCCAGGTTGGCCAACTCCAGCACAAAACGCTCAGTGTCTTTCACTTCCACCGGCTTGCGCCGCTGCAGGGTCTGGGCGAAGTTGAGCGGCATGCCGACGCTCTGGTAACTCAAGCCTTCGGGGGTGGCTTCGACATGCAGCGGCAGTGTTTTAAAGTTACTCGGGTTTTTTCTAATGAGCGTTCGCGCCATGTCGGCTCCTTCTTGCGTCGGGGTCGGCCGCGTCGGCGGCATCAGAGTTGGCGAATGACCTTGGCAGCGGTCGCTACGTTGTGAGCGAGGTGCAGCGGATTAATGGTCCCGACAATAGCACTGGCGACGCCAGTTTGCGCAAACAACAACGTGAAACTCGCGTGAATTGGATCCACTCCTGATTCCAGGCAGACATGGCCACTGGCTAGCGCCTTTTTCACCAGGATGCCTTTGCCGTGGGCGGCCGCATAATCAATGACGGCTTTTTCGGCCTGTTCGTTCAGATTGTAGGTGACCATGGCGCAATCGCCCTGTTCCAGAGCCTTTACGCCGCCCTCGACGGTTTTTCCGGAGAAACCGAAACCGCGAATCTTGCCCTCGCGCTTGAGGTCCGCCAGGGTCTGGTAAACCTCGCAATCATTGAGGATATGCAGGTCGTTGCCGTCAGAGTGCACCAGCACCAGGTCGATAAAATCCGTTTCCAGTCGTTTCAGGCTGCGTTCGACGGACAGCCGGGTATGGGCCGCGCTGAAATCATGATGGGACACGCCTTCGGCAAATTCTTCGCCCACCTTGCTGACAATCACCCAGTCCTGGCGCTGGCCGCGCAACAGTGGGCCGAGGCGTTCTTCGCTGCGGCCGTAGGCGGGCGCGGTATCGATCAGGTTGATGCCCAACTGGCGGGCCTGGCGCAGCAGCATCCGCGCCGCATCGTCATCAGGAATCTGGAAGCCACTGGGGTATTTCACCCCTTGGTCGCGGCCCAGCTTGACGGTGCCCAGGCCCAGCGGCGAGACCAGCAGGCCGGTGCTGCCCAGCGGGCGGTGGAGGTCGTGCAGGGTCGGCAGGCTCATGGCAGCAGTTGCTCCCAGGCGGGTTGGGCGATAGCGGGTTTCGGCAGTTCGGGCAGTTTTTCGTGGGGGCCTGGCTTGATGCCGTCACGTTCCAGCGCGTGGATCACCCGGTCGGCGAAGTCCGGCGCCAGTGCCAACTTGGTCGGCCAGCCCACCAGCAGGCGGTCCTGTTCGGCAAGGAAGGCGTTGTCCGGGCGTGTCAGCCCCGACTGCAGCGGCTCGGCGCGGTCGACGCGCAGGGTGGCCCACTGGGTCTGGCTCATGTCGATCCAGGGCAGCAGCTGTGCCAGTTCTTTTTGGGCGGTGGCGATCTGTTGCTCCGGAGTACGGGCTACCCCTTCGGCCTCGGCGATATCGCCGCCCAGGTACCACACCCAATTGCCATCGGCCGCCGGGTGCGTGGTCACAGTGATGCGCGGCTTGGTGCCGCCACCCAGGCAATGAGCGTACAGCGGCTTCAGGCCGGGGCCCTTGGCAATGATCATGTGCAGCGGCCGGCGTTGCATGGCGGGCTGGGTCTGGCCCAGGGCGCTGAGCAAGTCGGCAGTACCGCCACCGGCGCTGAGGACGATGCGTTGGGCGCGGATCTCGCGGCCATCGACCTTCAGGCCGATCAGTGTGCCGTCTTCCAGCAACGGTTCGATATGCTCACCGGCCAGCAGGCCGTCGCCAGCGAGTTGCGCCAGGCGTTCGATCAGGCTCGGGACGTCGATCACCAACTCGGCCAGGCGATAGACCTTGCCCTTGAAGCGGCGGTCTTGCAGGGCCGGCGGCAGGTCGTCGCCCTTTACCTGGTCGACGCGGCCACGCACGGCCTTGCTGGCGAAGAAACTGGTGAGGTTGCCGGCGAGGGTTCCCGGCGACCACAAGTAGTGGGCTTCGGACAGCAGGCGCACGCCGGAGAGATCCAGCTCACCGTTGCCCGCCAGGGCTTCGCGCCAGCGACGGGGCATGTCGGCGATGGCTTCCGAGGCGCCGGTGAGGGCGCCGTGCAGCGCGTATTTCGCACCGCCATGGATGATCCCCTGGGACTTCACGCTTTGCCCGCCACCGAGGGTGGCGCTTTCCACCAGCACCGTGGAAAAACCCTGGCGACGCAGGCGCGCATTGAGCCAGAGGCCGGCAACCCCGGCGCCGACAATCAGAACGTCGGTGGAAATAACGGATGGCATGCAGCGACCTCAGTGTTCAAGACAGGCTGCGGAGTATACAGGCTCATGTCATGCACACTGTAGGCGCTGTCGAGTGAAACGAGGCTGCGAATCTCAGCTTCACTTGAGTCTGGCGTGAACGATCAGTGCCCGGCGGTTTTCGAGAACAACTGAATTACCACCACCCCCAGCACAATCAGGGCCATCCCCAGCATCGCCGGGACATCCAGTTTCTGCCCGTAGATAAACAGCGCGGCGATGCTGACCATCACGATGCCCATCCCGGCCCACACCGCATACGCGACGCCCACCGGCACGGTGCGCACCACCAGTGTGAGCATCCAGAAGGCCACGCCATAGCCGACGATCACCAGCAACAGCGGGATCGGCGTGCTGAAACCCTTGATCGCTTTCATGGAAACGGTGGCGATCACTTCCGAGCAAATGGCAATGGCCAGGTAATAGTAGGCGGCGTTCATGGGGTATTCCTCGGAGTTGGGGTTCAACTGTAGGAGCGAGCTTGCTCGCGAAAATCGTCAACGATAACGCAGCGCATCTGGTTTAACGCGGCGCTCTCTGGTTTTTCGCGAGCAAGCTCGCTCCTACAAAGGTTGGCATTTTAGAGACTTACCAGATGCGGTAAAGTCATTACCTATCCGAATTTAAGATGGGTTGAACCATGAGCGTGCAATGGAGCCTTGAGCAGATGCGTCTGTTTGTCAGCGTCGCCGAGCAGCGTTCGTTTTCGGCGGTGGCGCGGGACCAGCGCCGGGCGCAGTCGGCAGTCAGCAATGGGATTGCCCTGTTGGAGGCGGACCTGGGTGTGTGCCTGTTTGATCGCAGCAGCGGCCGCCAGCCCCGCTTGACCGAGGCCGGCACCGCGTTGCTTGAAGAGGCGCGGGAAGTCTTGCGTCAGTGCGAGCGCCTGAATGGCCGTGCCTTGTCGTTGATGCGGGGGGAAGAAGCCCGCCTGCGCCTGGCCCAGGATGAGGCCATGCTCTATCAGCCGGTGCTCGATAGCCTCGAATCGCTGGCGGGAAAATTTCCCAGCCTGGAGGTGCAGTTGTCCAGCGCCGCCCAAGGCGATGTCGCGCGCAAACTAGTGGAGCGCAAGGCCGATCTAGGCCTGCTGTTCTACCACGATCAAATCCCCGAAGCCTTGGAGCGCCGGGTGCTGGGCAGTGTGGAGATGGTGACCGTGTGCGGCATCAGTCATCCCATGGCCAGGGAAAAGTTCGTGGATTGCCAGCGCCTGGCACAGTTTCGCCAGTTGCTGATGGCGACCCAGACCAGCGTGTATCCCGGGAGTGAGGCCGCCAGCCCGCAAGTGTGGCGTGCTGATAGCTTCTACGTGCTGGCCGAATGGCTGGCACGTGGACTGGGTTGGGCCTGGTTGCCACGGCATGTGGTGCAGTACCCGGCCTATCAGAACCAGATGGTCGAACTGAACAGCGAATGGACCCCGCCGGCTCTGGTGGTGGAACTGGTGTGGCGTCGCGATGAGCCCCTCGGCCCGGCCGCGCGTTTCCTCGCCGAACGTTTTGCCGAGTGCTTGCAGGCGATCGACTGAAAAAGCCGATAAACTCCGCCGCCATGAATAGAACTCTCTACAGCTGTCTGTTTTACCTGGCGCTGCCGTTGGTGGCTTTACGTCTGTGGCTGCGGGCCCGCAAGGCGCCGGCTTACGCCAAGCGCGTGGGTGAGCGCTTTTCCTGGGGCTTGCCGGTGATGCAACCCGGCGGAATCTGGGTGCATGCGGTATCGGTGGGCGAAAGCATCGCCGCCGCGCCGATGATTCGCGGGCTGCTGGAACGTTATCCACAGCTGCCGATCACGGTCACCTGCATGACGCCCACCGGTTCCGAGCGCATCCAGGCGCTGTTCGCCAACGAGCCGCGCATCCAGCATTGCTACCTGCCGTACGATTTGCCCTGTGCAGCCAAGCGTTTTCTTGATCGTGTGCAGCCGAAACTGGCGGTGATCATGGAGACCGAGCTGTGGCCCAACCATATCCATCAGTGCGCCAAACGCGGGATTCCCGTGGCATTGGCCAACGCACGGCTGTCGGCGCGTTCGGCCAAGGGCTACGGGCGTTTCGCCAAGCTGACCGCGCCGATGCTGGCGGAAATGAGCCTGTTTGCCGTCCAGACCGAAACCGAGGCCGAGCGTTTTCGCAGCCTGGGTGCACGGCCCGAGACGGTCGAGGTCACCGGCTCGATCAAGTTCGACCTGACCATCGACCCGCAACTTTTGGAGCGCGCTGCCGCCTTGCGTGAGCAATGGCACGCCAGCGAACGCCCGGTGTGGATCGCCGCCAGTACCCACGAAGGCGAAGATGAAGTGGTACTCGCCGCCCATCGCCAATTGCTCGCCAGCTACCCCAATGCCTTGCTGATCCTGGTGCCGCGGCATCAGGAGCGCTTCAACCCGATGTTCGAGTTGTGCCAGCAACAGGGTTTCGCTACGGTGCGCCGCTCCAACGGCGAGGCAGTGACCGCGCAAACCTCGGTGTTGCTGGGGGACACCATGGGCGAGTTACTGTTTTTGTATGCGTTGGCCGATAGCGCGTTTGTCGGCGGAAGCCTGGTGGCCACGGGCGGGCATAACCCGCTGGAGCCGGCGGCCTTGGCCAAGCCGGTTATCTGTGGGCCCCACGTGTTCAACTTCCTTGAAATCAGCGCGATGATGCGCGACGCCGGCGCGTTGCAGGAAGTGGACGATGCCGAAGGTTTGGCGGTGGCGGTGCAGCGCTTGTTCGAGCTGCCGCAGGACGCGCAGAAGATGGGGCAGGCGGGGCTGGCGGTGATGCGCGCCAATCAGGGCGCGTTGAAGCGTTTGCTGGATGGGTTGGGCAGACTGCTCAACCACTGACAACACACATCAAATGTGGGAGCTGGCTTGCCTGCGATACAGACGCCTCGGTACATCAGTCAAACCGAGGTGATGCAATCGCAGGCAAGCCAGCTCCCACATGGTTTATGTGTTGTCTTCAGTAACCCGGGTTAGCCTTCAACTGCGCCGCGGCCGCCTTGGCCAGGTCAGGTGGCAGGAAGTCCTTGTCCGGGTTGTAGTCGGCCTTCAGGTACCGCGCCAGATCCTGCAGATCCCCCGGGTTCAACGTCCCGGCGGCCTGCTTCAAACGCAGGTTGTCGAGGATGTAGTCGTAGCGGCTGTTGTTGTAGTTACGCACCGAGGTGTACAGCTGGCGCTGGGCGTCCAGCACATCGACGATATTGCGCGTACCCACCTGGTAACCGATTTCCGTGGCTTCCACTGCGCTCTGGTTGGAGATGATCGACTGGCGGCGCGCCTGTACCTGCTCCACGTCGGTGTTGACCGCGCGGTGCAGGTTGCGGGTGTTTTCCACTACCTGGCGACGCAGGCCTTCGCGTTGCTGCTCGGTCTGGCCCAGGCGGGAATAGGATTCGCGCACTTGCGAGCTGGTGAGGCCGCCGCTGTACAGCGGGATCCTCAACTGCAAGCCTATGGTGCGTTGTGACACATCACCGTGATACGGCTGGCCAAAGGCACTCGGGTTGCTGAAACCCAGGGCGTCGTTGTCACCTTTTTCGTACTGTGCCACCGCATCCAGGGTCGGCGCGTGGCCGGCCTTGCGTTGCTTGAGGGTTTCTTCGGCGGCGGTGACGGCGTAGTTGCTGGCCAGCAGGTTGAGGTTCTGGCGGCCGGCGGTTTCGACCCAGGCCTTGGCGTCGTTCGGCGTCGGTGGCAGCACCGGCAACGTGTGGACGATGCCCTGGATCGAGTTGTACTGGCGGTTCGTCAGGGTGATCAGCGCTTCGAAGGCGTCGTCCACCTGGCGCTGGGCCAGGATCCGGTTGGCCCGTGCGGTGTCGTAGCTGGCCTGGGATTGCAGCACGTCGGTCTTGTCCGACAGGCCGACGTCAAAGCGTTCGTTGGACTGGTCCAGTTGACGTTTGAACGCGGCTTCTTCGGCCTTGGTGGACGCCAGGTTGTCCTGGGCCCGCAGCACGGCGAAGTAGTTTTCGGCGCTTTGCAGGATCAGGTTCTGTTCGGTGGCCGAGAGTTGCAGCGCAGCTTGTTCGTTGACCGCTTCGGCGGCTTGCAACTGGAACCAGCGATCGGCACGGAACAGCGGCTGGCTCAGGGTCGCGCGCCAGGAATGGGCGTCGCGGTCGACCGTGGCGGCGGGCTGGTCCAGCTGGGTGCGCACGTTGTTGATGTCGGCACCGGCCGACAGGTTCGGCAGCAAACCGGCGCGGGCCTGGGGCACCACTTCTTTCTGCGCACCGTATTGGGCGCGGGCGGCAGCCAGGTCGGCGTTGTTGTCCACCGCTTCCTGGTAGACGCTGACCAGGTCGGTTTTGGTCGTCAGGGGCGCTTCAGCTGCCCAGACCAGTCCGTTGGTCGCACAAGACACGGCAAGAGCCAGTGAAAGTTTGCGCAGCATGAGGCGATCCCTAGATTAAATATTACGGCGATAATTTGGAGCCCAAGGCTAAGGCGGCCCATTCCTGGCGTCAAGACCTTGAGCAGTCATCGAGTGTAGTGGCGCTATCACGGCACAACAATCCTGTAATTACGCCATTCATCACGATGAATGCACCGCCATTGGCAATTTGCCTGCTCCATGGTCTAGACTGGCCGCGTTCTTGTCGGGGTGCCTTGTTGGAAGGCTGAGATCGGTAAATACCGGATCCCGTTGAACCTGATCAGGTTAACGCCTGCGTAGGGAACAAGATTTCTCGTCCCCCGGCGAGTCCTCTTGTGCTTCGTCCGGGATGTTGTTCGACAATCGAACAGCTCTTGTGCGCCAAGCACAGCACTGGTTTCAGTGCGTCCATCCGTCACAGGTTCGCTCCGACAAAAATCCACCGCCTGGATAGTTGGAGAGCCCGTGATGACTACAAAACTAAAAAACACCGTGCATTTAAGTGAATCGGCCAAGGTCGACTCCGGTTCTGTGCAGCCGTTTACCCGCTCGCAGAAAATCTATGTGCAAGGCACCCGCCCGGACATTCGTGTGCCGATGCGTGAAGTCAGCCTCGACGTGACCCCCACCGACTTCGGCGGCGAAATCAACGCGCCCGTGGTGGTCTACGACACCTCCGGCCCGTACACCGACCCGAATGTGATCATCGACGTGCGCAAAGGCCTGGGCGATGTGCGCTCGCCATGGATCGAATCCCGTGGCGACACCGAGCGCCTGTCGGGCTTGAGCTCGCACTTCGGCCAACAACGCCTGAGCGATGCCGAGCTGACCGCGCTGCGTTTCGCCCACGTGAAAAACCCGCGCCGTGCGAAGGCCGGGGCCAACGTCACCCAAATGCACTACGCCCGTAAAGGCATCATCACCGCCGAGATGGAATACGTCGCCATCCGCGAAAACATGAAGCTGGAAGAGGCCCGTGCCGCCGGCCTGCTGGACCAGCAGCATGCCGGCCACAGCTTCGGCGCCAGCGTGCCGAAAATCATCACTCCGGAATTCGTGCGCGAAGAAATCGCCCGCGGCCGCGCGATCATCCCGGCCAACATCAACCACACTGAACTGGAACCGATGATCATCGGCCGTAACTTCCTGGTGAAGATCAACGGCAACATCGGCAACAGCGCCCTGGGTTCGTCCATCGAAGAAGAAGTGGCGAAACTCACGTGGGGCATTCGCTGGGGTTCGGACACGGTGATGGACCTGTCCACCGGCAAGCACATCCACGAAACCCGCGAGTGGATCATCCGCAACTCGCCGGTGCCGATCGGTACCGTGCCGATCTACCAGGCCCTGGAAAAAGTCGGCGGCGCCGCTGAAGACCTGACTTGGGAGCTGTTCCGCGACACCCTGATCGAACAGGCCGAGCAGGGCGTCGACTACTTCACCATCCACGCCGGCGTGCTGCTGCGCTATGTGCCGCTGACCGCCAAGCGTGTCACCGGCATCGTGTCCCGTGGCGGTTCGATCATGGCCAAGTGGTGCCTGGCGCACCACAAAGAGAACTTCACCTACACCCATTTCGACGAAATCTGCGAGATCATGAAGGCCTACGACGTCAGCTTCTCCCTGGGAGATGGCCTGCGCCCGGGTTCGATTGCCGACGCCAACGATGCT
Organism: Pseudomonas sp. Z18(2022); assembly: GCF_036346535.1. NCBI lineage: Bacteria > Pseudomonadati > Pseudomonadota > Gammaproteobacteria > Pseudomonadales > Pseudomonadaceae > Pseudomonas > Pseudomonas sp. Z18(2022). The sequence continues at coordinate 431,911 of NZ_JAOTOA010000002.1, forward strand.
GCGCAATTCGGTGAGCTGGAAACCCTCGGCGAACTGACCAAAATCGCCTGGAAGCACGACGTGCAGACCATGATCGAAGGCCCGGGCCACGTGCCGATGCAGTTGATCAAGGAGAACATGGACAAGCAGCTGGAGTGCTGTGACGAGGCGCCGTTCTATACCCTCGGCCCGCTGACCACTGACATTGCGCCGGGCTACGACCACATTACTTCCGGTATTGGCGCGGCAATGATCGGCTGGTTCGGTTGCGCGATGCTCTGCTACGTCACGCCGAAGGAGCACTTGGGCCTGCCGAACAAGGATGACGTGAAGACCGGGATCATCACCTACAAGATCGCGGCGCATGCGGCGGACTTGGCCAAGGGGCATCCGGGAGCACAGATTCGCGACAACGCGTTGAGCAAGGCGCGCTTCGAATTCCGCTGGGAAGACCAGTTCAACCTGGGCCTGGACCCGGACACGGCGCGTTCGTACCACGATGAAACCCTGCCGAAGGATTCGGCCAAGGTCGCGCATTTCTGTTCGATGTGCGGGCCCAAATTCTGCTCGATGAAAATCACCCAGGAGGTACGTGAGTACGCGGCCAACCAGCGCATTGAAGCGGTGGATGTGGACGTGGCCAAGGGACTGGCGGAGCAGGCGGAGCGGTTCAAGCAGGAAGGCAGCCAGCTGTACAAAAAGGTCTGAATCAGAACCTGTGGCGAGGGAGCTTGCTCCCGCTGGAGTGCGCAGCGCTCCCAGAGTCTGGATCGGTGTTTTAACTGACACTCATCAGTTGCAGGTTTTGGGGCGGCTTCGCCGCCCAGCGGGAGCAAGCTCCCTCGCCACAGGGGGCGTTCCTGATTCAAATAATAGTGTCCCTCTGAGATAACACCCTTGAGCATTCAACCCAGCACCTATTCCCCAGACATCGCGGTGCCCAGCGACAAACGCGTCTTCGGCGCCCGCGATCTCTTTTCCCTGTGGTTCTCCCTGGGCATCGGCCTGATGGTCCTGCAAACCGGCGCGCTGTTGGCGCCGGGCCTGGGCCTCTCCGGCTCCTTGCTGGCGATCTTCCTCGGCACCCTGGTGGGCGTGCTGTTGCTGGCCGCCGTCGGCGTGATCGGCAGCGACACCGGCCTGTCTTCCATGGCTGCCCTGAAACTCAGCCTCGGCACCCAGGGCGCCAGTGTGCCGGCGCTGTTGAACCTGCTGCAGCTGATCGGCTGGGGCTCGTTCGAAATCATCGTGATGCGCGACGCCGCCAGCCTGTTGGGCGCCCGTGCGTTCAGCGAAGGCAGCCTGCTGGCCAGCCCGCTGTTCTGGACCCTGGTATTCGGCGCCCTCGCGACCTTGCTCGCCGTCAGCGGCCCGCTGACCTTTGTGCGGCAGATCCTGCGCAAGTGGGGAATCTGGCTGTTGCTGGCCGCCTGCCTGTGGCTGACCTGGAACCTGTTTGCCAAGGCCGACCTGGCCGCACTCTGGGCCCAGGCCGGTGACGGTTCGATGCCATTTGCGGTGGGTTTTGATATCGCCATCGCCATGCCGTTGTCCTGGCTGCCGCTGATTGCCGACTACTCTCGCTTCGGCAAACGCGCCCAAAGCGTGTTCGGCGGCACTGCGCTGGGCTTCTTTATCGGTAACTTCTGGCTGATGAGCCTGGGCGTGGCCTACACCCTGGCGTTTGCGCCGAGCGGTGAAGTGAACGCATTGCTGTTGGCATTGGCCGGGGCTGGCCTGGGGATTCCTCTGTTGCTGATCCTGCTGGATGAATCAGAAAACGCCTTCGCCGATATTCACTCGGCGGCCGTGTCCAGCGGGATTCTGTTGCGCTTGAAGGTCGAGCACCTGGCGTTGGCCATCGGCGTTATCTGCACGCTGATTGCCTGCTTCGCACCGTTGGCGCAGTACCAGAACTTCCTGTTGCTGATCGGCTCGGTGTTCGCGCCGCTGTTCGGCGTGGTGCTGGTGGATCACTTCATCCTGCGCCGCCGTGGCCATGGGGTTGCCGCCAAGCTGCGCTGGCCGGCACTGTTGGCCTGGCTCGGCGGGATCAGCACCTATCACCTGCTGGCGAATCTGTACCCGGACGTCGGTGCGACCCTGCCGGCGCTGGTGCTGGCAGGGCTGTTGCACTTCATCCTGGGCCGGGCCTTCAGTGGCGTGCGGGCACCAGCTCAGGCTTGATCACGCCGGTCAGGCGCGCATAGGGGATGGTCATTTCGATCAGCCCCAATGCGTACGGGGCGATGGTGGTGACGTTGTACTTGAGCACCACGCCATTGCTGGTCAGCGCCACATTCGGGGTTTTCTGGAACGGCCAGTTCTTCACGAACTCCGGGTCGCGGTCCATCTGCGAGTTGATCAGCCAGTTGTTGTGGGCGACTTTTGCGGTCTTCCAGAACGCATCCTCCTGGCCCGGCAGCAGCATGTCGGTCAGGCTCAGCTCTTTATGCAGCACGCGTGAATAGTTGATGAAGCCGCGGCCCGGCTCGCCGTGGGCGGTGCCGGTGTCCAGGTAGCTGGAGACTTCGACGATCACCAGTCCGTCATGCTGCTCACGTACCTTGGCCTGCAAGTACATGCTGTTGCGGTCAGGCGACTCACGCAGGAACTGGTCGCGGTAGGCGCTCAGCGTGGCGGGCATAGCCTGGCCTGGCGAGGTGCGGGCCATCTGCAACAGACGCTTTTCGACGATCTGGTCCAATTGCGGCTCGGACGGGAAGTGCACGGTATCGATATTGACCAGCGGGCAATCCGGGCTGCTGCAGCCGGGCTTGATCTGCTCCGAGGCGTCGGCGGTGGTGTCCAGCGGCTTGAGATAGCTCGGTTGGAACAGGCTCTGGCAAGCACCCAGGGTCAAGGCGATACAGGCCACGGAGGCGATTTTTAAAAGCGACATGTGTGTCCTTCATAAATCGAGGAAAGGTGAAAATGTGGAGCTTCGACTCCCGACAGGGCAGTCAGTTCGCCACTAAGCTGATTAGAGTGAGTTTGACGCCCGCCGTCTATCCCGGCAACCGGAAAGGGGCTGCATCAAGGGGCGCGAGCGCGTTAGGATGGCGCGATGTCGAGGCCGCCTCGACACCGCAAGGCAATAAACGAGGGTTGATATGACGGACACAGCGAAATCGACGCCGAGCAAGATCGAAATTGTTCAGCGCGACAATGCCTACACGGGCTTCTACAAACTGGATCGGGTGCAATTGCGGCACGAGAAGTTTGATGGCGGCATGAGCCGTGAGCTCAATCGCGAAGTCTTTGTTCGGCATGACGCCGTGTGCGTGCTGCCCTACGACCCGCAGCGCGATGAAGTGGTGCTGATCGAGCAGTTTCGCGTAGGCGCCATGGGCCGTACCGACAACCCGTGGCTGATCGAAATGGTCGCCGGCCTGATCGATAAAGATGAGCAACCCGAGGAGGTTGCACACCGCGAAGCCGAAGAGGAAGCTGGCCTTACATTCTCCGCACTCTGGCCGATCACCAAGTACTTTCCGTCGCCGGGTGGCAGCACCGAATTTGTCCACTTGTTCCTGGGGCGTTGCGAAAGCGCCGGGGCCGGTGGCGTCCATGGACTGGAAGAGGAAGCCGAAGATATCCGCGTCAGCGTCTGGGCCTTTGAAGACGCCCTGCAAGCGGTACGTGACGGTAAAATTTCCAACGCAGCGAGCATTATTGCCCTGCAATGGCTTGCGCTTAATCGCGCGGAAGTGAGGGGGTTATGGCAGTAAAGGCACGGGAGCGATATCGGGTTGACCTGATCGGGCTGCAAGCAGCCTGCGAGGCCAACTATGCACGGCTGATGCGGCTGCTGCCAGACATGCGCCACACCCCCGAGGCGCGGCGCATCGCCGTCACCCACGGGGACCAGATGCTCGGCGTGCTGACCCTGGAAGTGATCGTGAACTGCCCGTACACCACCACCCTGCGGGTGCGCCAGGAACACAGCCTGCCGTGGCTGCCGGTGCCGCAGCTGGAAGTGCAGGTGTACCACGACGCGCGCATGGCCGAAGTGATCAGCGCCGAACATGCACGACGCTTTCGCAGCATCTATCCTTACCCCAACGTGTTCATGCACCAGCCCGATGAGAAAGCACAGCTCAATGTGTTCCTCGGCGAATGGTTGAGCCACTGCCTGGCCCTGGGCCACGAGTTCGAAGTCGTTCGATAGATGTGAACTGTGTCCGCTTCACGGGTTTCCTCTTTGTGTCCTGCCCCAGCATAATCGCCTCAAATGTCCATTCCTGTGATCACGCCCTGGGAGAACGCCTTGCCGAGCGTATCCGCCTTGAATCCTGACGCTTCGGCGTTGCTGGTGCAGTTGTCCGACAGCCACCTGTTTGCCGAGGCGGACGGCGGGCTGCTGGGCATGAATACCCGCGACAGCCTGCAGCGGGTCATCGAAACGGTGCTGGCGCAGCAGCCGCAGATTGACCTGGTGCTGGCCACCGGGGATTTGTCCCAGGACGGCACGCTTGCGTCCTATCAGGCGTTTCGCGACATGAGCCGGCAGATCGAGGCGCCGGCGCGCTGGATTCCGGGGAACCACGATGAACCGCAGGTGATGCAGCAAGCGGCAATCAACAGTGCCTTGCTGGAGCCGGTGGTGGACGTGGGTAACTGGCGCGTTACCTTGCTGGACTCGGCGGTGCCGGGCTCGGTGCCGGGTTACTTGCAGGACCAGCAACTGCAATTGCTGGCGCAATCGTTGAGCGAAGCGCCGACTCGTCATCATCTGGTGTGTTTCCACCATCATCCGGTGTCCATCGGTTGCGCCTGGATGGAACCCATCGGCCTGCGCAACCCCGAGGCGTTGTTTGCGGTGCTGGATCGGTTCCCGCAGGTGCGCGCGGTGCTCTGGGGCCATGTGCATCAGGAAATCGACCGCGAACGCAACGGCGTGCGCCTGCTGGCGTCGCCGTCTACCTGCATCCAGTTCGCTCCGGGCAGCGAGGACTTCAAGGTGAGCGAGCAGGCGCCCGGTTACCGCTGGCTGCGCCTGCATGCCGACGGACGGTTGGAGACCGGCGTCGAAAGGGTCGAAGGCTTTGCTTTCCAGGTGGATTACGGTAGCAACGGCTACTGAAATTTCCCTGTAAACTGCGCCTCTTTGGCTGACCCACAGAGGACCCGGAATGTCCGCATCGATCTTGTATATCCACGGTTTCAACAGCGCGCCGGCCTCCAACAAGGCCAGCCAACTGATCACCGTGATGGACAGCCTCGGTCTGGCCGACCAACTGCGCGTGCCGGCCCTGCATCACCACCCCCGCCAGGCGATCCCCCAGTTGGAGGCGGCTATCCGTGACCTCGGAAGGCCACTGCTGGTAGGCAGCTCACTCGGCGGCTACTATGCAACCCATCTTGCCGAACGCCATGGCCTCAACGCCTTGCTGGTCAACCCGGCGGTCAGCCCTCATCGGATGTTCGACGGTTACCTGGGCACCCAGAAGAACCTCTACACCGATGAGACCTGGGAATTGACCCACGACCATGTCGCGGCCCTGGCCGAGCTGGAAGTGCCGGCGCCCCAGGACGGCCAGCGTTATCAGGTGTGGTTGCAGACCGGCGATGAAACACTGGATTATCGGCTCGCCCAGCAGTATTACCGGGCCTGTGCCTTGCGCATCCAGGCCGGTGGCGATCATGGTTACCAGGGCTTCGCGCAACAGTTACCGGCGCTGTTGAGTTTTGCCGGCATTGGCGCAGATCAGTACCAATCCTTCGATTTCACCGCATTGTGAAACCGCAGGTTACTTTTTAATCGAACGACTCACGACGAGACCCCATGGCCACTCCCAGCGCTAGCTCTTATAACGCCGACGCCATCGAAGTCCTCTCGGGCCTCGACCCGGTGCGCAAACGCCCCGGCATGTACACCGACACCAGTCGGCCGAACCACCTTGCCCAGGAAGTCATCGACAACAGCGTCGACGAAGCCTTGGCCGGGCACGCCAAGTCGGTACAAGTCATCCTTCACGCCGACCATTCCCTGGAAGTGTCCGACGATGGTCGCGGCATGCCGGTGGACATTCACCCGGAAGAGGGTGTGTCGGGCGTCGAGCTGATCCTTACCAAGCTGCACGCCGGTGGCAAGTTCTCCAACAAGAACTACCAGTTCTCCGGTGGCTTGCACGGTGTGGGTATTTCCGTGGTCAACGCCTTGTCGAACCACGTGCGGGTCAAGGTCAAGCGCGACGGCAACGAGTACCAGATGACCTTCGCCGATGGCTACAAAGCCACCGACCTGGAAGTGATCGGCACCGTCGGCAAGCGCAACACCGGCACCAGCGTGTACTTCGCGCCGGACCCGAAATACTTCGACTCACCCAAATTTTCCATCAGCCGCCTCAAGCACGTGCTCAAGGCCAAGGCCGTTTTGTGCCCGGGCCTGCTGGTCAGCTTTGAAGACAAAGGCACCGGCGAAAAGGTCGAGTGGCACTACGAAGACGGCCTGCGCTCCTACCTGGAAGACTCCGTCAGCGACTTCGAACGCCTGCCCAACGAGCCGTTCTGCGGCAGCCTGGCCGGTAATAAAGAAGCCGTGGATTGGGCCTTGCTGTGGCTGCCGGAAGGCGGCGACAGCGTTCAGGAAAGCTACGTCAACCTGATCCCGACCGCCCAGGGCGGCACCCACGTCAACGGGTTGCGCCAGGGCCTGCTGGACGCCATGCGCGAATTCTGCGAATACCGCAGCCTGCTGCCGCGTGGTGTGAAGCTGGCGCCGGAAGACGTCTGGGAGCGGATCGCGTTCGTCCTGTCGATGAAAATGCAGGAGCCGCAATTCTCCGGCCAGACCAAGGAACGCCTGTCGTCCCGCGAGGCCGCCGCGTTTGTTTCCGGTGTGGTCAAGGACGCGTTCAGCCTGTGGCTCAACGAACACCCTGAGTTGGGCCTGGCCCTGGCGGAGCTGGCAATCAACAACGCCGGCCGCCGCCTGAAGGCCAGTAAGAAAGTCGAGCGCAAGCGCATCACCCAGGGCCCGGCACTCCCGGGCAAGCTGGCGGACTGCGCCGGGCAAGACCCGATGCGTTCCGAACTGTTCCTGGTGGAAGGTGATTCCGCCGGCGGTTCCGCCAAGCAAGCGCGGGACAAGGAATTCCAGGCGATCCTGCCGCTGCGCGGCAAGATCCTCAACACCTGGGAAGTCGACGGCAGCGAAGTGCTGGCCAGCCAGGAAGTGCACAACATCGCCGTGGCCATCGGTGTCGACCCGGGCGCGGCGGACATGAGCCAGCTGCGTTACGGCAAGATCTGCATCCTCGCCGACGCCGACTCCGACGGCTTGCACATCGCGACCTTGCTTTGCGCGCTGTTCGTCCAGCACTTCCGCCCGTTGGTGGATGCCGGTCACGTCTACGTCGCCATGCCGCCGCTGTACCGCATTGACTTGGGCAAAGAGATTTTCTACGCCCTGGACGAAGCCGAGCGCGATGGCATTCTCGACCGCCTGGTGGCCGAGAAGAAACGCGGCAAGCCTCAGGTCACCCGATTCAAAGGTCTGGGTGAGATGAACCCGCCGCAACTGCGGGAAACCACCATGGACCCGAACACCCGGCGCCTGGTGCAATTGACCCTGGAAGATTTCGCCGCCACGTCGGAAATGATGGACATGTTGCTGGCGAAGAAACGCGCCCCGGATCGCAAGAACTGGCTGGAGTCCAAGGGTAACCTGGCCGAGGTTCTGGGCTGATGCGCAGCGGTTTCGCCCTGGCGATTCTGTTGTTGAGCGGGTTGGCGGCCACCTCGGTGGTCGCGGCGCCTGCGGCTGAGCTGAAGTTGTTGTCGGAACACCCTGTGGAAGGCATGCGCGGCGGTAACCTGTCGGGCCTGGCCTTGTGCGGTAAAGACTTGTGGACGGTGTCCGACCGCGACGACGACCAGATCTACCGGCTGGATATCAGTGCCGATACCTGGCAGGCCGAAACGGTGAAGATCAATGTGCCGCCGGTGCCGGAGTCCGGGTTGCCCTTTGGTTTGCGTTCGCGCACCAAGGCAGCTTCGTTGATTCGGGGTGGTGACCTGGATTTTGAAGGCATCAGCTGCGATGCCGCGGGTAACCGCTACATCGTCAGTGAAGCCCACGCGGCGGTGCTGCAGGTGCCGGTGGCCGGTGAGCCTGAGTGGCTGAAGATCGCCCCGGGCATGGTTCGTGAAGCGCGGGCCAGTGGCTTGTTGCTGCACTTCAATGCGTTGTTTGAAGGCCTGGCGGTGAACCCCGAGGGCAATCAGATCTGGTTGGCCGCCGAGCGTGAGCGGCGTGGGTTGATTTCCATCAAGCGCCCGCAAACCCTCTGGGATTGTGACGGCCCTTGCGTATTGTTGAGCGAGGCGGGCACCGAGATGCAGCCGGCACAGATGCCCAAGGCCAAGGCAGTTTCGCGGAATTTCTCTGACGTTGCGCTGTTCGAGGGCAAGCTGTTTACCCTCGAAAGCAGCCAGTTCCAGTTGTGCCGTCGTGACACCGTGACGGCGAAGGTCGAGCAATGCTGGTCCTACGCCGATGAAATGCTGGCGCCGCAACGCCAATACAATCAGCCCTACGGCCTGGCCGAAGCGTTGGTGGTGGACAGCGAGGGTGCCTGGATTGGCCTGGATAACAACTTCGGCGCACGCGCCGATGGCGAAAAGCGGCCGGTGGTCTATCGTTTCGCCGCCCCTGCGGGTGGCTGGAGCGCCAAGCCATGAGTGCGCAGGCGCCCGGCAAGCGCGCCGGACGTGTGTTGATGTTCGTGGCGTGGGGCGCCGGATTGTTTTTGGCAACACGGTTTTTCGGGCAGTGGGAAAAGCATCAGGAAAATCCCAATGCCGTGGTGACCTCGGAGCAGCACGAGGGTTATGTCGAAGTAAAACTGATGGGCAACGGCCAAGGGCATTTTGTGGCTACTGGCCAGATCAACGGCCGGCCGGTGGAGTTCATGCTCGACACCGGAGCCACCGACGTGGCGGTTCCGGCCGAATTGGCCGACCGTCTCGGGCTTAAGCGCGGCATGCCGGTTGGCGTGAGCACTGCCAACGGGCGAACCCAAGGTTTTCGGACCGAGCTGGGCCGCCTGCAACTGGGCGATATCGTCCTGCAGGACGTGCGTGCCCTGGTGGTGCCGGGGCTGGGCGATGACCAGGTATTGCTGGGCATGAGTGCATTGAAACAACTTGAATTTACCCAGCGCAGCGGCACCTTGCTGCTGCGCCAGACCAAACAATGATGAGGCCCGCATGAGTGACATCCTTGCAGACAGCTTAGACGGCGTTGAACGCCGGTCGCTGGCTGACTTCACCGAAAATGCCTACCTCAACTACTCCATGTACGTGATCATGGACCGTGCCTTGCCGCATATCGGCGACGGCCTGAAGCCCGTACAGCGGCGCATTATCTATGCGATGAGTGAGTTGGGCCTGGACGCTGACTCCAAGCACAAGAAGTCGGCGCGTACCGTCGGTGACGTGCTCGGCAAGTTCCACCCCCACGGCGACTCGGCGTGCTACGAAGCCATGGTGCTGATGGCCCAGCCGTTCAGCTACCGCTACACGCTGGTGGACGGCCAGGGTAACTGGGGTGCGCCGGATGATCCCAAGTCCTTCGCGGCCATGCGTTACACCGAAGCACGCCTGTCGCGGTATTCGGAAGTGCTGCTCAGCGAACTCGGCCAGGGTACGGCCAACTGGGGCCCGAACTTCGACGGCACCCTCGACGAACCGCTGGTGTTGCCTGCACGTTTGCCGAACATCCTGCTCAATGGCACCACCGGCATCGCCGTGGGCATGGCCACTGACGTACCGCCTCACAACCTGCGGGAAGTGGCCACCGCGTGCGTGCGCTTGCTGGACGAGCCGAAGGCGACCGTGGAGCAGCTCTGCGAGCATATCCAGGGCCCGGATTACCCGACCGAAGCGGAAATCATCACGCCTCGCGCCGACCTGCTGAAAATCTACCAGACCGGTAAAGGCTCGGTGCGCATGCGCGCCGTGTACCACATCGAAGACGGCGACATCATTGTCACCGCGCTGCCGCATCAGGTGTCCGGCGCCAAGGTGCTGGAGCAGATTGCCGCGCTGATGCAGGCCAAGCCGTCGAAGTTGCCTCAGGTTGCCGACCTGCGTGACGAGTCCGACCACGAAAACCCATGCCGCATCGTGATCATCCCGACCAACAGCCGGGTCGACCATGAAGTGCTGATGCAGCACTTGTTCGCCAGTACCGAGCTGGAATCCAGCTATCGGGTGAACATCAATATCATTGGCCTGGACGGCAAGCCGCAGTTGAAGAACCTGCGGGCATTGCTGGTGGAATGGCTGGAGTTCCGGGTACAGACCGTGCGTCGTCGCCTGCAATTCCGCCTGGACAAGGTCGAGCGCCGCCTGCACCTGTTGGACGGCTTGCTGATTGCCTACCTCAACCTGGATGAAGTGATCCATATCATCCGGACCGCCGAGCACCCGAAGGCCGAGCTGATCGCGCGCTTCGAGCTCAGCGAAATCCAGGCCGACTACATCCTCGACACCCGTCTGCGTCAGTTGGCACGCCTGGAAGAAATGAAGCTGCGTGACGAACAGGACGCGCTGCTCAAGGAGCAAGCCAAGCTCCAGGCCCTGCTGGGCAGCGAGGCCAAGCTGAAGAAGCTGGTACGCACCGAGCTGATCAAGGACGCCGAAACCTATGGCGACGACCGCCGCTCGCCGATCGTCGAGCGCGCCGAAGCCAAGGCCCTGACCGAAACCGAGCTGCTGCCCAACGAGAAAATTACCGTCGTTCTGTCGGAAAAGGGTTGGGTTCGCTCAGCCAAAGGGCATGATATTGACGCCACTGGCTTGTCGTACAAGGCCGGCGATGGTTTCAAAACCTCCGCGGCCGGGCGCTCCAACCAGTTTGCGGTATTTATCGACTCCACCGGTCGCAGCTATTCGGTACCGGCGCACACCTTGCCGTCAGCACGGGGGCAGGGCGAGCCGTTGACCGGGCGCCTGACACCGCCGCCGGGAGCGAATTTTGAATGCGTGCTGCTGCCGGACGATGATTCGCTGTATGTCATCGCCTCCGATGCCGGCTACGGCTTCGTGGTCAAGGGTGAAGACCTGCAGGCCAAGAACAAGGCGGGCAAGGCGTTGCTGAGCCTGCCGAACAACGCCAAGGTGATCCTGCCGCGTACGGTGGAAGACCGTGAAGGCAATTGGCTTGCATCGGTGACCACTGAAGGTCGCCTGTTGGTGTTCAAGATCAGTGACTTGCCGCAGTTGGGCAAAGGCAAGGGCAACAAGATTATTGGTATTCCCGGGGAGCGGGTGGCCAGTCGCGAAGAGTACGTGACCGACATCGCAGTGATCCCGGAAGGCTCGACCCTGGTGCTGCAGGCCGGCAAGCGCACGTTGTCGCTGCGCCCTGACGACCTCGAGCACTACAAGGGTGAGCGGGGTCGTCGCGGCAACAAACTGCCGCGCGGCTTCCAGCGAGTGGACGCATTACTGGTGGAAACGCCCGTTTAACGCGATATAGAGCGCCCGATCTACGATTTAACCCGTAGATCGACGCTTTCGCGCTGGAGTCACGGCGCATATTCACGGATGATATGGCCTTTCCAGCGCCGGCGTGGCTGAGCGCGTACAGGTTATTTTTGAGTATTACATTGTGGTTCGCCTTGTGGCAGCCACCTGGATGGGATGATGACTGCTCCGCGCCTTCCTTTAATTTTGTTGCTCGCTGGTCTTTTGGGCCTGGCGGGTTGCAGCACACATCAACCTGTGTCGCTGTATCAGCTGGACAGTGGAAGTCCGGCTCAGCCTGCACAAAGTGCCGGCATGGCCGTATTGCTCGGCCCGGTGGTAGTGGCCGACTACCTGCAACGCGAAACCCTGCTGCAACGTCAGAACGACGGCAGCCTGCAAGGTTCCACCGATGGTCGCTGGGCCGGTAGCCTGTCGTCCGACATCAATCAGTTGATGTTGCGCCAGGTGGCTGGCCATCTGGACAGCCAGCGGGTGGTATTGGCGCCGGCACCGACGGGTTTCACCCCGGACGTGCAGGTTTTGCTGACCATCACGCGGCTGGACTCGGGCGTGTCCCAGCCGGCGATCCTGGATGCACAGTGGCGGTTGATCGACCGTCGCGGCCAGGTGCGGGATAACCGCATCGTGCATTTGCAGGAAGAACACTCCGGCACCACGGCGTCCCAGGTTCAGGCCCAGGGCGTCCTGTTGCAGAACCTGGCACAGCAGTTGTCCGTGGCCCTCAAGCCATTGGCCAATCAGCCGGCGGTTGCAGAGGCTCCACGCAAACAGGCGCCGGCGCAGGCCAAGCCGGCAGCTCCGGAGAAGCCGAAGATGCCGATGGCCGTGCCGATTCGTACCGACATGGAAGTGTTCAGGTTCTGACCTGACACACCCACGAAAAGGCCCACTGCAGGAGCGAGCTTGCTCGCGAAAAACACAAGAGCGACACGTTTTCTCAGTAAGCCTGCGTAATCGTTGACGATCTTCGCGAGCAAGCTCGCTCCTACAGAGAGCCATAAAAAAGCCCGCCAATGAGTGATCATTGGCGGGCTTTTTATTGGCTCAAGGTTAGTTCTTTGCCCGCGTCTCATGCATCCGCGCCAGTTGGCGCTCAAGCATCGACGGGTAAGGCTCCATCAACCGCTCCACACAGCACGCACCTTCAGGGCTGGCAATCGGGCGGATGCGCGCACGCTGGCGGATCAGTACGTCGTCACTGATCTTGCGCTCCACCAGCAGCAGGTTGCGGCTGTGTTGCGACAAGGCCAGGGCGTCCTGGGCGATCTCGGTCAGCAGCAGATCAATCTGGCTCATGCCATACAGGTCGTCGCCCACCGTCAGGCCCAATTGCAGCTGCAGGGTGATGCCGCTGTCAGCCACTTCGATCTGCAGCGCATGGCCGAGGGCCCGCAGCAGTTCACCGCAGCAGATGGCGTTGGTCAGGTAATCTTCACCGCTGTCTTCGCTGTGGAACAGCATCAGCGTGCTGCCGTCGTTCAGGGTGTGCAGCTCGCTCTGATACAGCGAGGCAGCCTGGTCGAGGCAATCACGATAACGTTCCAGCAACTCGGTCAGGCGTGCCCGTGGCAGGCGGCGCAGTTGATCCTGCGCGCCCAGTTGCACAGCCAATACGGCGCTGTGCTGGGGCTGGGTATTTCGCACCGGAGCCGGTTGCGGCGCAACGGCGGTGGTTGGCGCTGAGTTGTCGCGAAGGTCGGCGAACGGGTCTTCTTCGTCCAGTTCGTCTTCTTCTGCCTTTATCACATGACGGGCAGCCGGCTTGAGGCCCGCCACCGGTGCTGACTCGTCGAAGCTCGGGTCGCGCAGGTTGCGTACTTCAAACTCGGGTTCGTCGTCTTCGTAATCGGTATCGTCGAACTCGGGCTCGGGTTCAACCTCCGGCACCACAGGCTCCGGCGCGAAGCTGGTGTGCAATTGGCGGGCGAGGTCGCCGATTTCGTCCTGGCGGTCGGTGGCCGGGGTATGTTCGTCGATATCCCGCAGCCAGATGCGCAGTTGCATCAGGGGCGTGGAGATATGCCGACCCAGCCGCAGGCTCAAGGCCAGGGACAGTGCCAGCAGGATCGCGCTCAGGATGCCCATGCTTTGCAGGCTGATGGTCATCGGCTGCTGGAACTGTTGCATGTCCAGGCTGATGCGCAGTTGGCCGGCCTTCACGTCCTGAAACGTGATATTGCTCTGGTACAGGCCTTCGGCTTCACCCAGCAGGCCGTTTTTCGGGCGCTGCCCGGCTTCGGCCATGATCCGGTTGTCCACGCTATAAATAGCGGCGTGGGCCACCAGCGGGTTCTTGGTCAGGTTGTTGAGCAGCACGTTGAGGCTGAGGATGTCATTGGACACCAACAACTCAGTCGCCGAGGTGGCGGTCTGGGTGGTCAGGCTCTCGCCCAGGGCGTCGGCTTGCTCGTGCATGGCCTGTTTGAACTGCAAACCCATCACGCAGGCGTAGATGACCAGGGCCAGGGCGACCAGGATCACGTTATGGCTGGCGATGCGTAATGCGATCGGTACACGGCGGTGGCGCAGTGCCCGGAAGATCAGCAGGAAGAAGTTATCGGTTTTTACTGGCGTGGGCCGGTTCACTTAAGCTCGGCTCTTTAGTCCGTGAAGTTGACGCGCAGTATAGCGACAGGCCCAAGACCGGCAAAGCGCTGGCTGTGCCCGATGGTCACTGAAAGTGGGTAGAATGCGGTTTTTTTCCAGCTCGGGGGTGCGCTTTGCGCGAAATTGTCCTGATTAACATCACCGGTGAGGACCGTCCGGGTCTCACCGCCGCCATAACCGGTGTTCTGGCCCAGGGTGGTGTGAACATTCTCGACATCGGCCAGGCGGTGATTCACGACACGCTGTCGTTCGGCATCCTGGTGGAAATCCCAAGCACCGAGCAGGCGTCGTCCGTGCTCAAGGACATCCTGTTTACGGCGTATAAGCTGGATCAGCAGGTGCGTTTTACCCCGGTGTCCGAAGAGGACTACCAGAGCTGGGTCGCCGGCCAGGGCAAGAAACGCCATATCGTGACGCTGTTGACCCGCAAGGTGACGGCGGAACAATTGCAGCGTGTCAGTTCGATTACCGCCCAGTACGGTTTGAATATCGACCATATTGACCGTCTGTCGGGTCGTATGCCGCTGGACACCCCGGCGGACAAAGGCAAGGGCTGCATCGAGTTCTCCGTGCGCGGCGAACCGGCGGACCCACAGGCTTTACGTGCTGAATTCCTGAGCGTTGCCCAGGAGCTGAATGTCGATATCGCCTTCCAGGAGGATTCGCTGTTCCGTCGCAATCGCCGCCTGGCGGTGTTCGACATGGACTCGACGCTGATCGAGGCCGAAGTCATCGACGAATTGGCCAAGGCTGCCGGTGTGGGTGAGCAAGTTTCGGAAATCACCGAGCGGGCCATGGCCGGCGAGCTGGATTTCCGTGCCAGCTTCAAGGAGCGCCTGGCCTTGCTCAAAGGCCTGGATGTGAGCGTGCTGGACTCCATCGGCGCCTCCCTGCGCCTGACCGAAGGCGCCGAGACCCTGTTCGCCGAACTCAAGCGCCTGGGCTACAAGACGGCGATCCTGTCGGGCGGCTTCACCTACTTCGCCAAGCAATTGCAGGCCAAGCTGGGCATCGACTATGTGTTCGCCAACGAGCTGGAAGTGGTGGACGGCAAGGTGACAGGCGTGGCGGTAGAGCCGATTGTCGACGCTCAGCGTAAAGCGGATCTGCTGCGGGAATTGGCACACAAGGAAGGGTTGCGTCTGGAGCAGACCATTGCGGTCGGCGACGGGGCGAATGACTTGCCAATGCTGGCGATTGCCGGGTTGGGTGTGGCGTTCCGCGCCAAGCCGCTGGTCAAGCAATCGGCCAAGCAGGCGATTTCGACCCTGGGGCTGGATGGGGTGTTGTACCTGTTGGGCTTCCGCGACCGTGACGGTCAGCTCTAGTACACACACACTTTGTAGGAGCCGGCTTGCCGGCGATGGCGTCCTCAAGATCGCATCGCCGGCAAGCCAGCTCCTACAGAGGTCGTAGTCAGGCTTTCGGCAGTGCGATGCCCTGGCCCATCTGCACCGGCGTGCCCGCCAGCAGTTCTTCCGACCATTTCACCTGGTCCGGCCCAAACAGCACGATGGCTGTCGAACCCAGCTTGAAGCGTCCCAGTTCCGCACCTTTTTCCAGGTGGATCGGGCCACGGGCGGCTTCGTCGTAGCGGAAGGTTTTCAGCTCGCGCTTCGGCGGCGTTACCAGGCCAGCCCATACGGTCTCGATCGACGCCACGATCATCGCGCCCACCAGTACCACGGCCATCGGGCCGCGTTCGGTGTCGAAAATGCAGGCAACACGCTCGTTACGTGCAAACAGCTCCGGCACGTTTTCGGCGGTGGTCTGGTTCACCGAGAAGATGCGGCCCGGGATGTAGACCATTTCCCGCAGGGTGCCGGCCAGTGGCATGTGCACCCGGTGGTAGTCCTTTGGCGACAGGTAGATGGTGGCGAAATCGCCGCCCATGAACGGCGCAGCCACCGCCGAATCACCGCCGAGCAATTCCAGTACGCTGAAGCTGTGGCCCTTGGCCTGGAACACCCGGCCGTGCTCAATCGGGCCCAACTGGCTGACGGCGCCATCGGCCGGGCTCAATACGGCGCCAGGGGTTTGGTCCAGTGGCCGGGCACCGTCTTTCAGCGCGCGGGTGAAGAAGGCGTTGAAGTGCTCGTAAGCCGTCAGGTCTTCAACCAGGGCCTGGGACATGTCCACTTGATAACGCTTGGCGAACCACGCGGTGAACGCATTCTTGAACCAGCGCACGCGGCATTCGGCAATGCAGCCGGCCAGCCGCGACAGCAGGTGGTGGGGCAGCAAGTACTGGCTGAGGATGAACAACTGCTTTTTCATTAACTGTCCTTAAACCTTAAATCTCGACGGGGGTGTCGGGGTGGTTGCCCCATTCGCCCCAGGAACCGGCATAACCTTTGACTCGCGGATAACCGAGCGCCTTGGCCACCAGGTAGGTGAAGCCAGAACGGTGGTGAGTCTGGCAGTGGGTGATGATTTCTTTGCCCTTGGTCAGCCCGAGGTCTTCGAGGATCTGCGGCATGTCGCGGCGAATGCGCAGTTGGCGTGCCTTGTCCATGCCGGCGGTCCATTCGAAGTTCACCGCGCCCGGGATGTGACCCCCTTTGGCCGCGAGGACTTTCTCCCCGGAGTATTCCAGCGGGCCGCGGGCGTCCCAGATGCCGAGGTCGGCAGCGCCGAGGCGGCTTTGCAGGTACTCGCGGGTAGCGGTGGGTTCTTCATGCAGTGTCAGGCTGACCGGGCCGCCGGCGCTGGCCGGGACCTCAGTGGATACGAGGTGTTGTTCTTCCAGCCACGCCAGCAGGCCGCCGTCGAGGTAGTGGTATTTCTTGTGGCCGATCACATCGAGCATCCAGATGAATCGGCCGGCCCAGCCACCGCCTTCGTCGTCGTACACCACGTAGGTGGCATCCGGGGTATGGCCCAGTTCGCCGAACAGCTTTTCAAGATCGGCTTTGTTCGGTAGCAGGCCCGGCGCCGGTGCCTGTCCCAGTTGGGTGCGCTTGGGGTCGACGAAACGTGCGCCGGGGATATGCCCTTCGGCGTAACGCGCGGCGCTGGTGAGGTCCACCAGAATCAGATGTTCGGCATCGAGGCGACCGAGCAGGTCACTGGCCTCGATGACCAGCGGCAAGCCAGAGAAGTCAGGCATGTGAGGTCTCCTGGGCATAAAAGTTGGGCGCTAAAGGAGGGCGATTGTAGCGCAAGCATCAGGCGCTGCGGTTGGTAAAGCTGTGCAGGGCTTTTTCGATGCATTGGGCGGTTTTGCCGAAAGCCTGCACGGTGGTTTCCGAGAGCGGCCCGCCGCCCTGGTCGGCCACCATCAGCATCACCACCCGGCCGTTGCAACTCAGGGAGCGCAGCAGCAGGTGCTCGCCCTTGAACAGGCGGCGCAGTTCCGGCGGCAGCAATGCCGAGAACTGGGCGTGGTTGTCGGGGTTGAGGCGCACCTGGGCGGACTTGGCCAGCAGGCGTTGCAGCAGGGTGCTTTGCGCCACGTCGAGGCTCATGTGGTCGGCGTCCTTCGGCAGGCCGTCGACTTGATGCACCCGCAGGGTGCTCAGGGTTTTGTCTGCCATCAGCAGCATCACCCGCTGCATGCCACAGGCCACGAGGGCTTCCTTGGCGCAGGTGGTCAGGTGCATGGCGTTGGCAAAGCGGTTTGGCTCTACCAGCAATTCGGTACAGCGCTTGCGCCAGATCGCCAAGGCTTCGGCAGTGGGCGGCGGTGCCGGCAGCAAACCGTGGTGAACGCGTTGTACGTCCCATGGCCAGATCAACGACAGCGCCGGGTGCCACAGATCGCGCATCAGGGTCGTGCGGGCACTGATCGCCGCGTGTTGGTGAGACTGTTGTTGCACCTCGGCCAACGGTTGTTGCAGGTAAAGCGCAGTCAGGTATTGCCACCGCTGGGTGTGCGGGCAGGTCCACGACTCCTGCGCCGCCAGCGCCAGGCCGTTGGCGAGCAACACGGTATTGGCCGGCTGGTTCAGCCAGCGGCGCAGGTTGGGGTCGGCATCCAGCAACTGCTGTTGGCGCAAGGGCTCGTCTTCACGGGCAATGTGCAGCGCCTTGACCAGCAGGCGTTGCTCCGTGAGCAGCAACGTATAACCCTGGGACACCCAGATCGGCAGGCGCCAGGCCTCGGTCAATCCCAGGCACAGGTCCAGCAGGCGCACGCCGAACACTTCCTGCTCGACGGTGCGTGCCGATTCGCCTTTGTGGATCACCCGCAGTTCCCACTCTTCCAGCAGCTTGGGATAGGCAATCGCCATCGGCCACAGCGGCGAAAGGAACAGCAGGCTGCCCCAGTGAATGTCTTGCCACAAGCGCGCCAGGCGGCTGGCAAACAGGCCGCTGGCTTGTTGCGAAGCGTGCTGGCTGATCATCTGCAACTGGCGCAGGGCCAAGGGGATTTCACCAAGTGGCACCGAAGGCAGGCGAGCCAGCAGTTCCTCGGTGCGTTTGAGGCCGAGGCGATTGATCGCCACTTCAAGATTTTCCGCCGGCTCTGCGAGGCTGCCGTGGGCCTGGTTGTTGGCCTCGCGCATCACGCTGAGCACCAGCGCCGGGCTGTTCTGCATCAGCTCTGCAATATCCCGCAACGAACTGCGGTTGTCGCCGATGGCCTTGCACACGCGGTCGTGGCTCGCCTGCGGAACAGGCAATAGCACGGCGTCCAGGCGCTTTATCCAGGCGGCCAGCGAATTGGGTTTTTGAGTTGGGACTGTCGTTTCGTTTGCCATGATTGGGGCGCGATCATCACTTGCGGTCAACACGCCCGGGACGGGCCGAACTGTTTTTTCGCCTTAACGCGCTATAGTCTGGCGCAGATTTGCCGATAAGTAGAACAAGAGTTTTCAACTCTTGCGAATATGACCCTGAACCCGACGGCGCAAGTACTCATCCCCTATGGCTAAAATTATCGGCATCATCGTCGTCATCGCGAGCGTGCTCGGCGGATACGTCCTTTCCCACGGCAAGATTGCGGCGCTGATCCAGCCCTTCGAAGTGCTGATTATCGGCGGTGCGGCGTTCGGCGCATTCCTGCAAGCCAACCCTGGCTACATGACCATGCACGTGATCAAGAAGTCGCTGGGCATGTTCAGCTCGCGCTTCTCCCACACCTTCTACCTGGAAGTGTTGGGGCTGATCTACGAGATCCTCAACAAGAGCCGCCGTGAAGGCATGATGGCCATCGAAGGCGACATTGAAGACGCCGCGGCGAGCCCGATTTTCGCCAAGTACCCGGCGGTACTCAAAGACGAGCGCATGACCGCCTACATCTGCGATTACCTGCGCATCATGTCGTCCGGCAACATGGCGCCCCATGAGCTGGAAGGCTTGTTCGACATGGAGCTGTTCAGCCTCAAGGAAGAGCTGGAGCACCCGTCCCACGCCGTGACCGGCATCGCCGACGGCATGCCCGGCTTTGGTATTGTTGCCGCGGTTCTCGGGATCGTGGTGACCATGGCCTCCCTCGGTGAAGGCGACCAGAAGGCCATCGGCATGCACGTAGGTGCGGCACTGGTGGGTACTTTCTTCGGTATTCTCGCGGCCTATGGTTTCTTCGGCCCGCTGGCCACTTCCCTGGCCCACGATGCCAAGGAAGAAGTGAATTTGTACGAAGCGATCAAGGCCTGCCTGGTAGCGTCGGCTTCCGGCATGCCGCCATCGCTGGCAGTGGAGTTCGGGCGCAAGGTTCTGTATCCGAAGCACCGTCCAAGCTTCGCTGAGCTGGAACAAGCGGTTCGCGGTCGCTAAGCCATGGAAAACAACCAGCCGATCATCATCAAGCGCGTCAAGCGCTTCGCTGCGGGACACCATGGCGGCGCCTGGAAAATCGCCTTCGCCGACTTTGCGACGGCGATGATGGCGTTCTTCCTGGTGCTGTGGCTGATGTCCACCGCCACGCCGGAACAGAAGATCGCCATTGCCGGTTACTTCAAGGACCCCATCGGTTTCTCCGAGAGCGGTACGCCTTTTGTGATCGACCTCGGTGGCTCGCCGCAACTGGCGCCCGAGCGCACCATCAACCCGGAAATCAAGACCGATTCGCCCCAGGAAAAAATTCCGATCGAGCGCGATACCGTCGAGGCCATGGCTGACCAGGTCGAGCAGGAACGCCTGGAGCTGCTACTGCAAGAACTGCAAACCAAGGTTGAGGAAAACCCGCAACTGCTGAAGTTCAAGGATCAGATTTCCTTCGAGATTACCCCGGATGGCTTGCGCATCCAGATCACCGACGCTGCCAACCGGCCGATGTTCGACTCTGGCAGTGCGCGGTTGAAGCCGTACTTTGAAGACATCCTGCTGGCCATGGCCGACACCATCAAGGCGGTGCCGAACAAGATCAGCATCAGCGGCCACACCGACGCCAAACCGTATGCGGGCCAGGGCGACTTCGGCAACTGGGAACTCTCGGCCAACCGCGCCAATGCCGCGCGTCGCGCACTGGTCGCCGGCAGCTATCCGGACCCGCAAGTGGCGCGGGTGGTGGGGTTTGCTTCCTCGCAGCTGTTTGATCCCAAGGATCCGTTCAACCCGATCAACCGGCGCATCGATATCGTCGTGCTGACCAAAAAGGCCCAGCGTGCGATTGAAGGTGACCAGCCGGCGACGCCGCCGGCACCGACCCAGGGTGAGGGGGCGCCGGGCGAAGTGCCGGTGGACCCGAACGCACTGCCACCGGGGCAGGAGCCGTTGCCGGCTCATGAGCTACGGCAGAAGCTGAACCTGTTTGATGATGGCGGGGTGAAGGATCCGACTCAGCCAGCCACTGGCTCGTAAGCCGGATACAAAAAGGCCGCGATGATCGCGGCCTTTTTGTATCTGCCCCATCCTGTAGGAGCGAGCTTGCTCGCAAAGGACGTTAACGATGGCGCGTGCCATCTGAATGTACGCGGCGTCCTCAAGCTTTTCGCGAGCAAGTTCGCTCCTACACGTTAATAGCTGGTCTCGGGCAAGCTGGCGATGATCGAGCGATAGCTGTTCATCCGCTGCTGCTGCACACGGCCGTCTTCCAGGGCCTTGAGCAGGGCGCAACCCGGCTCGCGGTCGTGTTTGCAATCGCGGAAGCGGCAGGTGCCGATCAAGTCGTTGAACTCGATGAAGCCCGCTTCAACGTCGGCACGGCTGACGTGGCCCAGGCCGAATTCACGAATCCCCGGGGAGTCGATCAGTTCACCGCCGCCCGGGAAGTGGAACAACCGCGCGGTGGTGGTGGTGTGGGTGCCCTGGCCGGACAGCTCCGACAATGGACCCACGCGGGTTTCAACTTCCGGCAACAGGCTGTTGACCAGGGACGACTTGCCCACGCCCGACTGGCCGACGAACACGCTGATGCGCCCGTCCAACTCGGTCTGCAACTGTTCCATGCCATTGCCGTGATGCGCCGAGACTTCCAGCACCGGGTAGCCGAGGGTGCGGTACACCGCCAGCAGGGCATTGAGCGCAGGGGCATTCTGCTCGTCGATCAGGTCGAACTTGTTCAGCAGCAACAGCGGGCGAATGCCGGCGTGCTCGGCCGCTACCAGGTAGCGGTCGATCAGGTTGGCGTGGGGCTCGGGCAGTGGCGCGAAGACGATGACGATCATGTCGACGTTGGCCGCCACTGGCTTGAGCTGGCCACGGCTGTCGGGGCGGCGCAGTTCGGTGGTGCGCGGCAACTGGGCGACGATCACGCCGATGCCCTGGTTGCCGGCACGCCACACTACCTGGTCGCCGGTCACCAGCGCAGGCAGGTTGGCGCGCAAGTGGCAACGGAACACCTGGCCTGCGATATCGCCTTCGGTGGCCTCGACTTCGACCTGCACACCAAAGTGCGCGATCACCAGGCCGGTTTGCTCGGGGCCAAGGTCGCCGCCCTCAAGCGCTTCCACGGCGGAGGATTCACGTTTGGCGGCGCGGGCAGCGCGTTCACCCTGAATCTTTTCGATGCGCCAGTTTTGGCGACGGTTGAGCTGGCGTTTGGCCATTGGTGTTCCGTGTCGATAATGCAAAGGTTAGGTAAAACGGTCGCGAGTCTAGCACGCCCTGCCTGCTAAACTGCGCAGCTACGCCAAGGTGCCAAGGAACCACGACATGCAAAACCCACAGAATCTGATTTGGATCGATCTGGAAATGACCGGTCTGAACCCTGACACCGACGTCATCATCGAGATGGCCACCATTGTCACCGACAGCAATCTCAACACCTTGGCCGAAGGTCCGGTGATCGCCATCCACCACAGCGACGCGGTGCTGGCCACCATGGACGAGTGGAACACCCGCACCCACGGCAACTCGGGCCTGACCCAGCGTGTGCGTGACAGCCGCGTGAGCATGGCCGAGGCGGAAGCTGAGACCATCGCCTTCCTGGAAAAGTGGGTGCCCAAGGGCAAGTCGCCGATCTGCGGCAACAGCATCTGCCAGGACCGCCGCTTTCTTTATACCCACATGAAGGCGCTCGAAAGCTACTTCCACTACCGCAACCTGGACGTGTCGACCCTGAAGGAACTGGCCGCGCGCTGGGCGCCGGAAGTCAAAGACAGCTTCCACAAGGGCAGCACTCACCTGGCGCTGGATGATATTCGCGAGTCGATTGCCGAGCTGCAGCATTACCGCAAGCATTTCATCAAGTTCTGACTCGCGGCGTAGTGAGGAGCTGTTGTGGCGAGGGAGCTTGCTCCCGCTGGGCTGCGAAGCGGCCCTGAAAAATGGGCCTGCTGCGCCGTCCAACGGGAGCAAGCTCCCTCGCCACATCAGCAAGAGCTTTAAGCTCTCAAGCGCTCGCCCCCTTTTGGTGCCATCACCAAATGATTAGACTGCGCGCCTCTTTGCAAGGATCGCCATCATGCTGCTGATGCTCTACCTCATCGCCATCACCGCCGAAGCCATGACCGGCGCCTTGTCCGCCGGGCGGCGCGGCATGGACTGGTTCGGTGTGGTGTTGATCGCCTGTGTGACGGCGCTGGGCGGTGGTTCGGTGCGTGACGTGTTGCTCGGCCACTACCCGCTGACCTGGGTCAAACACCCGGAATACCTGGTGCTGACCTCCATCGCGGCCTTGGTGACGATCTTTATCGCGCCGCTGATGCGCCATCTGCGCTCGCTGTTCCTGGCGCTGGACGCCGTGGGCCTGGTGGCCTTCACCCTGATCGGCTGCATGACAGCCCTGGAAATGGGCCATGGCATGCTGGTGGCATCGGTCAGCGGTGTGATCACCGGAGTGTTCGGCGGCATTCTGCGGGACATCTTCTGCAACGACATTCCGCTGATCTTCCGCCGCGAGCTGTACGCCAGCGTGTCGTTCCTCGCCGCCTGGTTCTACATGCTGTGCCTCTACCTTGAGCTGCCCAGCGAGCAATCCATCCTGTTGACGCTGTTCAGCGGCTTTCTATTGCGCCTGTTGGCGATCCGCTTTCACTGGGAAATGCCCAAGTTCGTCTACAACGACGACGTGCACTGACGCTCGGCGTGCTGGTTCAGTGCCCACTCCACATGTTCGCGCACCAGTTCCGACGGGTATTCCCGTCGCGCCTTCAATGCTTCCAGCACCGGAATGCTTGACGGCGCGTTGCCCAGGCCCACCGCCAGGTTGCGCAGCCAGCGCTCATAGCCGGCGCGGCGCAGGGGCGAACCTTCGGTGTTGCTGAGGAATTTTTCCTCGTCCCACATGAACAGCTCGGCCAGTCCTGCGTTATCCAGGTTGTGCCGTGGCTTGAAATCGCCTTCGCCGGTAGGCCGGGCGAAACGATTCCACGGGCAAACGATCTGACAGTCATCGCAGCCGAATACCCGATTGCCGATCAGGGGGCGCAGCTCCTCCGGGATCGCGCTTTTCAGCTCGATGGTCAGGTAGGAAATGCAGCGTCGGGCGTCCAGTACGTAAGGCCCGACGAAGGCGTTGGTAGGGCAGATGTCCAGGCAGGCGGTGCAACGGCCACAGTGTTCGGTGGTGTGAGGTGGATCGACCGGCAACGGCAGGTCGACAAACAGCTCGCTCAGGAAGAAGTAGCTGCCTGCCTTGCGATTGAGCACCAGGGTGTTCTTGCCGATCCAGCCGAGCCCGGCCTGTTCGGCGATGGCTTTTTCCAGCAC
This sequence comes from Pseudomonas sp. Z18(2022), assembly GCF_036346535.1. Taxonomy (NCBI): domain Bacteria; kingdom Pseudomonadati; phylum Pseudomonadota; class Gammaproteobacteria; order Pseudomonadales; family Pseudomonadaceae; genus Pseudomonas; species Pseudomonas sp. Z18(2022). The sequence continues at coordinate 456,037 of NZ_JAOTOA010000002.1, forward strand.
CGGGGCGCTGTCGACAAAGGCGCGAAAGCCGAACGGGCCGATCTGTGCCTGGATGCGGTCGGCCAGTTGCTGCACGCGCTTGCGGATCAGCTTGTGGTAGTCGCGGCCCAGGGCGTAGCGGGAGATGTAGGCTTTTTCGGGCTTGGCCAGCAGTTGGGCCATTTGGGTGTCGCCGGGCAGGTAGTCCATGCGCAGGGACACCACGCGCAAGGTGCCCGGCACCAGTTCTTCAGGGTGTGAGCGCTTGCTGCCGTGGGCGCCCATGTAGTCCATTTCGCCGTGGTAGCCGGCCTCGAGCCAGCGTTGCAGGTGCTGCTCATGCTCGGCGAGGTCCAGGCCGCTGATGCCCACTTGTTGAAAACCCAGCTCACGGCCCCAGTCTTTGATCGATTGGGCGAGGGCGGGCAGGTCGTAGGTAATAGCAGGCATGAACAAGAGAAACCGCAGGTTAGATGCGTATAATTCTGCCAGACATCGGAGCTTGAAGACGCATGCCGCAGACAAAACACGAAATACCCGACGTTCAGCACCTGTTGCCCGGCCAATTGCCGCAACTCGCTGCGCGTTCCCCGGACGCCCATAAAGGCCAGTTCGGCCATGTATTGCTGATCGGCGGCGACCGGGGTTTCGGCGGCGCCGCCCTGCTCAGCACCGAAAGCGCCTTGCGCAGCGGTGCCGGGCTGGTTTCCCTGGCGACCCGCAGCGAGCACGTTGGCGCGGCGCTGGCGCGGTTGCCGGAAGTGATGACGGTGGGCGTGCACTCGGCCAATCAGTTGATGGGCCTGTTGGAAAAGATTTCCGTGATCGTCATTGGTCCGGGCCTGGGCGAGGCTTCTTGGGGTAAAAGCCTGCTGTCGGTGGCGGCCAACGCCAAACAGCCGCAAGTCTGGGACGCCGATGCCTTGAACTTGCTGTCGACGGGCAGCGTCAGCCTGCCGGCCAATTGCGTGATCACGCCGCATCCCGGCGAAGCGGCCCGTTTGATGGGGATTTCGACAGCCGAGGTTCAGGCCGATCGCCTTAACGTTGCGCGCGCGCTGAGTCAGAAATTCAACGCGGTAACGATCCTGAAGGGCGCGGGCAGTTTGATCGCCAGCCCGGACGGTCGCGTTGCCCGCTGTGATCAGGGCCATCCGGCCATGGCAACCGCTGGCCTGGGCGACGTATTGGCCGGTCTTGTGGGTGCTTTACTGGCCCAAGGCATGCCGACATTCGACGCCGCCTGCCTGGCCGTCTGGTTGCATGCCACGGCCGGTGATCGCCAAGGCACCTATGGTCGCGGGCTGGCCGCCAGTGACTTGATTCCCGCCATTCGTCAGTTGCTGGAGGAGCAATCGCCGTGTCTGAAGTAATCCTTTTCCTGGCCGATGAAGATGCCATGGTCGCGTTCGGCAGCCGTATTGCCCAAGTCACAAAAGGCTCGGGCCTGGTCTTCCTGGAAGGCGATCTCGGCGCCGGGAAAACCACCTTGTCCCGGGGCATCATTCGCGGGTTGGGCCATACGGGTGCGGTAAAGAGTCCTACGTTTACCCTGGTGGAGCCCTACGAGATTGGCGCAGTGCGCGCCTTCCATTTCGATTTATATCGGCTGGTGGATCCGGAAGAGTTGGAATACATGGGCATCCGCGATTACTTCGATGAGGACGCGTTGTGCCTGATCGAGTGGCCAGATAAAGGCACAGGCTTTTTGCCAAAGCCGGACCTGACCATTACCATTACCCCGCATAAGCATGGACGTCAGCTGAAGTTGTTGTCCCAGAGCGCGCGCGGCGAGTCGTGGTGCGCCGCCTTGGCATTGGAATTCAAATAATTGATGGGGTTAGGTATGCGCTTTCGCGCGTTGGTTACTGTCGTAGGGGTGTTGCTTGCGGCAATGACTTTCAATGCACTGGCGGCCTCACAGGTGAAAAGCGTTCGCCTGTGGCGGGCGCCGGATAACACGCGACTGGTATTCGACCTGTCTGGCCCGGTCCAGCACAGCGTCTTCACCCTCACGGCGCCTGATCGCCTGGTGATTGATATCAACGGTGCAACCCTGGCCGCGCCGTTGAAAGTCGCCATGGCCAATACCCCGATTACCGCGATGCGTTCCGCCCAGCGTACGCCGACCGATCTGCGGGTGGTCATCGACCTGAAAAAGGCCGTGACCCCGAAAAGCTTCGTCCTGGCCCCCAACGCACAATATGGCAACCGGCTGGTGGTCGATCTGTTCGACAACGCCGCCGATGCTGCGCCGCCGCCTGCGCCAACCCCAAGCGTCGCGACGGTGCCTGCAGTGCCGGTCTCCCAATCGCAACCCCAGGTCAAGTTGCCGCCACCGCCGCCTGCTCCGGCGGGCAAGCGCGACATCATCGTGGTGATCGATGCCGGCCACGGCGGCGAAGACCCAGGCGCCTCCGGTTCTCGCGGCCAGCACGAAAAAGACGTGGTACTGGCCATCGCCCGCGAGCTGCAACGCCAGATCAATGGCATGAAGGGTTATCGCGCCGAGCTGACCCGTACCGGCGACTACTTCATCCCGCTGCGTGGCCGTACCGAAATCGCCCGCAAGAAGGGCGCCGACCTGTTCGTCTCGATCCACGCCGACGCTGCGCCTTCGGCTGCTGCGTTTGGTGCCTCGGTGTTTGCCCTGTCGGATCGCGGCGCCACGTCCGAGACGGCCCGTTGGCTGGCGGACAGTGAAAACCGTTCCGACTTGATCGGCGGGGCCGGCAACGTGTCCCTCGATGACAAGGACAAGATGCTCGCCGGTGTATTGCTCGACCTGTCGATGACGGCCTCGCTGACCTCCAGCCTGAACGTCGGGCAGAAAGTCCTGAGCAACATTGGCCGCGTCACCTCGCTGCACAAGCAACGTGTGGAGCAGGCCGGGTTCATGGTGCTCAAGTCGCCGGACATTCCATCGATCCTGGTGGAAACCGGGTTCATCTCCAACTCCAACGAAGCCTCGAAACTGGCCTCGGCCAGCCACCAGCAGGCGCTGGCGCGCTCCATCAGCGCCGGTGTTCGCCAGTTCTTCCAGCAGAACCCGCCTCCAGGCACTTATATCGCCTGGCTGCGTGACTCCGGGAAAATCGCCCAGGGCCCGCGCGACCATCGCGTGCAGCCGGGCGACACCCTGGCGATGCTGGCGGTGCGCTTCCAGGTGTCTGCGGCGACCTTGCGCAGCGCCAACAACCTGAAGACCGATGAACTGAAGGTCGGCCAGGTGTTGACCATCCCGGGCACTGAACTGGCGGCGCAATAATGAGCGAATCTGTCTTGAGCAACACCTCGCGCATTGAACTGCTCAGCCCGCGCCTGGCTAACCAGATCGCGGCGGGTGAGGTCGTCGAGCGGCCGGCTTCGGTGATCAAGGAATTGCTGGAAAACAGCATCGACTCCGGCGCCAAGCGCATTGATGTCGACGTCGAGCAGGGCGGCGTCAAGCTGCTGCGGGTGCGCGACGACGGCAGCGGTATCTCTTCCGACGACCTGCCGCTGGCCCTGGCCCGTCACGCCACCAGCAAGATTCGCGACCTGGAAGACCTTGAGCGGGTGATGAGCCTCGGGTTTCGTGGTGAGGCCCTGGCTTCCATCAGTTCCGTGGCCCGTCTGACCCTGACTTCCCGCACGCGCGACGCCGACCAGGCCTGGCAGGTGGAAACCGAAGGCCGCGATATGGCGCCCCGGGTCCAGCCGGCTGCGCATCCGGTAGGCACCTCGGTGGAAGTGCGCGACCTGTTCTTCAACACTCCGGCCCGGCGTAAATTCCTCAAGGCCGAGAAAACCGAATTCGATCACCTGCAGGAAGTCATCAAGCGCCTGGCGTTGGCCCGCTTTGATGTGGCTTTCCACCTGCGCCACAATGGCAAGACCATCCTCAGCCTGCACGAGGCCCATGATGATGCGGCCCGCGCACGGCGTGTCTCGGCCATCTGCGGCGGCGGGTTCCTGGAGCAGGCGCTGCCGATCGAGATCGAGCGCAATGGCTTGCGCCTGTGGGGCTGGGTGGGGTTGCCGACCTTTTCCCGCAGCCAGGCTGACTTGCAGTACTTCTTTGTAAATGGCCGGGCGGTGCGCGACAAACTGGTGGCCCACGCGGTGCGCCAGGCCTATCGCGACGTGTTGTTCAACGGACGGCATCCGACGTTTGTGCTGTTTTTTGAGGTCGACCCGTCGGTGGTGGACGTTAACGTGCACCCGACCAAGCACGAAGTGCGCTTCCGTGACGGGCGCATGGTTCACGATTTCCTCTACGGCACCTTGCACCGCGCCTTGGGCGATGTGCGCCCGGATGATCAGCTGGGTGCGCCGATTGTCACGGCCATTGTCCGTCCTACGGGGCCGGAAGCCGGTGAATTCGGGCCCCAGGGCGAAATGAGCCTGGCGGCCAACCTGCTGCAATCGCCGCAAGCCCAGCCGAGCTATACCGCGCCCGGCTCGGGGGCTGGCGCCGGTTATCAATACCAGTACACGCCGCGCCCGCAGTCGGCGGTGCCGGTGGCCGAGGCCCAGGCGGCCTACCGCGAGTTTTTTGCGCCGCTGCCGGGTGCCGAGTCGGGTGCTGCGGCCTTGCCGGAAGGCCAGGGCGACGTGCCGCCGTTGGGTTACGCATTGGCCCAGCTAAAAGGTATCTACATCCTTGCGGAAAACGCCCATGGCCTGGTGCTGGTGGACATGCACGCCGCTCACGAGCGGATCATGTACGAGCGCCTGAAGATCGCCATGGCCAGCGAAGGCCTCAGCGGCCAGCCGCTGCTGGTGCCGGAATCCCTGGCGGTGAGCCAGCGCGAGGCGGATTGTGCCGAAGAGCACGTCAGCGTGTTCCAGAAACTCGGCTTTGAACTGCAGCGCCTGGGCCCGGAAACCCTGGCTATCCGGCAGATTCCCGCTTTGCTCAAACAGGCCGAGGCCAACCGGCTGGTGGCCGACGTGCTGGCGGACCTGATGGAATATGGCACCAGCGACCGGATCCAGGCGCACATCAACGAACTGCTCGGCACCATGGCCTGCCATGGCGCTATCCGCGCCAACCGCCGCCTGGCCTTGCCGGAAATGAACGGCCTGCTGCGGGACATGGAAAACACCGAGCGCAGCGGCCAGTGCAATCATGGCCGGCCGACCTGGACCCAAATGGGCCTGGACGACCTGGACAAACTGTTCTTGCGCGGCCGTTGATGAGTGCCTTGCCCCCCGCCATCTTCCTGATGGGCCCGACGGCCGCTGGCAAGACCGACCTGGCTATCGAGCTGACCAAGGTCTTGCCGTGCGAGCTGATCAGTGTCGACTCTGCACTGGTTTACCGGGACATGGACATCGGCACCGCCAAACCTTCAAAAGAGCTGTTGGCCCAGTATCCGCACCGGTTGATCGACATTATCGATCCCAGCGAGAGCTATTCGGCGGCGGATTTTCGCACCGATGCCCTGGCGGCCATGGCCGATATCACTGCGCGGGGCAAGATTCCGCTGCTGGTGGGCGGCACGATGCTCTACTACAAGGCGTTGCAGGAAGGCCTGGCCGACATGCCGCCGGCCGACCCGCAAGTGCGCGCCGAACTTGAAGAAGAGGCTGTACGCCTTGGCTGGCAAGCCTTGCACGATCAGTTGCGCGCCGTGGATCCAGTTTCCGCGGCGCGGATTCATCCCAATGACCCCCAGCGCCTGACACGGGCCCTGGAAGTCTGGCGGGTCAGTGGCCAGACCATGACTGAACACAGGCTGAAACAAACTGCGCAAAGTACTGAAGCAGGCGCTTCGGGACAGTCACAATTGCCCTATACTGTGGCGAATCTGGCCATCGCTCCGACGGATCGCCAGGTGCTGCATGAACGAATTGCACAAAGATTCACAATTATGTTGGAACAGGGGTTTGTGGACGAGGTCGTAGCACTGCGTTCAAGAGGTGACCTGCATCCCGGGCTGCCTTCGATACGTGCTGTAGGCTACCGCCAAGTCTGGGATCATCTGGATGGCAAGCTGACGTCAGCCGAAATGCAGGAGCGCGGCATCATTGCCACGCGCCAATTGGCGAAGCGCCAGTTCACATGGCTGCGCAGCTGGACTGATTTGCACTGGCTGGACAGTCTGGATTGCGACAATCTGTCACGCGCCTTGAAATACTTGGGAACGGTCTCCATATTGAGCTGAGTCCTTGCAATTGCCGTCTATCCTTGGGGGTGTGACGGCCATGAGCTATCTATTTTCCGATTTTTTATTATTGATCCTTAAAGGAGTGCGGCACATGTCAAAAGGGCATTCGCTACAAGACCCTTACTTGAATACTTTACGTAAAGAGAAAGTTGGGGTTTCCATCTATCTGGTCAACGGTATCAAGCTGCAAGGTACGATCGAGTCGTTCGACCAGTTCGTGATCCTGCTGAAAAACACCGTAAGCCAAATGGTTTACAAGCACGCTATCTCGACCGTAGTGCCGGTTCGTCCAATTCGTCTGCCTAGCGCAACCGAAGAACAGGGTGACGCCGAGCCTGCACCGGGTAACGCCTGATAGGAGTCTCCTTTGTTCTTTGAGCGCCACGGTGGTGGTGAGCGAGTAATCCTCGTTCACTTGGATGGACAGGACCCTGAGGCGCGCGAAGATCCGCAGGAGTTTCAGGAGTTGGCAAATTCGGCCGGCGCCGAGACCGTCGCGTTTTTTAACGTGCCGCGTCATCGGCCAACCGCCAAATTCCTGATTGGCAGCGGTAAGGTCCAGGAGCTGCACGACCTGGTCCATGCCGAAAAGGCCGATCTGGTGATTTTCAATCACATCCTCACGCCCAGTCAGGAACGTAACCTCGAACGTGTCTTCGAGTGTCGCGTGATCGACCGCACGGGTCTGATTCTCGATATTTTCGCCCAGCGCGCCCGTACCCATGAAGGCAAGCTCCAGGTAGAACTGGCCCAGCTTGACCACATGAGCACCCGGCTGGTTCGTGGCTGGACTCACCTTGAACGTCAGGGTGGCGGTATCGGCATGCGCGGCCCGGGTGAAACCCAGCTGGAAACCGACCGGCGTTTGCTGCGGGTGCGCCTGCGACAGATCAAGGGCCGCCTGGAAAAGGTGCGCAGCCAGCGCGAACAGTCGCGCCGTGGCCGCATGCGGGCGGATATCCCTACCGTTTCCCTGGTGGGCTATACCAACGCCGGCAAATCCACGCTCTTCAATAACGTGACGAAATCGGACGTGTACGCGGCCGACCAACTGTTTGCGACCCTCGACCCGACCTTGCGCCGTCTGGAGCTGGACGACCTGGGGCCGATTGTCCTGGCCGATACCGTGGGTTTCATTCGTCACTTGCCCCACAAGCTGGTCGAGGCATTTCGGTCTACGCTCGAAGAGTCGAGCAATTCCGACCTGCTGTTGCACGTGATCGATGCGGCCGAACCGGATCGCATGTTGCAGATTGAGCAGGTGATGGTGGTGCTGGGCGAGATTGGTGCCCAGGACTTGCCGATCCTCGAGGTCTATAACAAACTCGATTTGCTTGAAGGCGTTGAGCCACAGATCCAGCGCGACGAGAACGGCAAGCCCCAGCGGGTCTGGCTGTCGGCGCGTGATGGCAGTGGCCTGGAATTGCTCGAACAAGCCATTGCCGAGTTGTTGGGCAGCGATTTGTTTGTTGGCACCTTGCGCTTGCCTCAGCGTTTTGCTCGACTGCGTGCACAGTTTTTCGAGCTGGGCGCGGTACAGAAAGAAGAACACGACGAAGAAGGCGTCAGCTTGCTGGCCGTTCGATTGCCGCGCTCGGAGCTGAATCGGCTGGTCAGCCGTGAAGGCGTTGTGCCGACGGAGTTCATCGAACAACACACTTTGCAATAAAAGCCTGAGAAAGCGGTTGTGCCGCTGTGACAGGCATTCTGTAGCATTGGTCGGCGCGCCGTGGGTGCGTCTTTGCTTTATCAGATGGAGAGCGCTATGGCTTGGAATGAGCCGGGTGGCAACTCGAATAATCAGGATCCTTGGGGTGGTAAACGCCGCAATAATGGCGACCGCAAGGGGCCACCAGATCTCGACGAGGCCTTCCGAAAGCTGCAGGAAAGCCTGAATGGGTTGTTCGGTGGTGGAAAAAAACGTGGTGGTGGTGACGAAGGCGGTCGTTCGGGCAAGGGCGGTGGTTACGGCCTGCTCGGCATCGGCCTTGTCGTGCTGGCGGCCGTCTGGCTGTACAGCGCCGTCTATGTCGTGGACGAGCAGGAGCAAGCCGTGGTGCTGCGCTTCGGCAAGTACTACGAGACCGTCGGCCCGGGCCTGAACATCTACTTCCCGCCGATCGACAAGAAGTACATGGAGAACGTCACGCGCGAGCGTGCCTACACCAAGCAGGGCCAGATGCTGACCGAAGACGAGAACATCGTCGAAGTGCCGCTGACCGTGCAGTACAAGATCAGCAACCTGCAGGACTTCGTGCTGAACGTCGATCAGCCGGAAATCAGCCTGCAACATGCGACCGAAAGCGCCTTGCGCCACGTGGTGGGTTCCACCGCCATGGACCAGGTGCTGACCGAAGGTCGTGAATTGATGGCCAGTGAAATCAAGGAGCGCCTGCAACGGTTCCTCGACACGTATCGCACCGGTATCACCGTGACCCAGGTCAACGTACAGAGCGCAGCCGCACCGCGTGAAGTACAGGAAGCCTTCGATGACGTGATCCGCGCCCGTGAAGACGAGCAGCGTTCGCGCAACCAGGCTGAAACCTACGCCAACGGCGTCGTGCCGGAAGCTCGTGGTCAGGCCCAGCGCATCCTTGAAGATGCCAACGGTTACCGCGACGAAGTGGTCTCCCGCGCCAAGGGTGAGGCAGACCGCTTCACCAAGCTGGTGGCCGAGTACCGCAAGGCACCGGAAGTCACCCGTGAGCGTCTGTACCTGGACACCATGCAGGAAGTCTTCAGCAACACCAGCAAGGTTCTCGTGACCGGCAGCAAGGGCGGGCAGAACAATCTGCTGTACCTGCCGCTGGACAAGATGATCGAAGGTGGTCGTAGCAGCACCAACGCACCGGCTACCGGTTCCAATGCCGCTGCCAATGAAGCGAGCGCCCGTGCGGCCGCTGACTTGCTGCAACAGCAAACACGTACCAGGGAGAGTCGTTGATGAGCAATAAATCGCTGACCGCCCTGATTGTGGGCGTCGTCGTGGTCATCGCTGCGTGGAACTGCTTCTATATCGTGTCTCAGACCGAGCGCGCGGTGTTGCTGCAATTCGGTCGCGTGGTCCAGGCGGATGTCCAGCCGGGCCTGCATGTGAAAGTCCCCTACGTCAACCAGGTGCGCAAGTTCGACGGCCGCCTGATGACCCTGGATGCACCGACACAACGCTTCCTGACTCTGGAAAAGAAAGCTGTAATGGTTGACGCCTACGCCAAGTGGCGCGTCAAGGACGCCGAGCGCTTCTACACCGCGACCTCCGGCCTCAAGCAGATTGCTGACGAGCGTTTGTCGCGCCGTCTGGAATCGGGCCTGCGTGACCAGTTTGGTAAGCGCACCCTGCACGAGGTGGTATCTGGTGAGCGTGATGCGCTGATGGCTGACATCACGCGTTCGTTGAACGCGATGGCAGAAAAAGAGCTGGGCATCGAAGTGATCGATGTTCGGGTCAAGGCCATCGACCTTCCGAAGGAAGTGAACCGCAGCGTGTTCGAGCGTATGAGCACCGAGCGTGAGCGCGAGGCTCGTGAGCACCGCGCCAAGGGTAACGAACTGGCAGAAGGGATCCGTGCGGATGCCGACCGTCAGCGTCGCGTACTGTTGGCTGAAGCCTATCGCGAGTCTGAAGAGGCCCGTGGTGATGGTGATGCTCAAGCCGCTTCGATCTACGCCAAGGCGTATGGCCAGGACCAGGAGTTCTACGCGTTCTACCGTAGCCTGCGTGCCTACCGTGAAAGCTTTGCGAACAAAACCGACGTCATGGTGCTGGACCCAAGTAGCGATTTCTTCCGCTACCTGGAAAAGTCCAAGTAACCCGCATGTAGTCTGAGAATCACTCCGTCGGGCGGCTAAAATGCCGGGCGGGGTGATCCTTTCAGAAAACGGGTGTATGATGCGGCAGCCGGGAAATTCCCGGCTTTTTTGCGTCTGCATGTTTGATTGTGGTTGTGCGCTGCAGGCGCCACAGGTTTTTCGAGGAAAGTGCCCGACGAGGCCGATTGTTGGTCGTTCGTCACGTCGCTCTTGCGCGTGGTTTATGCAGGGGCCGGGTATTTTCTGCTTCACTCAAGGCTCGCCCGAGGGCTGGCCGCCCGGATCATAGGGGAATGGCGTAATGGCAACGGTAGACCGCTGGCTGCTGCCAGATGGCATCGAAGAAGTACTGCCACCAGAAGCTGCGCGCATTGAAATCGCGCGCCGCCAGGTGTTGGATCTGTTCCAGAGCTGGGGTTACGAGTTTGTCGTGACCCCCCATATCGAGTACCTGGAATCCCTGCTGACCGGCGCGGGCCAGGACCTGGATCTGCGCACTTTCAAGGTCATCGACCCGCAATCGGGCCGGCAAATGGGCTTTCGTGCCGACATCACGCCGCAAGTAGCGCGCATTGATGCGCACACCCTGCGTCGTGAAGGGCCAAGCCGCCTGTGCTACGCCGGGAGCGTGCTGCATGCTCAGCCGCGTGCCTTGTCGTCTTCCCGTAGCCCGATCCAGTTGGGCGCCGAGTTGTACGGCGATGCCAGCCCGAGCAGCGACGTTGAAGTCATCAGCCTGATGCTGGCCATGCTGCAACTGGCCGATGTGCCGGATGTGCACATGGACCTCGGGCATGTTGGCATCTACCGCGGCCTGGCCCGTGCGGCCGGCTTGTCGGGTGAAGTGGAACAACAGTTGTTCGATGCCCTGCAACGCAAGGCCATCGATGAAGTGATCGCCCTGACGGCGGGCGTGCCTGCCGACCTGGCCGGCATGCTGCGTGCGCTGGTAGACCTGTGTGGCGGCCGTGAAGTACTGACCGCTGCCCGTGATCGCCTGGCAAATGCGCCGGCTGACGTATTGGCAGCCCTGGACGACGTGCTGGCGATTGCCGAGCAGTTGTCGGCGCGGTTCCCGCAGTTGCCGTTGTATTTCGATTTGGGTGAGTTGCGCGGCTACCACTACCACACCGGTGTGGTGTTCGCGGTGTTTGTCCCGGGTGTTGGCCAAGCCATCGCCCAGGGCGGTCGTTATGACGACATCGGCGCTGACTTCGGTCGCGCCCGTCCGGCGACCGGTTTTTCTACCGATTTGAAAACCCTGGTGACCCTGGGGCGTGCTGAGGTCGAGCTGCCGTCTGGCGGTATCTGGATGCCCGACAGTACGGACGCAGCACTCTGGCAGCAGGTTTGCCAGTTGCGCAGTGAGGGTCAACGTGTGGTCCAGGCCTTGCCTGGGCAACCATTGGCCGCCGCCCGTGATGCGGACTGCGACCGGCAATTGATTCAGCAGAACGGGCTTTGGCAAGTTTCGCCACTGGCTTCTTGAGTTTTCCTGCCGGCCGCTGCCGGCACCAAGTTTGCGCGAATGAGGACAAGTGTTATGGGTAAGAATGTCGTAGTCCTGGGCACCCAATGGGGTGATGAGGGCAAAGGCAAGATCGTTGATCTGCTGACCGAACATGCTGCCGCCGTAGTGCGCTACCAAGGTGGCCACAACGCTGGCCACACCCTGGTCATCGATGGCGAAAAAACCGTCTTGCACCTGATCCCGTCGGGTGTACTGCGCGAAGGCGTGCAGTGCCTGATCGGCAACGGCGTGGTGGTTGCACCTGACGCCCTGCTGCGCGAGATCACCAAGCTGGAAGAGAAAGGCGTGCCTGTGCGTGAGCGCCTGCGTATCAGCCCGTCCTGCCCGCTGATCCTGTCCTTCCACGTTGCGCTGGACCAGGCCCGTGAAAAGGCCCGTGGCGAGCTGAAGATCGGTACTACCGGTCGCGGCATCGGCCCGGCTTATGAAGACAAGGTTGCACGTCGTGGCCTGCGTGTGGGTGACCTGCTCAACATGCCGCGCTTTGAAGACAAGCTGCGTGAACTGGTGGATTACCACAACTTCATGCTGGTGGGTTACTACAAAGAGCCTGCCATCGAGTTTGAAAAGACCTTGGCCGAGTGCAAGGAATACGCTGAGCTGCTCAAGCCGCTGATGCTCGACGTCACGGCCGAGCTGCACGACCTGCGTCGCGCTGGCAAAGACATCATGTTCGAAGGCGCCCAGGGCTCGTTGCTGGACATCGACCACGGTACCTACCCGTACGTGACCAGTTCCAACACCACCGCTGGCGGCGTTGCCACCGGTTCGGGTGTTGGCCCGATGTTCCTGGACTACATCCTGGGCATCACCAAGGCGTACACCACGCGTGTAGGTTCGGGCCCGTTCCCGACTGAGCTGTTCGACGATGTCGGTGCCCACCTGGCCAAGCAAGGCCACGAGTTCGGCGCCACTACCGGCCGTGCCCGTCGTTGCGGCTGGTTCGACGCCGTTATCCTGCGTCGCGCTATCGATGTGAACAGCATCTCGGGCATCTGCCTGACCAAGCTGGACGTACTCGACGGCCTGGAAACCATCAACATCTGCGTCGGCTACAAAGATGCGCAAGGCAAGGATGTTGCTCCGACTGACGCTGACAGCTACGTAGGCCTGCAGCCTGTGTACGAAGAAGTGCCGGGCTGGACCGAGTCGACCGTGGGTGCCAAGACCCTGGAAGAACTGCCGGCCAACGCTCGTGCTTACATCAAGCGCGTTGAAGAGCTGATCGGCGCACCGATCGACATTATTTCGACGGGCCCGGACCGCAACGAGACCATCGTTCTGCGTCACCCGTTCGCTTAATAAGCTGTTGATGTAAAAAGCAAAGGGCTCCTTCGGGAGCCCTTTGTCGTTTCCGCCTGCTAAGCGGCACGACCCTTGCTATGGTTCTTTCTTTCGCGGTGCTATCAAATTAATGGCACCCGTGGTGGAGGGATTCCCAGTGTCTGCCGTTCTCTCATTGTTACAAAGCCGGCTGTTGCGGCCGGTGTTCGTTACCCTAGGTATCGCTCTTTTGGTGCAAGTACTGGTGGCCGTCGCCCTGACGCGAAGCACCGTCACTGCATTGGAAGCGGATTTGGGCAATCGCCTGGGCGTCGACAGCCAGAAACTGTCCGGCGAGCTGGCCCAGGCCGGCAAGGAAGTGACATCCAGCCTGGACAGTTTGTCTTCCAGTACGCGCCAACGTCTGACTTCTGGGCTTTCCACGCGACTGCAGGAAGAGCAAAAGCAACTGCGTGCGACCCTGGAAAAAGACCTGCAGGACTCTGCCAGTGACATGGCGCAACTGCTCGCCTCGGTGGCGCCACGCGCCATGTGGGACAGTGACGTACCGACGCTGTCGGAGTTTGCCCGCAGAGCCCAGCGTAATCCCAACGTGTTGTTCGTGGTGTATGACGACGCGGCTGGCGAGCATCTGACCCGCTACCTCAACCGTGAAAACCCGATCAACCAGGCGCTGCTGGAAAAGGGCAAGGGTGATCGTGCCCTGGATAAAGTGTTGGACGCGGCGAAAAATGATCCCTCGGTGTTCTACGTCGAAGCGTCCATCAGCCCCAACGGCGTAGAGATCGGCAAGGTCCGCATGGGGGTTTCGACCGCCGCAGTAGAAGCTGACCTGGCTGCGCTGGATAAGCGGTTTGCTGCACTGATCGCCAGCGGTGACCAGTTGGTGGGCGACAGTCTTAAAGGTGCTGCTGCTGACAGCGCTGCGGCCATGGGCGCGCGTTTGCAGTCGGCGCAAGCCACCGCGACCCAAATGACCGCCAATACCACCAGCGCCGTGCAAGAGGCCGCAGGCACGCTGCGCTGGCGCATCGGCATGGGCCTGGCGGTTGTCGGCTTTGGCGTGCTGTTGCTGATTGCTGTGGTGCTCGGGCGTCGGGTGGTCAATCGCCTGAAGCTGCTGATTGCCGCGATGGACGATCTGGCGGCGGGCGAGGGCGACCTGACCAAGCGCGTGCAGATCAACAGCCAGGATGAAATCGGTGACATGGCCTCGGCGGTCAATCGCTTTGTGGATAAGTTGCAACCGATCGTGCGTGAGGCGGGGGATGTGGCCCAGCGTACCGGCGTGGAAATCGGCGCGATGACCCTGCGCAACGCCGGTGCCGATGCGGCTGCCGGTTTGCAGCGTGATGAGGTTGCCGAAAGCCTGCGGGCGCTGTCGCAAATGGCGGATGAGGCCCAGGCGGAAAGCCATGCGATGCAGGCGGCCTTGCAGCAGGTGGTGGATATCCGCCAGGCGACCGATGAAAACTCGCGCACCTCTGCCGAAGTGGGCAGCCTGATCGAGGCGTTGGCCGGGCAGGTGCAGGCCGGGTCCAAGGTGATCGAGCGGCTGGCTCAGCAGAGCGAGCAGATTGAGGTGGTATTGACAGTGATCCACGGGATTGCCGAGCAAACCAATCTATTGGCGCTCAACGCGGCGATCGAGGCGGCGCGAGCCGGTGAGACCGGTCGCGGATTTGCCGTGGTGGCGGACGAGGTGCGTGCCCTTGCCAGTAAAACCCAGAGTTCTACCGGCGACATCCAGGCCCATATCGTGGCGTTGCAGCAAGGTGCCCGAGAGGCGGTGGAGACCATCGGCAAGGCCGGGCGCCAAGCCAGTGAAGGTTTGCTGGTGTTGCGCGATAGCGTGCGCCTGCAACAGTCGGTACAGGCTTCGGTGGAGCAGGTGCATGCCGCGATTGGCCTGGCGACGCGTGCGGCTGAGCATCAGGCGCAAGGTGCGCATGCGGTGCGTGGACGGGTGGAAATCATCCATGCCCAGGCTGAGCGGGCCGCTCAGGCGGTGGTGGAGACTACCGCCAGTGGCAAGGTGCTGGATGGGCTGGCGGCGCAGTTGAAGGCGAGCCTGGGGCAATTTCGGGCTTGATGTTGTCTGGTTGGGCCTCATCGCAGGCAAGCCAGCTCCCACATTTGACCGCATTCCAAAGTTGGAACTCGGTCGAGTGTGGGAGCTGGCTTGCCTGCGATGGCGACTTCAGCGGCTCAGATACATCCGCGTCGTAAGCAGATACACCGGAAGCCCCGACACCAGAATCAACAATGCCGCATAAGGCGCCGCTGCCGCGAATTCCACATTCGAGGTATGCGCCCATACGGCAGTCGCCAAGGTATTCAGCCCGGTCGGACTGAGCAGTAACGTCGCCGTCAATTCCTTCATCGCATCCAGAAACACCAGCGCGAACGCCGCCCCCAATGCCGGGAAAATAATCGGCAACGTCACCCGACAAAACGCACTGAACGACGACGCTCCCAGCGTTCGCGCCGCCTCTTCCAGCTGCGGTGCCGCTTTGTTCAGCGCCGTGCGAATCGGCGCCTGGGCCAGCGGCAAAAACAGCAACGCATACGCGATCAGCAACAACGCCGAGGTCTGATACAGCGCCGGCACGTAATGCAGGGCGAAATACACCAGCGTCAGCGCAATCACCAGGCCGGGCAGGGCGTGCAGCAAGTACGGCAGGCGTTCGGCCCACAGCGCGAGTTGGCCCTTGTAGCGCACCACCAGCAAGCCCACCGGCACGGCAAACAACAGGCAAAGCGCTGCGCCGCCCAGGGACAGTGCCAGGGAAGACAGCAGCGCCTCGCTGATCTCGGCGACCGGAAATGCTGCCGAGCTGCCCACGGCCAGCCAATAGCCGAGCATGCCCAATGGAATGCCGCTGCCAATGATCGCCAGGAGCAAGCAATACAGTTGCCCCAGCGATGTCCATTTACCCAGTCGAACCTGTTCGGCATGCCGTGCCGCGCCCTGGCCGGTGCGCACATGCCGGCCGTTGCCGCGTACCCGCAGCTCCAGCCAGAGCAGCGTCAGGCACATCACCAGCAGCACCGCCGAGAGCATCGCCGCATTGGCGTTGCTGAACTCCAGCTCGAATTGCTGATAGATCGCGGTGGTAAAAGTCTGCAGGCCAATGATCGACAGCGCGCCAAACTCCACCAGCATGTGCAGGGCAATCAACAGTGCACCGGCCAGCAGTGAGGGCCACAGCAAGGGCAGCGTGATGCGAAAGAACACGCCCCAGCGATTCAGTCCCAGGGTGCGGGCCGATTCTTCCAGGGACGGATCAAGATTGCGCAGGGTCGCCGCCACTGGCAGGAACACCAGCGGGTATTTGGACAGGGTCATCACCAGGATTGCTCCGCCCAATCCTTCAAAGTTGGCGCTCAGCGAAACCCAGGTAAAGCTGCTGACAAATGCTGGCACCGCAAAAGGCAGGCACAGAACCACTCCCCAGATACGCCGCCCCGGCAAATTGCTGCGTTCCAGCAGCCAGGCCAGCGACAGGCCGATCACGCCGCACGCCACGGTCACGCCGACCATCAGCGCCAGGGTGTTGCGCAGCAGTCCGAACACATAAGGTCGCCACAGCAAGTGCACGGCCTCGGCCCAGCCTGCTTGCCAGGCCTTGAGGCCGACATACGCCAGCGGCAGCAGGCTCAGGCCTACCAGCAGCAGGACGGGCAGCAATAACCAGATCGAAGGGCGTTTGCGTCTCGGCGTAAACCCCCCGCGCAGGGCGGGGGCGGGGAGCGATGGGTTCATCAGTTCAAGCCAACGTCACGTTCCAGTTCCAGGGCTTCTTCGGCGTTGCCCAGGTCGGCCGGGGTGACTTTCGGCGGTTGCAGCTCGCTGAAAGGCTTGAGGCCACGGTTGGATTGCATGCCTTTGCGCAGCGGGTATTCAGCGGAGGTGTTGGTGATCACCCGCTGGCCTTCTTCGCTGGCCATGAAGGCCAGCAGTTGCTGGGCTTCTTTTGGATGCTTGCTGGATTTCAGCGCAGCCGCGGCAGATACGGTGATCAGGCCGCCCGCATCACCGTTGGTGAAGTAGTGCAGTTGCGAATCCAGGTTGGTTTTTTCTTTCTTCAGGGCGAACCAGTAGTAGTTGTTCACCAGTACCGTAGCGACTTCGCCGTTTTCCACGGCTTTGAGCGCAACCATGTTGTTGCTGTAGACCTTGCCGAACGCTCGTAGGCCGGTCAGCCATTCTTCAGCCGCTTCGCGCCCGTGCAGCTTGATGATCGCGACAGCCTGTTCCTGGAACGCGCCGCTGGTGGGTACGAAACCGACCTTGCCTTGCCACTCGGGACCGGCGAAATCCAGTACCGACTTGGGCAGGTCTTTCTCGGCGATCAGTTTCGGGTTGAAAGCCACGACGCGGGTGCGTGCGGTCACGCCCATCCAGGCGCCGTTGGCGGCCACGTACTCCTTGGGCAGAACGTCGAGGGTGCTGGCGTCGATGGTTGCCAGCAGGCCTTGCTCGCCGAGCTTATTCAGCGGCGGCGATTCTTCGGTGTAGATCACGTCGGCAGGGGAGCGGTCGCCTTCTTCCACGACCTGGCTGGCCAGCTGGTTGCTGCTGCCCTTGCGCACGTTGACGTGGATACCGGTCTTGGCTTCGAAGGCCTTGGCAAGTTCATCGCCGACCTCCTTGTGTTGGCCGTTGTACAAGGTCAGTGCAACCTTGTCGGCAGAATAGGCAGCGGGCGAGAGCAGGGTCAGGCCGAGCAGAGTGATGGTCAGGCCACGCAGAAGGGATGTCTTGAGACGGGTATCGCGGATCATCATCCGGGGTTTTCCTCACTTGAGTGCAACAAATCCTTACAAGGATAAACGATAAAACTTCTCAAGTGCGGACGAGGGGAAAATCACCGGGAAGGTTTTCAAACCCCGGAAACGAAAAAACCCGCTTTCGCGGGTTTGATCTGAATTTGGTGCCCAGGAGAAGACTCGAACTTCCACGACCTTGCGATCACCAGCACCTGAAGCTGGCGTGTCTACCAATTTCACCACCTGGGCATTATCAACAACGCTTGCGCTGTTGATGGAGCGAACTATACGGAGGGCTTTTTGATCTGTAAACCCCTGATTCAAAAATATAAATCAAGATTCTTGTTAAAAATCAAAGGCCTGAAACGCAAAAACCCGCTTTCGCGGGTTTTTGGAGACTCGAGGAAGAACCTTGAGTTTGAAATTGGTGCCCAGGAGAAGACTCGAACTTCCACGACCTTGCGATCACCAGCACCTGAAGCTGGCGTGTCTACCAATTTCACCACCTGGGCAGCATCAACAACGTTGCCGTCGTCGATGGCGCGCACTATACGGACCGCTTTTTGCGCTGTAAAGCCCCGTTATCAAAAAAGCCTGGAAAATTTCGCGGGCGGTCGCGCAAGGTGCATTCCAAGGGCTACAAAGTGCTTTTACGGGCTTGTTGACACCTGAAATTTCCCGTTTCAATACGCGTATGCCAAACTAACCCGCATATAGACAAGGTGAAAACTCTCTAATGGCCGATTGGCAGTCCCTCGATCCCGAGGCCGCTCGTGAAGCGGAAAAATATGAAAACCCTATTCCTAGCCGCGAACTGATCCTGGCGCATCTCGCCGATCGGGGTTCGCCTGCTAGCCGCGAGCAGCTGGTTGAAGAATTCGGTCTGACCACCGAAGACCAACTCGAAGCCCTGCGTCGCCGCCTGCGCGCCATGGAGCGCGATGCCCAGTTGATCTACACCCGCCGTGGCACATACGCCCCTGTGGACAAGCTCGACCTGATCCTCGGCCGCATCGCCGGCCACCGTGACGGTTTCGGCTTCCTGATCCCGGACGATGGCAGCGACGACCTGTTCATGAGCCCGGCGCAAATGCGCCTGGTGTTCGATGGCGACCGTGCCCTGGCGCGCGTTTCCGGTCTCGACCGTCGCGGTCGCCGTGAAGGTGTGATCGTCGAAGTGGTGTCCCGTGCCCACGAGTCCATCGTCGGCCGTTACTTCGAAGAAGGCGGCATCGGCTTTGTCGTGCCGGATAACCCGAAGGTCCAACAGGAAGTGCTGATCACCCCGGGCCGTAATGGCGCCGCCAAGGTCGGTCAGTTCGTCGAGGTGAAAATCACCCACTGGCCAACTGCGCGCTTCCAGCCACAGGGCGATATCGTTGAAGTGGTCGGCAACTACATGGCGCCGGGCATGGAAATCGATGTTGCGCTGCGCACCTACGATATCCCTCACGTCTGGCCTGAGGCGGTGCTGAAAGAAGCCGCCAAGCTCAAGCCGGAAGTGGAAGAAAAAGACAAAGAGAAACGCATCGACCTGCGTCATCTGCCGTTCGTCACCATTGACGGCGAAGATGCCCGCGACTTCGACGATGCGGTCTACTGCGAAGCCAAGCCCGGCAAACTGCGCCTGTTCTCCGGCGGCTGGAAGTTGTTCGTCGCGATTGCCGACGTGTCCAGCTACGTGAAGATCGGCTCGGCTTTGGACAACGAAGCCCAGGTGCGCGGCAACTCGGTGTACTTCCCTGAGCGCGTAATCCCGATGCTGCCTGAGCAGCTGTCCAACGGCCTGTGCTCCCTGAACCCGAAAGTCGACCGTTTGGCCATGGTGTGCGAGATGACCATCTCGAAAACCGGCGAAATGACTGACTACCAGTTCTACGAAGCGGTGATCCACTCCCAGGCCCGCCTGACCTACAACAAGGTCAGCACCATCCTGGAACAGCCGAAAACCAGCGAAGCCAAAGCCTTGCGCGGTGAGTACGGCCATGTCGTGCCGCACCTCAAGCAGCTCTATGCGCTGTACAAGGTGCTGCTGGGCGCTCGTCACGTGCGTGGCGCGATCGACTTCGAAACCCAGGAAACCCGGATTGTCTTCGGTTCCGAGCGCAAGATCGCCGCGATCACCCCGACCACACGCAACGATGCTCACAAGCTGATCGAGGAATGCATGCTGGCCGCCAACGTGGCTACTGCAGAATTCTTGAAGAAGCACGAGATTCCTGCGTTGTACCGGGTGCACGACGGCCCGCCGCCGGAGCGTCTGGAGAAGTTGCGCGCGTTCCTCGGTGAGCTCGGCCTGTCCCTGCACAAAGGCAAGGACGGCCCGACGCCGAAGGACTATCAGGCACTGTTGGCCAGCATCAAGGACCGTCCGGATTACCACGTGATCCAGACCGTGATGCTGCGCTCCCTGAGCCAGGCGGTGTACAGCGCTGATAACCAGGGCCACTTTGGCCTGAATTACGAGGCGTACACCCACTTCACCTCGCCGATTCGCCGTTACCCGGACTTGCTCACGCACCGGGCGATCCGCAGCGTGATCCATTCCAAGCAGAACACCCCGCACGTCAAGCGCGCCGGTGCCATGACCATTCCGAAGGCACGGATCTATCCGTACGACGAAGCGGCCCTGGAACAGTTGGGCGAGCAGTGCTCCATGAGCGAGCGCCGTGCCGACGAAGCCACCCGCGACGTAGTGAACTGGCTCAAGTGCGAGTTCATGAAGGATCGCGTTGGCGAATCGTTCCCGGGTGTGATCACCGCCGTGACCGGCTTTGGCCTGTTCGTCGAACTGACCGACATCTACGTCGAGGGCCTGGTGCACGTCACCGCCTTGCCGGGTGACTACTACCACTTCGACCCTGTGCATCACCGCCTGGCGGGCGAGCGCACCGGTCGCAGCTTCCGTTTGGGCGATACCGTGGAAGTGCAGGTCATGCGCGTCGACCTCGACGAGCGCAAGATCGACTTCGGCATGCCGGACAAGCCAGCCGAACCGACTGGTCGTAAAAAACGTGGCAGCGAAACTGCAGCCCCGGCCTCCAAAGGCAAAGGTGCTCCTGCGAAAGCAGTGGTCGCCGAGCCTGCGCCAGCCAAGGCGCCGCGTCGTTCGTCTGCCAAGGACAAGGCCCCTGAAGCCTACCGCCCAAGCGACGCTGCGGCGAAAAACGCCGAGCTGCGCAAGAGCCGCGAGTTGAAGCAGCAGTTGCTCAACGAAGCCAAAAGCGGTGGTAAAGCGGCGTCTGGGGGAAAGTCCCGCGAGGCGGAAAAACCGTCGAGCAAGCCGAGTAAACACCGTAAAGGCCCGCCAAAAGCGGGTTCGGCCCCCGCCAAAAGCGGCGGGTCGCGCAAACCTAAGGCCAAGTCATGAGTCTGGAAAAAATCTACGGCGTACACGCCGTAGAAGCATTGCTGCGTCACCACCCGAAGCGCGTCAAGCAGGTGTGGTTGGCGGAAGGCCGTAGCGAGCCGCGCGTTCAAGCGTTGGTGGAGCTGGCGAACCAAAACAAAGTTGCCATCGGCCAGGCTGAACGTCGCGAAATGGACGTTTGGGTCGAAGGTGTTCACCAAGGCGTGGTCGCGGACGTAAGCCCGAGCCAGGTCTGGGGTGAAGCAATGCTCGACGAGCTGCTCGATCGCACCGAAGGCGCACCGCTGTTGCTGGTGCTCGACGGCGTGACCGACCCGCACAACCTCGGCGCCTGCCTGCGTTCTGCCGATGCTGCCGGTGCGTTGGCGGTGATCGTGCCTAAAGACAAGTCGGCAACCCTGACGCCTGTGGTGCGTAAAGTCGCCTGCGGCGCGGCGGAAGTGATTCCGCTGGTGGCCGTGACCAACCTGGCGCGTACCCTGGAGAAACTCCAGCAACGCGGCCTGTGGATCGTGGGTACGGCGGGGGAGGCCGAGGTCAGCATTTATGACCAGGACCTCACCGGCCCGACCATCCTGATCATGGGTGCCGAAGGCAAGGGTATGCGTCGCCTGACGCGCGAGCATTGCGACTACCTGGTGCACCTGCCGATGGCCGGTAGCGTCAGCAGCCTCAACGTTTCAGTCGCAACGGGCGTCTGCCTGTTCGAAGCCCGGCGCCAGCGTGGTGCCAAGGCTAAAGCTAAAAAGTAAGACTTGAGATCGACGCAAGACCCTGTGGGAGCCGGGCTTGCCCGCGATGACGGTGTGTCAGCCAGCAGAGATGTTGCCTGTGCCATTGTCATCGCAGGCAAGCCAGCTCCCACATTTGTTTTTGTGGGATGGGGTGACTGTTCAAATAATCACCAATCACCTTGCGCCCTTTCTCCCCCTTCTCTACAATTGCGCCCCTTGCCTTCATGGCAGGCACGCATGTGCCTCCCTTCGGCAAGATCCATAAGTGTCATTCACTCCTTGTCTGACCGTTTTTGAGCGGCAGGCTACAACCCGTAAGGAGCATTCATGCGTCATTACGAAATCATCTTTTTGGTCCACCCGGATCAAAGCGAGCAAGTCGGCGGCATGGTAGAGCGTTACACCAAGCTGATCGAAGAAGACGGCGGCAAAATCCACCGTCTGGAAGATTGGGGCCGTCGTCAACTGGCCTACGCAATCAACAATGTTCACAAGGCTCACTACGTGATGCTGAACGTTGAGTGCACTGGCAAGGCCCTGGCCGAGCTGGAAGACAACTTCCGCTACAACGATGCTGTGATCCGTAACCTGGTCATCCGTCGCGAAGAAGCTGTTACCGGCCAATCCGAGATGCTCAAGGCTGAAGAAAACCGCAGTGAGCGCCGTGAGCGTCGCGACCGTCCTGAGCACGAAGGCGCTGAAAGCGCTGATAGTGATGACAGCGACAACAGCGATAACGCTGACGAGTAATCCACGGACCTTTTAAGGAGCCTATCAAATGGCACGTTTCTTCCGTCGTCGTAAATTCTGCCGCTTCACCGCTGAAGACGTGAAGGAGATCGATTACAAAGATCTCAACACTCTGAAAGCCTACGTATCCGAGACCGGCAAAATTGTTCCAAGCCGCATCACCGGTACCAAAGCTCGTTATCAGCGTCAGCTGGCCACCGCTATCAAGCGCGCCCGCTTCCTGGCCCTGCTGGCCTACACCGACAGCCACGGCCGCTGAGACCGGGCAGTCGACAAGTAGTAAGGGATTGAATGCATGCGCGCCTTAGCTGAGTTCATCATGCGCGGTCGTGTGCAGGCCACTCTGGTAGTGGCTGGATGTGCAGCATTGCCGTTGTTGTATTGGTTGGGTGCTGCCGCAGGTTGCCTTGTGCTGCTGCGGCGCGGTTTGAAGGACGCCCTTGGCGTTCTTGCCCTGGGAATACTGCCGGCCTTGGTCTGGTGGTTGAAATTCGATGATCCACGGGTACTTCTGGTACTGCTCGGTTCATCGACCCTTGCGTTGGTTTTACGCGCAAGTGAGTCCTGGGTCCGTACGCTGCTGGTCAGCGTGGCATTGGGGTTGGTGTATTCACTGGCGCTTGGCGCGGCTTTCCGCCCGCAAATCGAGGCGCTGGCGCAGGAGATCATAAAGATCCTGCCGCTGGCCCTCGGGGATCTCTACCAGCAGTTATCGGTAGAGGAGCGAGCGCGCCTTGCGTCAGTGATTGCACCGATGCTTACCGGCCTGATTGCGGCCTTGTTGCAGATCGTCAGCGTGCTGAGCCTGATTCTTGGGCGTTACTGGCAGGCGTTGTTGTATAACCCGGGCGGTTTTGGTCGCGAGTTTCGCAGTATCAGAATCCCCGCAGGACCCGCGATGTTGCTGCTGGCGTTCATGGTGGTCGGGCCGACGTTTGGCCTGGCGCTGTTGGTGCCGTTGTGCAGCGTACCGCTGGTATTCGCCGGCCTGTCCCTGATTCATGGGCTGGTGGCGCAAAAGCGACTGGGCAGATTCTGGCTGGTGGGGTTGTACGTGACGCTGTTGCTGTTCATGCAGCTGATCTATCCGTTACTCGTGGTCTTGGCCATTGTCGACGGCCTGATTGATTTTCGCGGTCGTCTGGCGCCGAAAGACGCCGATAACGCGAACGGTGAAGGTTAAAAGTTAGAGGATTTTCACATGCAACTGATCCTTCTGGAAAAAGTCGCCAACCTGGGCAACCTGGGCGACAAAGTGAACGTTAAGGCCGGCTACGGTCGTAACTACCTGCTGCCATACGGCAAAGCCACCGCTGCAACCGCTGCCAACCTGGCTGCGTTTGAAGAGCGTCGTGCTGAGCTGGAAAAAGCAGCAGCAGACAAAAAAGCTTCGGCCGAAACTCGCGCTGCCCAACTGGCTGAGCTGGAAGTGACTATCACTGCCACCGCCGGTGACGAAGGCAAGCTGTTCGGTTCGATCGGCACCCACGACATCGCTGATGCACTGACCGCCTCCGGCGTTGAAGTGCAGAAGAGCGAAGTTCGTCTGCCGAACGGCACCATCCGCAACGTGGGCGAATTCGACGTAGCCGTGCACCTGCACGCTGAAGTTGAAGCCACCGTACGCGTTGTTGTGGTAGCAGCTTAAGCAGCACCTAACTGACTGGCACCACGCGTGTCAGCCGGTTAACATCGGGCACGATCCTGTTTACAGGTCGTGCCTTTTGTTTTTCTGTAGCCCCTGATTCTCCAACTATTCCAAGTGGCCATGAACGATATCTCCGCTCCTGAGCAATATGACCTGCAAACCGCTGCCCTGAAGGTGCCGCCACATTCCATCGAGGCCGAACAGGCCGTGCTCGGTGGCTTGATGCTGGACAACAACGCCTGGGAACGCGTGCTGGATCAAGTCTCGGACGGCGATTTCTACCGTCATGACCACCGCCTGATCTTCCGCGCCATTGCCAAGCTGGCCGACCAGAACTCACCGATCGACGTGGTGACCCTGGCCGAGCAATTGGACAAGGAAGGCCAGACGTCCCAAGTGGGCGGCCTCGGTTACCTGGGTGAACTGGCGAAAAACACGCCATCGGTCGCCAACATCAAGGCCTATGCGCAGATCGTCCGTGCGCGGGCCACGTTGCGCCAGTTGATCGGCATCGCCACCGAGATTGCCGACAGCGCCTTCAACCCCGAAGGCCGCACCGCTGAAGAGATTCTCGACGAGGCCGAACGTCAGATCTTCCAGATCGCCGAGGCCCGGCCGAAAACCGGCGGCCCGGTCAGCGTCAACGACCTGCTGACCAAGGCCATCGACCGTATCGATACCCTGTTCAACACCGACAACGCGATCACCGGCCTGTCCACCGGCTACACCGACCTGGATGGCATGACCAGCGGCCTGCAGCCGTCTGACCTGATCATCGTCGCCGGCCGTCCGTCCATGGGTAAAACCACCTTTGCGATGAACCTGGTGGAAAACGCCGTGTTGCGCAGCGACAAGGCGGTACTGGTGTACTCCCTCGAGATGCCAGGTGAATCGCTGATCATGCGTATGTTGTCGTCCCTGGGCCGCATCGACCAGACCAAGGTGCGTGCCGGTCGCCTGGAAGACGACGATTGGCCGCGCCTGACCTCGGCGGTCAACCTGCTCAACGACCGCAAGCTGTTCATCGATGACACCGCGGGCATCAGCCCGTCGGAAATGCGTGCGCGTACCCGGCGCCTGGTGCGTGAACACGGCGACATCGCCCTGATCATGATCGACTACCTGC
Organism: Pseudomonas sp. Z18(2022); assembly: GCF_036346535.1. Classification (NCBI taxonomy): domain Bacteria; kingdom Pseudomonadati; phylum Pseudomonadota; class Gammaproteobacteria; order Pseudomonadales; family Pseudomonadaceae; genus Pseudomonas; species Pseudomonas sp. Z18(2022). The sequence goes on from NZ_JAOTOA010000002.1 coordinate 481,197, forward strand.
AACTGATGCAGATCCCGGGCTCCAGCGGCGACAGCCGGACCAACGAGATTTCCGAGATTTCCCGCTCGTTGAAAGCCCTGGCCAAGGAATTCAACTGCCCGGTGGTTGCCCTCTCGCAGCTCAACCGTTCCCTGGAGCAACGTCCCAACAAGCGCCCGATCAACTCCGACTTGCGGGAATCCGGAGCGATCGAGCAGGATGCGGACGTGATCATGTTCGTTTACCGGGACGAGGTGTATCACCCGGAAACCGAGCATAAAGGCATCGCCGAAATCATTATCGGCAAGCAGCGTAACGGGCCCATCGGCACCACGCGCCTGGCGTTTATCGGTAAATACACCCGTTTCGAAAACCTGGCGCCGGGCAGCTATAACTTCGACGACGAGTAAAAGCGCTGCCCACCAATTCCGACTGCAAAGGTCGGAATTGGTCAAATTTTGTGCTATATTCCGCGCCCGCGATTTTTCATCTCAACACCGGTCACCGTCATGCAAACAGCCAAGCCGTTATTTGACTATCCCAAGTACTGGGCCGAATGTTTCGGTCCTGCGCCATTCCTGCCGATGAGCAGGGAGGAGATGGATCAGCTTGGCTGGGATTCATGCGACATCATCATCGTCACCGGTGACGCCTACGTGGACCATCCGTCGTTCGGCATGGCAATCATCGGCCGGCTGCTGGAGTCCCAGGGCTTTCGCGTCGGGATCATTGCCCAGCCCAACTGGCAGTCCAAAGACGACTTCATGAAGCTCGGCGAGCCGAACCTGTTCTTCGGCGTCGCGGCCGGCAACATGGACTCGATGATCAACCGCTACACCGCCGACAAGAAAATCCGTTCCGATGACGCCTACACCCCGGGTGGCATGGCCGGCAAACGTCCGGACCGCGCGAGCCTGGTGTACAGCCAGCGTTGCAAGGAAGCCTACAAGCACGTGCCGATCGTACTCGGCGGCATCGAAGCGTCCCTGCGCCGCATCGCCCACTACGACTACTGGCAGGACCGTGTACGCAACTCGATCCTGATCGACGCCTGCGCCGACATCCTGCTGTACGGCAACGCCGAGCGGGCCATCGTCGAAGTTGCCCAGCGCCTGTCGTGGGGCCACAAGATCGAAGACATCACCGACGTGCGCGGCACCGCGTTCATTCGCCGTGACACGCCTGAGGGCTGGTACGAGGTGGACTCCACCCGTATCGACCGTCCGGGCAAGATCGACAAGATCATCAACCCGTACGTGAATACCCAGGACACCCAGGCCTGCGCCATCGAGCAGGAAAAGGGCCCGGTGGAAGACCCGGAAGAAGCCAAGGTCGTCCAGATCCTGGCGAGCCCGCGCATGACCCGCGACAAGACGGTCATCCGTCTGCCGTCCGTGGAAAAGGTCCGTGGCGACTCGGTGCTCTACGCCCACGCCAACCGCGTGTTGCACCTGGAAACCAACCCGGGCAACGCCCGCGCCCTGGTGCAGAAGCATGGTGAAGTGGACGTATGGTTCAACCCGCCACCGATTCCCATGACCACTGAAGAAATGGACTACGTGTTCGGCATGCCTTACGCCCGTGTCCCGCACCCGGCGTACGGCAAGGAGAAGATCCCGGCCTACGACATGATCCGTTTCTCGGTGAACATCATGCGTGGCTGCTTCGGCGGCTGCACCTTCTGCTCGATCACCGAGCACGAAGGCCGGATCATCCAGAACCGTTCCGAAGAGTCGATCATTCGCGAAATCGAAGAGATCCGCGACAAGGTGCCCGGCTTCACCGGCGTCATCTCCGACCTCGGCGGCCCGACCGCGAACATGTACCGCATCGCGTGCAAGAGCCCGGAAATTGAATCCGCGTGCCGCAAGCCGTCCTGCGTGTTCCCGGGCATCTGTCCGAACCTGAACACTGACCACTCGTCGCTGATCCAGCTGTACCGCAGCGCCCGTGCGTTGCCGGGTGTGAAGAAGATTCTGATCGCTTCCGGCTTGCGCTACGACCTCGCGGTCGAGTCGCCTGAATACGTCAAAGAGCTGGTGACCCACCACGTCGGTGGCTACCTGAAGATCGCCCCGGAACACACCGAGGAAGGTCCGCTCAACCAGATGATGAAACCGGGCATTGGCAGCTATGACAAGTTCAAGCGCATGTTCGAGAAGTACACCAAGGAAGCGGGCAAGGAGCAGTACCTGATTCCTTACTTCATCGCCGCCCACCCGGGCACCACCGATGAAGACATGATGAACCTGGCCCTGTGGCTCAAGGGTAACGGCTTCCGCGCCGACCAGGTGCAGGCGTTCTACCCGTCGCCAATGGCCACCGCCACCGCGATGTACCACTCGGGCAAGAACCCGCTGCGCAAGGTCACCTACAAGAGCGACGCGGTGACCATCGTCAAGAGCGAAGAACAGCGCCGTCTGCACAAGGCCTTCCTGCGCTACCACGACCCGAAAGGCTGGCCGATGCTGCGTGAAGCATTGACCCGCATGGGCCGTGGCGACTTGATCGGGCCGGGTAAGGAGCAACTGATTCCGTTGCACCAGCCGTCCACCGACAGCTACCAGAGCGCCCGTCGCAAGAACTCGACGCCGGCTGGCAGCCACAAGGTCGCGAAGGAAACCACCACCAAAATCCTCACCCAGCACACCGGCTTGCCGCCGCGTGGCAGTGACGGCAGCAACCCGTGGGACAAGCGCGAGCAAGCCAAGGCCGCGGCCATGGCGCGCAACAAGCAGGCCGCCAAGGAACGCACTGACGCGGCCAAGGGCAAAGGCAAGAAGCCAGCCCGCAAGCCGGTGGTGCCGCGTTGATCGCAGCCTGAATCGCAAAACGCCAGCCTCGTGCTGGCGTTTTGCTTTCTAGCGGGTGGGTAGCCTGTTTGTTAAGGTGGCGCCCATTCGAGCGCCATCGCAGGCAAGCCAGCTCCCACAGGAGAATGCATTCCACATGTGGGAGCCGGGCTTGCCCGCGATGAGGCCGGTCAGGTCACCATCACTTTCAAGGAAGAACGCCCCCATGAGCAGCCCCCTGCTTGGCATTGGCATGGACTCCAACCGCTCCCAGTTCATGGCGCGCCAGCGCATCGAAAGCCAGATCAACCTGCCGCGCCTGTTTGCCGCCATCGACGCCGACCCCGGCATCGTAGGTGCAGGTGTGGTGTATATCGATGCTGACTTCAATGTCGTCACCCTGCGCGAATTCCAACCCATCTGCAGCATTGCGCCCAAGCGCGTGATCCTGCGTGAAGCGCAGAGGTACATTGCACCTGCGCAGTTCGCCCAGCAGGTGCAGGACAACCCGCGCGAGTCGCGACTGGTGGGTGAAGCGATCAACACCACGCTGTCGTGTGCCGGTGCTGTCATCGGCTGGGTAGTGGTGCTCAGCGGCTCCGTTGCGATCCCGTTTTCAGCGGGTGCCAGTACGGTGATTGCCGCACTCGGCTACACCGCTGCGGCAGCCAGTACCGTGCAGTGTTTTGCCGGCGGCTATCGCACCGTCAACGAAATAAGAAATCCGTCGCGCAACGACCAGCTCGACGGCGAGGAGTGGTACCAATACACCATGATCGCGCTGGACGCTGCGTCGTTGGTCGGCGTCGGCGCTTCTTCACTGACCACCCTCAAGCTGGTCAGGCTGAACAAGGCGACAACCGGCAAAAGTCTGCGGGAGGTGCTCAAGGGCCTGAATCGGCAGGAGCGCGCCAAACTGACCAAGGAGTTGCTGAGCATCAATGACCCGCGCCTGACTTCGAAGATGCTCAAGTTGCGACAGTTATCCGGTGAGTTGCCCAAGCGCTTCACGCCCACTCAGCTCAAGCACGCAACGGTCACGCAAATACAGGACGCGCTGGGTGCCTCCATTGGCTTCACTGGCAGTGCGCTCTCAGGCAACGTTCGAACCCTTGCCGTGGGCCTGTATGAGGAGATCGAGCAATGAACGAAGTACCGAGCATTCGCGGTTTTCTATCCCGGTACTTTCCGGTCTTCATGGGGGCGATATTTGCCGCCGTGTTTTCCCTGGTGTTTGCGGTGCCTTTGTTTTTTGACAGCTATTTTCAGGACCTGCCCCTGGCGGATAACGCCAGGTACTCCTTTTTCGGCGGAATCGCCCTGACGTTGGTCATCGTGCACTGCAACTTCATGATCGCCCGCGGACGTCCGCAATGGGTGTGGCCGCTGGTGGGGTTGCTGGGCGTTTGTTTTGTGGGTGTGCTGCCCACGATCGGGTATCGGCCGCATCCGTTCATTTATGGCATGAGCGTGCTTTTACCCTTGCTGGCGCTGCTGGTGCTCAACAGCAAGCGCCACCGCGAAATGCGCCAGAAACTGCTGGAAGTCCGCCACCTGCGCGAAGCCGTGATCGCCAGGCACAAAGCCCGTTGACTGGGTAGATTCACCACCCGCCCTCACACGCCCGCCACAAATATGTGCAACCCTCGCACCACGACGGCGGCCATCGCGCCGTTTTGGTGCTGTACTGCACCGGGTCCCACGATAAAGCGCAATGACGGCCGCTCTGGCATAAGTCTTGCGCGCTTTGTTTCCATGCCCTGGCTCGCAGGAGGCCGCCGTGTCGATTCATGTCGCGTTGCACCACGTTACGCATTACCGCTACGACCGCGCGGTCGAACTCGGCCCACAGATTGTTCGTCTGCGTCCGGCGGCCCATAGCCGCACGCGGATTTTGTCCTACGCGCTGAAAGTGCTGCCGGAGCAGCACTTCATCAATTGGCAGCAAGACCCCCAGGGCAATTACCTGGCGCGTCTGGTGTTCCCGGAAAAGACCGACGAGTTGCGCATCGAAGTCGACCTGGTCGCCGAGATGGCGGTGTTCAACCCGTTCGACTTTTTCCTTGAGCCCTACGCCGAGAAAATCCCCTTCAGCTACGCCGCCGATGAGCAGCGCGAGCTGGCGCCGTACCTGGAAACCTTGCCGCTGACCCCGAGATTCGCCGCCTATCTGGCGGGTATCGACCGCACACCGTTGCCGGCCGTGGATTTCCTGGTGGGGCTCAATCAGCGTCTGGCGGCGGATATCGGCTACCTGATCCGTATGGAACCGGGCGTGCAAACCCCGGAATTCACCCTCGAAAATGCCTCCGGCTCTTGCCGCGACTCGGCGTGGCTGCTGGTGCAGCTGCTGCGTAACCTGGGGCTGGCGGCGCGGTTTGTGTCCGGCTATCTGATCCAGTTGACCGCCGACGTCAAAGCCCTGGACGGCCCGTCCGGCACCGAAGTGGACTTCACCGACCTGCACGCCTGGTGTGAAGTGTATTTGCCCGGCGCCGGCTGGATCGGCCTCGATGCCACCTCCGGCTTGTTCGCCGGTGAAGGCCATATTCCGTTGGCCTGTAGTCCTGATCCTTCTTCCGCTGCGCCCATCAGTGGCTTGGTGGAGCCTTGCGAGTGCGAATTTACCCACGAGATGTCCGTAGAGCGGATTTGGGAAGCCCCACGGGTTACCAAGCCCTACACCGAAGAGCAGTGGCTGGCGATCCAGGCTTTGGGCCGACAGATTGATGGCGACCTGATCAAGGACGATGTGCGCCTGACCATGGGCGGCGAACCCACCTTCGTTTCCATCGACGACCCCGACGGCGCCGAATGGAACACCGCCGCCCTTGGTCCGGACAAACGCCGTCTGTCCGCCGAGCTGTTCCAGCGTATGCGCAAGCACTACGCACCCAAGGGCCTGGTGCATTTCGGCCAGGGCAAGTGGTACCCCGGTGAACAGTTGCCGCGTTGGTCCCTGAACTGCTACTGGCGCCGCGATGGGGTGCCGATCTGGCACAACAGCGCGCTGATCGCCGATGAGCAGGAAAGCTACGGCGCCGATGGTGTGATGGCCGGGCGTTTTCTGGCGAGTGTCGCCGAGCGCCTGAAACTGCCTGCGCATTTTGTATTCCCGGCCTACGAAGACAATTTCTATTACCTGTGGCGCGAAGGCGCCTTGCCGCAAAACGTCAGCGCCGAAGATCCGCGCCTGGATGACAAGCTTGAGCGCGAACGCCTGCGCAAAGTCTTCAGCCAGGGCCTGGATAAAGTCATCGGCCAGGTGCTGCCGCTGGCGCGTACGGCGGCCAATGACCGCTGGCAGAGCGGCCGCTGGTACCTGCGGGACAACCATTGCCGCCTGGTGCCGGGCGATTCGCCCCTGGGTTATCGCCTGCCCCTGGCCTCGCAGCCGTGGGTGACGGCGGCGGATTATCCGTTCGTGCACCCCACCGATCCCAATCAGGAGCTGGCAGACCTGCCGAGCAGCTCACAACTGCAAAGTCATGGCGAGGCAGCCGCGAGCCAGGACCGTATCCCGAAGATCGACGAATCCGCCGACTGGCTGACCCGCACCGCCCTGTGCGCCGAAGCGCGGGAAGGCCGGCTGTACCTGTTCATGCCGCCGCTGGAGCGGGTCGAGGATTACCTGGAGTTGGTGGCGGCCATCGAAGCCACTGCGCAAGAACTGCATTGCCCGGTACTGCTGGAAGGCTACGAGCCACCGAGCGATCCGCGCCTGAGCAACTTCCGGGTGACGCCGGACCCGGGCGTGATCGAGGTCAACGTGCAGCCGTCCGCCACCTGGGACGAACTGGTGGAGCGCACCGAGTTTCTCTATGAAGAAGCCCGGCAAACCCGCCTCACCACCGAAAAATTCATGATCGACGGCCGCCACACTGGCACCGGCGGCGGTAACCACTTTGTGCTCGGCGGCGCGACGCCCAAGGATTCGCCGTTCCTGCGGCGCCCCGATCTGCTGCGCAGCCTGATCAGCTACTGGCATAACCACCCGTCTTTGTCCTACCTGTTTTCCGGCCTGTTCATCGGCCCGACGTCCCAGGCGCCACGGGTCGACGAAGCGCGCAACGATGCGTTGTACGAGCTGGAAATTGCCTTCGCCCAGATGCCCGAAGTAGGCGAAGAGTGCCCGCCATGGTTGGTGGACCGCCTGCTGCGCAACCTGCTGATCGACGTCACCGGCAACACCCACCGCGCCGAGTTCTGCATCGACAAGCTCTACTCGCCGGACGGCGCCACCGGACGCCTGGGCCTGCTGGAGCTGCGGGCGTTTGAAATGCCGCCCCACGCACGCATGAGCCTGACCCAGCAACTGTTGCTGCGGGCACTGGTCGCGCGTTTCTGGCGTGAACCCTATGCGCCGCCGAAGCTGGCGCGCTGGGGCACGGAGTTGCACGACCGCTTCCTGCTGCCGCACTTTATCGAGCAGGATTTTGCCGACGTGATCGTCGAGTTGAACGCTGCCGGTTACCCGCTGCGGGCCGAATGGTTTGCCGCGCACCTGGAATTCCGGTTTCCCAAGGTCGGCGACTACGCCGTCAGTGGTATCGAACTGGAGCTGCGCCAGGCCCTGGAACCCTGGCATGTGCTGGGCGAGGAGGGCGCGGTGGGCGGCACGGTGCGTTATGTGGATTCGTCCCTGGAGCGCTTGCAGGTCAAGTTGAGCGGCCTGCCGCCCCAGCGTTACCTGCTGACCTGCAACGGCATTCCGGTGCCGCTGCAACCCACCGGGCGGGTCGGCGAGTTTGTTGCCGGTGTGCGCTATCGCGCCTGGCAACCGGCCAACTGTTTGCAGCCGACCATCCCGGTGCATGCGCCGCTGGTATTTGATCTTTTGGACACGTGGATGCAGCGCTCGCTGGGTGGTTGCCAGTACCATGTCGCCCATCCTGGCGGGCGTAATTACGACAGCCTGCCGGTGAATGCCAACGAAGCTGAAAGCCGGCGGATGGCGCGGTTTTTCCGCCTGGGACACAGCCCCGGGAAACTGCCGGTGCCGAGTGTGGTGATCAATGATGAACTGCCAATGACCCTGGATTTGCGGCGCTTTGCAAAAAAAACAGAGGATTGAATGTACATAATCCCGAAAGCGACAAATCCCTAATGTGGGAGCTGGCTTGCCTGCGATAGCATCACCTCGGTACACCAGATGCACCGAGGTGCCTGCATCGCGGGCAAGCCCGGCTCCTACATACTGACTTCCCTTGCCTCTGCCGAGCGTTCCATGCCCGACTTGCTCGACCGTTACCCGCTGACCGCGGGCACTTATCACGAACTGCTGGACGACAGTGGCGCGGTTCGTGCCCATTGGCAGCGCCTGCTCGATCACCTGCAACGCAGCACTCCGGCGCAATTGGCCCAGCGCCAGGCCTTGCTGACCCGGCAGATCCAGGAAAACGGCGTGACCTACAACGTCTACGCCGACCCCAAGGGCGCCGATCGCCCGTGGGAGCTGGACCTGTTGCCCCACGTGCTGGCCGCCGATGAGTGGAAGCAACTCTCCGCCGGCATCGCCCAGCGCGCACGCCTGCTGAATGCGGTACTGGCCGACCTCTACGGGCCGCAACGCTTGATCGCCGAAGGTTTGCTGCCGGCAGAGCTGGTGTTCGGCCATAACAATTTCCTCTGGCCGTGCCAGGGCATCCAGCCGCCCGACGGTGCGTTTCTGCACTTGTACGCCGTGGACCTGGCGCGTACGCCGGATGGCCGCTGGTGGGTCACTGCCGACCGTACCCAGGCCCCGTCCGGCGCCGGTTATGCCCTGGAAAACCGCACCATCGTGTCCCGTGCTTTCCCGGACCTGTACCGCGACTTGCAGGTGCAGCACCTCACCGGTTTCTTCCGCACCTTGCAGGAAACCCTGGCCCGCCAGGCGCCGAGCGATGACCAGCCACCGCTGATCGTGCTGCTGACCCCGGGCCGTTTCAACGAAAGCTATTTCGAGCACCTGTACCTCGCCCGTCAGCTCGGCTACCCACTGGTGGAAGGTGGCGACCTGACCGTGCGCGACGCCACGGTGTACCTCAAGACCCTCAGTGGCCTGCGCCGGGTACACGCGATCATGCGCCGCCTGGACGATGACTTCTGCGACCCGCTGGAGCTGCGCACCGACTCGGCCCTGGGCGTGCCCGGCCTGCTGGACGCGGTGCGACAAGGCAACGTGCTGGTGGCCAATGCCTTGGGCAGCGGCGTGCTGGAATCCCCCGGCCTGCTGGGCTTTTTGCCGAAGATCAATCAATTCCTGTTTGGCGAAGAACTGATCCTGCCGTCCATCGCCACCTGGTGGTGCGGTGAGCCGCCGGTACTGGCCGAAGCCCTGGAAAAGCTCCCGGAGCTGCTGATCAAACCGGCGTTCCCGTCGCAAAGTTTCACCCCGGTATTTGGCCGCGACTTGAACGATGAGCAGCGCCAGGCCCTGGCCGAACGCATGCAGGCGCGACCTTACGCCTACGTCGCCCAGGAACTCGCGCAACTGTCCCAGGCGCCGGTCTGGCACACGGTGGACGATCACCTGCAACACCGCGCCATCGGCATGCGCGTGTACGCCGTGGCCAGCGCTGAAGGTTACCGGGTACTGCCCGGCGGCCTGACCCGAGTGGCCGCCGAGGCCGATGCCGAAGTGGTGTCAATGCAGCGCGGCGGCGCGAGCAAGGACACCTGGGTGCTCGGCGAGCGCGCCCACGGCGTCGAACAGTGGCGTGCCCAGCGAGCCATTGGCGCCCACGACCTGGTGCGGCGTGACCCGTACCTGCCGTCGCGGGTGGTGGAGAACCTGTTCTGGTTTGGCCGCTATTGCGAGCGCTGTGATGACAGCGCGCGCTGGTTGCGGATCGTCCTCGCCCGCTATGTCGACGGAGATGACCCGCTGGCGCTGCAGGCAGCGGTTGAGCTGGGTGAGAACCTGCGACTGTTGCCGGAGGAGGGCGAATTGCCTGAGCGGCTTCAGGCGGCGTTGCTCGGGGATGACTGGCCGTCGAGCCTGCGGGCCAACTTGCAGCGTTTGCAGTGGGCGGCGTCCCAGGTGCGCGGCAAGTTGTCCCGGGAAAACTGGCAGGCGCTGGTGGAATTGCAGCGCGAAGCCCTGGAGTTGGAAAGCGAAGAGCCGGACTTCGGCGAACTGCTCGACTTCCTCAACCGGCTGGTGATGTCCCTCGCGGCGCTGTCGGGCTTTGCCCTCGACGACATGACGCGCGACGAAGGCTGGCGCTTCCTGATGATGGGCCGGCGCATCGAGCGTCTGCAGTTTCTCAGCAGCAGCCTCGCGGCCTTCCTGCGGGGCGTGGCGGTGTTCGATCAGGCCGGGCTGGAGTGGTTGCTGGAGCTGGGCAACAGCAGCATCACCTATCGCTCGCGTTACCTCGCGGTGCCGCAATTGATCCCGGTGCTGGACCTGTTGCTGCTGGATGAGCAAAACCCCCACGCGGTGCTGTTCCAGCTGAAACTGGTGAGCCGCACCCTGCGTCGCCTGAATGACGATTTCGGCGTGCCTCGGGAAACCGGGCTGGCGCCGTTGGTGGAGCGCCTGGCGCGCTTTGACCTGGGCTGCCTGGAGAACCCGCTGTTCGGTGAGTCCAGCGTGCGTGCCGCATTGGATGGCCTGGCCGACCTGCTGCAAGCGGTGGCTGACGAAAGCGGGCAAGTCTCCGACCGCCTGGCCTTGCGCCATTTTGCCCATGTGGATGATGTCAGCCAGCAAACGGTGTCTGTGTGATGAGTGCCCGCTACCAGATTTTCCACGATACCCATTACCACTACGACAGCCCGGTGTCCCTGGCCCAGCAGCTGGCGCACCTGTGGCCGCGGCCGTGTGCCTGGCAGCGCTGCAGCTCGCAGCAACTGGAGATAAGCCCCGAGCCGACTTCGCGCCGGGATGAGCTGGACGTGTTTGGCAACCCGATCACCCGGCTGGCGTTCGAGCGGCCCCATGATGAGCTGCTGGTGAACGCCGGGCTGACTGTGGAGGTGTTGGCGCGGCCGGCACTGGACTTCAACCTGTCGCCGGCCTGGGACCAGACACGCAACGGCCTGACCTACAGCAGCCAGCCGTTGTCGGCCGAGGTGATCGAGGCCTGTCGCTATCGCTTCGAATCGCCCTACGTGCATCTGAAGAAAAGCTTCGTCGAGTTCTCCGAAGACTGTTTCCCGGCCGGTCGCCCGTTGCTGTTGGGCGTGCAGGCACTGATGCAAAAGATCTTCAGCGAGTTCACCTTCGATGCCGAAGCCACCCAAGTCGCCACGCCGCTGGTGGAAGTGCTGGAGCGCCGGCGGGGCGTGTGCCAGGACTTCGCCCACCTGATGCTCGCGTGCCTGCGCTCCCGGGGCCTGGCGGCGCGTTATATCAGCGGTTACCTGCTGACCCAGCCACCGCCCGGCCAGCCACGGCTGATCGGCGCGGATGCATCCCACGCGTGGGTGTCGGTGTTTTGCCCGGTGTCGGGTTGGGTGGATTTTGATCCGACCAACAATGTGCAGCCGGCACTGGAACACATCACCCTGGCCTGGGGCCGGGATTTTTCTGATGTTTCGCCGTTGCGGGGGGTAATTCTGGGGGGAGGGAGCCATGACCCGGAAGTGCGGGTGACGGTGATGCCGCTGGAATAGCGCAGATCCACTGTAGGAGCCGGCTTGCCGGCGATGGCGGCCTTGAGATCTCTGGTGATGATTCGGCCCGATCGCCGGCAAGCCGGCTCCTACATAAATCCAGTGGTTCTCAGGCGTCCGGCGCCTGATCTTTCGGTGCTTCGGTTTCGTCTGTAGCCACTGTACCTTCAGCATCCGGGTTCAGTGCACCGGCTTCTTCGTCGGCTGCAAGTTTCTTGCGCTGCAGCTTTTCCTCTTTCTTCTGCTCTTTGGCCAAGTCTCTCTGACGTTTGGCGAAGGAGTAATTAGGTTTTGCCATGGGCGATCCTCTGGGGTCGAAGGTGAGGTTGAGCGGCGCGTATTCTGCCTTTAATCGCGTCCCAAGGGTTAATCGGGTTTTTGGTCTACCCATTTGGGCAGGACCAGCGGTTGCCAGGCATCCAGTACGTCAAGCAGCTCAGCCGGCGATTCGCTCATTTGCAGCATGGCACGATGCGGTGCGCGGACGAAACCTTCGCCGACGATATGATCGAGAAAATCGGTCAACTTGCGGTAAAAACCGTTCACTTCGAGTAAACCCAGCGGTTTGCCGTGGTAGCCGAGCTGGCCCCAGGTCCAGACTTCGAACAGTTCTTCCAGGGTGCCCAGGCCGCCCGGCAGCGCAATGAACGCGTCGCTCAGCTCGGCCATGCGCGCCTTGCGAGCGTGCATGCCGTCGACCACTTCCAGGCGGGTCAGGCCTTTGTGACCGATTTCCAGGACTTTCAGGCTTTCGGGAATAATCCCGATCACCTCGCCACCGGCTTCCAGGGCCGCATCCGCGACGATACCCATCAGGCCCACGGCGCCGCCGCCATATACCAGGGTGAGCTTGCGCTCGGCCAGGGCGCGCCCAAGGGCCACGGCCGCTTCGCGGTAGGCCGGGTTGGTGCCGCTGCTGGCACCGCAAAACACACAGACAGACTTCAAAGACATACCTGACTCCACTCAGTTGTGGCTAAAGAGTAAAGGCTGGCTTGCGTCTCTCAAAGGATTAAACCTCGCGTTGAGGTGTTTCGTACGTGCCGCTGGCACCACAGGCGTAGGCGGCAAGCAGGCTGCGGAACAGGCTATTGAGGTGCATGGCTCGGACTCCAGGAGGAAGATGAGCCGATCATAGGCTGGCCTCGGGACTTTGGCCGGTAGATTGTGTCGATGAGTCTGATAGCCTAAAGTTGTATACAATCTGTTGATACAGATCATATGAAGTCCTGCCTGACTCAGGCACCCTTGTCGCAATATGCGTTTTTTAAACCCTGCCCTGGAGATTCACATGTTTGCCAAACTCGTTGCTGTTTCCCTGCTGACTCTGGCTAGCGGCCAGTTGCTTGCTGCAGAGTGCAAGGTCACTGTCGACTCCACTGACCAGATGTCCTTCAACACCAAGGCCGTCGAAATCGACAAGAGCTGCAAGACGTTCACCGTTGAGTTGACCCACTCCGGCAGCTTGCCGAAAAACGTCATGGGCCATAACTGGGTGCTGAGTTCCACCGCCGACATGCCTGGCATCGCCAGCGACGGCATGGCTGCCGGTATCGACAAGAACTACCTGAAAGACGGCGACACCCGCATCATCGCCCACACCAAGATCATCGGTGCCGGCGAGAAAGACTCCGTGACCTTCGACGTGTCGAAGCTGGCGGCAGGTACTGATTACTCGTTCTTCTGCTCGTTCCCAGGCCACATCTCGATGATGAAAGGCACTGTGACCCTGAAGTAATCATTCTTCAGGCAAAAAAAAGCGCCCTTCGGGGCGCTTTTTTTTGAGCTGTAGGCAAGCTGCTTTTGTGGCGAGGGAGCTTGCTCCCGCTGGGCTGCGGAGCAGCCCCAATAAGGTCACCGCGTAGCATCAGAAAAAGCGGTAAGCGGGTTTCGGGGGGCGCTTCGCGCCCCAGCGGGAGCAAGCTCCCTCGCCACAGCAAGCTCCCTCGCCACAGCAAGCTCCTTCACCACAGTAAGCCCTTTTGCCAGAATGAGCTGCTACGTCAGCTTATGGCGCAAACGGCATCACCCGCTTGTGCTCGGTCTTGCGATAGGTCTCGCAAATGATCCGGAACGCTTCCTCGCGTACCGGCTCGCCGTGCAGGAAGGCATCGATCTCGGCATAGGTCACGCCGTGGGACGCCTCGTCCGGTTTGCCTGGCGACAGGTCTTCGAGGTCGGCCGTCGGGATTTTCTCTACCAGTGACTCCGGCGCACCAAAGTGCCGGGCAATTGCGCGCACCTGGTTTTTCACCAGACCGCTCAACGGTGCCAGGTCGCAGGCGCCATCACCGAACTTGGTGAAAAAGCCCATCACCGCTTCCGCCGCATGGTCGGTACCGATCACCAGCCCACCGGCCGCGCCGGCGATGGTGTACTGCGCCACCATGCGCATGCGCGCCTTGGTGTTGCCCAGCACGAAGTCCCGGGAGACCGCCGCCTTGCCTTCAAACGCCGCCACTTCATTGGCCAGGGATTTCACCGCCGGCCCGATGTTTACGGTGTGACGCTCGTCGGGCTCGATAAAGTCCACGGACGCCTGGGCGTCGTGTTCGTCGAACTGGGTCTCGTAGGGCAGGCGCACCGCGATAAAGCGGTAGGCCTCGTCACCCTTGGCGGCCCGCAACTCTTCCATCGCACGCTGGGCCAGCAGGCCGGCGGTCAGGGAATCGACGCCGCCGCTGATGCCCAGCACCAACGTCTTGAGGCCTGAATTGAGCAGGCAATCCTGGATAAAGGTAACGCGCCGGGCGACCTCCGCCTCAAGGGCGGCCTGGTCCTTGAACGGCGGCTGGACCTTGAGCTGTTCAGCAATCTCGCGCTGTACGGCTTGCATGATTCACTCCTTGCTGGGTAGGGCAGGTACTTTGAAAACGTGGCGCAAATAGGCGACGAAATTCGGATCGGTGCAGTGGGTCTTGCCCGCTTCATCAGAAATCTTCGCGACGGGCTGGCCATTGCAGGCAGTCATTTTAAGCACGATGCTCATCGGTTCCACACCTGGAATATCACAGGTCAGGTTGGTGCCGATGCCGAAGCTCACATTGATCCGACCCCGCAACGCGCGGAAAATCTCCAGCGCCTTGGGCAGCGACAGGCTGTCGGAGAACACCAGGGTCTTGCTCATCGGCTCGATCCCCAGCTTGTGGTAGTGGGCGATGGCCTTTTCGGCCCATTGCACCGGGTCACCGGAGTCGTGGCGCAGGCCGTCGAACAGCTTGGCGAAGTACAGGTCGAAATCGCCGAGGAACGCGTCGGTGGTGATGCAATCGGTCAGGGCGATGCCCAGCAGGCCACGGTATTCGCGTACCCAGCAGTCGAGGGCGGCGATCTGGCTGTCGATCAGCCGCGGGCCCAGTTGCTGGTGGGCCATGATCCATTCGTGGGCCATGGTGCCCAGGGGCTTCATGTCCAGCTCGCGGGCCAGGTGCACGTTACTGGTACCGACAAAACGCCCGGGAAAGTCGTGCTTGAGCACGTTCACCACTTCTTCCTGCACGCGGTAGGAGAAGCGCCGGCGCGTGCCGAAATCCGCCACCTGCAATTCGGACAGTTCTTCGACGCTGGCGTTGGCGGTCAACCAGTCGAACTTGCGATACAGCTGCTCGCGGGCCTGTTCGAGGATCACGCTCTGGTAGCGATAGCGGTTACGCACTTCGCTGACGATCGCGAGCATCGGCACTTCAAACAGGATCACATGCAGCCATGGCCCGCGCAGGCGGATAAACAGCTCGCCGTTTTCGATGCCGGTGTGCACGTAGCGCAGGTTGAAGCGAAACAGCCCGAGGAAGCGCAGGAAATCCGGCTTCATGAAGCTGATGCGTTCCAGGAAGCCCAGTTGGTCGGGGCTCAGGCTCAACTCGGCCAGGCGCTCGATCTGGTAGCGGATCTCCGCCAGGTACGGGCGCAGGTCTTCACTGTTACGGCAACGAAACTCCCATTCAACTTCCACGTTCGGGTAGTTGTGCAGCACCGCCTGCATCATGGTCAGCTTGTAGAAGTCGGTGTCGAGCAGGTTCTGCACGATGCGATCGGCAAACACACTCTCGCTCATAACGGGAATCTCCAGACGGGTCGGCGATGGGCGCCGACCTTTACGCACAATTAAGGAATGGTGCTAGTGGCGCATAGACCTGTGCTGTTTTGCCAGCAGTTTTTTCGGTGGGACCACTGACGCCATCGCAGGCAAGCCAGCTCCCACAGGTGAATGCATTCCAAAAGGTGGGAGCTGGCTTGCCTGCGATAGCGGTATTGCAGGCAAAGAAAATCAAACAGGCTCGACTTGCTCCATCATCCACTTCACAAAATCCCGCACCTTGGGCACTTCCGCCGAGTGCTCGGGGTAGGCGAGGTAATACGCATCCTGGCTCGGCATCGCGTGCTGCCAGGGGATCACCAGCTTGCCCTCGGCCAATTCTTCCTCCACCAGGAAGCGTGGCAACAGCGCCACACCACAGCCGACCTGGGCGGCACGGATGCACATATAAAAGGTCTCGAAGCGCGGCCCGTGGTAGCTGTGTTCGGTGTGATAACCCTGGGCGGCGAACCAGTCGTGCCAGCCTTGCGGGCGCGAAGCGTTTTGCAGCAGCACCAGTTCGCTGAGTTGCGTGGGGTCGGTAAAGGGTTGCGCGGGCAGGCTGTCGGGCGAGCACACGGGCACCAGCTCTTCGCTGAACAGCTTGAGGCTCTCGGTGCCGGGCCGTGAGCCCTGGCCAAAGTAGAACGCCAGGTCGGCCTTGCCTTGCAGCAGCTCGTCCGGTTCCTGTTCGTTGCACAGGTCCAGGTGAATCTGCGGATGGCGCAGCCGCCAGCCCTTGAGACGCGGCACCAGCCAGCGGGCGCCGAAGGTGTAGGGCGTGGACACCCGCAGCACTTCGGTCTCGCCGCCGTAGGAGCGCAGGTAGTGAGTGGACATTTCCACCTGGGTCAGGATCTTGCGCACTTCCACCAGGTACAGATCGCCCGCCGGGGTCATCTGCAAGCGGCGGCGCACCCGGCGAAACAGCAGGTGCTGCAGCAGTTCTTCCAACTGCGCGACCTGTTTGCTGACGGCGCTCTGGGTGAGGTTCAGCTCCTCGGCGGCGCGGGTAAAACTCAGGTGGCGGGTGACCGCTTCGAAACACTGCAAGGCGGTGATCGAGGGCAAATGTCTTTTATTGAGCACGGCACGCCTCTTTTTGTTCTTAGCATGAATAAACGGAATGATATCTCGCCTAATCGTCGTTTGTTGGCAAGTCTTGGGCCAGCTACAAATAAGGTCTGGATCGTCGCGGGAACTGGCGGCGCATATTTTGTATTTGTAGCTTGAAGGAGTGACCCATGGTTGCCGCATTGCTTGATCGTCTCGGGGTAAACCCGGCGCTGTACCAGTCGGGCAAACAGCCCGTGCATTCGCCCATTGATGGCAGCCGGATTGCCAGCGTGCACTGGGAAGGCGCCGCCGAGGTGGAGCAGCAGGTCAGTCGCGCCGAGCATGCATTCGACGCCTGGCGCAAGGTGCCGGCACCCCGTCGTGGTGAGTTGGTGCGCCAGTTCGGCGACGTGTTGCGTGAATACAAGGCCGACCTCGGCGAGCTGGTGTCGTGGGAAGCCGGCAAGATCACCCAGGAAGGTTTGGGTGAAGTGCAGGAAATGATCGACATCTGCGACTTCGCCGTCGGCCTGTCGCGCCAACTGTATGGCTTGACCATCGCCTCCGAGCGCCCGGGCCACCATATGCGTGAAACCTGGCACCCGCTGGGCGTAGTCGGCGTGATCAGCGCCTTTAACTTCCCGGTGGCCGTGTGGGCGTGGAACACCGCGCTGGCACTGGTGTGCGGCAACGCGGTGATCTGGAAACCCTCGGAAAAGACCCCGCTCACCGCCTTGGCCTGCCAGGCGCTGTTCGAGCGCGTGCTGAAGAAATTCGACGGTGCCCCCGAGTACCTGAGCCAAGTGATCATCGGTGGTCGTGACGCCGGTGCCGCACTGGTGGATGACCCGCGTGTGGCGCTGATCAGCGCCACCGGCAGCACCCGCATGGGCCGCGAAGTGGCGCCGAAAGTCGCCGCGCGTTTTGCCCGCAGCATTCTCGAACTGGGCGGCAACAACGCCATGATCCTCGGCCCAAGCGCCGACCTGGACATGGCCGTGCGCGCGATCCTGTTCAGCGCCGTCGGTACCGCCGGCCAGCGCTGCACCAGCCTGCGCCGGTTGATCGCCCATGAGTCGGTGAAAGAAGAAATTGTCACCCGCCTCAAGGCTGCTTACTCCAAGGTGCGCATCGGCCACCCGCTGGAAGGCAACCTGATCGGCCCGCTGATCGACAAGCACAGCTTCGACAACATGCAGGACGCCCTGGAACAGGCCTTGAGCGAAGGCGGCCGGGTGTTTGGCGGCAAGCGTCAACTGGAAGATAAATTCCCCAATGCCTACTACGTGTCGCCGGCCATCGTGGAAATGCCGGAGCAGAGTGACGTGGTGTGCACCGAAACCTTCGCGCCGATCCTGTACGTGGTGGGCTACACCGATTTCGCTGAAGCGCTGCGCCTGAACAACGCCGTGCCTCAAGGCCTGTCGTCGTGCATCTTCACCACCGACGTGCGTGAAGCCGAGCAGTTCATGTCGGCGGTGGGCAGCGACTGCGGGATCGCCAACGTCAACATCGGCCCGAGCGGCGCGGAGATTGGTGGCGCGTTTGGCGGTGAGAAAGAGACCGGCGGCGGGCGTGAGTCGGGTTCGGATGCATGGCGCGGGTACATGCGTCGCCAGACCAATACCGTGAACTACTCGCTGGAACTGCCGCTGGCCCAGGGCATTACCTTCGACTGAGTCTCTGCTCATGTAGGAGCTGGCTTGCCTGCGATGTGCACAACTCGGTACATCAGTTACACCGAGTTGATGCTATCGCAGGCAAGCCAGCTCCTACATTTGATCGGGTTCGCACATCAAAAATAGTGGTTTGTTAGGTCTCATCGGAGTCTGGCAATGGCATTACGCGAAGCATGTTTGTGGGAACAGCTCACCCCTGGCCGGCCGGATCGTGCCGCGCTCAAGGGCGAGGTCAACGTGGATGTGTGCGTGATCGGTGCCGGTATCACCGGTTTGTCGGCGGCCATTCACTTGCTGGAACAAGGTAAAAGCGTCGTCGTACTCGAAGCCCATCGCACCGGCCACGGTGGTTCGGGGCGCAACGTGGGCCTGGTCAACGCCGGGATGTGGATTCCTCCGGACGAGATCGAAGCCGGTTTCGGCGAAGCGGTAGGCAGCCAGCTCAACCGCATGCTCGGCGCGGCACCGTCCCTGGTGTTCAGCCTGATCGACAAATACAACATCGACTGCCAACTGCGCCGCGAGGGCACCTTGCACATGGCGCACAACGCCCGTGGCGAGGCGGATCTGCGCAGTCGTGAAGAACAATGGAAGCGTCGCGGCGCCCCGGTGGAGCTGTTGACCGGCGCGGCCTGCGAGCAAGCCACCGGTACTAAAAAGATCGCCGCCGCCTTGCTGGATCGGCGTGCGGGCACCCTGAACCCGATGGCCTACACCAGCGGCTTGGCCAATGCCGCCGTCGGGTTGGGCGGGCAACTGTTCGACCATTCCCCGGTCACCCAACTGGAGCGCCAGGGCCAACGCTGGTCTGTGCAAACTGCCCAGGGCTCGGTGCAGGCCGAACAAGTGGTGATCGCCTCCAACGCCTACACCGAGGGCGAGTGGACCGAGTTGCGCCGCAACTTTTTCCCCGGCTATTACTACCAGGTGGCGTCGGCCCCGCTGACCGACGACGCCGCGCAACAAATCCTCCCCGGCGGCCAGGGCTCCTGGGACACCCGCCAGGTTCTCAGCAGCATCCGCCGCGATGCCGAAGGCCGGCTGTTGCTCGGCAGCCTGGGCAATGGCAACCAGAAACCCGCGTGGTTCCTCAAGGCCTGGGCCGATCGGGTGCAGCAGCACTACTTCCCGTACCTCAAGCCGGTGCAGTGGGAATGCACCTGGACCGGCTGTATCGCCTTCACCCCGGACCACCTGATGCGCCTGTTCGAACCGGCGCCGGGGCTGGTGGCGGTCACCGGTTACAACGGGCGTGGGGTGACGACCGGCAGTGTGGTGGGCAAAGCCTTTGCCGATTACCTGTGTCGCCAGGATCCACAGGCGTTGCCGATTCCGTTCGCACCGATGCAGCCCTTGGCCGGTGTCGGCCTGCGCAGCTGTTTGTATGAGGCAGGATTCTCGCTGTATCACGCGGGCCAATGCCTGCGGATCGTGATCTGATCAACGAAATACCCCTCAGAAGCCTGCATTTTCTTAGCCGGCTACTAATCTGTATTGGTGCGAGTCGTAGCAGTAACGCACTGTAAATGTGCACTTCCGTTACGCACGCTGTTACAGGTTCAAGGGTGGCCCTTTAATGGCCGGGTTGCAGTGCTTGACCCGTCGGGTTGCACTTTATGGATCCAATGGTTGCACCTAGCTGAGATAGACGGTTGCACGTCCAATCAAAAGGCGCCCAAAAACCTGCAATAACAATGACACCGTGTCTTTTTGAATAATAAAAACGTAATGGCACGCCGCTTGCTCTGGGCTTTCGCTGAAAGTTTTTGAAGTGAAGCTGCAGTGCCAATTCAACAAAAACCTCGGAGCACCACTCATGTCCCAGACGTTTTACAAGAAAGGTTTTGTAGCCCTCGCAGTTGCTGCTGCGCTGGGTGTTTCTGCGTTTGCTCAAGCTGATGTGAAGATTGGCGTAGCGGGGCCGATGACCGGCGCCAACGCGGCATTTGGTGAGCAGTACATGAAGGGTGCCCAGGCGGCAGCCGATGTCATCAACAAGGCTGGCGGCATCAACGGCGAGCAGATCAAGCTGGTGGCCGGCGACGACGCCTGCGAACCCAAGCAAGCCGTGGCCGTGGCCAACCGTCTGGCAGACCAGGACAAAGTGATCGGCGTGGTCGGGCACTTCTGCTCGTCCAACACTATCCCGGCGTCTGAGGTTTACGACGAAGCGGGCATCATCATGATCACCCCGGGCTCCACCAACCCACAGGTCACCGAGCGCGGCCTGTCGGCAGTGTTCCGTATGTGTGGCCGTGACGACCAGCAGGGCATCGTGGCTGGCGACTACATCGTCGACGTGCTCAAGGGCAAGAAAGTCGCGGTTATCAACGACAAGGACACCTACGGCAAAGGGTTGGCTGATGCCACCGCGGCGCAGTTGACCAAGCGCGGCGTGAAGCCGGTGCTGGAAGAAGGCCTGACCCGTGGCGAGAAAGACTTCAGCGCCCTGGTCACCAAGATCCGCTCCACCGGTGCTGACGTCGTGTACTTCGGCGGCCTGCACCCGGAAGCCGGTCCACTGGTTCGCCAGATTCGTGAAGCGGGCCTCAAAGACGTCAAGTTCATGTCCGATGACGGTGTGGTCACCGATGAACTGGTAGCAACCGCCGGCGGTGCACAGTACGTGAATGGCGTGTACATGACCTTCGGCGCCGACCCGCGCCTGCTGCCAGACAGCAAGACCGTCGTGGAAGAGTTCCGCAAAAATGGTACCGAGCCTGAGGGCTACACCCTGTACGCCTACGCTTCGATCCAGGCCCTGGCCGCTGGCTTCAATGGCGCCAAGTCCAACAAGGGTGAAGACGCGGCCAAGTGGCTCAAAGCCCACCCGGTCAAAACCGTCATGGGCGAGAAGAATTGGGACGCCAAGGGCGACCTGAAAGTCTCCGACTATGTGGTTTACCAGTGGGACAAGGACGGCAAGTATCACCAGCTGGAAAAGCAGAAGTAATAGTTAGCGCGATCGGTTAGACGCCACTTGACCCTGTGGGAGCCGGGCTTTTGTGGGAGCTGGCTTGCCTGCGATAGCGTCACCTCGGTTTGACTGACATTGCGAGGTGTCTGCATCGCGGGCAAGCCCGACTCCCACACAAGCCAGCTCCCACACGGGGACTTGGTTGCCAGCCCTTTTGTGTCTGTCTTTTCCTCCTAGAAGATCCGCACACCCACAGGTGTGCAGGCTCTCACTGCGTGAGATTGCGTTATGGATGGTATTTTCCTGCAGCAACTGGTCAATGGGCTGACCCTCGGGTCGGTCTATGGCTTGATCGCCATCGGCTACACAATGGTCTATGGCATCATTGGCATGATCAACTTCGCCCACGGCGAGGTTTATATGATTTCCGCTTACCTCGCGGCGATCAGTCTGGCACTGCTGGCTTACTTCGGCATCGAATCCTTCCCGCTGCTCATCCTTGGCACCCTGATCTTCACCGTCGTCGTTACCGGCGTTTACGGCTGGGTCATCGAGCGTGTCGCCTACAAACCGCTGCGCAACTCCACCCGACTGGCACCGCTGATCAGCGCCATCGGTATCTCGCTGATCCTGCAGAACTACGCGCAGATCGCCCAGGGCGCCAAGCAACAAGGCATCCCGACGCTGCTGGCCGGCGCCTGGAGAGTCGATATCGGCACCGGGTTCGTGCAGCTGACCTACACCAAGGTGTTTATCCTGGTGGCCGCGTTCGTCGGCATGGGCCTGCTGACCTACATCATCAAGTACACCAAGCTCGGCCGCATGTGCCGCGCAACCCAGCAAGACCGCAAAATGGCGTCGATCCTCGGCATCAACACCGACCGGGTTATCTCCTACGTATTCGTGATCGGTGCCGCCATGGCCGCGTTGGCCGGTGTGCTGATCACCCTGAACTACGGCACGTTCGACTTCTATGCCGGCTTCATCATCGGCATCAAGGCATTTACCGCAGCGGTACTCGGCGGCATCGGTTCCCTGCCTGGGGCCATGCTGGGCGGGATCATCCTGGGTATTTCCGAGTCGCTGTTCTCGGGGTTGATCAACTCTGACTACAAAGACGTGTTCAGTTTCTCCCTGCTGGTGGTGATCCTGATTTTCCGTCCCCAGGGCCTGCTCGGTCGCCCACTCGTGGCGAAGGTATAACTATGTCTGCTGCCTACTCTATCGATATCAAGAAAAGTGTCGTCGATGCGGTACTCGCCGGGCTGATTTCGCTGATCGTGTTCGGTCCGATCGTCGGCGTGGTCCTCGACGGCTACAGCTTCAACCTGGAACCGGCGCGTGTCGGCATCCTGGTGGCCATTGTGATGGTCGGCCGGTTTGCCATGAGCCTGTTCCTGCAAACCCCCAAGGGCCTGCGGATTCTCCAGGGCTTTGAAAGCACCGGCTCCGGTGTGCATGTACTCAAGCCGGACTACAAATCGCGCCTGCGCTGGATCATCCCGGCGTTGATCGTGATTGCCATCGTGTTCCCGTTCTTCGCCAACAAATACCTGCTGACCGTGGTGATCCTCGGGCTGATCTACGTGTTGCTGGGCCTGGGCCTGAACATCGTGGTGGGCCTGGCCGGGCTGCTTGACCTGGGCTACGTGGCGTTCTACGCCATCGGTGCCTACGGCCTGGCGCTGGGTTATCAATACCTCGGTCTGGGCTTCTGGTCGGTACTGCCGCTGGCGGCCATCTGTGCCGCGTTGGCGGGGTGCATACTCGGGTTCCCGGTGCTGCGAATGCACGGGGATTACCTGGCGATCGTGACCCTGGGCTTCGGTGAAATCATCCGCCTGGTGCTGAACAACTGGCTGTCGTTTACCGGTGGCCCGAACGGCATGCCTGTGCCGTCGCCCACGTTTTTCGGCCTGGAGTTTGTGCGCAAGGCGAAGGATGGCGGGGTGCCGTTCCACGAGTTCTTCGGCATCGACTACAACCCCAACATCAAATTCCTGTTTATCTACATCGTGCTGTTCCTGGTGGTGCTGCTGGTGCTGTACATCAAGCACCGCCTGACTCGCATGCCGGTGGGCCGCGCTTGGGAAGCCTTGCGCGAAGATGAAATCGCCTGCCGTTCCATGGGCCTCAACCACGTGCTGGTGAAGCTCTCGGCGTTCACCATCGGCGCGTCCACTGCCGGTTTGGCCGGGGTGTTTTTCGCCAGCTACCAGGGCTTCGTCAACCCGTCGTCGTTCACCTTCTTCGAGTCGGCGCTGATCCTCGCCATTGTGGTGTTGGGCGGCATGGGCTCCACCGTCGGCGTGGTGATTGCCGCGTTCGTGTTGACCGTGGCGCCGGAACTGCTGCGCAGCTTCTCTGAATACCGCGTGCTGCTGTTCGGCGTGTTGATGGTGGTGATGATGATCTGGCGACCACGAGGCCTGATTCGCATCAGCCGTACCGGTGTCGTCCCACGTAAAGGAGTGGCGCCATGAGCAAGGAAGTCGTCCTCTCCGTTGAACACCTGATGATGCACTTCGGTGGCATCAAGGCCTTGAGCGATGTGAGCCTCAAGGTCGAACGCAACTCGATCTTCGCCCTGATCGGCCCCAACGGCGCCGGCAAGACCACGGTGTTTAACTGCCTGACCGGTTTCTACAAAGCCTCCGGCGGCAAGATCGAACTCAATGTGCGCGGCAAGCAGACCAACGTGATCCAGTTGCTCGGCGAGCGCTTCAAGGCCACCGACTTTGTCTCACCGAAAAGCTTCTTCAGCCGGGTGTTCTACAAAATGTTCGGTGGCACTCACCTGGTGAACCGTGCCGGTTTGGCGCGCACCTTCCAGAACATTCGCCTGTTCAAGGAAATGTCGGTGGTGGAGAACCTGCTGGTGGCTCAGCACATGTGGGTCAACCGCAACATGCTCGCGGGTATCCTCAACACCAAGGGCTACCGCAAGGCTGAAAGCGACGCCCTCGACCATGCGTTCTACTGGCTGGAAGTGGTGGACCTGGTGGACTGCGCCAACCGCCTGGCCGGCGAACTGTCCTACGGCCAGCAACGCCGCCTGGAAATCGCCCGCGCCATGTGCACCCGGCCGCAGATCATCTGCCTCGACGAACCGGCTGCCGGCCTCAACCCCCAGGAAACCGAAGCCCTCAGCGCGATGATTCGCCTGCTGCGGGATGAACACGACCTCACGGTGGTGCTGATCGAGCACGACATGGGCATGGTGATGAGTATTTCCGACCACATCGTGGTGCTGGACCACGGCAACGTGATTGCCGAGGGCGGCCCTGAAGCAATCCGCAATGACCCTAAAGTGATCGCGGCTTACCTGGGCGCTGATGAAGAGGAACTGGTATGAGTGAGCCAATCCTCGAACTGAAAGACCTGGACGTGTTCTACGGCCCGATCCAGGCGCTTAAAAAAGTCTCGCTGCACATCAACGAAGGCGAAACCGTGAGCCTGATCGGCTCCAACGGCGCGGGTAAATCCACGCTGCTGATGTCGATCTTCGGCCAGCCACGGGCCGAGTCGGGGCAGATCATCTACCGCGGTGTCGACATTACCCACAAGTCGTCCCACTACATCGCCTCCAACGGCATTGCGCAGTCGCCGGAAGGGCGGCGGGTGTTCCCCGACATGACCGTCGAGGAAAACCTGCTGATGGGCACCATCCCGATTGGCGACAAGTTTGCCACCGAGGACATGCAGCGCATGTTCGAGCTGTTCCCGCGGCTCAAGGAGCGGCGTAACCAGCGGGCGATGACCATGTCCGGTGGTGAGCAGCAGATGCTCGCCATCGCCCGTGCGCTGATGAGCCGGCCCAAGCTGTTGCTGTTGGACGAGCCGAGCCTGGGGCTGGCGCCGATTGTGGTGAAGCAGATTTTTTCCACACTGCGGGAGCTGGCGTCCACCGGCATGACCATCTTTCTGGTGGAGCAGAACGCCAACCATGCGTTGCGCTTGTCGGACCGGGCGTACGTGATGGTCAACGGCGAGATCCGCCTCACAGGCACCGGTAAGGAGCTGCTGGTGAATGAGGAAGTGCGTAACGCCTACCTCGGCGGGCATTAAGCCTGGCGCATAACCCTCCTGTGGGAGCCGGGCTTGCCCGCGATAGCATCACCTCGGTTTGCCTGAATGACCGAGGTGTCTGCATCGCAGGCAAGCCAGCTCCCACATTTTTTTGCGTCGCCTGCAGGCTTTCCCAAAATTGTGGACAACAAATCCGGGCACCTGCCAAAGCGCGACATATAGCCGCCGCAAATCCCTGTTTTGTCACAGTTTTGACTTGTCCCCAACCACTGTGGAACCGGCTGTGGGTAACGTGGGAGTAGCTGGCTGGAGGCCTTTGTTTTCGCGGCTTGCAGCGTGGTGGTTATTTTTTGATCAGCGGTTTTTTCGCGGCCGTCCGCGGGGTTTGTCAACCTGTTTAAAGACACAGGTATATGACCGGAATATGTCACTCCACCCTGTGGATAAGTCTGTGACTAAACTCTGGAAAGAGTGCCGCAGAGGCCGGAATGACTGGCCTGGAGCCATCGTCCTGGTTGCACCGTTTTGAACCGGGCTACATACGGCTGGGCCAAGGTCAAGCAAAAAACTTTTTGAATCGCGCTGGAAGCCTTGTATCCCGCGGCTTTCAGCTTTTGCACTTGCCCCCAAAGACTGTGGACGGGGCTGTGGATAACGTGCGCGCACATGGCTGCATGCCCCGGCCTGTATGGGTTTCGAGTGGTTGGTTGAATTTTGTACAACATGAGAGGCGTTCACCTCTATTCACAGCGTGTATCAGTTGCCGCCAGCCCGCGGGCCGGGCATTCTGCTGGCTGATTTTTTACCTCGTAGCCCTGCAAGGAGAACACCATGTCCAATACGCTGTTTATTACTGGCGCGACCTCGGGTTTTGGCGAAGCCTGTGCCCGGCGTTTTGCCGAAGCCGGTTGGAAACTGGTGCTCACCGGCCGCCGCGCAGAGCGTCTGAACGCCCTGTGCGCCGAGCTTTCCAAGCAGACCGAAGTGCACGGCCTGGTGGTGGACGTACGTGACCGCAAGGCCATGGAAGAGGCGATCGCCAACCTGCCGCCATCCTTCAGCACCCTGCGCGGCCTGATCAACAACGCCGGCCTGGCGGTGGGTACCGACCCGGCGCCCAAGTGCAGCCTCGACGATTGGGAAACCATGGTCGACACCAACATCAAGGGCCTGCTGACCACCACCAGCCTGCTGTTGCCGCGCCTGATCGCCCATGGCCGTGGCGCCGGCATCATCAACCTCGGTTCCATCGCCGGCAGCTACCCGTACCCGGGCAGCCACGTGTATGGCGGCACCAAGGCCTTCGTCAAACAGTTCTCGCTGAACCTGCGCTGTGATTTGCAAGGCACGGGCGTGCGGGTGACTAACATCGAGCCGGGCCTGTGTGAAAGCGAGTTCTCCCTGGTGCGCTTTGCCGGTGACCAGGCGCGTTATGACGCGACCTACGCCGGTGCCGAGCCGATCCAGCCGCAGGATATTGCGGACACGATCTTCTGGGTGCTGAACACCCCGGCGCACGTGAACATCAACCGCCTGGAGCTGATGCCGGTGAGCCAGACCTGGGCCGGGTTTGCGATTGAGCGTGGTGCCAAGGGCTAAGCACACCGGGGTTTTGTGGCGAGGGAGCTTGCTCCCGCTGGGCTGCGAAGCGGCCCCAAAAAAGCCAGGGCCGCTACGCGCCCCAGCGGGAGCAAGCTCCCTCGCCACAGGTTTTTTGTCAGCCTGGAAAATGCGGCAAATCGGCCAAAACAGGACATAAGGTACACTCCACTCCGGAAAACCCCGCCGCGCTCTGCGGTTTCAAGGTTTTGACAGGAGGATATGTGAGTAACCGAGGTGAGCAGTCGCTGCTCAAACAATCGACGATTCTGATGTTCGCGGTCGCGATCGCCGGGATTGTCACGGGTGTGGTGTCGGGCGCCCAATCGATTTTATTCGACGGCTTTTTCTCGCTGATCGCCACCGCCATCAAGGTGTTGATGCTGATCACGGCCAAGCTGATCGCCAAGAAAAGCAACGAGCGTTTCCAGTTCGGTTATTGGCACCTGGAACCCATGGTGCTGCTGATCGAAGGCAGCTTTTTGCTGCTGATCGCCATCTATGCGTTTCTCAACGGTGTGTTCGGCATTATCAATGGCGGGCGCGATATCGAGTTGGGCCTGGTGATCATCTACGCGGCGGTGTTTACCGTTGTCGAGTTCGCCTATTTCTTCTACGTACGCTACCGCAATCGCACGCTCAAATCGTCGCTGATCCAGTTCGACAACATCAGCTGGCTGGTGGACGCCATGCTGTCGGTGGGGCTGCTGGTGAGCTTCCTGGCTGCGCTGTTGCTCAAGTCCCAGGGCTATGGGCAGTGGGCGGTGTATGTCGACCCGTTGATCCTGATCCTGCTGGCGCTGAGCATGCTGGCGCCGGCCTTCAAGATCCTGCGCCCGGCGCTGCGGGATGTGCTGGGGATCGTGCCGGACCAACTGGACGGCAAAGTGCGCGAAGTGATGGAGGCTGCGGTGGCCAGGCATGGTTTCGACGACTACGTGTCCTACGTGCAGAAGCACGGGCGGGCGCGGTTTATCGAGATTCATGTGGTGCTGCCGGCGGATTACCCGGTGGATAACGTCGCCACCCTGGACGGGCTGCGCGAAGAGATATCCACAGGGCTGGGCAAGCCAGACGCGGCGCGCTGGCTGACGATCAGTTTTACCGGGGATCGCAAATGGATTGCGTAAGGCCCAGGTAGCACGTGGCCAAGTGGTAAGGCGTGGTCGACGGCATATCCCGTCGGCTGACTTGCCCCTTGGCATCCAGGCATTCATTCCAGCCTTTGTCGTGCAGGAAGCGCTGTTGCAGCGCCAGCAATTGGCGTTGCAGCACGGCTTCGCTGTTGGGCCGCAAGGTCAGCGCCCGCAGGTATTCGGCCTGGGCCCAGATACGCTGGGTGCCGTCGCGCACGCTGCCGTCCAGGGCCAGCATGCCGCTGACCGCGCCCGTCGCGTTATCCACACCCTTCTGCTCGGCATAGCTGAACGCTTTGTTCAGCGATGTGTGCAGCGGTGTGCCACGCAACAGGTCTGAAGATTCCAGCAGGAAGAACCATTCGAACTGGTGCCCCGGCTCAAACCAGTTATCCACAGCGCCCAGCGGTTTCTCCATCATCACGCCGTGCTGGCGGTCGATGAAGCGCTTCTGCATGGCGTTGGCCAGGTCCAGCAAGGCGTCTTGCGTCACGGCGTCTTCACGCACGGCCAGGGTGGCGAGGAAGCCTTCGGCGAGGTGCATCAGCGGGTTTTGCAGGGGGCCGGATTTGAGCGACGACCAGTTACGTTCCAGCACCGCTTCGTACAGGCCGTCGCCGGTGGCGAAGCGTTCGGCGACCACTTCCAGGGCGGCATCGAGCACCGATTCCACCAGCGGCTCACGCACCTTGGCCCAATAGTGGGCGCAGGCGAAGATGATGAAGGCGTGGGTGTAGAGGTCTTTGCGTTTATCCAGCGGCTTGCCGTGGGCGTCGATGCTGTAGAACCAGCCGCCGTGCTCGGCGTCGTGGAAGTGCCGTTGCAGGGAGCGGAACAGCGCGGCGGCGCGCTCTTCGGCAAAGGCTGCGCCGGGCTCGCCGATCAGGCTGGCGAACAGGTACAACTGCCGGGCACAGGCCATGGCGCGATAGCGTTGCGGGGGCAAAGGCCGATGGTCGGCGTCCAGGGCTTCATAAGGCAGCGCCAGGTCGGCATTCCAGCCCGGGCCTTGCCAGAGCGGCACGATCAGGTCGTGGAAGTGCGTCAACACGGCGGTCAATTGAGGCTTGAGGGCGGAGCTTGGAGCGATGGGCATCGGCTGGCGTCGTCACGGCAGGGGTGTTTGCGCGACATGGTATCAGGCTTGAGGTAGGTGGTGGCTGTGAGTCCGTCATCGCGGGCAAGCCCGGCTCCCACAGGAGTACTCAGTCAACTGTGGGAGTCGGGCTTGCCCGCGATGAGGCCATTAGAAACGCCGTAAATCTCAGGCAGCGAGCAACCAGACCCCAGTCGCCGCCGAAGCCGCCCCGGCCACCCGTACCAACGGCGCTGCCGCCGCCGGCAGGAAACGCACCACGGCATAACCCGCCGCATGCAGAACCGCCGTCGCAGCCACAAACCCTGCGGCATACGCCCAAGGGCTGGACATGTCCGGCAGTTCCAGACCATGAGCCACGCCATGGAACAGCGCAAACAACGCCGTCGCCGCCACCGCCACAAACAACGGCGGCCGTACCGCCAGCGCCACCGCCAGGCCCAGCGCGAGTACCGATGCGGCAATCCCGCTTTCCAGCGCCGGCAATGCCAGGCCTTCAAAGCCCAGCATCCCACCGATCAGCATGGTGCCGACAAAGGTGCACGGCAGCGCCCAGCGCGCCGCACCTTTCTGTTGGGCGGCCCACAAGCCCACGGCGAGCATCGCCAGCAGATGGTCAATACCGCCCAGCGGGTGACTGATACCGGCCACCAAGCCGTTGTCGCCATGCCCGGGGTGGGCGAAGGCGAGGGCGGGGGTGAGCAGCAAGGCTGCGGCGGCGAGAAGTGTGTTGAGGCGCATGGACAGGCTCCTTGTTCAGGTTGATCAGGCTGCAGTCAGCAGACCCTGGCGTTCAATGAAGGCGACGATTTCTTCCAGGCCGACGCCGGTTTTCTGATTGCTGAAGACGAAGGGTTTACCGCCGCGCATGCGCTGGGTGTCGCTGTTCATCAGCTCCAGGGACGCGCCCACCAGCGGCGCCAGGTCGATCTTGTTGATCACCAGCAGGTCGGATTTGCAGATCCCCGGGCCACCCTTGCGCGGCAGCTTGTCGCCAGCCGACACATCGATCACGTAGATGGTCAGGTCCGACAGTTCCGGGCTGAAGGTGGCCGACAGGTTGTCGCCGCCGGATTCCACCAGGATCAGGTCCAGGCCTGGAAAGCGCCGGTTCAACTGGTCCACGGCTTCAAGGTTGATCGAAGCGTCTTCGCGAATCGCGGTGTGGGGGCAGCCGCCGGTTTCCACGCCGATGATGCGCTCGGGCGCCAGGGCCTGGTTGCGCACCAGGAAGTCGGCGTCTTCGCGGGTGTAGATATCGTTGGTGACCACCGCCAGGTTGTAGCGGTCGCGCAGGGCCAGGCACAGGGCCAGGGTCAGGGCGGTTTTGCCGGAGCCGACCGGGCCGCCGATGCCGACGCGCAGGGGTTGTGTGTTCATGTGATTCTCCAAAATAAGGGGCCCTAGGAACGGAACAGGCGGCTGTACTGGCGCTCATGGGCCATGCACGCCAGGGACAGGCCAAACGCGGCGCTGCCGTAGTGATTGGGGTCGAGTTGGCTGGCGCCCTGCTGGGCTTGTTGCAACAGCGGCAGCAGTTCACTGGTCAGGCGCTGGGCGGCTTGCTGGCCCAGGGGCAAGGTCTTCATCAGCACCGCCAGCTGGTTTTCCAGCCAGCTCCACAGCCACGCGGCCAGGGCGTCGTCGGGGCTGATCTGCCAGGCGCGGGCGGCCAGGGCCCAGCCGAGTGCGAGATGCGGTTCGCCGCGTTGCGCCAGAAAATCCCGAGCGGCGGCGTCCAGCTCCGGCAAGCCGTTGAGCAGTTGCGCGAGGGAATAGCCCATCTGCCGACTTTCCTGATACAGCTCGCGGGTTTCGCGGCTGGCGCGGTGTTCTTCACACAACTGCGCGAGGCGCGGCCAGTCTTCTTCTGCGCCAGCCTTGCAGTGGGCGAGCAGCAGCGGCGCCTCAAAGCGCGCCAGGTTGAGCAATAATTGATCACTGATCCAGCGCGCGGCACTCGCCGGGTCGGTCACGCGGGCTTGCTCCACGGCCATTTCCAGGCCCTGTGAATAGCTGTAGCCACCAATCGGCAACTGCGGACTGGCCAGACGCAGCAGCGCCCAGGCTGGGTTCATGGACGAACGCCGAACTGGTGCAGCTTGGGCGGGTAGTTGAAGTCTTCGTCGCCATGACGGGAGTGATGATGGCCGCCGCCATAGGCGCCGTGTTCCGGCTGGAACGGCGCTGAAAGGGGTTCAGTGGTGGCGCCCAATTGATCCAGCATGGCCTTGAGCACGTAGTCATCGAGCAGGCGCAGCCAGCCGTCACCCACTTGCAGGGCCACGTGGCGGTTGCCGAGGTGATAGGCGGCGCGGGTCAGTTCAAAGGCGTTGCCGCAGGTGACGTGCAGCAGTTGTTCAGGGCGGGCGCACACGCGTACGACGCGTCCGTCTTCAGCCTGTAGGAATTCACCATCGTGCAGCGGCGGCTGGCCGCGCTCCAGAAACAGGCCGACGTCTTCTCCTTCGGCACTGAAACAGCGCAGGCGGCTTTTGCTGCGGGCTTCGAAATTCAGCAGCAACTCGGCGGCCCAGACGGGTTCGGGGGCGATTCGGCGGTGGATCACCAGCATCAGAAAGCTTCCAGCTATGAGCGATAAGCAAGCTAGAGCAAGGGTCTTGCCAACCACGCGGGGAGTGGGAATTCCCTGTAGGCAGGCGGCGTGTGCCACCTCATGGCGCAGGAAATTATTCCAAAATGTTTCATTTTGGTGCGTGAATGGATTTATAGCACCGGATTCGGGCGCTCAGCGTTGAATTCCATTGCTCGCTGCATGAAATTTCTTTCACCTTTTGCGAGTTTTGGTTTCTTGGGATTTTCCCTACGCACTTGCAGGATTTGCCGTGCGTCGAGTTACGCGCCGTTTCATTAGGATTCCGCTCCGTATTTAATCCACAGCGGTTTCCACCATGTTCAAGTCATTTCTCTGTTTATTGATTGTCAGCCTGTCGCTGGCGATTTCATCCGCCTCGGCCAATCTCCAGCGTGCCCCGTCCCTCGCACCATCGTCTTCTATCGACAACGTGATCGAACGCGCCCATTCACTGCTGGGCACGCCCTACAAGCTGGGTGGCACCTCGGTGAGGCAGGGCTTCGATTGCAGCAGCTTCCTAGTTTACCTGTTCAAGACCGAAGCCAACATCCATCTGCCTCGCACTACGACGGCGATGCACCGGTCAACGGCGGCCACGGTCAAGCGCGATGCATTGAAACCGGGTGATGCGGTGTTTTTCCGGGGGAATGGGCGCGGGCAGGTCAGCCACGTCGGGCTCTATATAGGCGAGGGGAAATTCATTCACTCGCCACGCACGGGCAAGAGTGTGCGCATCGATTCGCTCGCCAACAGTTATTGGAGCAGGAACTACACCACGGCCAAGCGTTTCCACTGACGGCCTATTCGGTGCTGCCCAGGCCTTGCCAGTGTTTGAGGCCGATAAAGATAAAGCGCAGTTGCTGAGTGATCTTGGCTTGAGGCGTGAGGTGCGGCGGCAAGGCTTCTGCCGGTGGGTCGATGATGTCGGGCAAGGTGGCGAACACGCTCTTGACGATCAGGTCGGCCATCACGTGCAAACCGTCGGCATCCAGGTGCTGGAGCTTGGGCATCAAGGTCAGGTCGGCGGCGAGGTCGCTGGCGATGTCTTCGCGCAAGGCACCGATGGCCTGGCGAACGGCAAGGCTGCCACCGTATTGCTCACGGGCCAGGAACAGGAATTGCGAACGGTTGGCGGTGACCACATCGAGGAAAATTCGCACCGAGGCGTCGATGATGCCGCCCATCACGAATTCGTTGTGGCGCACCAGGCGGATCGTCGCGCGAAAGGTCTGGCCGACTTCACTGACCAAGACCAGGCCCAACTGATCCATATCGGCAAAGTGACGGTAGAAACCGGTGGGCACGATGCCGGCGGTCTTGGCCACTTCACGCAGGCTCAGGCTGCCAAACCCACGGCCACACTCCATCAGATGGCGGGCTGCGTCCATCAGGGCGAGTCGGGTCTGTTGCTTCTGTTCGGCACGGGGCAGCATTGGCAGGCGGGCTTTGTGGACAAGGACAGCGACGCACTCTAGCAAATCAGCTTTGCCAGCGTCGAACTTCACAAGGGAGAAGGGCGTTGCGGTTCACACAAAGTCAAAGCCCGATCGGGTGATCGGGCTTTTTTCCAGGGCCAGCACGGGCTTAGCTCTGTGCTTGATGCAGTTCTTGCAGACGGTCAGCACCGCCTTCCACTACGCCGTCAGCATAAGCGCGTTTGTTGGCACGGCTCGAACCGTCTTCAACCAGACCTTTCTGTTCCAGGCGATCACGGCCACCTTCGGCAACAGCGTTGCGTTCCATCAGGCGATCAGCGCCACCTTCAACCAGGCCTTTCTGTTCCAGACGATCACGGCCACCTTCAGCAACGCCTTCGGTGTAAGCGCGTTTGTTGGCTTGTTCCGAACCGTTTTCAGTGATGCTGCCGTTGTAGTCGGTGTTGTTCTTGTCCGAAGCACCGCTGCGGGCCAGGGTCTGGCTTACGTGGGATGCATCGGCTTTCACTTGTGGGGTGGCCTGTTCAGCAGCTGGCAGGGCAAATGCGCTGGTGGCCAGGACGGAAAGTACAAAGCTTGCGAGTAATTGGCGTTTCATGATGGGTTGCTCCTTGGGAGGGCGATAAATTGGGTACAGGGCTAATGCTACTCTTGATAAGTCGATATAAAAGTTCATAAACACAATGGTAATAATCAACAGAATTGATTGTTCCCTGCGAGGGCTCTATCTCGCACGTCTCAAGCCCGCGGTTTTGCACCGTGGTGGGTATTTTCGACACGATCGTGGGTAACAACGGTGCGTCGTTGATGATTGAAGCTGTCCGGTTGATCAGAAAAATCTGTTTTTACGGCTAATTCATCGATGGGGTTAAACCCCCGCGCCGTTTGTCAGTCGTAGCCATATAAGCTGTAGTCAAAACGTGCGCCCCAAGGCGCCCGCTCAGTCGTAACCTGGAGTCCTGTGCAATGACGCGCACTCGTAAAATTCTCGCCTGGAGCTGCGCCAGCTTCGTTTTGTTAATCGCCATCGTGGTTTTGGTGCTGGTGTTCTTCGACTGGAACCGGATCAAGCCGCCGCTCAACGCCAAGGTCTCCGAAGAGCTGCATCGCGACTTTGCTATCAACGGCAACCTGGCCGTGGTGTGGCAGCGCGAGCCTGACGAAGGCGGCTGGCGCGCCTGGATTCCGTGGCCCCATGTGATTGCCGAAGACCTGACCCTGGGCAACCCTGACTGGTCGAAAACCCCGCAGATGGTCACCCTCAAGCGCGTGGAACTGCGTATCTCGCCCCTGGCGTTGCTGGCCCAGCGCGTGGTGATCCCGCGTATCGACCTCACCGAACCGAGCGCGCAATTGCAGCGCCTCGCCGATGGTCGCGCAAACTGGACCTTCAAGTTCGACCCCAAGGACCCCAACGCCGAACCGTCCAACTGGGTGGTGGATATCGGCGCCATCGGCTTCGACAAGGGCCACGTGACCCTCGACGACCAAACCCTCAAGACCCAGCTTGACGTGGTGATCGACCTGCTGGGCAAGCCGATTCCTTTCGGCGAGATCGTCGGTGATGCCGACGCCAAAAAGGCCTTGGAAAAAGGCTCGGCGCCGCAGGATTACGCGTTCGGCCTCAAGGTCAAAGGCCAGTACCACGGCCAGAAACTCGATGGCACCGGCAAGATCGGTGGGCTGCTGGCGCTGCAGGACGCGGCCAAGCCGTTCCCGCTGCAAGCCCAGGCGAGGATCGGCGACACCAGCATCGCCCTGGCCGGCACCCTGACCGACCCGATGAACCTCGGCGCCCTCGACCTGCGCCTCAAACTCTCCGGCAGCAGCCTGGGCAACCTGTACCCGCTGACCGGCGTGACCTTGCCGGATTCGCCGGCTTATTCCACCGACGGCCACCTGATCGCCAAGCTGCATGAGGCCAGCGGTGCGTCGTTCCAGTATGAAAACTTCAACGGCAAGATCGGCAACAGCGATATCCACGGCAACCTGGGCTATGTCGCCAGCCAACCCCGGCCCAAACTCACGGGTGCGTTGGTCTCCAACCAATTGTTGATGACTGACCTGGCGCCATTGATTGGTGCCGACTCCAACGCCAAACAAAAGGCCCGTGGCGGCGAAAGCAAGCAGCCGGCAACCAAGGTGCTGCCGGTGGAAGAGTTCCGCACCGAGCGCTGGCGCGATATGGATGCCGACGTTGAATTCACCGGCAAGCGCATCGTCCACAGTGCTGATTTGCCGTTCACCGACCTCTATACCCACCTGGTGCTCAACGACGGCCAGTTGAGCCTGGAGCCCCTGCGTTTCGGCGTGGCCGGCGGCAAGCTCGACGCGCAGATCCGCCTCAACGGGCGCATCACGCCGATGGAAGGCCAGGCCAAACTTACCGCTCGCAACTTCAAGCTCAAGCAGTTGTTCCCGACCTTCGAGCCGATGAAGACCAGCTTTGGTGAACTCAACGGCGACGCGGACATTTCCGGGCGCGGCAACTCTGTCGCAGCCTTGCTCGGCACCTCGAATGGCGATCTGAAGATGTTGATCAACGACGGCGCCATCAGCCGCAGCCTGATGGAAATCGCCGGGCTCAACGTGGGCAACTACGTGGTCGGCCGCCTGTTTGGCGACAAGGAAGTGAAGATCAACTGCGCGGCCGCCGACTTCGGTATCAAGTCCGGCCTGGCGACGACTCGCCTGTTTGTGTTCGATACCGAGAACGCCATCATCTACATCGATGGCACGGCGAACATGGCCAGCGAACAGTTGGACCTGACCATCACGCCGGAGTCCAAGGGCTTCCGCCTGTTTTCACTGCGCTCGCCGCTGTACGTCAATGGGCCGTTTATCAAGCCCAATGCGGGGGTAAAGGCCGTGCCGTTGATGTTGCGTGGCGCGGGCATGGTTGCGCTCGGCGTGATTGCCGGACCGGCGGCGGGCCTGCTGGCGCTGGTGGCACCGAGCGGCGACGAGCCGAACCAGTGTGCGCCGTTGCTGCAACAGATGAAGGAAGGCAAGGCACCGAAGACGGTGAAAGGCTAACTGGAGAAGTCGGGACCAAAAAATGTGGGAGCTGGCGTGCCTGCGATGCAGGCACCTCGGTATTTCAGTTGCACCGAGGTGATGCTATCGCGGGCAAGCCCGCTCCCACATGGGGTTTGCGGTGTTAGCTTCGTTAATTACAGGTCCTGCAGAATATCCGCCATGTCATCGGCGTGTTCTTCTTCCTGGGCCAGGATGTCTTCGAAGATCCGGCGAGTGGTCGGGTCTTTGTCGCCGATGTACTGGATGATCTCGCGGTAGCTGTCCACCGCGATGCGCTCGGCCACCAGGTCTTCGTAGACCATTTCCTTCAGGGTGTTGCCGGCCACGTACTGCGCGTGGGAGTTCTTCGACAGCAGGTCGGGGTTGAACTCCGGCTCGCCGCCCAACTGCACGATGCGCTCGGCCAGCTTGTCGGCGTGTTCGGCTTCCTGGGTGGCGTGCTCAAGGAATTCCTCGGCGGCGACATGGGCCTTGACGCCATTGGCCATGAAATAGTGGCGCTTGTAGCGCAGCACGCACACCAGTTCGGTGGCCAGGGATTCGTTGAGCAGGCGCAGGATTTCCTGGCGATCGGCGTCGTAGCCTTCAGTCACGGCACCGTTTTCGACGTTCTTGCGGGCGCGGTCACGCAGGGTGGCTATGTCAGACAAATGTGAGTCGGTCATCTTGATTCTCCTGGGGCTGATCCGGTTTTACGCCACGCTCTGTCGGCGTGATCGCATCCAATTGTGAGTCCCAGGCAACGCAAAAAGTTTTATCGGATTTTACAGCGCGTGCCCCGACAGTTGCGCTTCCTCCTGCAACCACTCAAAAAACGCCCGGACCGGCGGGTGCCGTTCACGACCCGGTACGCACAGGGCGCTGTAGCCGGAACCGTCGACACTGATCTCTGGCCGGTAGGGCACCAGCAGTCCATTGGCCACGCTTTCCGAGACCAGAATGTTGCTGGCCAATACCAGGCCCTGGCCGGCAATCGCTGCCTGCAGGGCGTAGTGTTCTTCGTCGTATTCGCGGATCAACTGTGGTGACTGCAGCCAGTTCTCAGCGGCTTTGGCGCACCAGTCTTTCCAGGCGGCGGTGAAGAGTTTGCAACTGTGCCAATACACGCTGATCAACTGTGGCGTCTGCCGGGCGGCCAGTGCGACCTGTGCGGGTGAGCCATACACCGCGAACGACTCATCGAACAGGCATAAACCAAAC
This sequence comes from Pseudomonas sp. Z18(2022), assembly GCF_036346535.1. NCBI lineage: Bacteria > Pseudomonadati > Pseudomonadota > Gammaproteobacteria > Pseudomonadales > Pseudomonadaceae > Pseudomonas > Pseudomonas sp. Z18(2022). The sequence goes on from NZ_JAOTOA010000002.1 coordinate 518,430, forward strand.
AGCTCGGGGTAGCTACTGGCGCTGTAGCGAATCACCAGGTCGATGCTTGCATCCTGCTGCAGGTTGACCGCATCGCAGTTGGTGTCCAGGCGCAGGCTGATATCCGGATGGGCGGCGTAGAAGCGTCCCAGTCGCGGCACCAGCCACAAGGCGGCGAACGCCGGCGTGGTAGACAGCGTGAGATGGCCGGCGCTGCGCTGCGGGCGCAGGGTGTCGACGCTTTGCGCTACGTCCAGCAGTGCGCCGTGCAGGCTGTGGAACAATCGCTCGCCACACTCTGTCAGGCGGACCTGACGCGGCAGGCGCTCGAACAGCGGCACGCCGAGCCAGGTTTCCAGGGAGCGAATCTGATGGGACACGGCCGTCGGGGTAACCGACAACTCCTGGGCGGCGGCCTTGAAGCTCAACAGGCGCGAGGCCGATTCAAAGGCGCGCAGGGCGGTCAGGGGCAGCGAGGCAAACATGTAAGGCTCCATGGATGAATTGATCTCATCCAAAGCAACTATTGCTCATTTGTGAGGCAAGCTGCGCATCTCTAGATTTGTGTGCAGCAGAGGCAGCCATTCAGGTTGCCTGAGTCTAGCGCGTGAAGGTCTACAGATGAAAAAAATGCTTGCGATCCATTCCAGCCCCCGTGGTGAGCGTTCCCATTCCCGGCGCCTGGCCGAGGTCTTTCTCGCTGCGTGGCACACCGCGAACCCCGACGCGTACCTGACCCGCCGCGAAGTCGGCCGTGCCTCGATTCCCCATGTCAGCGAAGCGTTCATTGCCGCCAGCTTTCACCCCGAGCCGCAGTCGATGCCGTTGTCCATGCACGCCGATTTGCAACTGAGCAATGAGCTGGTAGCCGAGTTGATCGAACATGAGCTGCTGGTGATTTCCGTGCCGATGTACAACTTCGGGATTCCCAGCGGCCTCAAGGCCTGGATCGACCAGGTCGTGCGCATGGGCCACACCGTGGACATCACCCAGGACAGCCAGGGCATCGCCCAGTACCAGCCGTTGCTGCTGGGTAAAAAGGCCCTGATCATCACCAGTCGCGGCGGGAGTGGCTTTGGCCCGGGCGGTGAAAACGAGGCGATGAACCATGCCGATCCGCACCTGCGAACGGCGTTGGGGTTTATCGGCATCACCGACGTCACGGTGATTGCGGCCGAGGGCGAGGAGTCTGATCCGCAGGTGTTCCGCCGTTCCTGTGACGCCGTTGAGGGCCAATTGCGCGATCTGGCCGGGAGCTTCTGACGTGTCCTGGTTCTTCCTGTTGATCGCGGCCGGGTTCGAAGTGACGTTCGCCATGAGCATGAAGTACGCCGAGGGGTTCACCCGCCTGTGGCCATCGTTGATCACGGTCATCGCGGCGGTGGGCGGAATTTATTTCCTGACCCTGGCCATGCGTGAGCTGCCGGTGAGTGTTGCCTACCCGATCTGGACGGCCATCGGCTCATTGGGCACGGTGTTTCTCGGCTTTATGTTTTTGGGGGAGAGCCTGACGCTGGTCAAGCTGGTGTCGGTGGGGCTGATCGTCGCCGGTGTGGTGGGGCTTAAGTAGCGTCATGGCAACCGGCAGGCCGGGTTATCGTTCATCGCAGCAAGCCAGCTCCCACACTGGACCGAGTTGTCCGGCTAAATGCCGATCAAATGAGGGAGTTGGCTTGCCTGCGATGGCGTCAGATCAGGCAACACTGACCTTGCTGCGAACCGGCGTCGTCCAGCGCTCCGACAAAATCACCCCGCCCAACGTCAGCAAGCCACCCACCAGGTGATACATCGCCAACTGCTCCTTCAGCACCACCGCGGCAATCAGTGCGGTGATCAATGGCAGCAGGTTGAAAAACAGCGTGGTGCGGCTCGGGCCCAGGGTTTTCACCGAATGCATCCATGCCAACGGCGCAAGCATCGAGGCCAGCAGGCAGGCATACAGCACCAGCGGGATATTCGACCAGCCAAGGCCGGCCTTGTCGGAGAACAGGAACAGTGGAAACAGCACCACCACCGCCACCAGTATCTGCAAATACAGCAACACCAGTGGCGGCAACCGCAGCTGCCATTTTTTCAGCAAGGTGCTGTAGACCGCGTAGGCGAGGGTGGCCACCAGCATCATCGCGTCACCCAGGTTCAGCCCGTGTTGCAGCAGGGCGCTGAGGCTGCCGGCGGAAACCACCACCACCACGCCGGCGAACGACAGCACGGCACCGGTGAGGGCGCCAAAGGTCAGGCGCTGGCCGAGGCTGATGATGGCGGCGGTGAGGGCCATCAGCGGCATCAGCGAGAGGATGATGCCCATGTTGGTGGCCGAGGTCAGGTTCGCGGCGTAATACGCCAGGCTCTGATAAACCGCCATGCCCAGCACGCCGAGGATGAAGATCTTGCCCAGGTTCGGGCGGATCAGCGGCCAGTTGGCGATGACCGGCTTGAGCATGAACGGGGTAAACAGCAACCCCGCCAGCAGCCAGCGATAAAAGCCGATCTCGGCGGGAAAAATCGTCCCCACCGCGAGCTTGTTGACCACGGTATTGCCGGCCCAGATAAAAATGGCCAGTAACGGATAAGCGTATTGCATGGAAAGGAACCCGTTGCGTCTATGAAGGCCAATTATCCTTTGTCTGGATCGAAGCCTATACTTCGATCCAGCCATCCGACCTTTGTATCCAGACAATATGCTCAAGAAGTACATCAACCTTCCCGATTTCGACCAATTGCCGTCCCCGGTGTACTTCCGATATTCGGAGTTCGAGGCCGACACCCACGCCAGCGCCCACCAGCATGCATGGGGTTCTTTGGACTACTCGGCCCGTGGCGTGATGCGCTTTGAAGTGGCGGGCAGCCGCTTCATGTCGCCACCGCAATACGCGGTGTGGATCCCGCCGAACACCCAGCACAGCTCCTACAACGCCCAGGCGATTGTCTATCGCTCGGTGTACCTGGCGCCCGCGCTGTGCGAGCACTTGCCGGCGCAGCCGTGCACCCTGAGCGTCAGCGATATCCTCAAGGCGATCCTCAGTGACTTCGCCGAGCGCGACGTGAATATTCCCGAGAATGAAGCCGATGTGCGCCTGGCCCAGGTGCTGGTCGACCAGCTCCGGCAGGCCCCGGTGCATGATTGTTTCCTGCCGTATGCCAGCCATCCCGGGCTGCTCGGCGTGCTGGAGGGCATGCAGGCCGATCCCGGCGATAACCGCGCGCTGGCCCAGTGGGCGGAACAGGCACATGTCAGCGAGCGCACCCTGGCCCGGCAATTCGCGCGCGAACTGGGAATGAGTTTCGGTGAGTGGCGCCAACGCCTGCGTTTTCTTGCAGCCATCGAAGCGTTGGACAGCTCGCGCAGCGTCCAGGAAGTGGCGTTTGACCTGGGCTACAGCACCGCCTCGGCGTTCATCGCCATGTTTCAACGCCAGGCGGGCTGCACCCCGGAGCAGTACCGTCGGACGAATATCCGCGGCAGGTGAACGTGTAACAGGGTTTGACTACACTGCTGGAGAGGCCGTGCCCCTCGGCACGGTAACAGGGAGAAAACTCCATGAAGATGCTGCGTATTCCGCTGTTGATGATGGGCTTGCTGTTGTGTTCTCAAGGCTTTGCCGCGACTGCCGCACAGACGGCTCAGCAACAAAAAATGACCTCGTGCAACGCCGAAGCCAAGACCAGTGGCAAGACCGGTGATGATCGCAAGGCATTCATGAAAACGTGCCTGTCGGCCGCCCCGGCCGCCAACGACGCCAAGACCCTCACCCCACAGCAGCAGAAGATGAAAGACTGCAACGCCACGGCGAAAACCCAGGCGCTGACCGGCGATGCGCGTAAAACCTTTATGAGCACCTGCCTGAAGAAATAATGCACAAACCTGTGGGCGCTGGCCTGCCTGCGATCGCGATCTGACAGTCGATGCCTCTGCTGACTGACCCACCGCCATCGCAGGCAAGCCAGCTCCCACATTGGACCGCGTTTAGACTTCTCGCTTGATTTCCCCAAGGCTGGCAGACTGCCCATCCTTTAACGCCGTTCGTTTTGAGGCTGTATGCCAACGTTTTCTCAGCGTCACGTGTTGTTGTTGGTCAGTTGCGTGCTTATTTTTGGCGGGCTGCTGCTGGTTTTGCCGTTGAAGTTGCTGCCGAGCCTGCTGGCCGGGCTGCTGGTGTATGAGCTGGTCAACATGCTCACCCCGCAGTTGCAGCGCTTGATCGAAGGCCGGCGTGCGCGCTGGTTGGCAGTGGCGTTGCTGGGGACCTTGATCGTCAGCATCCTGACCCTGATTTTTGCCGGGGCCATCAGCTTCCTGCTCCACGAAGCGGAAAATCCCGGGGCTTCCCTCGATAAATTCATGGGCGTGGTCGACCGTGCCCGCGGCCAACTGCCGCCGTTCCTTGACGCCTACCTGCCGGCCAGTGCTGCCGAGTTCCGCGTGGCCATTGGCGAATGGCTGAGCAAACACCTCAGCGAACTGCAGTTGGTGGGCAAAGACGCCGCGCACATGTTCGTGACCCTGCTGATCGGCATGGTGCTGGGCGCGATCATCGCCCTGCAACGCGTGCCGGACCTCACCAAGCGCAAACCCCTGGCGGCTGCCCTGTTTGATCGCCTGCACCTGCTGGTCCAGGCCTTTCGCAACATCGTCTTCGCCCAGATCAAGATCGCCGCGCTGAATACTGCGTTCACGGCGATCTTCCTCGCGGTGGTGCTGCCGCTGTGCGGGATCCACCTGCCGCTGACCAAGACCCTGATCGTGCTGACGTTCCTGCTGGGCCTGCTGCCGGTGATCGGCAACCTGATGTCCAACACCTTGATTACGATCGTGGCTTTGTCGCTGTCGATCTGGGTGGCGGTGGCGGCGTTGGGTTACCTGATCGTGATCCACAAGGTCGAGTACTTCCTCAACGCGCGGATTGTCGGCGGGCAGATCAGTGCCAAGTCGTGGGAATTGTTGTTGGCGATGCTGGTGTTCGAAGCCGCCTTCGGCCTGCCGGGCGTGGTGGCGGGGCCGATTTATTACGCGTACTTGAAGAGTGAGTTGAAGCTGGCGGGGATGGTGTAGCGATCCGCTTTTTGTGGCGAGGGAGCTTGCTCCCGTTGGACTGCGTAGCAGGCCCAGTTTTTAGGGGCGCTTCGCACCCCAGCGGGAGCAAGCTCCCTCGCCACACAAGCCGTGTAATCAGTAGCCGTAGCGCTTGCTGGCCTCAATCGCCAGGCCACTGCCAATACTGCCAAAGATATTGCCTTCCACATGCTGCGCATTCGGCAGCATCGCCGAGATGCTGTGGCGCAGGGCCGGAATCCCGCTGGAACCGCCGGTAAAGAACACCGTGTCCACCTGGGCCACGTCCACCGAGGCATCGTTGAGCAGTTGGGTCACGCTGTTGCGCACGCGCTCCAGCAGGCCATCAATGGCCGACTCGAACAACGCCCGGCTCAATTCCACGCTCAACCCAGGCTCAACCCGGTCCAGCAGCACATGGCGGCTGTCCTGTTGGGTCAGCTGGATTTTGGTTTCTTCCACTTCCATCGCCAGCCAGTGCCCGGCGCGCTGTTCGATCAGGTTGAACAGGCGGTCGATGCCGCCGGTGTCCTCGATGTCGTAGCGCATGCTGCCCAATGCCAGCTTGGATTTTTGCGAGTACACCGAGTTGATGGTGTGCCAGGTCGCCAGGTTCATGTGGTGGCTGGTGGGCATGTAGGCGCCGCTCTTCATGCGGCTGCCGTAGCCGAACAGCGGCATCATGCCGGCCAGGGAGAGTTGCTTGTCGAAGTCGGTCCCGCCGATGTGCACGCCGCCGGTGGCGAGGATGTCGTCGTGGCGGTTGTCGATCTGGCGACGCTCGGGCGACAGGCGCACCAGGGAGAAGTCGGAGGTACCACCGCCGATGTCGACGATCAGCACCAGCTCTTCTTTCTCGATGGTGGACTCGTAGTCAAACGCCGCGGCGATCGGCTCGTACTGGAACGAGATGTCCTTGAACCCGATCTTGCGGGCCACGTCCACCAGGGTGTTTTCGGCTTCCTGGTCGGCCATCGGGTCGTCATCGACGAAGAACACCGGGCGGCCCAGCACCACTTCGTCGAACTCACGCCCGGCGGTGGTCTCTGCGCGGCTCTTGAGCTGGCCGATAAACAGCGCCAGCAGGTCGGTGAACGGCATCGCCGTGCCCAATACGCTGGTGTCGTGCTTGATCAGCTTGGAACCCAGCAGGCTCTTGAGGGAGCGCATCAGCCGGCCTTCGTAGTTTTCCAGGTACTCGTGCAGGGCCAGGCGGCCGTACACCGGGCGGCGCTCTTCGAAGTTGAAGAACACCACCGACGGCAGCGTGATCTTGTCGTCCTCCAGCGCGATAAGCGTTTCCATGCCGGGACGAATCCAGCCGACGGTGGAGTTGGACGTGCCGAAGTCGATACCGCAGGCACGGGCTGGGGATGGGTTTTTCATGTCAATCGGGTTCCGGTTGAAAAACGGCCGCGCAGTGTATGCCACCCGCGTGCAGATGCGTAGGCCGACTATCCGCTAAATACAGCACACTTGTTACCTTGAAAGCCCGGTGTTTGCCCCCAAATCCCCTCCATACGGTTGGTGGCTGCAGGATTCTGCCCGCAGCGCCGATAAACTTCTGACGCACCCTTCGGTCACAAGATTGAGATCGGTCAATCCAGACGCCGCAAACAGGCGCATGCTGTGACGCTGGCAGTGCGATATCGATAACGGACGGTGAAACCCCCGATGGACTTCAAAGACTATTACAAGATTCTCGGCGTCGAGCCGACTGCCGACGACAAGACGATCAAGGCCGCCTATCGCAAGCTGGCGCGCAAATATCACCCCGACGTGAGCAAGGAAAAGGACGCTGAAGCCAAGTTCAAGGACGCGTCCGAAGCCTATGAAGCGTTGAAAAGCGCCGACAAGCGCGCCGAATACGACGATTTGCGCAAATACGGCCAGCATGGCCAGCCGTTCCAGGGCCCGCCAGGCTGGCAGAGCCGTGGCGGCTACGGCGGCGGTGGCCAGGACACCGGCGACTTCTCGGACTTCTTCAGCTCGATCTTCGGTTCCCGCGGCAACGGTTTTGGTGGCGCCCAGGGCCGCAGTGCCGGGCGTCGAGGGCAAGATGTGGAAATGGAACTGCCGGTCTTCCTCGAAGAGACCCTGTCCAACGAGTCCAAGCAGGTCAACTTCCAGGTGCCGCAGTACAACGCGGCCGGCCAGCACGTCAGCAACACCACCAAGAGCCTGAACGTGAAGATCCCGGCCGGTGTGACCGACGGCGAGCGCATCCGCCTCAAGGGCCAGGGCGCGCCGGGGATTGGCGGTGGGGCCGCAGGTGATCTGTACTTGATCATCAAGTTCGCGCCGCACCCCAAATTCGATGTGGAAGGCGAAGACCTGATCATCACCCTGCCGCTGGCCCCGTGGGAGCTCGCGCTGGGTACCGAGGTGGCGGTGCCGACCCTCACTGGCAAGATCAACCTCAAGGTGCCCGCCGGCAGCCAGAACGGCCAGCGCATGCGCGCCAAGGGCCACGGCTTGTTGAACAAGGCCGGGCAGCGCGGTTACCTGTTTGTGCAACTCAAGGCGGTGATGCCGAAAAACACCGACGACGAGGTCAAGGCGTTGTGGCAGGAACTGGCACAAAAAGCCGCCTTCGATCCAAGAGAATCATGGAGTAGCTAACGATGAGCAGTCCCCGTTTGGTTCAAGTGAACATGGCAGAATTCTGTGAGGCCACCGATCTGTCGGTGGCCTACGTGATCGAAATCGTCGAGCACGGCATTGTTGAACCGGTGGGGACGAGTCCGGAGTCCTGGCGTTTCACCGATTACGAACTGGCCCTGGCCAAGCGTGCGTCGGCGCTGCAAAAGGACCTGGAGCTGGAATGGGAAGGCGTCGCCCTGGCGCTGGACCTGCTGGAAGAAGTGCAGCAACTGCGTGCCGAAAACCAGATGCTCAAGCAGCGGTTGGGCCGCCTCGTCGTCGAGTAAGCGCTGCCCGCTACCTGCCCGCTACCTGCCCGCTACATAGTTACGCCCGGCCCTGGAAGGTGGGTGATTAAGGTAATCACCTTTCTCCTCTTCCAAGGAAGGTGTGTATGCCAACCTCTCAAACGCCCGTTTCCGGCGTTCAGCGCCGTCACTACGACCACATCAAGGCTGCCATTCCCCAGAGCCTGATCCACGCCACCCCGGAACACCCGATCAAGCGTTATGAAACCTTTGACCCGTTCGAGCAGGAGCTGACGCGCCGGCTGAAAAACTGGCCCAAACCGGGCCTCGGTCGCCCAACCATGGTCGAGCCCACGGAGCATCAGCAATTCTTCGCCCGATTCGTGGCGTTGACCGACCAGATCCTGTGGGCCACCAGACTATCCAGCCAAGGGGGGCCGGAACGGTGCTCAAGGGCATTGGGCTTGCAACCCTCATTCAACGTGCAGAGCGTGCGAGCATGACATCACGGCAAGCAAGCACTCCGGACCTGTCCCTGTCCAATCAGGACTTTATTACCCATGCAGTGCCCGAGTGGCTGATCAAGGCATTTGCCCGACAGCGTCTGGAGAAGCAGGTGAATGCGTTTGATCAGTTGCCTTGGTTCCAGGGCCTGACATCCGAGCAACGCCAGACCCTGAAACGCTACACCCGCACCAGCCTGCAATCGCAGCAAGCGGTGGATGGCCGCATGGCCAACGTGCCGGCGGTCGAGGCGTTTGCCAAACCGCTACTGGTCAAGGCGCTCAAGGATCGTTTCAAGGTTGAACTGGATGTCGACGACACCTTTATCAAGCTGGAAAAGTCCGTGAAATTGGGGGTGTTTGACCTCAAGGTCGGGGAGTTCAATGTGTTGAACGTCTCACTCCTGCACGCGGCCTTGCACAACTTCGAAGCGGACGAAGGCGGCGCGGACTTCTATGACGAGGCGTCCCAATTCGTCACCAAGGACGGTGCGCCGGTCAGTAGCTCGTTGACTATCGAGCAGTTCATCAACTTGTGCCGCAGCCTGGACATTGGCGCGCAGTACCAGGCCTACCTCAAGGACAACCTGGGGACCGAAGAGGCGCACGTCGACACCGTCCTGCGCGAGGCCATCATCACCAGCCAGAAGGATGCGATGAAAGCGGCGGCCTACATGGCCCTGGTCAAGAAAGACATCGAGGCGGATGACTACGCCATGGTGCTGCAGGTCATTAACGGCGAACGCAACCCTACGCTGCGCGGCAAGCCGGTGTGGTTTTCTTCGCTCAGTGTCATGGGGCTCAAGCTCAAGGGCTGCGTGTCGTTCGAGCTCACCGAAAAATACCGCTACGGCGAAGTCTCCATTGTCTACGTGCCCCATGATCCCGAGCATCCGTTCAAGCGTTACAACCGCTTTGATGACTTGAAGAAAGAACTCACCCGCCAATTGCTGGCGACGGACCCGGCCCAGGTCACGGCGGCGACGGGCCCGCAACCCACGCGTTATCAGCGGTTTTTCAGCCAGTTTGTCGACGCCGCCAAGCACCCGTATTACTTCAGTCGGTTTACCCGGGCCGAGTCGAACGCCACTTCAATGCTCAGCACCGTCGTGAAGTCGCCGGTGTTCCAGAGCGTCTTCGACGTGACGAACCCGCTCGCGTCGATGCTGCTCAAGCCTCAGGAATGGCCGCCGGAAAAAACGGCCACACGCCAAACCGATGCGGGGGCTGAACTGCAGCCGATGGTCGTCGCCCGGCATGGGCTGTGGTCGGCCAATGTCGACCTGTGGACTGACTTGTATGAGAGCGGGCGCGACAAGATCATTACCGATGCGCGTCACCAGGCCGTGCCCACCGCCGATGTGGATGCGCGGGTTCGCGCACAGAAACTTGCGCACTGGCTGGAAGGCGGATTTGCGGCGGTTGGCCTGCTATCGATGTTCGTGCCGGTGCTGGGCGAAGTGATGATGGCGGTGATGGTCGAGCAACTGCTGTACGAGACGTTCGAAGGGGTGATGGAGTGGGAACAGGGTGACCGCGAGGCCGCTCGGCAGCACCTGATCGACGTGGCACAGAACCTGGCCATGCTGGGGCTGATGGCCGGGGTCGGCAAGGGCCTGGCGAAATTGCCCAAGGTTGAGACGCCGCCGTTGATCGACGAACTTCAGCCTGTCAAGTTGCCCAACGGCGAGCAACGCCTGTGGAAACCGGACCTTGTGCCCTATCGCAGCGACGTGAAGCTGCCCGCCGAGTCAGTGCCCGATGAGCTGGGCCTGCATCGCCATGACGGCCAGCACATTCTGCCCCTCGACGGCGGCAACCATGTGGTGGAACAAAACCCGGTCAGTGGCGAGTATCAAATTCCCCATCCAACCCGTGCCGATGGCTACGCGGTGCCCCTGGAGCACAACGGAGCGGGTATCTGGACCCATGGCGCTGAAGACCCGCTGACCTGGGACGGCCCGACCCTGATGCAGCGCCTGGGGTATCGCGCCCAGGCCCTGAGCGATGCCCAGCTTGAGCGCGTGCGCACGGCCTGTGGTGCCGACTACGACACCTTGCGCCGCCAGTATGTCGAGCAGGATCGGCCGTCGGCGCAGCTCAGCGACACCCTCAGCCGTTTTCGTATCGAGCATGACCTTGAAACCTTCGCGCAGCAGATCGCCAGTGATGATCCCCGAGTCTTCGCCCAGGCGGACCTGGGCTTGCAGTTCAAAATCATGCGCAGCCAGGGCCTGTTGCCGCAGAAGCCGGCCTGGCGGGTGTTGGACAGCCGGATGAAGGTTATCTGGGAAGACCCGCCCGGGCCGCAAGGAAGCTCCCAGCGCGTCACGTTTGTGGTCAGTGAAGACACCCGTACTCAGGGCTCGTTGCTGGAGAGCATGCTGGTTCTGTTCAAGGCCAACCGAGTGGACATGAGCAGCGTGCCCGGGACCTCGCAGATGAGGGTGGCCGAGAGGGCCCGCGCGTGGCGCAAAGAGATCGCAGCCGATGCGCAGCACAACCGGCTGACGCTTTTTGAATCCCTCTACGATGCGCAGAATACGGCCGCCGACCCCTTGATCGGGCGGGTCAAGGCGCGCTACCGGCACCTGCCGGACGCCGTGGTGGAGCAACTGCTGGAACACGCCACCGAGGCGGAACTGGAAGCCCTCGGCCGCCCCGGTGAACTGCCGCCACGGATCGATCAGTGGGCGCAGTGGTGCCAGCAGGAGCTGCGCCTGACCCGGGCCTATGAAGGGCTGCACCTGGATATTTCCGCCGGTGTCGACAGCGAACGGCTGGCGTTGCGCAGCCTTGAAACCCTGCCCGGCTGGCCGGCGCAGGCGCGGTTTGAATTGCGAGAAGGCGGGCCACAGGGCCGGCTGCTGGACAGCATCGGCGACGCGCAGTCGCCAGTGCGGGGCGTGTTGTCGGTCAACGATGGCTCCGGCTTTGCCCAGGACGGTGCCGGCAGCCTGTATTGCGCGGTGCTGTCCTACCTGTCGCCCGAGGAACGGCAGGCGCTGGGTTTCACCTTGCGCGATGGCCTGCGGATGAAACAGGCTGTGGAACAGGCGCCGTTGCCACGGGATGACTTGCAGTCGGTGTTGCATGAACAGCGGGTGCTCAAGCCTGATCTTGCGCCCGGTTCGCGGCTGATCGGTGGCATGCCCCTGCGTCAGCAACTGGCAAGCCTGTTGCGCACACCACGCGGTCGGATCATCAAGTTGTACCCCGACTTTACCGAGGGTGAAGCCGATGCATTTCTGCAAAACCTGGGCGGCTCTCCCCGTAATGAATTGAGCCGGCTGGAGGGCGAGTTTGCGACCTTGAAACAGGAGTTGTCGGCCTGGGTGCAAGAGCCGGCCTCACAACCTGGCGACCACCGCTGGAAGATCGCGGAAAGACAGGCCATCGCCCTCAAGCTCCAGCGCTGCTGGCAGCGTCGCAGTGGTACGACACTGAACCTGCAATTGGCGAGAGAGTTGCCCCCGTTGAACGCAAGCTTCAACCATATTGAGGAACTGGTCCTTGATGGTTCGACCTTTAAGGATCGCGCCGGTGGGTTCCTCAAGAGGTTTACCCGGCTCAAGCGCCTGCGTATCAAGGTCGCGTTTTTTAGCCGTATTCCCGAGGCGGTTGCCGACATGAAAGAGTTGGCTCACCTGGACTTGAGTGACTGCCTGATTCCCATGAGTGCAAGGGATATCGCCCTGCTGGAGGGGTTGAGTACGCTGCAAACCCTGAACCTGCAGCGAAATGTGTTGATGGGGCGCGTGCTGGATTTCAGCGGGCTGCGCCAATTGCAGAGTCTCAACCTGAGTGACACCGGCATCAGCCAGTGGCCTACTGGGCTTGTGGAACAACCGAACCTGCAACTGGTGGATCTGCGCAACAACCAATTGCGGGAAGTGCCGCCCGCCATCCTCAATCCCGCGCCTGAACAACTGGAGGCGCAAGCCCGCATCAATCGCGTGACCCTGCTGCAAGGAAATCCGTTTTCCTTGGACGGCTATCAACAGCTCAAGGCGTATTCGCAACGGCTGACAGATACGCGGCCGGAGCTATTGGTGGGCGGGCAGCCCGGCGCCTTTGAGGTAGTGGACCCGCAGGCCACCCGGGTTCGCGATCTGTACCCCGAGTTCGACGATGAGCAGGTGCAAGCCTTCCTGCAACCGCTGGAGCAGGCGGAGGCGGAGGCGAAATTGGCAGCCCTGGAGCAAGAGTACGAGCGGTTGAACAGCCAGCTGTCGTCTTGGGCATTCTCCGGAGTGGGCGAGTCGCAAAGATACAGGGCGCTTCGACGGGTAGTACAAGCGGACGCTGCCCAAGAGCATCGGTACCAGGCGATGGGTCGCATCCTGCGCTGCTGGCGGCGCGAGACCGCACAACAACTGGCTAGCGACGGCACTCCGATCGGCCTGGAACTTAACCTGAGCGAACTGCGGTTACCGAGCCTGCCGGACCTGGATGCCGACTTCAGCCATGTGGGTTCGTTGAAGTTGAGGAAAATGGAGCTGAGCAGTTCGCCGGACGGTTTTCTGACGCGATTTCGGCACGTGCGCTGGCTGGACATGGCGGGCAACCAATTGACACGGCTGCCCCAGGCACTGGAGCACATGAACGGCCTGACCCGCCTGAATCTAAGCTTCAACCGCATTCGATTGACCGCTGAAACCGCACGAGTGTTGTCCGAGCGAACCACCCTCAGAGTGTTGTCGCTGCAGAATAATCCCCTGGGCATGGCGCCGGATTTCAGCGCAATCACCGATATGCGTGGACTCGCTCTCGGCAATACGCAACTTGAGGCGTGGCCGGTGGGTTTGTTTGAGCAACCGTCGCTCGATTGGGTTGTGCTGGACAACAATCGGATCACCACCATTCCCGACAGCGTGGTGGCACCCTCGGCTGAAAACCTGGAGCGGATCGCACGGACCAATAACGTAACAAGCCTCGCCAACAACCCACTGTCCGAGGCAACCCAGCAACGGCTGAATGATTACTGGGATCGCCTTGAGCGAGAGCATCCTGACCTGGCACGTAACCGGGCTGAATCGGGTTTCAGGTTTTATTCCGTGGGCGCCGGCGTGCCGACTCGACCGAACCCTCAGGTTTCTAGGCAAATCCTGCGCTGGACTGTCGACCTGCCAGCGGACCAACTGGCGACGCGCGAGGCGCAATGGTCAGCATTGGCCAGGCATGAGAAAGCTGACGGGTTCTTTAACCTGCTCGCGGGCCTGGAAAACGCCGGCGCTGGCGAAGAAGATCTGCAGCAGCGGGTGTGGGCGGTCATCGATACGATTACCCAGGACAGTGTCAAGTCTGAAGCATTGCGCGAGCAAATGTTCGAATGGGCGGGACGCCCGGCGTGTTGTGACCGTGCGTCCTTGTCGTTCAGCAATCTGGAGATCATGTCGCTGGTCTACCGGGCCGAGTCCCAGGCAGAGCAGGGGCAGCAGGCGGCGCAGCTGTTGAAGTTGGCACGTGGGCTGTTCCGCCTGGATGAAGTGGAGAAAATGGCCCTGACGGATATCGAGCGTCGGACGGCGGCGATCCGCAGCACGCCGGGGCTGACGCTTCTGGAACAAGATGCCCGCATTGCCCTGCTGGAAGAAGTCGAAATCCGCCTGGCTTACCGCTACGGCCTCAAGGACCGCCTCAAGCTGCCGGCGGCGCCCAGCCAGGCCAGGTTCATCCAGTTGGGGCAAGTCACTGCGCCGATGCTCAATCAGGCGTACGACGCGGTCATTGCCCTGGACAACTCCCCGGCGGAATTTCAAGCATTGCTGGCGCGGGACTTCTGGAAAGACTATGTGACCAACACCTACCGCCCGCAGTTCGAGGCGAAGCGCAAACCGTTTGATGTGCATCAGGCCAGCCTGCATGATCGCTCTTCATCGGGCGAACTGTCGGGCAGCGCTTATACCGAGCAGGCCGATACGCTGGCAGCGCAGTGGCAGATAGAAGAGTCCGAGTTGATCGAGACGTTGAGCCGAGAGCTGCTGGAAAAGCATCCGCTCTAAGTACACCTGCGTCAGGTGTCGTTCATTGCCGGTGAGCATTTTGATTCACCTACATATCTAGGGACGTTCAGGCAGCGCAATTCGATAGGTTGGATTCTTTACAGCCCGTCATGGATGGCCCGATATGTCAGAACAACCCATTAACCCCACCCCCGAAGGCACGTTCAACGTTGACCTTCGGGGTGTGCATTACGACTTTCTCAAAAACCGCGTCCCAGCCTGGTTTCTCGGGGCCTTGAACCGGCGCCAGGAAGAACTCGCCAACCACCAGATGGAACTGCCCAACTGGTACCTGAACGCCACGCATCAGCAAAAGGCTGACCTGGCTGACAGCCATACCCGTTATCGCGAGGCCCTGAACCAGGTCGAGAACACCCTGGGCGAGATCAGGGACGTAAAGGCGTTTGCCGAGCAGCCGCTTAAAGACGCCATCAAGCAACGCTTCAACCTGGATCTGGACGTCAACAACGTCTATTTCGCCAGCAAGTATGAGGTTAACGCTCGCGGCGATCTGGGCGGTGCGTTTGTCTTCGACCAGCACCGTGGCCCGTCGCAACGCTTTGAGTACCGGGGTATTTCCCTGCTGGAGGCGGCCCTGGCCAATTTCGTTCCCGACGAAGAAAAAGCCAGTGAGTGTGCAGATTGCCAGGTCATCACAACCTGGAGCGCGTATGACGGCGAAATCATCCCGAGCCCCGAGGCGATCAAAGGTGCCGCCCTGGCCATAAACCCCCATGAGTTTGCCCAGCTGTGCCGCACTCTGGACTTGGGCGGTTTGTATCAGAAGCACCTCAAGGCGATTGTCCAACCCACGGATAACAGCCAGCGCGCCGCTCTGGAAACTCAATTGCGAGAGCATCAGCGACAACTGTTGGCGCTGAGCGCCGAGGTGGCGATGCACCAGCCCGAATGGGGGATCAGCGCCGACGGCTATCGCATGATCCAACAGGTCATCACTGACCCGGGCAAGGCCACTCTCGATGGCAAACCCGTGACGTTTGCCGCGCTGAAGGTGTTCGGCAGCGTGCTGGTGGGGCCCTTGCTGATTGGCCCCGCGCGTCTCGACTCTGACAGGGTCGAGCGGCTGCTGGTACACATTCCCCATGACCCACAGCAACCGCTCAAGGAGTATGCGTCCAGTAGCGAGTTCATGGCCGACCTCAGAACCCGCTTGCACGGTGTGTCGTACCGGCGCTTTTTCAGCCGGTTCGTGCCCCAGGGCGACCAGGGCAGGTTTTTCCGGCAATTCAACCTGCTGTACAAACCCGCCAATGGTAACGGCGTGGCGGGTGATTACCCCTTGGCGGCAACGCCCAAGCGATTGCCCGTAGAGGAGGCGGGCGTCAACGGCAACCTGTGGGAACAACTGCGTAAGGCGCAGGTGCGCAAGATTCTGGCCGATGCCCGCGCCGTCGCGGTGCCCACCGGGGATGAAGACCAAAAGGCACGCATCGCGCGACTGGAGGGCTACGTGGATGCGGTGATCAGCGTGTTCAATCTCGCCGCTTTTGTCGTGCCGGGGCTGGGCCCGGTCATGCTGCTCGTGGGTGCGACGCAGATGTGCTTTGAAGTGTATGAAGGCATCGAAGCCTATGAGCGAGGCGATGTGAAAACGATGTGGGCACACTTTTCCAGCGTTGCCCTCAATGTCGCGATGCTGGGCGTCGGGGCCAAGGTGTTGCCGAGTATCAACACAGCGGGAGTGGTCGACAATCTGAGGCCCGTCACCCTGGCGTCGGGCAAGCAGCTGCTGTGGAACCCTGACCTGTCGCCTTACAAGGTGCCCATTGAGTTGGGCGCCGATGCAACGCCGGATGAGTTGGGGCTTTACCAGCACAACGGCCAGACCATCCTGGCCCTCGATGGCGATTATTTCCGTGTCGTACAGGACGCTGAAACAGGGCAGCATCATATTCGCCACCCCAGCCGAGCCGATGCTTATCAACCGCAGCTTGGGCATAACCATGCCGGTGTCTGGAGCCACGAGGTGGACGCGCCGCTGACCTGGGACCGTCAGACCCTGATCAGGCGCCTGGGGCTTGAACAGACGCCGCTTAGTCCCGAGCGGCTGGAGCAAGCCCGTGCCGCCAGCGGTGTGGAGGATGACGTGTTGCGTCAGGCGGTTGTCGAGCATGAGCCGGTGCCCCTGATGCTCAACGACACCCTCGAGCGCTTCAAGGCCCATCAAGCCTTGACGACCTTTGTCGAGCAAATGAGCAGCGCTGAACCTGCCGAGTACGCCAAGGCCGATCCGGCGCTGCAACTGCAGATTATGCAGCGACACGGCATGCTGCCCACAGACGTGGCGTTGCGGGTCCTGGCCAGTCACGGCAGGGTGCTCTGGCAGAGTGAGGCGCTGGCGTCCTGGCCCACGCGAGTGGTCGTACTCACGGACGAGCAACTGATTCGGGGGCAGTTACTTGAGCAAGTATTGAACACGTTGCAGGGCATTGATCCGCAGCTCAAGGACGTCCCGGGCAGTGCGTTGGACGCGCAGGCGGTACGGGCGGGTAAATTACGTCAGCACATCGCCGACACCGTCGATACGTTCAAAAGCGCGTTGATTGAAGAGCGTTACAAGGCATTGACTGCCTCCGTCGATCCCGACGTGCAGAGGGTGATGGCCAGCCACCCCATGCTGCCGACGTCAGTGGCTGAGCAGTTACTCAGCGGGTTGACGGTCGAAGCGCAGCAGGCGTTTCACGACACCGGCTTGTTGCCACCTCCGCGCATCGAGCAAGCGAAGTGGTATGAGCAGGAAGTGCGGGTGTCGCGTGCCTATGAGGGGCTTCACCTGGACACGCCGGGCAATCTGGACAGCCTGCGCCTGGCCTTGCATAGCGTGGAAACGTTGCCTGGATGGCCGCAAGGAACGCGGATGGAACTGCGCCAATATTCGGCCACGGGGCCGCTGCTGGATGCGATCGGTTCCCCCAACGCGGTGCAGGTCAAGACGCTGGTCCTGAGGGAAGACGGTTTGTTTGAGGCGCCCATGCCCGGGGACGTTTACGCCGCTGCCTGGGATGCCTTGTCTGTCGCGCAGCGTCAGGCCTTGGCGATGACCGACGCACGCCAGTTAAAGCAGGCCGTTACAGCTTCCCCCTTGCCTCGCGAACAGTTGCGCGCTGTGTTGCTGGCCAATCCTGTGCGTAAACCGGCCTACGACCCCTCCATGCGTCTGTTGGGCGGTAGCGGCATTCGAAAGATGGTCGCCGACGTTTTCAGCTCTTCGCGGGCCAGGGCGAAAACCCGGGCCCGGGTACTGTATCCGACCTTAAACGAGGCAGAACTCACCCACTTTATTGCTTCACTGGCGCCCGACCCGCACGCCAGGTTGACGGCGCTGGAACTCGAATACAAAACCCTCCAACGTGACCTGCAGGTCTGGGTGCGAGCCAACGCCCCGAAAAATCCGGTGACTGCGTATGACCGTGCAGGAGGTTGGGCGCGCGGTTTTGCCGATAGGATCGAAAGCTGCTGGCGCCGCAAGACCGACACCCTCTCGTTGCACGCAGGTCCTGAGCAGGAGTTACCGGTGCTGAATGCAGATTTCAGCCATGTTCGGGCGCTTGAGCTGTATGGCATCAAGTGGTCCGATACGGCTCAAGCATTTATCAAGCGTTTCACCCACGTCAAAGAGCTGGGCATTATCAGCGTGGGGCTCACCGAGCTGCCTGATGTGATCGGCGAAATGAACAACCTGACCTTGTTGAATCTGCGCTCCAACCGCATCCGCTTGACCCCGCAAAGCTCCGCAACACTGGGCGCCTTGGGCAACCTTGAAGAGCTCGACCTGTCGGGTAATGCGCTGGGCCTGACCCCGGACTTCAGTGGCATGAACCGCTTGAAGAAGCTGAGGTTGAGCAACACGCAACTGGCTCAGTGGCCGACGGGGTTGCAACATCAGACGGGCCTGCAGCTCCTCGACTTGCGTTACAACCAACTAAGGGAAGCGCCCTCCTCACACCTCAACCCGCTGGACGATCAGTTGGAAGCGATGGCCAGGATCAACAACGTGACCTTGCTTCACGGTAATCAATTTCCCTCCGATTATTGGATGAAGTTTGACCGTTACTGGAAACGCCTGGACCTGGTGCGGCCCGAGTTGATGAACGCCGAGCATCTCGACGCGTTTGACAGCCCCAACCCCAGGCTTGAAAGGTTTCGGCGCATCTATCCGAAGAAAACCATTGCGCAACTCAAGCGGTTTATCTGGGGGGCGTCAGAAGACGACCTGCTCAAGGTCGAACGGGAATTTGACACGCTGGAAAGACAGCTGAACGCCTGGGCGTTTTCGGGGGGCGGTACGAGTCAGCATTACGTTCTCACCTCGGAGCGGGGCCTCAACTTCTCGGCCGCCGACGACAGGTTCATGGCGCGGCAACGGATCCTCCAGTGCTGGCGCAAGGAAGGCCAGCAGGTGAGCGCCTTCGACGGTACACCGATCGGCTATGAATTGGACCTCAGTGGCCTGAGTCTGCCCAGCCTGCCGGATCTGGATGTCGATTTCAGCCATGTGGGCTCGCTCAAACTGAAAAACATGGGCCTGAATGCTTCGCCGGAAGGGTTTCTCACGCGATTCCGACAGGTGCGCTGGCTGGATATGTCGAACAACCGACTCTTGGCATTGCCGCTGGCGCTGGGCGAAATGAATGGCCTCACTCGTTTGACCTTGAACGGCAACCAGATCCGGCTGACCCCGACAGCCGTCGGCATCCTGTCTGGGCGCATCACCCTCAGGGCCTTGTGGCTGTCTAACAACCCGCTGGGCCTGGCACCGGACTTCAGCCTGCTGACTGACATACGTACGGTGGACCTGAGAAATACCGGCATTGATACGTGGCCTGCCGGGCTGACCGAGCACACGGGGATTAACGAGATATACCTGAACAATAACCAGATCACGACGATCCCGGATGCGGTCATCGCCCCGTCAGAGGCGAACCTGGGCCGCATGGCCCAGGTGAATAACGTGACCGACGTGAGCAATAACCCTTTGTCGGTGGCCACTGTGCAACAGGTGAGCGCCTACCGTGCCCGCCTTGAACAGGCCCGGCTGGCGACTCCGGATAACCCCAGCCGCCTGGTCGCCACGGCACTGAATAGTTCGACCAGAGCGCCAGTGGGCACGGCTTCGCAAAACCCGTTCCAGCGCTGGGTCCTTGGGTTGCCCGGGGAGCAAGTCACGCTGCGCCGCGCCCAATGGCGTGTATTGCAGGAGCAGGAAGGCGCGGCACCTTTCTTCGAGATTCTGCAGCGCCTGGACCTGACGAAGGCCGACAGCAGCGACCTGCGGCGCCGAGTCTGGGAGGTGATCGACAGCATCAGCGAAAACACCCCCGAGTCCCAACGCCTGCGCAAGGAACTGTTCGACCTGGCCGGCGAGCCGGGTTGCTGCGACCGTGCTGCGTATTCGTTCAGTAACCTGGAGGTCAGGACCCTGCTCTACAAGGCCCGGACGCAGGCCATGGATCAGACCCTGGGCACACAGTTGTCCGAGTTGTCCAAGGGGCTGTTGCGTTTGCATGAGGTCGACAAGATCGCGGCGGCGGACATCCAGCGCAGCGAAGCCATCGTCAACGACCCTGCCGTGTCCACGGCCGATAAACTGCCCCATAGGCAGCGTTTGGCAGAGGAGGTGGAAATCCGTCTGGCCTATCGCTACGGCCTCAAGGACCGCCTGCAATTACCGGGGCAGCCACAGCACGTCACGTTCATCGGCATGGCGGGGGTCACGCCCACGATGCTGGACGGTGCCTATGCCAAGGTGATCGCGTTGGATAACTCCGCCGAAGAGTTTCAGGCGCTGCTGTCTCGGGAATTCTGGCAAGACTATGTCACCCGGAAATACCGCTCGCAGTTCGATGCCCAAAGCGAGCCTTACCAGCAACAGTTGGCCGCGCTGCATGAAAAACAGCAGGCCCAGGAACTGTCGGCGACCGTCTACAAAGAGAAAGCCGATGACCTGCATGCGCAACTGGCAATCAAGGAGGGCGAACTGATCGGCAGGCTGACCCGCCAGGAAATCGCCGAAATGCGGCTCCCCCGGGAACCCCTTGAGGCGCTGGTTGAAGCCGACGCGGTGCCGGGTTTGCAGCTTTCACAGGCGCGTGCCATTGAGTTCAACAAGGCACCGTATTTTATTGCAAGCATGCCGGACGCGGGCGACGGTCAGCATTATCTGTTGTGGGTGCAGAACCCGAATAACCCCTACGAACTGGTCAGCAGCGGCATTGTCGCCAAGCCGGAGGTGGCGGGAGGCTGGACGCGCAGAGGCTTGGCGGGCGGCGGGTCTGACAGTGAATTTGAGGAGGCCGTGGAATCCATGGCGGCGGCGCCCTATACGTCAGACGAACTTCGCACCATGAGGCAGCAAATTCACTTTACGGTCAGGCAACACCCGCCGGGGACTTACGTGCGTGCCAACAACGGCAAGTACCCGTTGAGAGATCTCCAGGGCAGGCCGGTGCGTATTCGCAAGCTGGAGAGAAGCATCACCCTGGAGTCCGGTACTCACTACACCTCAGAGCCCATCAAGCCTTACATCAAGTTTGAAGGATATGAGGGCGTCGGCGCGCTGTATGAAGAAAAACTGCAGGTGCGCGCGTTCATTGAGCAGGATATGCAGGTGCCGCAAGAAAAGTCCCTGATAGGACAAAACATGGTCGTTGCCAACCGGCGTATCGCCAAAGGCGAAATAGTCGGTGTGTATGGCGGGACCATTCTTCCCACAGGAATTTTCGGGTCCGAAGGGCACACCTACACCATGCGTGTCGGCGACAGGCCAACCCTCAAGATAGACGTGCTCACCAGTGAGCCGATCTTCCTGTCGGGAGACAACATCCTTTCCAGAATAAACACGGTTCTGGAATATGACGCGGATGGCAAGCCGCTACGCCAGGCTGCCCAGGGCTATAACGTGGAAGCCGTGTCCTTCGAGATTGAGGCGGACCTGATGCTGGGAGTGGGCGAGAGCGCCACACCAAAAAGAAAGGACTACACCCTGCCAGTGGTATTTGCGACGCAAGATATTCCAGCGGGGGCAGAACTGCGCATGAATTACCAATACTCCGACGAGATGATAAAAACGTTGTTCACGTAATATTTTTCACATCGGGAGGCTTGATGCCTCGGTGCGTTCCTCCTGGACACGTGCGTCTTCAGGAGGGACGTGGAGGCACGGAAAGCGGCGTCCAATCCGCGTGAGCTGCTCTGATCGAGCCCTGCTATATAGTTATCACATGCTTCAAAAAACCACTGCATAAGATGGCAACCTTACTCATTACGAGGTTGTCATCCCATGCCGGATCTCACGGTTACCACCCCACCAACCCTCCCGCCCGGAGATAAAGGGCAACATTACACGTTGATCAAACAGGCGATTCCGACCTGCCTCATCAACAGCTCGCCACCGCGTCGCCGGGCCCTCAAAGAAACCTCGCCAGATATTCCTGCCTGGTATGCCGCTGCTTCCCAGGCGCAGAAGGATCAGCTCAGCACGCTGCTGGACGCCCGTTGTGTTTCGCAGAACAAACTGGAGAAATACTTCAGCAGCATCCAACTGCTGCAAGCGTTTGCCCAGCCATTGCTGGAGGCGAAATTAAAAGCGTCCGGCCATGTACTGGACGTCAATCAAACCTGGCTACGCCTGTATTTCCCGGTCGAAAACGCTTTTGGTGCAAAGACCGGCGGTTTCAAGGTCAAGACGTTTTCGTTGCTCAAAGCCGCGCTCTGCAACTTTGAGGCGCGCGAGGCCGAGGAGGATTTTTTCGACAGCGCCTCGGGGTTTATCACGGCACCGAATGAGCAGGGCCATTTCGAGCGCCACACCACAACCCTGGAAATCCATACCTTCGCACAACTGTGCCGTGAGCTGGATCTGGGCGATCAATATCAGACTTACCTGCGGCCAATGTTGCACCATCCCGACGGCCGCAAGCCCTATGTCCGCTATCAGATAGACGCCTTCAAGGTGGCGGCTCACCTGGCGCTGATCAAGGGCGATATCGGCCACAGCGATTACGCGCTGTTGCAGCGCGTGGAAACGGGAGAAAAGCGCATCATGCTCGACGGCAAACGGGTCCGGTACCGCCGCCTCAGCCTGATGAACCTGGCCTTGCGTGAATGCTTGATCATCGCTCCCTGTCGCCAGCCTCGTCTTCCGTGCTGGGTTATTGTCTACATCCCCGATGACCCCGACCATCCCATCAAGCGTTATGAGTCATTCGAGGAATTCAGCAAGGAGCTGACCGATCGCTTGACGGCGAGCGCCAGTAGGACCGCCGACCGCTCCAACGGCTGGACAGCCACGCAGTATCAGCAATTTTTCGCAAGGTTCGTAGCCGACGCGGATCGTGCGTACTACTACCGCAGGCTGACGGAACTGGTGGTGGACGCTCCTCCCCAGCCGTTCGGGGAGCAGTGGTTGCGTTCGGAGTGGGGGCGGTTACTGACGGCGCCGTCTTTTTCCACTGAACCCTCCTATGACGAGCCGCAGCCGTCTGTGCGCGTTTCTGCGACCGACCCCGAATTCAATATCCAGGCCTACGAGCTCAACGGTCTTGTGACGAGCGTGGACCTTTGGGTGTATCGCTATGCCAGCTTGCGCGGGCAGATGCTGGCGGATGCCCGAAACCAGGCGGTGAGCACTGCGGAGGCTGACGAGGCCTCGCGTTCACGGCGAGCGGCGCATTACTTGAGCATCGGCCTGTTCGCCTTGAACCTGGTGGGGATGGCCGTGCCGCCGTTGGGCGTGGTGATGACTGCCGTGACGGCCGGCCAACTGCTCTACGAGATCGTTGAAGGCGTCACCGAACTGAGCCAAGGTGACCGCGAGGCCGGTTGGTCGCACATCACCGATGTGCTGGAAAACCTGGCGTTGCTGGTGGTGCAGGGAGCGGCGCTGCACTTTACGGTCTCGCCTTTCATCGAGCAGCTCAAGGCGGTGACCTTGCCCAGCGGCAAGACCCGCCTATGGAAACCGGACCTGTCAGCCTACGAGCACACCTCGCCGCTACCTGGAACCGCCACGTCTGATGAGCGGGGGTTGCACACCTTCAATGGTAAAACCCTGCTGCTCTTGGAAGGCCGGCGGTATGCGTTGCAGAAAGACCCGGTGCTTGACCGTTACAGCATCATCCATCCCACCCGGTCAGACGCCTACCAACCGAAACTGACGGAAAATGGCGCTGGCCTCTGGAATCATGAGGCAGAGAGCCCGCACAGTTGGGAGGGCGTGAAGCTGATGCGGCGTTTGGGGCCGATGACGGAGGGTTTGAGCGATACCCAGTTGCAGCAGGTTCGACACGTGGCGGATGTGAGCGAGGATGTGCTGCGCCGCGTGCACGTGGAGGGCGAGCCGGTACCGGCCATTTTGCTCGACACGCTGCGCCAGTTCAGGGCCTACCACGATGCTGAACAGGTAGCGCAAGGCATCCGGGCCAACCTGCTCCCCGACGCCTTGTGCAGTTAATCGGCCTCTCTTGCAGTGGAAATGCCGAGGTGGCCGAAGGCCAAGGCCATTGAGGCGTTTGTGGCGACGACCCTGGAGGGCGACTCGGTCAAATACGGTAACCAGAGTGCCAGCAGAGCCGAGACCTTGAGGGTCAGCCGTGATGACTTGGTGAACGGCCTATTGCCCAGGCGTATTGTCGAGTTTCTGGATGAACGCGAGCTGGAGGACTTGATAGAGATCTATCCCCCAAAAGACCCGCAGGCGCGCATTGATGCATTGCGCGATCAGCTGGAAAACCATGCCAAAGGCGCCAAGGCGCGCTTGATGCGCAGTATCTACGAGACGCAGCGGCCAAAGGTCGATAGTCCTGTCGCCTTGATTCAACGCGATTTCTCGAGCCTGCCTGGCCTGATGGCGCAAGAGCTGCTGGCAGACGTCCCGCCGAAGCAGTTACAGAAAATGGTCGACAGCCGACGTATTCCGCTGGAGTTGGCTGAAAATGCCAGGATGATGCAGCGCCGGTTTCGCCTTGCGCTGGCCTATGAGGGGTTGTACCTGGAAGCCATGGCGGGTCCTGACACTGAAGCCCTGATGCTCAACACCCTACCGGCGTTGCCGGGTTGGTCGGATAACCTGCGCCTGGAAATACGCGAGGCAGGCGTTGAGGGGGTGTTGCGGGCCAGCCTTGGTCCGAAGAACGCGACAGATCGCAAAATACTGGTACGGGTGGGTGATGGGCGCTATCAGGCTTTTGACGGCCGCGGTCAGCAATTACATGGCATCAATGGTCTCTATGGCACGTTGCAACACGCGTTGCCCGATGCTCATCGCAACAGGATCGGTCTGCCCCATGTTGGTCAGGGGGAGGAGTTGCAAGCGTTGCCTGCGTTAACGGCAAACTTCGATCATGTCACCTACGTCGGGTTGTATGACGTGGATGTGACGGATGCGGACATCGTGCCGTTCCTTGCAAACTTTCGGGGGCTACGTCGATTGAATGTGGAGGCCTGCGAGCTGACTCAACTGCCGGCGGCCATCGAGCAGATGCCACACCTGAGGCGGCTGTCGCTGGGGGGCAACCACATTGTCTTGACGTCTGAAGATGTCCTGCGGCTGAAGGGCTGTGTTCAGTTGAGAGAGTTGGCCCTGAGCATTAACCCGCTTGGCTTGTCACCCGATGTCAGCCGGATGCCCCTGTTGCGCAGACTTTTACTGAATGACACAGGCCTGCAGGAATGGCCCACCGGCGTGTTCCGCGTGCCCCGGCCAGCGGATTTCATCCTGGATATGCAGAGCAACCCTCTATCTCGGGTTCCCGAATTTGCGCCCGGCTCCGATAAGGCGCTGATTGTGGCGCGAACCTTCCTCTCCCGCGACGGGTTGGAGCCTGATGAGCTTGCACGGTTCAAGTCGTACATTGAGGCTGCCGGGCGGGATCCGGATCGCCGTATGCCTGCCAGAGGGAGTCTTGACAGTGACCTGTGGAAAAGCGGTTATTCGGATGAGGAGTGGCCTTCCAGGCAGCTGTTATGGGAAATGCTTGAGGGAGCGTTTGGCTCGGAAGGTTTTTTTGACGTAATCAGAGCCGTCAGGAACTCCGGCGATGCGCTGGCGCCTGGCGGTCGATGGTTGCCGGAACTGACCGCCAAAGTCTGGCGCATGCTGGAGGCCATGGGTGAAGACGTGTTGCTGCGAGAAGAGTTGTTCTTGATGGCAAGAGACACCACGGCCTGCGTTGATGCTGGCGCACAGTTGTTCAATTCGATGGGGGTTGTGGTACTGCTGCGGTCAGCCTATTTCAGCGAGGATGTGGCCTCAGTGCGCAGGGCTGTGTTCAAACTCGCCCGAGGCAAGTGGCGGTTGGATGAGCTGGGGCGCGTTGCTCATGATCGCGTGGCGCGGCTGCTGGAGCAGGGAGTCAAATTTCCGGAGTATGACGAACAGGGCCAGCGCGTTCAGCATGAAGACGCTCACGGAGAGCCCATCGGCGACATCGATGAGGTCGAGATCTATTTGGCGTATACCGTCCCGTTGGCGACCCGGCTGGATTTACCGTGGCAATCCAGGACCATGATGTTTCGCGAGGACTACGTGACCCCGTCGATGGTCGATTCGGCGTTCGAACGCGTAAAAGCGCTCGATCAAGGGGAACAGCTGCGTACCCACTTGCTTGAACAGCCAATGTGGACTGACTTCCTGCAGCGTGCCCATCACGCTGAGTACGCAGTGGTTGCCGAAAAATTCGACGCGTTGATCGATTACCAGGCTGCGCAGAAAAAGTGGGCCGGTGATGCCGGCCTGAGCGAGAGTGCAAGGCAGGCCTTGCGCCAGACTATCGGCCAGGCGGCGCAACGCCTGGGCCGCTCTGGCGCTGACAGTGAGCCTGGGCGGCTAATGTCCGACTCGGAATATGGCGACGCATTCGACCGCATTAACGCCGAGCTGATAACCCTGAACCAGAGGTTGACCGACCAGGCGATCAGTGAATTTGCCTAGAACAGAAAGTAACGCTGGGCCATCGGCAAAACCTCCGCAGGCTCACACCACAGCAATACACCGTCGGCCTTGACCTGGTAGGTCTGCGGATCCACCTCGATATCCGGCAGGTAGTCGTTGTGGATCAGGTCGGTTTTCTGCACGCTGCGGCAACCCTTGACCACCGCAATCTGCTTTTTCAATCCCAATTGCTCGGGCAAGCCTGCCGCCAGCGCCGCCTGGCTGATAAACGTCAGGCTGGTGGCGTGCAGCGAGCTGCCGAAGCTGGCAAACATCGGACGGTAATGCACTGGCTGCGGCGTTGGGATCGAGGCGTTGGCATCGCCCATCAGGCTTGAGGCAATCGCGCCGCCCTTGAGGATCAAGGTCGGCTTGATCCCGAAAAACGCCGGGCGCCATAGCACCAGATCCGCCCATTTGCCCACTTCGATGGAGCCCACTTCATGGCTGATGCCATGGGTGATCGCCGGGTTGATGGTGTACTTGGCGATGTAGCGCTTGGCGCGGAAGTTGTCGTTGCCTGCGCCGTCTCCCGGCAGCGGGCCGCGCTGCTTTTTCATCTTGTCGGCGGTCTGCCAGGTGCGGGTGATCACTTCGCCGACGCGGCCCATGGCCTGGCTGTCGGAGCTGATCATCGAGAACGCGCCGAGGTCGTGCAGGATGTCTTCGGCGGCGATCGTCTCACGGCGGATGCGGCTTTCGGCGAAGGCCACGTCTTCGGCAATGCTCGGGTCCAGGTGATGGCAGACCATCAACATGTCCAGGTGTTCGTCGATGGTGTTGCGGGTAAACGGCCGGGTCGGGTTGGTGGAACTGGGCAGCACATTGGGGAAGCCGCAGGCCTTGATGATGTCGGGTGCGTGACCGCCTCCGGCACCCTCGGTGTGGTAGGTGTGGATGGTACGGCCCTTGAACGCGGCGAGGGTGGTTTCGACAAAGCCGGATTCGTTGAGGGTGTCGCTGTGGATCGCCACCTGCACGTCGTACTCGTCAGCCACGCTCAGGCAGTTGTCGATACTCGCCGGGGTGGTACCCCAGTCTTCGTGGAGCTTGAGGCCGATGGCGCCGGCCTTGACCTGTTCGATCAACGGCTCCGGCAAACTCGCGTTGCCCTTGCCGGTGAAGCCGATGTTCATCGGGAACGAGTCGGAGGCCTGAAGCATACGTGCCAAATGCCACGGGCCCGAGGTGCAGGTGGTGGCGTTGGTGCCGGTAGCCGGCCCGGTGCCGCCGCCGATCATGGTGGTGACGCCACTGGTCAGTGCTTCTTCGATTTGCTGCGGGCAAATGAAGTGGATGTGGGTGTCGATACCGCCGGCGGTGAGGATCATGCCTTCACCGGCAATCACCTCGGTGCTGGCGCCGACGCAGATGGTCACGCCGGGCTGGATGTCCGGGTTGCCGGCTTTGCCGATGGCAAAGATGCGACCGTTTTTCAGGCCGACGTCGGCCTTGACGATGCCCCAGTGATCGATGATCAGCGCGTTGGTGATCAGGGTGTCGACCACTTCATGGGCGAGCAGTTGGCTCTGGCCCTGGCCATCGCGGATCACCTTGCCGCCGCCGAATTTGACTTCTTCGCCGTAGACGGTGAAGTCCTGTTCGACTTCGACGAACAGCTCGGTGTCGGCCAGGCGGACCTTGTCACCGACGGTGGGGCCGTACATGTCGGCGTAGGCTTGTCTGGAAATCTTCATGTGCATGCCTTGAGATTCAGGAAAGTTTGAAATCGTTCGCTTCGCTCTCTATCGCGGGCAAGCCCGCTCCCACATTTGGAACGCATTCCCCTGTGGGAGCTGGCTTGCCTGCGATGAGGCCCGAGCAGACACCAGAAAAACTACAGGTCGCCCATGATCCGTCCGGCAAACCCGAACACCCGGCGCTTGCCGCTCAGCTCCACCAGTTCCACTTCACGACTCTGCCCCGGCTCAAAGCGCACAGCCGTGCCCGCCGGGATATTCAGGCGCATGCCACGGCTGGCGGCACGGTCGAAGGTCAACGCGTCGTTGGTCTCGAAAAAATGGTAATGGGAGCCGACCTGAATCGGCCGGTCGCCGCTGTTGGCCACGCTCAGGGTAGCGGTACGCCGGCCCACGTTGAGTTCGATGTCGCCAGGCTGGATCTGAAATTCGCCAGGAATCATGCAGGTTGTCCCAGGGTCTTGAAGTAGATGGCGGTCGGGGTGTAGCGCCCGTCCGGGCTTTGGCAGTAGTTGGGCAGTTCACCGATCTTGGTGTAGCGCAGCGACTGGTAGAAGGCTTCGGCGCCGGAGCCGGCCTCGGTGTCCAGGTACAACAGCCCGCGCTTGTATTGGCGGGCGCTCAGTTCCAGCGCGGCCATCAGCTGTTGGCCGAGGCCTCGGCGCCGGGCCTCGCTGTGCACCAGCAGCTTTTGTACTTCGGCACGGTTCAGGCCGTTGGCCTTCAGGCACAGCGCCAACTGCACGCTGGCCACCACCTGTTCATCGCGCACCACCACCCACAGCAGCAGGCTGCCGTCTTCGATACTCGCCTGCACGCCGCTGAGGTAGCTGCGGGCCTGGGCTTCGTCGAAGTCGGCCATGAAGCCTACCGAAGCGCCGTGCTTTACGGCGTCCAGCAACAGCTCAACCAGGCCCTGGCGGTAATGGGCAAAACTCTCGGCATTGACTCGACGCAGTTGGGCGTTCATCGGTGTCACTCCTTGGGCGGTTCGGCGCCAGGGTTGAGTGTCAGTTGCATGAAGGTCAGGTCCAGCCAGCGGCCGAACTTGGTGCCGACCTGGGGCATCTGCCCGGTGGTGACAAAACCCAGGCGCTCATGCAGGCGGATCGAGGCCTGGTTGCCGCTCTCGATGGCGGCAACCATCACGTGTTTGTCGCAGGTTTTCGCCCGCTCGATCAGTGCCTGCATCAACTGCGGGCCGAGGCCTTTGCCGCGCTGGTCGCTGCGCACGTACACCGAATGTTCGACGGTGTGGCGAAAGCCCTCGAAGGGCCGCCAGTCGCCGAACGAGGCATAGCCGATGACCTGCTCATCCTCGACCGCCACCAGGATCGGATAAAACTGCGCCTGGCGCGCGCTGAACCAGGCCTGGCGGTTGCCCAGGTCCACCGGCTGTTCGTTCCAGATCGCCGTAGTGTTGAGCACTGCGTCGTTGTAGATATCGCGAATCCCTGGCAAATCGGCGTGCAGCGCATCACGAATCAAAAAGGACATGGCCGGGCCTCAGGCGATAGGTTGGTGGACGGTGACCAGCTTGGTGCCGTCGGGAAAGGTCGCTTCCACCTGGATGTCCGGGATCATTTCCGGGATGCCTTCCATCACTTGTTCGCGGCTGAGCAGGGTGGTGCCAAAGTGCATCAACTCGGCGACCGTGCGGCCATCGCGGGCGCCTTCCATCAGTGCGGCGGAGATGTAGGCGATGGTTTCCGGGTAGTTGAGTTTCACGCCGCGCGCCAGGCGCCGCTCGGCCACCAGGCCGGCGGTGAAGATCAGCAGTTTGTCTTTTTCCCGTGGGGTCAGGTCCATGGTTCAGGTGCTCCAGATTCTCGGTGAGACGGCTTCACGGCCCAGCACAGCCGGGCGCAGCAGCCGCCATAAATCAATCAGCCAGCCCCGTGCCTGCAGCGCTTCACTGGCCAGGCAGCGGGCCACCAGCAAGCCGGGCAATTGGGTCAGGTCGCCGCGTACCGCGTGGGGCAGGGAGCGGCATTGTTCGAGTAATTCACTGTCGATTTCACCGGTCACCAGCAAGGTCGCGAACACCGGCTGCCCATCCAGGCCGATGGGCGAATCGAGCAAACCGTCGGCGCCCACAATGCGCTGGCGCTCATGCCAAATCAACTGGCCGTCGCGGCGGATATCCAGGTGCGACTGGAAGTGCCCGAGGTCGAAACGCTCACCGCTGGCGGGGCGTCCGAGGGCGACCACGTCCCAGTAAAACAGCCGGGCATCGCCTTGCAGGTCGATGCGGGTGGTGAGTTCGGCCTGGGCGGCGCTGAACACGATGGTCTCCTGCGGCAGCCACTCCAGGGTGGCGCCCGCCTCAACCGTCAGCTCCAGTGTTTGAAAGGCCGGGCCATTGGCGCGGTACCACTTGGCTGCGCCGGGGCTGGTCAGTTGTGCCCAGGCACCTTCGGCGACATGGGCCGTGATGTCGAGGCGGTCACCGCCGGCAATCCCGCCCGGCGGGTGCACGATGATGTGTTGGCACACCTCGGGGCCTTCGGCGTACAGGTGCTTTTGCACCCGCAGCGGGCCGAGGTGGCGACGCATCACCGGGCGCGTGGTGTCGCCGAAACGCGCGTAGCCGAGTTCCAGCTCGGCGTGCCAGCTGGGGGTGAACAGCGCGGTGGGGGCAGGTAGAGTCATGGTCAGTGCTTATCGTTAGGACGCTACAGATTAGATCGTAACGAGCCCGCGCACACCCTCGCTTTCCATATTTTCTCCACGCCCCTGCTGGACGATTTCGCCCCGGGACATCACCAGGTATTGGTCGGCCAGTTCGGCGGCAAAATCGTAGAACTGCTCCACCAGCAGAATCGCCATGTCGCCCCGCGCTGCGAGTTTTTTGATCACCGCGCCGATCTCCTTGATCACCGACGGCTGGATGCCTTCGGTGGGCTCGTCGAGAATCAACAGCCGCGGGCGGCTGGCCAGGGCGCGGCCGATTGCGAGTTGCTGTTGCTGGCCGCCGGACAAGTCGCCGCCACGGCGTTGCTTCATTTGCAGCAGCACCGGGAACAGTTCGTAGATGAAGGCTGGCACTTCCCTGGCCTCGGCGCCGGGAAAGCGCGAGAGGCCCATCAGCAGGTTTTCTTCCACGGTCAGCCGGCCAAAAATCTCCCGGCCTTGAGGCACGTAGGCAATACCGGCGTGCACCCGCTGGTGCGGCTTGAAGCCGGTAATGGCCTTGCCTTCCCAGTTCACCGCACCTTCCTTGGCCGGCAGCAAACCCATCAGGCACTTGAGCAGGGTGGTCTTGCCCACGCCATTGCGGCCCAGCAGGCAAGTGACTTCGCCGACTTTTACCTCAAAGGACAGCCCGCGCAGGATGTGGCTACCGCCGTAGTACTGGTGCAGTTTGTCGACTTGCAGCATGTTCAAAATCTCCTCAATTCCTTGTGGGAGCTGGCTTGCCTGCGATACGGGCGACGCGGTGTATCAGTTGCACCGTGTCGATGCCATCGCAGGCAAGCCAGCTCCCACATAAAGCATCAGCGACCGAGGTAAACCTCGATCACCCGCTCATTTTCCTGCACCTGTGCAAGCGACCCTTCGGCCAGCACGCTGCCCTGGTGCAGCACCGTGACGTGGTCGGCAATCGAGCCGACAAAGCCCATGTCGTGCTCCACCACCATCAGCGAGTGCTTGCCCGCCAGGCGCTTGAACAGCTCGGCGGTGAATTCGGTTTCGGCGTCGGTCATGCCCGCCACCGGTTCGTCCAGCAGCAACAGTTGCGGGTCTTGCATCAGCAGCATGCCGATTTCCAGGAACTGCTTCTGGCCGTGGGACAGCAAGCCGGCGGGGCGATTGACCGAAGCGGTGAGACGGATGGTGTCGAGGACTTCGCTGATGCGGTCTTTCTGCTCCCCGCTCAGGCGCGCCCGCAGGCTGGCCCACACCGACTTGTCGGTGTTCTGCGCCAGCTCCAGGTTTTCGAACACGCTCAGGGCTTCGAACACCGTGGGCTTCTGGAACTTGCGCCCGATGCCGGCCTGGGCGATCTGTACTTCGCTCATGCTGGTCAGGTCCAGGGTTTCGCCGAACCAGGCCTTGCCGTGGCTGGGCCGGGTCTTGCCGGTGATCACGTCCATCAGCGTGGTCTTGCCTGCGCCGTTGGGGCCGATGATGCAGCGCAATTCGCCGACACCGATGTACAGGTTCAGGTCGTTCAACGCCTTGAAGCCGTCGAAGCTGACGCTGATGTCTTCCAGGGTCAGGATCGTGCCGTGACGGGTGTTCAGGCCCTTGCCGGCCGACTGGCCGAGGCCGATGGCATCACGGGCGCTGCCCTGGTCTTTGTTCGGTTCCAGAATGGGTTCGAGCATGAATTCCGCCGTCGCAGTGATTCTCATTGGTCGCCCCTTTTCTTCAGCAGGCCGATCACACCCTTGGGCAGATACAGGGTGACGATGATGAACAGCGCACCCAGGAAGAACAGCCAATACTCAGGAAACGCCACGGTGAACCAGCTCTTCATGCCGTTGACCACGCCGGCGCCCAGCAGCGGGCCGATCAATGTTCCGCGACCACCGAGGGCCACCCACACAGCGGCCTCGATGGAGTTGGTCGGTGACATTTCGCTCGGGTTGATGATGCCTACCTGCGGCACATAAAGCGCACCGGCCAAACCGCACAACACCGCGCTCAACACCCACACAAACAGCTTGAACCCACGCGGGTCGTAGCCACAGAACATCAGGCGGTTTTCCGCATCCCGCAGTGCCGTCAGCACCCGGCCGAACTTGCTCTGGGCCAGGCGCCAGCCGATGTACAGGCTCGCCACCAACAGCACCACGGTGGCCACAAACAGCGCCGCCCGCGTGCCCGGTTCGGTGATGCCAAACCCAAGGATGCTGCGGAAATTGGTAAAGCCGTTATTGCCGCCAAACCCGGTCTCGTTGCGAAAGAACAACAGCATCCCGGCAAACGTCAGGGCCTGGGTCATGATCGAGAAATACACACCCTTGATCCGTGAGCGGAAGGCGAAGAACCCGAACACCAGCGCCAGCAAGCCCGGCGCCAAGACCACCAGGCACATGGCCCAGAGGAAGTGGCTGGTGCCGGTCCAGTACCACGGCAATTCGGTCCACGACAAAAAGGTCATGAACGCCGGCAGCTCATCGCCGGACGCCTGGCGCATCAGGTACATGCCCATGGCATAACCGCCCAGCGCGAAAAACAGGCCGTGGCCGAGGGACAACATCCCGGCATAACCCCACACCAGATCCAGCGCCAGGGCGACGATGGCGTAACACAGGATCTTGCCCACCAGCGTCAGCGTGTAGGCGGAAACGTGCAGCGGGTTTTCCGGTGACAGCAGCGAGAACAACGGCAGCGCCAGCAGCAGGATCAGCACCACTGCACCGACCGCGACGGTCACCTTGGGGCCGGCCTTTTGCGCGGCCGTGAGCATCAATGGCTGGTTCATCAGTCGATCACCCGTCCTTTCAGTGCGAAGAGTCCTTGCGGGCGTTTCTGGATGAACAGAATGATCAGCGCGAGGATCAGGATCTTGCCGAGCACGGCACCGATCTGGGGTTCGAGAATCTTGTTGGCTATCCCCAGGCCGAAGGCGGCCATGACACTGCCGGCCAACTGGCCGACGCCACCGAGCACCACCACCAGGAACGAGTCGATGATGTAGCTCTGGCCGAGGTCCGGACCGACGTTGCCGATCTGGCTCAAGGCAACGCCACCGAGGCCGGCGATGCCGGAGCCGAGGCCAAAGGCAAGCATGTCCACGCGCCCGGTGGGCACGCCGCAGCAGGCGGCCATGTTGCGGTTCTGGGTCACGGCCCGCACGTTGAGGCCCAGGCGGGTCTTGTTCAGCAGCAGCCAGGTCAGCACCACCACGCACAGCGCGAAGGCGATGATCACGATGCGGTTGTACGGCAGCACCAGGTTGGGCAGCACCTGGATCCCGCCGGACAGCCACTCGGGGTTGGCCACTTCAACGTTCTGCGCACCGAACACCAGACGCACCAGCTGGATCAGCATCAGGCTGATGCCCCAGGTGGCGAGCAGGGTTTCCAGGGGGCGACCGTACAGGTGACGGATCACCGTACGTTCCAGGGCCATGCCGATGGCGGCGGTGACAAAAAACGCCACCGGCAGCGCGACCAGCGGGTAGAACTCGATGGCCTGGGGCACGTAGCGCTGCATCAGCAACTGCACCACATAAGTGGAGTAGGCGCCGAGCATCAGCATCTCGCCGTGGGCCATGTTGATCACCCCGAGCAGGCCGAAGGTGATCGCCAGGCCGAGCGCGGCCAGCAGCAGGATCGAACCCAGGGACATGCCACTGAAGGCCTGGCCGAGGATCTCGCCCACCATCAGTTTGCGCTTGACCTGGGCCAGGCTGGTTTCGGCGGCGGTGTGCACGGCGGCGTCGGCTTCGACGCCGGGGGCGAGCAGGGCCTCAAGGCGGGTGCGGGCCAGCGGGTCGCCGGTGCCTCCGAGCAAACGCACGGCGGCCAGGCGCACGGCCGGGTCGGCGTCCACCAGTTGCAGGTTGGCCAGGGCGAGGCTCAGGGCCACATGCACGTCGTCGTTGGTTTCGCCGGCGAGTTGCTGGTCGAGGAATTTCAGCTGCGCAGGTGTAGCGCTTTTTTGCAGGGTTTGCGCGGCGCCAAGGCGCACCTTGGGGTCGGCGGCGAGCAGTTGCTGGCTGGCTTGCACGTTGTCGATCAGGCCGCGCAGGCGATTGTTCAGGCGTACGGTCTTGGTTTCGCCGTTGACCGTGATCTGGCCTTGTTGCAGGGCGTCCACCAGCTCGATGCGCGCCGGGTCGGGCTGGGCGGCCCAGTCCTGGAGCAGCTTGGCTTGTTGCATCGGGTTGGCGGCAAGGAAGTCTTCGGCGTCGCTGGCGTGTGCGGCGAGGGGCAGCAACAGCAGGGCGGCGAGGATGAAGCGGTGGAGGGCAGTGGGCATATTCTTGGGCCTTGCTCGAACAAATGTGGGAGCTGGCTTGCCTGCGATAGCGGTGCATCAGACCTATCGAGGTGTCCGCATCGCAGGCAAGCCAGCTCCCACAGGGTTTGTGTCGGCTCTCAGGTGCCGACACCCCTTGGTTCAGTTGCTCTTGACGGCGTAATCCGGCTTCTTGTCATTGCCAGGGATGTACGGGCTCCACGGCTGCGCACGAATCGGCTCCTGGGTCTGCCACACCACCGAGAACTGCCCGTCGGCCTGGATCTCACCGATCATCACCGGCTTGTGCAGGTGGTGGTTGGTCTTGTCCATGGTCAGGGTGAAACCGGACGGCGCGGCAAAGGTCTGCCCGGCCATGGCTTCACGCACTTTGTCGACGTCGGTGGACTTGGCTTTCTCCACCGCCTGCGCCCACATATGGATGCCCACGTAGGTGGCTTCCATCGGATCGTTGGTCACGGCTTTGTCCGCGCCTGGCAGGTTGTGGGCCTTGGCATAGGCCTTCCAGTCGGCGACGAATTTCTTGTTCACCGGGTTCTCCACCGACTGGAAGTAGTTCCAGGCGGCGAGGTTGCCCACCAGCGGCTTGGTGTCGATGCCGCGCAGTTCTTCTTCGCCCACGGAGAACGCAACGACCGGTACGTCGGTGGCTTTCAGGCCCTGGTTGGCCAGTTCCTTATAGAACGGCACGTTGGAGTCGCCGTTCACGGTGGAGATCACTGCAGTCTTGCCACCGGCGGAGAATTTTTTGATGTTGGCCACGATGGTCTGGTAATCGCTGTGGCCGAACGGGGTGTAGACCTCTTCGATGTCTTTGTCCGCTACGCCTTTGGAGTGCAGGAACGAACGCAGGATCTTGTTGGTGGTGCGCGGGTACACGTAGTCGGTGC
This sequence comes from Pseudomonas sp. Z18(2022), assembly GCF_036346535.1. Taxonomy (NCBI): domain Bacteria; kingdom Pseudomonadati; phylum Pseudomonadota; class Gammaproteobacteria; order Pseudomonadales; family Pseudomonadaceae; genus Pseudomonas; species Pseudomonas sp. Z18(2022). The sequence goes on from NZ_JAOTOA010000002.1 coordinate 554,334, forward strand.
CCAGCAGGAAGAAGCGCTTGGCGCCGCCGCCTTCTTCGCTCATCAGGTATTCCACCGCCGGGATTGCCTGCTGGTTCGGCGCCGCACCGGTATAGAACACGTTGGGCGACATCTCTTCGCCTTCGTATTGCACTGGGTAGAACAGCAAACCGTTGAGTTCTTCGAACACCGGCAACACCGATTTACGCGACACCGAGGTCCAGCAACCGAACACCACGGCGACCTTGTCCTGGGTCAGCAACTGGCGGCCCTTTTCGGCGAACAGCGGCCAGTTGGAGGCCGGGTCGACCACCACCGGTTCGAGCATCTTGCCGTTCACACCGCCCTTGGCGTTGATCTCGTCGATGGTCATCAGCGCCATGTCTTTGAGCGAGGTCTCGGAGATTGCCATGGTCCCGGACAGCGAGTGCAGGATGCCGACCTTGATGGTCTCGGCGGCCTGCACGGTCCAGGTCATGCCCATGGCGGCAATGGATGCCGAGAGAGTGAAAGCCTTGATCAAGCTGCGACGCTTCATGGTGCGATCTCCAGAACTCAATGTTGTTGTAAGGGCAGATGCTGGAGACATTGCAAGGGGTGTGCCTAGTCGGTTGCAGGTATGTATTCGCCGTTTTTGCCCGATGCGGCCCGGCGGTGGCGCACCACAAAAAGGCAGTGTCTGGTGGTGGTGCGTGACGCTGCTCCGGAACGGGGCGCGCAACGTCGCTTGAGGCAAATCGTTAACTACCTACCGCTTGAGTCGGGTTACCGGTGGCGAAAATGGCCCACGACAACACCGATCCAGCGTTTTTAAAGGGAGTTCGCATGGCCATCAGATTATCGCGGGAACAACGCGCCGCCGGCTCAAACAGGGGCGCTGCCCGACTGCCGGCACTGAGCGACGCATTTGTGCATGAGGCGGATGCGGCTTATTGGGCACACAATAAAATTGGCGGACGCCGCGAACGAGAATACGGCGGCGTAATTGTGCGCGGGCCGACAGGGCTGTACCGCGCCACCGAACCACTGCCTGGCGACGACATGCAGTTCAATTTGCTCAAAGTACTCGCGCTTGGCGACGATGGGTATTACCAGCAGCCCAAGGGCTACACGTGCGTCGCGAGCTACCATTCACACCCGGCGCAACATGAGCGAATCGGGCAACGAAACCCGAGTTTTGATGCCCGAATGGTGAAGGCTTTCCTCGGATTTTTTTCGGGGTCGGACTTTTCTCACGATGTCGATGATCGACTGTTTTTCCAGGCGGCCTATCTCTCGGGGCCGGACGGCTCGCTGATTCGTTACGCGCCGAGTGGCTCGCCGCAAGAGCGCAGTTTTGCGTTGTGGCTGCGGGCGGGAAAGCCGGCGGGGAATAAGGTCGGGGTCTATGGTCCGTTCAGCGAGTTGGTGAAAAAAATCTCCACGCTGGGAGAACTCAGCCTGATCGTACCCACCGATTTGTGGGGTGGTTCGATGGGCGTCGTGCCGGCCGATTGGGTGGTGTTCGAACCCTTCACATCAACAGCCGTTACGAGCCAACCGCTGTACACATCGATTTGTGAGCGGGCGGAGGACGCAATCAAGGCCGCGCAAGCTGAGTCCGTTATCACCCCGGAGGGCCGCACATTCGGTTTTTTGCTCAAACACCGCAACGGCGAACACTACGTGGCAACTTTCCCCAGGGCCGAAAGCACGCCGTTGTTCTCTCCAAAGGGCACATTCCCGCACAAAGGCGATTACGAATGGGCGTTGCCTGCCAACTATGCCCTTGAAGCCATCTACTTCCGTTCGTCGCCTTCGCCCACCGAGACCAGCGCGCGGGAGCCCTGGTTGTATTCCACTTTTATTAAACCGGCCGAGCTGCTCGCAGCTATCTCTCAGGAAAGAGCTACCCGGATAAACCAGGAAACGAGCCGTGGGTTGCAGCTGTATGCGCTGGTCCCGGACGGCGCGCTGCTCAAACTCAAGGTGCCCGCTGTCAGTGCTGCCGGTGACCTGGCCCGGCAGAGTCCCGACGGTGTACTCGATGATAATGGGGCCGAGGCTGAGCTGGTGGCTGGTACGTTGACACCGCGTGATTACGTGCGCCGGGTGCTTGCCGTCACTGAGTTATCGGTGGTGTGGCGTGGTGCGCTGTGGCGCGATGTGGGCCCGGTGGACACGCGTTCGCCATTGCTTGCCGCGTTCCCCAACGCGACCTGGAACGGTCATTTCCGCACCGCCCATGATGCGGCGGTGTATGCCCATCTACAAATCGGCTCGCGGCGTGGCCGTTACTACGGTGGCTATATTCTCAAGAGTGAAGATGGGCGTTTTGTCGCAACGATCCCCCGGGAAAGTGCGAGCAACCCCTTTGACGGTACGCTGTTCTTCCCCTTGGGCGATCGCGGGCCGCTGATTCCGCAGGTGGGCTATGAGGTGCATGGGCGTTACGGTTCCCACCCGGCCTTGTCGATGGTCGACCCTGCGTGGGTCGAGGCGCGTGGCTGGACGCGCGAAGCGGCGATGATCAATTTGCAGGTGTTTTCCCCCGAGGAAACCGCCTCGATCATCGCTTCACAGCGCCCTGCCTATTTGTCGGCGGGGCAAGACTGCCTGCTGGCCTATACGCCGGGCGGCCCATCCTGGACAGGGCCGTTCGCCGATCCCTCGCTGACGCCTGCCCAGTGGGTCGTACGATTGGCGGCAAGCGGCGATCTGCGCGTGATAGAAGGCAATGCGTTATGGGGCCCACGGGCGAAGATTGGCAGTGACTGGATGCCCCATGCCACCTACTCTCAGCCTCTCGGCCCGCCCGAGTACGTCACCTACGGCGCCCTGTTCGGCACTGCCGATGCCGCCGCACGTAACCTGCATGCCCGCGTGCATGGGAGTAACCGGACAACCCAGGACTGTTTTGCGTTTGTCCTCAAGCACAAGGACCGGGAGCAATACATCGCCACCGAGGTGGTGTGTGTGGAGGGGGCCAATACGTTATTCAAACTCAATAGCCTGTTTGCCGTCGATGGCGCCTCGGGCTTCCGGTTTCCTGAGGGGTTTGTATTGCATGCGTTGTTTCGCTCGCAGCACTGGCAACCCACGGGGCTGAGTACGAGCAGTGCGTGGTTGACGACTTACTTTGTGATGCCGATGGTGCTGTATGTCGCGGTGTACGATTCCGACCGCAGGGGGCGCCAATACAACAAGGGCACAAACCTGCCGGTGTATTTATCGACCCTGGACGGTGCGCTGCTCTGTTACTTGCCCGCGCCAATCGTTATCGGACAGGGCGGGCTGGTGGAAGCCGAATTTACGCAGGCTACTGCATTGCTGGCTTCGGGTCAGAAGACGTCGTTGGATTTTGTCCGCGAGTGGGCTAAACGTGGCCAGCTTCGCGTGGTGCGCACCAGCCATTGCTGGGACAAGTTGGGCGTGGTGGGTGAAACCTGGTCGGGCTACGAGAACCTGGTGCGACGGCGATTGAGTCCTTCCTTCGCCAACCCCGATGACGCGATACGTCATGTCGCGGCGCAGGTGGGGCCGAGGCTGCGGCGTACCTATGGGGGCGTGGTCCTCAGGCTGGTCAATGGGCTGTTCGCGGCCACCGAGCCGCTGGTGGTGCCGCCCCGGGGGTTCACCACCGACTGGATTTACCCGAACCCAAGCATTTCGATGGGCCTGTACCCGCCCGGCAGTACCGTCGTAGCACGTTACTCCTCGCTGGTGGAACGGGAGGTGCCCATCCTGCTGTCGGCTTCCCAGAAAACCCTCTACACCTCCATGATCCCCAGTGCGGTACTGGCGAACCTGCTGTTTCATGAGGCGCATATCGGCAGCGAATATGTGTTTGGGCCCAACGGTTCGATACTCAGCTACGGAGCGTCCCAGTCTGCCGCGGAGTTGGCCCTAAAACGCGCTCTGGCCGCGCGTAACCTGGTGAGAGGCGACCTTGCCGACAACCAGATTGAGCAGGACATTCGCGAAGGGCGCCTGCTGCCGTCGGACTTTGTCACTCAAGTTGCCAAGGCCGGCACCCTGCGTGTGGTTGAGGACAGCCCGATGTGGGGGCCGGCCAGGACGCTCAAGGGTACGTTCGTTCCCTCCGTCCTGCGACCTGGTCCATTGTCGATCCGAGCCACGAGCGCGGACCCACGCTATAGCCCGATATTTACCCAGGCATTTGACGCGGTGCGGCACGTTCACTTGCAGTACCGCGCCGATACACAGGTGAAGTTTGGCTATGTGTTCAAGTCACAGAAAAAACCGCTGTACATGGCCACCATGCCACTGGTGCGGGAAAACTACGCCCATCTTGCGCAGGTGTTCATCGATGGCCTCTTACCCCAAGGTTTCAGGCTGGAAGGGTTTTACTTGTGCGCTCACGATGAGCCATTCACCGAACCTGGCGATGAGATGGTGTATAGCTTCTTCAGCCCGCAGGACATTGCCAATGCCCTGAACTTCCTCAAGACATCCGGCAATGGACGTATCTCTCCTTTGTACCTGATGTGTGCCGACGGCGCGTTGCTCAGCTATCAGTTGACGGCGCAGAAAGCGGTATTTGGCTTGATGAATAAGGCGCGTAGCGCACGAACCCGCTTGCTGGAGGGTTCCCTGAGTGGGCGTGACTACATCCTCGACCTGGCGACCAAGGGGGAGCTGTATATCCGTGTGACAAGCCGCATCTGGGGCAAGAAGCAACGCGTGACGGAGCGATGGCATCCCCAGTTACCGCCCGACAGCGCCATCAGCGATCCGCACTTTCATTCGTTTTGTGGCCCGCTGTTCGGTCATATCGATGACGCGGCCCGGTCGGCGCTGAGCCGGGTGGGGGCATTCGCCGCAAAAGAGTACATAGGCGCAGTAATGGCGCCGCCCGAGACAGCCGGCTATGTGGCGTTGGACCCGGTGGAAGACGCTGACTGGGGCATTGGCAGCCCGAACAGCCTGGATTTGTTGTTCTGGTCCGATAAGCAGGGTTTCTATGTGCTTCCCACGCATTTGCTATCCACGTACAGCATCGTGGCGATACACGCGTTCTACAAAACGATTGCCTCGACGGTGAGCCGTGAGCCCATTGACCAGGACCTGCTGCAGAGCTTTGTCTCCACGCATGACCTGCGGCGCTATGTGGAGGTGCTGCAGCGCAATTTGCCGCAGGCCCAAAGTTGCTACCTGAGCTGCCGGGGCGGCGCGTTGCTCAAGTACGTGCCCAGTTTCTCCACCCAGGAAACCGCACTGCTGCAACCCAGCTTGCCGCCCACCCCCAGCAAGTTAGTGAGTCAACTGAGAAGAGTCGGCCAACTCTCAGTGCTGGACACTGACGCGTTCTGGACACACCAGGGTGCCCTCGGTGAAGAGTGGCAAGTCGAGGACGTGCAGCACCAACCGGAGGATCAGGACGTGCTTGAGCACGATGAGCTCTGACGGTGCGTCTGGGCAATTGTCCAGCGCAGCGGCCTGAAGGCAAGGCGTCAGCGCTTGCGCATCAGCCCGATAAAAAACAGCCCGCCGATGGCCGCCGTGGCCACGCCGATGGGCAGGTCTTCAGGCGCGATCATTGTGCGGGCAGCCACATCGACCCATACCAGAAACACACTGCCCAGCAGCACGCACACCGGCAATAACCGCCGGTGTTCAGCGCCCACAAGACGCCGGGCAATGTGCGGCACCATCAGCCCGACAAAGCCGATGGAGCCGCTGATGGACACCAGCACGCCCGTCATCAGCGAGGCGATCAGGAACACCTTCAAGCGCACATTGCGCGCGTTCAGGCCCAGGGTCACGGCGGTCTGCTCACCGGCCATCAGCGCGTTCAACGGACGCGCCATGCCCAGCAGCAACACCAGCCCCAGCAACACCGTAGCGAAGGGAATTGCCAGCAACTCCCAACGCGCCAGACCGAGGCCGCCGAGCATCCAGAACATCACTGCCGATGCCGCGCGGTGGTCGCCCATGAACAGCAGCAAGTTAGCCACCGCCATCATCACGAACGACACCGCCACGCCACACAGCAGCAGTCGGTCACTCTCCAGCCGACCGTTGCGACTGGCCACTGCCAGCACCACGATCATGCTCAGCAACGCACCGATGAACGCCGCGATGGGCAGGGTCAGCAAGCCGATCACTTCACCCACATGCAGCACCACGATCACCGCCCCGAGGGTGGCGCCGGAGGTCACGCCGAGCAGGTGCGGGTCGGCCAGCGGGTTGCGGGTGACGGCCTGCAACACCGCCCCGATCAACGCCAGCCCGGCGCCCACCAGGGCACCGAGCAACATGCGCGGCACTCGGATCAGCCACACGATATGTTCCTGCCCCGCGCTCCAGTCCACCTCGCCCATACCGAAGGCTTTATGCAGCAAAATCCGCCACACCACGTCCACCGGCACCCGCGCCGAGCCGAACCCCAGCGAGACCACGCACGAGATCAGCAACAACGCGCCAAGGGCACTCAGCAGCAGGGCATAGCGACGGGTGATCATTCGCCGTGGAACCCCTTGGCCAGGGTTTCAACCGCCAGCACGTTGTCGATGCCCGGCGTGGCCTGCACGTAGGGGATCACGATAAAGCGCTGGTTCTTGATGGCGTCCACCGATTGCAGGGCCGGGTTGTTCAGCAGGAACTGCTCTTTTTGGTCGGCGGTGATTTCGCTGTAGTCGACGATCACGATGACCTGCGGGTTGCGCTCCACCACGGTTTCCCAATTGACGCGGGTCCAGCTGGCGTCCACATCGTCGAGGATATTGCGCCCGCCAGCGGCGTCGATCAGCGCTTGGGGCATGCCCAGGCGGCCGGAGGTCATGGCGCGGTCTTCACCGCTGTCGTAGAGGAACACGCGAGGTTTTTCGGCAGGCAGGGTTTTCTGTACTTCGGCCACTTGCCCCTGCATCTGTGCGATCAGGGCATTGGCGCGGTCCTGCACATCGAAGATCTTGCCCAGGTTGCGCAGGTCGTTATAGGTGTCTTCCAGAGTGGCGGCCGGGCGCTTCATCACGAAGGCGCAGGACTCGGTCAGCTCATAGACGTTGATGCCCAAGGGCTGCAGGGTTTGCGGGGTGAGGTCGCCACCGACGCGCATGCCGTAGTCCCAGCCGGCGAAGAAGAAGTCGACGTTGGCATTCAGCAGGGTTTCCACCGACGGGTATTTGCTCGCAAGCTCCGGCAGGCCGTCGAGGATCTGCGCCATTTGCGGGGTCACCGACTTCCAGCCGGTGACCCCGCTGTAGCCGGCCATGTGCGACTTGAGCCCCAGGGCGAGCATCATCTGGGTCATGTTGATGTCATGGCTGACCGCGTGCTTGGGTGCCTCGGCGAAGGTCACTTCGCGGTTGCAGCTCTGGATTTTCAGCGGGTAACGGGTCGCTTCGGCGAACGCCTGGGAAGTGCCGAGCAACAAAGCGAGAGACAGCAGGGAGCGCAGGATCATGGTTGGGTTATCCAGGTGATTCGGGGGTAGCCGGACAAGGGGTGGGTGTCGATCAATGCTTCAACGCCGAACACTTCGCGCAGCAGTTCGGCGGTCAGCACTTCATGAGGTGTGCCGCTGGCGACGATGCGCCCGTGGTTGATCACGTACAGGCGATCACAGAACGCGGCGGCCAGGTTCAGGTCGTGGATGCTCGCCAGGGTGCCGATGTTCAGGCGTTTCACCAATTGCAGCAACTGCAGCTGATAGCGTGGGTCGAGGTGGTTGGTCGGCTCGTCGAGGATCAGCAATTGCGGTTGCTGGGCCAGGGCGCGGGCGAGGATCACCCGTTGCTTCTCACCGCCCGACAGGGTGGCGAAGGCATGGTCTTCAAAGCCCAGCAAGCCGACGTTTTCGAGGGCCTGGCGGATCAGGTCCTGGTCTTCAATCGTGTCGCTGTCGAACAGGCCCTTGTGAGGTGTGCGGCCCATGGCGACCACTTCATCCACCCGCAGGCCGAATGCATCGGGAAACTCCTGGAGCACCACGGCGATACGCTGCGCGCACCACTTCGAGGATTGCTTCCACACGTTCTGGTGTTCCAGCAGCACCTCGCCCTCGGCCGGTTTGCTGAACCGATAGGCACAGCGCAGCAGGCTGGTCTTGCCGCTGCCGTTGGGGCCTATCAGGCCGACAAACTCACCGGCGCTCACGTGCAGGCTGGCGTCACGCAGTTGGAACTGGTGATGACAGTGCTCGTGGCCTGGCGGGGTCCAGGCGAGGTCGGTGAGGTTGAGTGAGGTCATCTTTACTCTCAGGTTCGATACGGGCCCCTGTGGGAGCTGGCAAGCCAGCTCCCACACTGGATTCTCGTTGCTTTAGAAGGTGTAGTCCGCTGTCACGAAGAACGAGCGCGGCTCGCCAAGGATCCATTGCTGGCCGTTATTGTATTGGCTGACGGCGTAGGTGCGGTCGAACAGGTTATTCAATTGCAGGCCCAATGTCGTGTTGCGCATGGCTTTCCATGACACGCTGGCGTCGACCACGGTGTAGCTTGGCACTTCGCTGGTGTTGGCGGTGTCGGCATAACGCGCGTCAACGTAGCGCACACCGGCACCGGCACGCACGTCGTCAGTGATCGCCTTGCTCAGCCACAGGTTGGCGGTGCGGCGCGGGACGTCGGTGGGGCGGTTGCCGTCGCGGGACACAGCCTGGCCGTTGACCACTTCGGAGAAATCGTCGTACTGCGCCCGCACGATGGCCGCGTTGGCTTGCAGTTGCCAGGCGTTGGGCAGTTGCAGGTCGAGGCTGGCTTCCAGGCCGTTGGAAGACTGCTGGCCGACCTGCTCCTTGAGGTCGGTGCCTGGCACGTCGGTCAACAGTTTCTTTTTGACGATGTGGTAGGCCGCCAGGGTCCATTCACCACGAGAATCCCAGAAGGCCTGCTTGATGCCGATTTCAGTCTGCTTGGCGGTCGACAGGCCGAACTGCTGCTGGCTCGGGCTCAGCGTGATCAGGCTGCCTACGCCATCGGTGCTGGTGGCGTACTGGCCGTAGACCGAGGTGTCCGGGGTGATCGCGTAGACCAGGCCGGCTTTCCAGTTGTTGCCGGTGAAGGTCTTGTTGGAGTCGCTGTTGTTCTGTGTCAGGTCTTCACGATCGATGTGCAGATAGTCGCGGCGCACGCCGGTGATCAGCGACAGTTTGTCGGTCAGTTGCAGGCGGTTTTCGGCGAACGCGGCAAGCTGTTTGGTGGTGCTGACGGACTGTGGAATGAACGGGCTGGCGCTTTCAAACGGCTGCGGCACCGGATGCAGAATGTCCACCGGTTGGCCGTCGGTCAGGTCATTGAACGGCGAGTTGCTGGCCAGGCGGAAGCGAATGCGGTTGTACTCGACGCCTGTCACGGTCTGGCTGTCGAGGCCGAACAACGTGTGCTTGAAGGTAAAGGTCTGGCGGTCGCCGACCTGTTCCTGGTTGTGCTTGATGCCCAGGTAGCTCTGGCGCACCAGGCCGCCGTCGACAAAGTTGTAGCTCTCGGCGTTCTGCCAGCGGCGCTGGTTTTTCAGGTACGACAGCTCGTTGGTGGCGGTGACGTTGTCGTTGATCTGCCACTCGCTGGTCAGGCGCGTCCACTGGTCGTTGTAATGCTGGATATCGTTGCTGACGTTGTAGTTCTTGTCCCGCAGGCCCTTGTGCAACTGGCTGTTGATCAGTGGCGTGCCGTAATCGTTTTGCGGGGTCTGGTCGCCGTAGTCGGTGGCCAGGGTGAAGCTCAGGTTGTCGGCTGCCTGCCAGCGCAGGGCACCGCTGACGAAGTCGCTTGCGGACTCGCCGCGGTCGATAAAACCGTTGCTGCGCAGGCGGTTGATGTTCAGGCGATAGCTCAGGGTATCGGTCAGCGAGCCGCCGCTGTCCAGGGCTTGCTGCTGGCGATCATAAGAACCGTAGCCCAGGCGGATATGGTTTTCGATCTCGCCCTCGAAAGGTTTCTTCGGGATGGTGTTGATCACTGCGCCGGTGGCGCCCTGGCCATACATCACCGAGGCCGGACCGCGCAGTACATCCACGCGCTCCACGGACCAGGTGTCGACCGGGAAAGTGGACGTGCCCGCGCCATCGAACATGCGGGCGCCGTCGTAGAGTTGCAGTACCGAACTCTGGCCGGTGAAACCGCGCGCCGACAATGAGGTGCCGCCGTCGCCAGGTGTGCCGGTGCGGCTGATGCCGGTGGCCCGGGAAATGGCGTCCTGCACCGTGGCGTCGCCCCGTGCGCGGATCTGTTCGCCGGTCTGGCTCTCAACGCTGCCCGGAGTTTGCAGGGCTGTGAGGTTCAGGCGCGAACCAGCCGTGGTCGGGGTGTTCAGGTCGACGCGTTCATCGTCCACCGCAGGCGCGGTGACGGGGCTGGCTGGGAGAGTCAGAGCCTGGGCGCTGTTATGCAGGGCGAGCAGGCACAGGCCGGACGCAAGGTACTTGTTCATCGGACGATAAATCGCTTCTTCGAGGCGGTACTTGCCGCAGGGCGCGGCAAGCCGGGAATATACAGCAAGTGTTATACTATAACACTTGCCATGGCGTGGGTGAAAGCCCGCGCAAGACTACCTAACGCCTCTATACAGGGCATCTCGCCTGTTTCATGCCGAACCTGAGGCAGATTCACGTTGTGCAAAAAGGCGTGAAAGCACCAGGCGGTCCAGTGCCCAGACCACGATCAGCGAGGCGCCCACCAGCGGAAAGACAATCGCCAGCCCGAGCATGATCGCCATCGCGGTTTTCCACTTCGGCAAGTCATGGCGCAACGGCGGAACCCCCAGGCCGCCCTGGGGCCGGCGCTTCCACCAGATCACCAGGCCGCTGACGGCACTGAGCAAAATCATCAGGCAAATCAGCAGCACGATGATCTGATTGACCACGCCGAACATCTTGCCCTCATGCAGCATCACGCCGGATTCGGTGACCCGCGCCACGGTGTTGTAGTGCTCCCAACGCACATCGGCCAGGACCTTGCCGGTGTATTGGTCCACATGCAGGGTGGCGTCGTTGCGCGGGTCATTGGCGAACACCGCGATGGTGAACACGCCTTCGGCGGTGGTGGGGAAGGTGATGCTGTAGCCGGGCTCGACGTTGCGCGAGCGCGCCAGATCCGTGACGTATTGCAGGCTGATGGTGGGCGCTGCCGGGCCTTTGGTCATGCCGCCATGCTTCATGTGCTCGGCGTGGTCGCCGGACATTGGCATCGGCGTGTTTTCCATGGCCCACGGCACGGTCTGCTGGCTTGCCGTATTGAGGATGCGGGCCTGCTGGTCGGACTGCGGGACGTTGTTCCACATCGCCGCCGGAAATTTATTCCACAGCTCGGCGTATTGCTTGCCCCAGAAGCCGGTCCAGGTCATGCCGCTGAGCAGCATCACCAGCAGAAAGGCCGCACCCCAGAATCCTGCGACCGCATGCAAATCGCGCCAGAACAAGCGACCGCGACTGCCCATTCGTGGCCACAGAATGCCCGCCGCCGACTTGCCCCGCGGCCACCACAAATACAGGCCAGAAATCACCAGCATCACGCCCCAGCCGGCGGCGAGTTCCACCAGGCGATCGCCGACGGTGCCGATCATCAGCTCGCCATGCAGTGCACGGGCGATGGCCTGCAGATTTTTCTTGGCGTCCTGTTCGCCGAGGACGGTGCCGCGATAGGGGTCGACGAATACGCTCACTTCGTGCCCGTCGTTTTGCATGACGAATTGCGCGCTGCTGGTGGCGTCGGCCGGCGGCAGGTACTTGCTGATCTTGCCTTGTGGGTAGGCGGCCTGGGCGCGTTGCAGTTGCTCGTCGGCACTCAATGCGTGCTCGGCGCTTTGCACGGTCAGCAGGTGGCCGTACATCAGCGGGTCGAGCTGGGGCTTGAACAGATAGATGATGCCGGTCAGGGCCAGCAGCACCATGAACGGCGCGACAAACAGCCCGGCGTAGAAATGCCAGCGCCAGGCCAGGTTGTAGAAGGAAATCTTCGGTGGGTTCATCAGGGTGTGCTCCGCAAAGGCTTGGATTTTTTGTGTTATCGAGGACGCCATCGCGGGCAAGCCCGCTCCCACAGGGGAATGCAGTTCAACTGTGGGAGCGGGCTTGCCTGCGATGCTCTTAGAAGCTCATGTCCACCTTGGTCCAGAGCGTGCGCCCCGGTTCCTTGATGGCTTGGGGGTCATTGGCCGGGTAGCCGAACCCGGCGTTGCCGGCCAGGTTCAGGTGCTCGGCGTACGCCTTGCCGAACAGGTTGTCGACGCCGGTGCTGACCTTGAAGTTTTTGTTGATGCGATACGCCGCGTTCAGCGAGAACACGCCAAACCCCGAGCTCTTGTCGAAGTCCTTGCCGACTACGTTGCCCTTGTTCTGGTCGATGCGGTTTTGCGCCGCGACCACTCGCCACAAGGCGCCGGCGCTCCAGTCGTCCTGGCTGTAGGTGAGCCCGAAACGCGCATCCAGCGGCGGAATCTGTGGCAGTGGCTTGCCGTCGCTGCTGTTCTTGCCCCAGGCGTAGGCGAAGGTGGCATCGGCCTTCCAGTTGGCTGTCAGCTTGTACGCCGCGCCCAGTTCACCGCCCATGATTCGTGCGTCGACGTTGCGCGCCTGTGAGGTGGTGCCCATCATTCCCGGTTGGTAGTCGAACAGGATGAAGTCCCGCACCTGGCCGACGTAGCCCGAGGCCCAGGCGTCGAGGTCGGCGGATTTGTATTGCAGGCCGAAATCCAGCTGGGTGGTTTTTTCGGGCTTCACGCCGTCGAAGGCATTCACAGACCCCACCGCGCCGGTGTTCGGCGAAAACAGCTCCCAGTAGTCCGGGAAACGCTCTGAGTGGCCGAGGCCCGCGTACACGGTGGTCGGGCTGTCGGCCAGGTCGTGCTCATAGCGCACGAAGCCCGACGGCAGCGTGTCGGCGCGGGTCTTATCGGCGGTAGGGTTGGGGCTGCTCATCATCCCTGAGTCGATGGTTTGCCGGAAATCCTTGGCCGAAGCACGGTCCACACGGGCGCCGGTGATCAGGCGGTCGCGGTCGGCGGCGTACCAGGTCAGCTCGCCGAACACGCCGTAGTTGTGGAAGTTGGCGTCCTTGCTGCGGGGCAGGTCCTTGTAGGTGTCGACGCCCATGGCGCTGCGTTCGCGGTGCTCGTTGGTTTGCGCATCGATGCCGCCGATCAACTGCACATCGGCCCAGCGCCAGGTGGCCTTGATGCGTGCGCCGAGGGTGCGGCGGTCGACGTTGGCCGCCATGGGGCCGGCCATCATCCCGGTGCCCGACGGGACGCGCAGGGTGTAGTTGTCCATCACGTGGTCGGCGTAGTTGTAGTAGACCTGCGCCTCGACCTTGTCCAGCACCTCGCCGATGTTCGACTTCTCGAAGCGCAGCCCGAGGCTTTCCCGCAGAAACTGCGAGCCGTCCATGCCGCGCCCGGCGTAACGCGCCTCGCCGTCGCCACGGCCGGCGGTGAGTTCCAGCAGAGTGTCGGCGTCCGGGGTCCAGCCCACGGCCACGTCGCCATTCAACTTGTCGTAGCGCGAGGCGACGGTGTCGTTGTTGCCGTCCTTGTAGTCATCGGCGTGGGCCTGGTTGCCGATCACTCGCACATAACCCAATGGCCCGCCGGCTGCCGCGTCGACGACTTTATCGAAGCGCCCGTTAGAGCCTGCCAGGATGCTGGCGTTGACCCGTGTACCCAACGTGCCGAACTGCTCGGGCTCGCGCTCGAACAGAATCGTGCCGGCGGAAGCGCCCGGGCCCCAGAGTACGGTTTGTGGGCCCTTGATCACGGTCAGCTTGTCGTAGGTTTCCGGCGAGATGTAGGAGGTGGGCGCGTCCATCCGGCCGGGGCAGGCACCGAGCATCATGCTGCCGTTGGTGAGGATATTCAGGCGCGAGCCGAACATGCCGCGCAGTACCGGGTCGCCATTGGTGCCGCCGTTGCGCACCAGGGCAAAGCCGGGGATGGTCTTGAGGTAGTCGCCGCCATCGCTGGCGGGCACCGGTTGGCGCGGGTCTTTCGGGTTGGTGACGATCGTCAGCGGCGAGCTGGGGGCGATCGCGGTGATCACCGTCGGGCTCAGTTCAGTGTCAGCCTGATCGGCGTGGGCCTGTGGAACCAGCAACGCGCCGCACAGAACGGCGAAGACGGGAGTGCATCCCAAACGGGTGTCAGCAGAAAACCTGGACATGAAAAATTCCATCAATCAGTCGTAAACAACACGGCCAGCAGCCTGCGGCTGTCTTTTTGAAAGTCGGCCGGTGTGAAGTAACGGTGTGAAGTGCTTACGCGATGATGGGTGGCGCGCGGCTGCGGGCGCCGGGGAACACGGTTTGCCGGGCATGGCCCAGGCGTGGGGCGGGGGTGAGGCCGTTGGCGGGCGGCGGGCTGCCGAGGGTGACAAACGACACGCTGCCAGGCAGCGCCGGGCAACTGAAAAGCAGGCTGCAATAGCCGCACTTTTCCCACAGCACGTGGTGTTCGTCGGGGGCCTTTTGAGGTTTTGCGTCGCCATGGCAGCTCGGCATGTCCATGGACATTGCCATCGACATACCGGCGTGATGATCCATCGGCATCGCTTGGGAAATCAGCGGACCGATAAAGATCATCAGCATGGCGAACAGGCTGATCCAGCTGCCGCGCATAAGGCTCATCGGCTTACGGCGGTGTGCGGGCAACCTGGCGCGTGGGGCGCCCATCAAGGTTTATCTACTGGGCGTGCATGTGCTCGTGGCCGGCCATGGGCGGTTGCTTCTGCACCGACACTTCCACCTTCACCGGCCCGGCTTTCTCGAAATTCAGGGTCAGCGGGAAATGCTGGCCGTCGCGCAATACGCTGCGGTCCTTCAGGTCCAGCAGCATCACGTGGTAGGCCATGGGGGCGAACGTCAGGTCACCTTTGGCCGGCACCGCGACGCTGGTCACCTGTTGCATCTTCATCAGGTCGCCCTGCATCACATGCTCATGCAGCTCGGCCTTGGCGGCCACGGGCGTGTCGACGCTGAGCAGGCGGTCCGCATGCTCGCCCTGGTTATGAATCACGAAATACGCCGCGACGGTCGGCGCGTTGGGCGGCAGTTCCTGAGACCAGGGTTCGCTGACCACCAGTTCGCCGACCTTGAAGTCTTCGGCATTGGCAGCAGCACACACCGGCAGCAACAACGCAGCCAGAAGCAGGGAAGATTTGAGCATGGCAGTTCTCCAGAACGGTTCTAAACGCAGTTCACTTGCGAAGAAATCAGACCGTTGGAGAGGCGCGGGGGTTAAGGCTCGGCCATTGCTGGCGCGGGGCAGGGGATTGCAATGACGGCGGCGGCAGGTCCTGCACTGCGTCGAATCGTGCGAAATACAGTGTTGGCGAATGCCCCGGCAGCGCCACCAACGGCGCCGAGCCCGAGCAGCACCAGCAATGCTGCATGGTGGAGTGATCGTCCTGCTGCGGCGCCGGAATCTCCAGCTTGCCCAGGGCAATGGCCGTCAGCTTGTTGGCATTGGAGGAGCAGAAACTGCCCCATAGCAATTGCTTGACCGGGTCATCCGCCTGCTGCATCGCACCCGCCAGCGGCATAGCAAACGCATTGAACAGCACTGCAAGGCAGGCTATCCAGGCAATTGCAAAGCGTTGACGGGCCATGGCGGACAATCCGTAGGGTTAAGCGATCAGGTGGGTATTTAGCCTGATCGGGGGGGATAAGTAAAAAGGGACGGTGTGGTTTGGTGTCGCAGTGCTGGGTTTGAGGATAGACGGGAACTGAGGGATTGTATTCGGCTATTGCCTGGTATTCAGCCTGCGGGTTGCTCGGGCAATGGTCTCTCGCGCTGTGCTGACCAATGAGCCATCGCCTGGGTCTTCTTCGATGCAGGCTTCCAGATAAGCGTCGATCTCTTCTTGTGTACGTAGATGGTTGGCAGCATCGAAACGCGTGAACTGTGTCTTCGTGTCAGGCAGGCATTGGGCTTTTTCCAGCCATTGGTTCAATCGTTCTGCGACTTCGGGCTCATCCGATTTAGGGGCTTCCGCTTCAAGGCCAATCGCGTGCGCAAGCTCGGGATTCGCGATTATGTGTTCGATAATCGTATGTTCAGCAGGTCGAGTTAAGCGTCGGGGATGGGATTTTTCAGTCATGCGATGAACCTCATGTTTAACGTCGGTGGACGAAATGTTGAAGATCATCGCCAAGGGAATACTTATTCCGGTAGTCAGCGGGTTCTGGTGTCTGTGTAGGCAGCTTCTCATTGGGCCCCCATGTAACCTGGATACGGGAATGCTCCACAGAAATTTCCGACAGCGATTGGCGGTTGTCCTTGGGAAACTCAATCTCTAGTCTCCGTACACCGCTGCAAACTCAGCGGGCGGGCGTCGCGGCCCGGATTCCTGTAGGCGCTAAGCGCCATCGTCTGCTTTCAGTTGGCGCTTTTTTATCGTCTACTGTGCGGCGCTATGGTGGCTGTGCGCGGGATACCTTCGGGTATGCCGGGTTGCCTAGGGACCGGTCCGCGAACCTGCGCACAGCTGCCACCCTCCATCGCGTCGCGGCGATCAGTGGCAGCTCCACTTCCCTTAGGAGCTTCACAATGATTAAACCTACCCCAAATCCCCCTTTTCGGCTGTTCACCGTAACCCACGGAATCAGCACCGAAGACCTGCTGGTCAACCTCATCGAAACACTTGCCTCGGCCAACGCGCTGAGTTGCGACTTGGCGTTTAGCTTGGAAGGATCGAAGCGAGAGGAATTGCTGGGCGTTGCTCAGTTGATCGAACTGGCGGAGTTGCTGGCTGATCGGGTGCACGATGCAGCCGAACAGACGGCTGCCGCGCTGAGCTGACAGCGCGACGCAGGTTAGTGTGGGAGCTGGCTTGCCTGCGATGGCATCGCTGCGGTGTATCTGAACGACCGCGTCGTCTGTATCGCAGGCAACCCAGCTCCCACAGTTTGGATGGTGTCCGATTCGAATGTGGAGGCCCTCCACAGAAATTTCCGACAGAGATTGGAGGTTGTCCTTGGGAAACTCAATCTCTAGTCTCCGTACACCGCTGCAAAATCAGCGGTCGGGCGTCGCGGCCCGGATTTCTTCAGACGCAAAAGCGTCATCGTGTCCTTTCAGTTGGCGCTTTTTTATCGTCTACTGTGCGGCGCTATGGTGGCTGTGCGCGGGATACCTTCGGGTATGCCGGTGTTCTGGAGAGCCGGTCCGCGAACCTGCGTACAGCTGCCACCCCCATCGCATCGCGGCGATCAGTGGTAGCTCCTTTGCACTTCTCCGGAGCTTCACAATGATTAAACCTACCCCAAATCCCCCTTTTCGGCTGTTCACCGTAACCGACGGAATCAGCACCGAAGACTTGCTGGTCAACCTCATCGAAACACTTGCCTCGGCCAACGCGCTGAGTTGCGACTTGGCGTTTAGCCTGGAAGGATCGAAGCGAGAGGAGTTGTTGGGCGTTGCTCAGTTGATCGAACTGGCGGAGTTGCTGGCTGATCGGGTGCACGATGCTGCCGAACAGGCGGCCGCCACGCGGAGCTGACAGCGCGACGCAGGTTAGTGTGGGAGCTGGCTTGCCCGCGATGGCATCGCTGCGGTGTATCTGAACGACCGCGTCGTCTGTATCGCAGGCAAGCCAGCTCCCACCTTTGTTTCGTGTTGCGTCATACAGACTGGAATGCTTCCAGTACCGAGTTGACTGTCGTGAACTCCATATCCACCCCCGCCAACACCGGCCGCCTCAACACCAACACCGGCACCCCACGCTCCCTTGCCACTTCCAGCTTCGGCTCCGTAGCCGTGCTGCCGCTGTTCTTGCTGATCAGCACATCAATCTGCCGCCGCTCAAACAACGCCCGCTCGTCCTCGATCAAAAACGGCCCTCGGGCGCCAATCACTTCGCAGCGTTCATTGCCGGGGTACACATCCAGTGCGCGCAACGTCCAGAACTGCTCGGAGGGAATTTCGTCGAGGTGCTGCAACGGTTCGCGGCCCAGCGTGAACAGCGGTCGCTTGAAGGGCTTGAGGGCTTCGATCAACTGCGCCCAGTCACTGACTTCGCGCCAGTCGTCACCCGCCTGTGGCTGCCATGCCGGGCGGCGCAGGGCCCAGCAGGCAACGTCGCACAAACCGGCGGCGCGGGCAGCATTGGCGCTGATCTGTGCGGCATACGGATGAGTCGCGTCCAGCACCAGCTCGATACCTTCATCGCGAATGAACTGCGCCAAGCCTTCAGCGCCGCCATAGCCGCCGACGCGCACCTGGCACCCAAGGTCGGTCGGAACGCGGCCAACGCCCGCCAGGCTGTAGATATGCTCGGGCCCCAGTGTGCGGGCAATGGCCAGGGCTTCCGTCACGCCGCCCAGCAGCAGGATGCGTTTCATAGCGGCTTGGTCACTTCCAGCAAGGTGATCGGCAGCGCCTGGCGCCAGGTATCAAAGCCCCCCAGCGGCTGGGCCTGGGCCACGTGAATGCGGGTCAGCTCGCCGCCGTGTTGTTCGCGCCAGGCCATCAGGGTCATTTCGCTTTGCAGGGTCACGGCGTTGGCCACCAGCCGGCCGCCGGGGCGCAGCTGTTGCCAGCAGGTGTCGAGCACGCCGTCACGGGTTACGCCACCGCCGATGAAGATCGCGTTGGGTGCTTCCAGCCCGTTCAGGGCGTGGGGCGCAGTGCCGCGAATCAGTTGCAGGCCGGGGACGCCCAGGGCATCACGGTTGTGTTCGATCAGCAGTTGCCGGCCTTCGTCGGCCTCAATGGCCAGCGCGCGGCAGCTGGGGTGGGCACGCATCCATTCGATCCCGATGGAGCCGCTGCCCGCGCCCACATCCCACAGCAGTTCGCCGGGCATTGGCGCGAGGCGGGCGAGGGTCATGGCGCGTACGTCACGCTTGGTCAGCTGGCCATCGTGCTTGAACGCCGAATCCGGCAACCCCGCCAGGCGTGACAGGCGCGGTGAGTTGGCGTCAGCCACGCAGTCGATGGCCACCAGATTCAATGCAGCAATCGGCTCGCCCTGCCAGTCCTGGGCGATACCGTCGACGCGCCGCTCATCCGGCCCACCCAGGTGTTCAAACACACTCAGGCGACTTGCGCCAAACCCACGCTCGGCCAACTGCGCCGCAATCGCCGCCGGGCTCTGGTCATCATTGCTCAGCACCAGCAAACGCACGCCGGTGGCCAGGTGCGCATTCAGCGCCGCCAGCGGCCGGGCAACCACCGACAGTGTCACCACGTCCTGCAACGGCCAGCCCAAACGCGCCGCCGCCAGCGACACGGAAGAAGGCGCCGGCAGAATCAGCAGCTCATCGGCGGGCAGCTGCCGCGCCAGGCTCGCGCCCACGCCATAGAACATCGGATCGCCGCTGGCCAGCACGCACACCGCCTCACCACGGCGCGCCAGCACCGGCTCCGTGGAAAACGGGCTGGGCCACAACTGGCGTTCGCCGCGAATGCACACGGGCAATAAGTCCAGCTGGCGTTGGCCGCCAACTATGCGAGAGGCGCGCAACAGAGCGTGCCGGGCGTTTCTGCCCAGGCCCTTGAAGCCGTCTTCACCGATGCCTACTACCGTCAGCCAGGGCGACATATGAATTCCTTGAACGACATCCGACGGGCAGGCTTTTCATGCCGCCGGACAAAGCAGGCATAATACCGCGCCTTTACCCGTGAACCGGTAGCCCTGTGAAACCAACACCATCGTCCAATACCTTGCGCCCCTCGGCCTGTCCGGGGTTGCTGCGTATTGTCCAGGCGTTGGATGGCGGGATTTGCCGGATCAAACTGGCCGGTGGTTCGATCCGCGCCGGGCAGGCGTTTGCCGTGGCCGACGCGGCCCAGGCCTATGCCGGCGGGGTGATCGAGGCGACCAACCGCGCCAACCTGCAAATCCGCGGAATCGGCGCCGAACAGGACGCATTGATCGCGGCCTTGCTGGCCGCCGACCTGGGCCCCAGAAGCGCCGCCGGGGACGATGTGCGCAACCTGATGCTCAGCCCCAGCGCCGGTATCGACCGCGACATGCTGTTCGACACCCGACCGTTGGCGGACGAGATCCTCGTCACCCTGGAAACCCACCCGCGCTTTCATGAATTGTCGGCGAAATTCGCCGTGCAACTGGACGGTGGTGAAGCCTTGGCGATGCTCGAGCATCACCACGACCTGTGGCTGTCGGCCTTTAACGCCAATGGCCAGACGCTGTTGGCGTTCGGCCTGGCAGGTTGCCCGGCGCAGGACGCGCCCTTGGCGGCCGTGCCTTTGGCGCAAGGGCATGCATTGGTGGTGGCGGTTCTGGAACGCTTCCTTGCACTGGCCCGGCCTGAACAAACCCGCATGCGGCACCTGCTGGCCGAAACATCTGTGGATAACTTCCTGGGGCAAATAAACCTGCCATTGCAGCCTGCCGACGGCTTCTCGCGCCGTGCAAACCCTGCGCCGCTGCACCTGGGAAGTTATCCACAGCACCAAAAAACCCGGGTCTACGTTGCCGGCGTCGCACCCTTGGGCCGCCTCGATTCGGCGATGCTCAGGGGCGCCGCGCAACTGGCCGTCGACCATGGCGACGCCACCCTGCGTGTCACGCCGTGGCAAGGCCTGCTGCTGCCCAATATCCGGGACGCGGCGGCTGTGACCGAACGCCTCGAACAGCTTGGCTTTCTGTGTTCTGTGGACCAACCCCTGGCGCGCCTGATCGCCTGCACCGGTTCCAGTGGCTGCGCCAAAGGCCTTTGCGACACCAAGGCCGACGCCCTGCACCTGGCCACGCTTGCCCCCGGCCACAACGTGCACCTGTCCGGCTGCACGCGTTCCTGCGCTGCCGCACACACCGCGCCGGTCACCTTGCTGGCGGTGAGCCCCGGCCACTACGACCTCTATTTTCGCGACGCAGGCCTGCCCGGTTTCGGCCGCCTGCACGCGCGCACTCTTTCCATTGAAGCGGCGGGCGCCGTGTTGCGCGCCCACCCACGGAGCAACACCGATGATTGATTACATCCGCGACGGTCAGGAGATCTATCGCAACTCCTTCGCGATCATTCGCGCAGAAGCCAAGCTTGATCGCATTCCTGCCGACCTGGAAAAACTCGCCGTGCGGGTGATTCATGCCTGCGGCATGGTCGACGCCATCGACGGCCTGCAATTTTCCGAGGGCGCGGGCAAGGCCGGGCGCGAAGCCCTGGCCGCCGGCGCGCCGATCCTGTGTGATGCGCGGATGGTCTCCGAAGGCGTAACCCGCACCCGCCTGCCGGCCAACAATCAGGTGATCTGTACCCTGCGCGATGACAGTGTGCCGGAGTTGGCCCGCGAGCTGGGCAACACCCGTTCCGCCGCCGCCCTGGAGCTGTGGCGCCCGCACCTGGAAGGCAGTGTGGTGGTGATCGGCAATGCCCCGACCGCCTTGTTCTACCTGCTGGAAATGCTCGACGCCGGTGCGCCAAAACCCGCGTTGATCCTCGGTTTCCCGGTGGGTTTTGTCGGCGCCGCCGAATCCAAGGCGATGCTGGCTGCAGACAGCCGTGGCGTACCGTTCGTGATCATGCAGGGCCGCCTGGGCGGCAGTGCAATGGCCGCCGCCGCGGTGAACGCCTTGGCCACGGAGGTCGAATAATGCCGGCACGCGGACGTTTGATTGGCCTGGGCGTAGGCCCCGGTGACCCGGAACTTATCACCCTCAAGGCCCTGCGCCTGTTGCGCGAATCGCCGGTGGTGGCGTACTTCGTGGCCAAGGGCAAGAAGGGCAACGCCTTCGGCATCATCGAAGACCATCTGGTGCCACAGCAGACCCTGATGCCGCTGGTGTACCCGGTGACCACCGAAGTGTTGCCGGCGCCGCTGTCCTACGAGCAAGTGATCAGCGACTTCTACGACACCGCCAGTGTCGACGTTGCCGCGCACCTGGATGCCGGGCGCGATGTGGCGGTGATCTGCGAAGGCGATCCGTTCTTCTACGGCTCCTATATGTATCTGCACGACCGCCTGGCCGAGCGCTACGAAGCCCAGGTGATCCCGGGCGTGTGCTCGATGCTCGGTGGCGCCTCGGTGCTGGGCGCGCCGTTGGTGTATCGCAACCAGAGCCTGTCGGTGCTCTCCGGCGTGTTGCCCCACGACGAACTCAAGCGTCGCCTGGCGGATGCCGATGCGGCGGTGATCATGAAGCTGGGGCGCAACTTCACCAAGGTGCGCCAGGTATTGGAAGAACTGGGCCTGGCGAGCCGGGCGTTGTACGTCGAGCGTGCGACCATGGCCAATCAGAAAATCGTCGCCCTGAACGAAGTCGATCCAACGTCCTCGCCATATTTCTCGCTGATCATCGTTCCTGGTGAAAGGTGGCAAGGCTGATGACGAGTCCCGCGATTGTCATCCTGGGGCAGGGCAGCCTCCCCACGGCCCGGGCTATCCAGCAGGTGTATCCCGACGCGCTGATCCACGGCCTGGCCGGGCGGGTCGAGGGCGCAGACCAGTCCTACACCGAGTTCGGCGCTACTCTGCGCCAGTTGTATCAACAGGGCACGTCGATCATTGCGTTGTGCGCCGCCGGAATTGTGATCCGCACCCTGGCGCCGCTGCTGCTGGAGAAAGGCGTGGAGCCTGCCGTGCTGGCAGTCGCCGAAGACGGCAGCGCGGTAGTGCCGCTGCTCGGTGGCCTCGGCGGTGTGAACGTAATGGCGCGTGAAATCGCTGCTGCGTTGGGCGTTGCCGCTGCGATCACCACCAGTGGCGAACTGCGTTTCGGCACCTGCCTGCTCAACCCTCCCAGCGGTTATCAGCTCGCAGATCTGGAGCTGGGCAAGCGCTTTGTGTCGGACTTGCTGGCGGGCGAATCGGTGCGCATCGAAGGTGCTGCGCCGTGGCTGGATCAGGCCAATTTGCCCCAGGATCAGCAGGCGCGACTGGCGATCCACGTGGGCAGCGCCGAGCGCACGCCTGCGGCGAATGAACTGCTGATTTATCCGAAGAACGTGTTGGTCACCTGCCAGCCAGGGCCGCAATTGGCCTCGCGCATTCGTGCGGCGTTGCAGGATGCAGGGCTCGCCGTGCAGTCACTGGCGTGCCTGCTGGCGGCTGAAACGGAGATGGCTGATTCGTCATTGCACGAAGCTTCAGTCGAGTTGGACGTACCGTTGCGCTTTGCCGATTTGGCGACCCAGGCCGACATCGCGATCACGGTCGCCGATGCCCCTCTGAACCTGTCCCTGATCGGTCGTCCCCGTGGACGCCTGGCGGTCATCGGCCTGGGCCCCGGCGCTGCCGAGCTGATGGTGCCGGCGGTAAAGGCCGAGCTGGCCCGCTGCACCGACGTGCTGGGCTACGAAACCTACGTGCGCATGGCCGGGCCATTCCGACCGGACCAGATCCAGCATTGCACCGACAACCGCGAAGAAATGCAGCGCGCCCGCCACGCCTTTGAGCTGGCGGCGCAGGGGCGTTCGGTGGTGGTGGTGTCCTCGGGTGACCCGGGCGTATTCGCCATGGCCGCTGCGGTGATCGAAGCCTTGCACGAATCCAGCGACCCGGCCTGGCATCAGGTCGACCTGGAGATCCTGCCGGGCGTATCGGCATCCCTGGCCACGGCGGCCCAGGCGGGGGCACCGCTGGGGCATGACTTCTGCGTGATGTCGCTGTCGGACAACCTCAAGCCCTGGGCTATCATCGAGAAGCGCCTGGACCTGGCGTCCCAGGCCGACCTGGCGCTGGCGTTCTACAACCCGATTTCCCGTGCGCGGCCGTGGCAGTTGGGGCGTGCCCTGGAGATCGTCGCGCAGCACCGCACGGCCGAGACGCCAGTGGTGTTGGGCCGTGATATCGGTCGTCCGGGGCAGACCCTGCGCGTCACCACACTGGGGCAACTGACCCCGGAGCAGGTGGACATGCGCACCATGGTGCTCATCGGCTCGTCCACCACCTGCGTATTCCCCCGCGCCGGTGGCGGTGAGTGGGTGTACACGCCACGTTGGTACGGCGAGAAACCGGCCTCCTGAAACACGGTGGCCCCGCAATGGGGCCACCTTGAAAAAGCCATCAGGTGATGGAAGAAAGGTCTGCTTGCCGAGCCGTTCTGTCGCCAGGTCGAGTCTTACCTTTCTCTACGGGCCGAAGAAAAACACCGCATCTTTTCACCGCACAGGTTCATCCCCCGTGTTTGCTCAGCGTCGCCGCGAGCGCTGATTTTTCCTGCGTGCAGCAGCGCGTCCTGTCGTCAATTTCCTGTAGCTCAAGATCTCCGGCAACTCGACTAGTGTTGGCGTTAAGCCCCATGTTGGGGGTTATGGAGAAATGGCTATGGAGCGAAATAACAGACGGATCAACAGCGCAAAAAGGAGGAGGCTGATTTCCGCTTACCGGCTTCCGGGGGCGTCCAGCCTGTCGTCCGGGTCGAGCCCGCCGATAAAGGCTGACGATGATGATTTGAATGCGGCGGTGGTGAACAACAGCGTCATGTCGTTTGTGGACGGCATGACCAGTCTCAACAAGGAGTACACCCGCAAGAGCTATTTGCTGGCGAGCAGCTACGTCAGCGATGTGTTGCGCATCGCCCGGGGAAGCGAGGCCTGGTACGACGAGTTCATCAAGGTGATGACCAGCCTGGGCTGGATCCCGGTGAGGAGCAGTTTTGAGCGGGTGTACACGACCCGCAAAGGGCTGTCGGTGCAGTTGGCGGCGCTGAACCTGGTAGCGGCCACGGTGGCTTCGACGTTCCTGTCGGGGCCGCTGATCAGTGCGCTGCCCAAGCTGGTGGGTGATGCAGTGGAGGCCTTGAAGCAGCTTCCGGCCTCGTTCGAGTTGTTCAAACGCAATACCACCACCCGCGACGGTGGTGATTTCGGCTTGGCGTCCTGTTCGGAAACGGCCGGAGAGGTCTCGATGGTGTTGGTGACTTACAGTTCCCACGGCGTCAGCAAGCAGTTGGGCATACCGTTTCTGGAGTGGGACAGTGCCTCCGTTGAAGCCTTCAGTGGCCGCACGTGCCTGGTGCTGAACAGCTCGGTGGTCAATGAAGCCACGATTCAACTGCTGCGGGACAGCGCAGGGGACAAGGTCCGCCTGGCTATCGCCAAATACAGGATTTGAGCGTTACGGCACCAGGTAGCCGCGTACACCGGTAAAGATGATTTGCGCGGCCAGGGCACACACAAACAGCCCCATCAACCGGCTGACAATCTGCAAGCCCTGGTCGCCGAGGATGCGTTCGATACGGTTGGACAGGTACAGCACCACGCCCACCGTGAGGCTGGCCAGGGCGATGCTGAGGATGGCGGTGATCTTGTCGTCCCAGTGCGGCTGGCTGACGCCCATCACCAGCAGCGCACCGATGGTGCCGGGGCCGACGGTCAGGGGAATGGTCAGCGGCACGATGGTCACGTCCTGCTGCACGTTGTCGGTCTGCACCGCCGACTTGCCTTGGGCCATGCCCAGGGCCGAGATAAACAGCACACTGCCGGCGCCGATGCGGAAGGCGTCGACGGTGATGCCGAACACACTGAAAATCACCCGGCCGAACAGGTAGAGCAACACGCTCGATACCAGGGTGGCGAGGGCGACTTTCCAGGCCAGGCGCCGCCGCTCTTTGCTGGAGTAGCCGCGGGTCAGGCTGATAAAGCAGGAGAGCACGAAGAAGGGGCTGTAGAGCACCAGCATCTTCAGGTAAACGCTGAATAGCACATGGAGCATGGGCGCGGCTCGCGGCGGGGACGTGTGGGGAGTCTATCAGGCGCCACGGAACAAATGTGGGAGCTGGCTTGCCTGCGATGGCGGTGTGTCAGGCATCCATGTTTGTGGCTGATACACCGCCATCGCAGGCAAGCCAGCTCCCACAGGGAGATCCTGTTTCAGGTCAGGTAGGGGCGTGTTCCGGCCGTTGTGCCCGCTGCGCCACCCAATACTCCACCAGCTCGCGCAATTGCGACAGCTCCACCGGCTTGGCCATGTGCCCGTCCATCCCGGCCTGGCGTGCACGCTCTTTATGTTCCGACAGAATGTGCGCCGTCAGCGCCACGATCGGCGTACGAATGCGCTGGTTGCTGACTTCCCACGCCCGCAGTTGCTGGGTGGCGGAGAAGCCGTCGAGGATCGGCATTTCACAGTCCATCAACACCAGGTCGTAGCGTTGGGCCTTCATCGCTTGCAGGGCTTCTTCGCCGTTGCTCGCGGTGTCGGGCTGCAGGTTGAGCTTGCCGAGCATGCCGCGAATCACCTTGGTGGAGATGCTGTTGTCTTCCGCCACCAGGATCCGGAAATCACTCGGCACCGTCACCGGGACGGGCGCGCTGATCGCGGGCTGGCGAGGCTGCACGGTGCCTTTGCTGCGCTGGGTCAACTCGTCGGCAAGCGTGGTCTTGAGGGTATAGCCGGCCACGGGTTTGGCGAGGATGCGTTTGATCCCGCAGTTGCGCGCGATGATCTTGCTCGGCGCATTGCTGATGCCGGTGAGCATGATCAGCAATATGTCGTGGTTCAGGCTCGGGTCTTCCTTGATCTTCGCCGCCAGTTGCATGCCGGTCATGCCGGGCATGTTCTGGTCCAGCAGCACCACGTCGAAATAGTCCCGCAGGTGCGCCTTGGTGCGCAGCAGCGCCAGGGCTTCCTTGCCCGAAGGCACGGCGCTGACGTTCAGGCCCCAGGCCGTGCATTGCTGCACCAGCACTTTGCGGCAGGTGTCGTTGTCGTCCACCACCAGCACGCGAGCGCCCTGGAGCGGGCCGTCGAGGTCGGAGGTCGGATGCTCCAGGCGTTCCGGGTCCAGCGGCAAGGTCAGCCACAAGGTGCTGCCCTGTTGGCTGCCGCTCTTGATGCCGAATTCGCCATTCATCAACAGGATCAACTGGCGGGCGATGACCAGGCCCAGATGGCCGCTCAGGCGTGTGGCCGAGAGGAAATTCTTGCTGTGCAACTCGCTGTGCAGCAGGGCGTCGCGCTCGGCGGGTTCCATTGGCAGGCCGCTGTCTTGCACGGCGATGCGCAGGCGCGGTTTGCTGCTGCGCTCGTCCAGCGCGACGACGATCAGCACTTCGCCTTCATCGGTTTTTTGCAGGGCGTTTTCCAGCAGGCTCAACATTGCCTGGCGCAGGCGGGTCGGGTCGCCGCTGATCACCCGTGGCACCTGGGGCTGGATAAAGCTGATCAGCTCGACGTTCTGCTGTTCGGCCTTGGCGCGGAAAATACTCAGGCAGTCTTCGATCAGCGCGTTGAGGTCGAATTGCACGTCGTCCAGTTCGATCTGCCCGGACTCCAGCTTGGAGATGTCGAGGATCTCGTTGATCAGGGTGAGCAGTTCATTGCCGGCGCTGTGGATGGTTTGCACATAGTCCCGCTGTTTGACCGACAGCGGCGTGCCCAACAGCAGTTCGGTCATGCCCAGCACGCCGTTCATGGGGGTGCGGATTTCGTGGCTGATCTTCGCCAGGAACTCGGCCTTGGCGGCGATCTCGGCATTGCTGGCCGCCAGGTCGCGGCTGAGGCTGAAGTTGTCTTCGGTGATGGCGCGCTGGCGTTCGCCCAGGGCCAGGCTCATCAACAAGCCGCTGAGGCAGATAAAACCGAGCAAGGTGACGATCAGACCTTGGGGCGCCACCAGTGTCAGGCCCAGCAATGCGGGCAGGATAATCAGGGTGCCAATGTTGAAGATCACCATCGCCAGCATGAACAGCCGCGCCGGGCGATAACCTTTTTGCCAGTGATAAGCCGAAACGAACAACATGCTCAGGCCGGCCAGCGCCACCAGGGCGTAGGTGATGATGTTCAGGGGCAGTGTGTTGACGAACAGCAGCAACAGCCCGACCAGGACGATCAGCAGGATGTCGGCCATCAACAGCTTGTTCAGCGGATGCGGGCCCAGGGGCGCAAAGAAACGGTAGGCGAACATCAGCCCGCATGGCGCCGTCAGCAGCAGGGCGAGGTAGGCGCCGGGGGTTTGTACCGCGTGCCAGTTCGGCAGCCATGGCCCCACCACATTGAGCAGCAGCGCCAGGCTGAGCAGCAACAGCACTTCGCAGGCGGCGAGCCACAGGCTGCTGCGGGAGCGATGGTAGGCGTAGCGGGTCAGGTTGTGCAGGATCAGCATCACCAGGCAGCCGAACAGCAGCCCGTAGATCAGCGTCTGGTTCTGGTTGGCCGCGGCCAGTACGGCGGGCTCCAGGGTGATGTACGGGCGCAGTTCGTGTTCCGAGACCAGGCGCAGGTACACGTCCAGCGGCTTCTGGCTCTGAGGCATCGGCAGCATGAAGTCGCTGCTGGGCAGCGGGCGCTCGGCCTGGGGCTGGCGGGTGCCGGTGGCTTGCTGCTCCACCAGGGTGTCGCCGTCGAGTACGTACAGGTTCAGGTGTGACAGGTCAGGGGCGAATACCCGCAGCACTTGCTCGTGCTTGCCGGGTTGCAGCCTGAAGCGTACCCACAACGCACCGTCCGGTTGCGCGGCGGTAATCCGGTCCAGTTCGATGGGGCTGAATTGATTGATGTAGCGGGGCGAGCGGATATCGCTCAGTTGCAGATCGGCCTGTTCATCAAGCAATACCGCCCAGCCACTGCCTTGTGCGGCGGCCTGGGCCGGAAGCAAGCAGAGCAAGGTCAGCAGACTGACAGTGAAACCTATGGCGATCCTGAGCCAGCGCACGGCGAAATCCCTTCGTAGGTTGATGCATGGGTATAACTATGCGCGGGGCCACAAGAGTAGGGCAAGGGCAAAACGCCCCTGCCTAACCGAACGGATAGCTGTTTACTGACTTTCGCCACGCTCGCGGGCAATGGCACGGTAGCCAATGTCGGTGCGATAGAAGCAGCCCTTCCAGTCGATTTTTGCCGCCAGCTTGTACGCCTGTTGCTGGGCGGCATCTACGCTGCTGCCCATGGCGGTTGCGCACAACACGCGACCACCGGCGGTGACAACCTTGCCATCCTTGAGCGCGGTGCCCGCATGGAACACCTTGCCTTCCAGCGTAGCAGCCGCATCCAGACCTTCAATCACATCGCCCTTGGCGTAGTCGGCCGGGTAGCCGCCGGCGGCCAGCACGATGCCGACGCTCGGGCGCGGGTCCCACTGGGCTTCTACCTTGTCCAGGGCCTGGGCCAGCGCAGCTTCCACCAGCAGCACCAGGCTCGATTGCAGGCGCAGCATCACCGGTTGGGTTTCCGGATCGCCGAAGCGGCAGTTGAACTCGATGACTTTCGGGTTGCCGGCCTTGTCGATCATCAAGCCGGCGTACAGGAAACCGGTGTACACATTGCCTTCGTCGGCCATGCCGCGCACGGTTGGCCAGATCACCAGGTCCATCACGCGTTTGTGCACTTCGGCGGTGACTACCGGGGCAGGGGAGTAGGCACCCATGCCGCCGGTGTTCGGGCCGCTGTCGCCGTCGCCAACACGTTTATGGTCCTGGCTGGTGGCCATCGGCAGCACGTTCTTGCCGTCGACCATCACGATGAAGCTGGCTTCTTCGCCGTCGAGGAACTCCTCGATGACGACGCGCGAGCCCGCTTCACCGAAAGCGTTGCCGGCGAGCATGTCGCGTACGGCGTCTTCGGCCTCACTCAGGGTCATAGCGACGATCACGCCTTTGCCGGCGGCCAGGCCGTCGGCCTTGATCACGATCGGTGCACCGACCTCACGCAGGTAAGCCAGGGCTGGCTCGATCTCGGTGAAGTTCTGGTAGTCGGCAGTCGGGATCTTGTGGCGAGCCAGGAAGTCCTTGGTGAAGGCTTTCGAGCCTTCCAGCTGGGCAGCGCCGGCGGTAGGGCCGAAGCAATCCAGGCCACGGCTGCGGAACAGGTCCACAACGCCGGCTACCAGCGGCACTTCCGGCCCGACGATGGTCAGGGAAACGTTTTTCTCGGCAAAGTCTGCCAGTTGCTCAAGGGCTAGCACGTCGATGGCGACGTTTTCGCACTTGGCTTCAATGGCGGTGCCGGCGTTGCCGGGTGCAACGAAAACTTTCTGGACGCGCGGGTCCTGGGCAACTTTCCAGGCCAGGGCGTGTTCACGGCCACCGCTGCCAATGATCAAAACATTCATTTCAAAAACCTCAAATTCTGTAAGGCGCCGCTGAAGCGCTTTAATGTGGAGCCGGACACTTGTGGCGAGGGAGCTTGCTCCCGTTCGACAGCGCAGCTGGAGCCCGCTTTTGGGGGCGCTTCGCACCCCAGCGGGAGCAAGCTCCCTCGCCACAAAACCGGCTCCCACATTCGATCAGGTTGGATCAGTGGCGGAAGTGACGCATGCCGGTAAAGACCATGGCGATGCCGGCTTCGTCGGCAGCAGCGATGACTTCAGCATCACGCATCGAACCGCCCGGTTGGATCACGGCGGTAACACCGGCTTTCGCGGCGTTGTCCAGGCCATCACGGAACGGGAAGAATGCGTCGGACGCCATCACCGAACCCTGCACCTGCAAGCCGGCATGTTCCGCCTTGATCGCGGCAATACGTGCCGAGTTCACGCGGCTCATCTGGCCCGCGCCGACACCGATGGTCTGGCGGTTCTTGGCGTAGACGATGGCGTTGGATTTAACGTATTTGGCGACTTTCCAGGCGAAGATCAGGTCGTTGATTTCCTGTTCGGTCGGGGCGCGTTTGGTCACTACTTTCAGGTCAGCGCTGCCGATCATGCCGATGTCGCGGCTCTGTACCAGCAAGCCGCCGTTGATGCGCTTGTAGTCCCAGGCAGCGGCACGCTCGGCCGACCACTCGCCGCAGGCCAGCAGGCGCACATTGGCCTTGGCAGCAACGATGGCGCGGGCTTCGTCGCTCACGGACGGGGCGATGATCACTTCAACAAACTGACGCTCGACGATCGCCTTGGCGGTCTCGGCGTCCAGCTCACGGTTGAAGGCGATGATGCCGCCGAAAGCCGACTCGGTGTCGGTGGCGTAGGCCAGTTCGTAGGCCTGGCGGATGCCGCCTTCAGCGTCCGGGCTCACGGCCACGCCGCACGGGTTGGCGTGCTTGACGATCACGCAGGCGGGCTTGACGAAGCTCTTCACACATTCCAGCGCGGCGTCGGTGTCGGCCACGTTGTTGTAGGACAGCTCTTTGCCTTGCAGTTGGGTTGCGGTGGCGATGCCGACTTCGGCAGGCTTGGCTTCAACGTAGAACGCCGCGCTCTGGTGCGGGTTCTCGCCGTAGCGCATTTCCTGGGCCTTGATGAACTGGCTGTTGAAGGTGCGCGGGAACTGGCTGCGGCCTTCTGTGCTGAGGGTTTCAGCCGCCTGGTTCACGGTGCCCATGTAGTTGGCGATCATACCGTCGTAGGCGGCGGTGTGTTCGAAGGCCTTGAGCATCAGGTCGAAGCGCTGGGCGTAGGTCAGGCCGCCGGCTTTCAGGCTTTCCAGTACGTTGGCGTAGTCGCTGGCGTTGACCACGATGGCCACGTCTTTGTGGTTTTTTGCTGCGGAGCGAACCATGGTCGGGCCGCCGATATCGATGTTTTCGATGGCGGTCGGCAGGTCGCAGCCTGGCTTGTTGATGGTGGCTTCGAACGGGTAGAGGTTAACGGCCACCAGGTCGATCGGCTTGATGCCGTGCTCGGTCATGATGGCGTCGTCGATACCGCGACGACCGAGGATCCCGCCGTGGATTTTCGGGTGCAGGGTCTTGACCCGACCGTCCATCATTTCTGCGAAACCGGTGTAGTCCGCCACTTCCACTGCGGCCACGCCGTTGTCCTGCAGCAGTTTGAAGGTCCCGCCGGTGGAGAGAATCTCCACGCCCAGGGCTTCCAGCTCCCGGGCAAATTCGAGGATCCCGGTCTTGTCGGAGACACTGATCAAGGCACGGCGGATCGGCAGGCGGGTAGTCTGGTCGGTCATTTCAATTTCCATCAAAAGCAAAGGAGTCAGCAAAAAAGGCGACCGTTTTTACGCGGGCGCCTTTCTGGTTTGATTGAATGCTTACAGCAAATCGTACTGCTTGAGTTTCTTGCGCAGCGTGCCACGGTTCAGACCGAGCAGCTCACTGGCCTTGGTCTGGTTGCCCTTGACGTAGTTCATCACGCTTTCGAGCAACGGCGCTTCGACTTCGGAGAGCACCAGGTTGTACACGTCCGTGACGGCAGCGCCCTCAAGGTGGGCGAAATAATTGTGCAGCGCCTTCTCGACACTCCCGCGAAGGGTCTGGCCTTCTTCGCTCGGCGTGTTGAGGTGCTGTTTCAAATTGACGTTGTCGCTCACGGGTGTTGTTCCACTCACTAAAGTCTCGGTCATCATCGTCATGCGGCCACCCCTTCTCCGTCCCCTGTCACCAGGCTCTTGTAACGCTCGCTGAAGAACTCACGAACGTTGGCGCACTGTGCTTCCGTATCATCCAAACGATTGAAGTGGGCGCGAAACTCCCTGGCGCCCGGCAAGGTTGCGAGATACCAGCCCACATGCTTGCGAGCAATGCGTACTCCCATCACGTCTCCGTAGAAGGCGTGCAGGGCGGCCAGATGCTCTAGCAGAATACGTTCCACCTCGATCAACTCCGGTGCCGGCATGATTTCGCCGGTACGCAGAAAGTGCTCGATCTCACGAAAAATCCACGGCCGCCCCTGGGCAGCCCGGCCAATCAACAGGCCATCGGCGCCGGTCGCGTGCAGCACGCGCCGGGCTTTCTCGGCTGAATCGATGTCGCCGTTGGCAAAGACGGGAATCGACACCGCCTGCTTGATCGCGGCAATGGTGTCGTACTCGGCTTCACCGGTGTAAAGGTCGGCGCGGGTGCGGCCATGCACCGCCAGCGCTGTAATGCCCGCCTGCTCGGCGATCTTCGCCACCGTCAGGCCATTCTTGTTGTCCCGGTCCCAGCCGGTGCGGATCTTCAGGGTGACCGGCACATCCACTGCAGCGACAACGGCATGCAGGATCTCGCTCACCAACTGCTCATCCTTCAACAGGGCAGAACCTGCGGCCTTGTTACAGACCTTCTTGGCCGGGCAACCCATGTTGATATCAATAATCTGCGCCCCCAACTCCACGTTGGCCCGGGCCGCATCCGCCAGCATTTGCGCATCACCGCCGGCGATCTGTACCGAGCGGGGCTCGGGATCACCTTCGTGGATCATGCGCATCCGCGATTTGCGGGTGTTCCACAAGCTCATGTCGCTGGTGACCATTTCCGAGACTACAAGCCCTGCGCCCAAACGCTTGCAAAGCTGACGAAAGGGCTGGTCGGTGACACCCGCCATCGGGGCGAGGATCAAGCCGTTGTGCAATGTGTATGGGCCGATGCGTACCGCCGACATAGGACTTCCCTGTTGTGGGGCCGGATCATTAGAGTTCGAAAAAGGGTTGGCATGATACCCGCTCTCGATGACTGGATAAAGGCTGAATTGGATAAAATCTGAACAGTTATTTTCTTATCGCCGCTGGTTTGGTCCAAGGCCGTGCAGTCAATAATCTGCCGTCAAACCCCGGCCGATGACCCGTTTCACTCGGGGGAGTGGAAGCTCAAGCTGTAATTCACCGCTTTGTTGCCCGGGTCGAGAATGTCCAGGGCGATGTGGATCGGCGTCTGGGAGGGCATCTCGGTCTGGCCTGCCAGCTCGCCGCTGAGGTACTCGGCCGGCTTGAAGCGACGACTGGCGATCATATTCCCGTTCATGTCAGCGAAGCGTAGCTCCAGCAACGGGAACGGTTGGGAGAATGTCGCGCGGTTATAGATGATCGCGTCCACTACCAGGGCGCCGGCGAACTCCGGGTGGCTGCGCACCACCAGGTTGCTGCTCTTGATGTGGGCGATATCAACGCGTGAGGGCACGGTGCAGCCCAGTTTCGGGCACAGTTCCTGGAACCACGGGCGGTAGGCGTCCTGGCGTGCCAGGTCGTCGAATTGGTAGGCGACGTATTGACCTGCCAGGCCGGCGGCGGCCAACAGTACCAACAGGCCCCAGAACAGGCGGCGGCCCCAGCCCGAAGAGCGCTTCTGGGAATACAGGTGCAGCGGGTCGTCTTCCAGGTCCGACAGCAGGTCGTCGTGGGCGCCTGCCTCTGGGCGAGGGCGTTTGCGTTTGGGCTGCGCGCGCTCCGGCAGTTCGGGTTCCGGCGCTTGTGCTGCGGCGGTCACCGGTGGATCGAGTTCGTCATCGACGGCGGCTGCGTGCAGCGGCGGCTCGTCGTCAGGCTCGGCCGCTTCAAACGACATCGACGGTTCGGTGCGCTTGGGTTTGCCGGGGCTTGTCTTGGCGGGTTGCGGTTCGTCGTCGCTCGGTTGCGGGGCTTGGGCCCTTTCGTCGCGCGGCTCGCTGAACAGGCTGGCGGCCCATTGCTCTTCCTCGGCCTTGGCGGTGTCGCGGCTGGCGCTGAGGGAGTCTTCCTTTTGCCGACGGTCGGCGCCGGGTTGGCGACGGTCTGCACCCACAGGCTGGGTGTGTTGAATCTCGCGGCGCTCCAGCTTGGCCAGTTCTTCGTCGAGGTCCAGGTTATCCAGGTCCAGCTCTTCGGCGGTCCATTGCTTCTGGCTGATGGCCCGCGGTGCTTCGGGTGGCGGTTCTACGGCTGCCGGTGGCTGGGCCGCAGGCGCATTGGCCCGCTGCTCCAGCAATTGGCGAGCGGCGTTGAACACTTGCAGGCACGAGCCACAGCGCACCACGCCACGGGCCACGCTCAATTGAGCATGGCTGACGCGAAAGCGCGCTTGGCAATGTGGGCACTGGGTGACGAAACTGTCGGTCATGCGGCCATCCGATTCATGCAGGCGCTCATTCTAGCGCCGACGACCGCTGATGCGTACCCAGCCGTCGCGGTTGGCGATCGGGTCCAGCTCGAAATCCAGGGCGTAGGCGGCGGCAACGTCTTCGCCCTGTTCGGCGAGGATGCCCGACAGCGCCAGGCGCCCGCCCGGCTTGACCAGGCTCGACAGCTGCGGCGCCAGGGCCACCAGCGGCCCGGCCAGGATATTGGCCACCAGCACGTCGGCCTGCACCTGGGGCAATTGCTCCGGCAGGTACAGCGGGAATTTCTCTTCAGCGATGTTGTTGCGCCCGGCGTTGTCGCGGGAGGCTTCCAGGGCCTGCACGTCGATGTCGGTACCGACGGCTTCCTTGGCGCCCAGCAGCAGGGCGGCGATCGCCAGGATCCCCGAGCCGCAGCCGAAGTCCAGCACGTTGCAGTCTTGCAGGTCCTGGCCGTCGAGCCATTCCAGGCACAGGGCGGTGGTCGGGTGGGTGCCGGTGCCGAATGCCAGGCCCGGGTCCAGCAGCAGGTTCACCGCGTCAGGCTCGGGGGCGGCGTGCCAGCTCGGCACGATCCACAGGCGCTGGCCAAAACGCATCGGCTGGAAGTTGTCCATCCAGCTGCGTTCCCAGTCCTGGTCTTCGATGATTTCGCTGTGATGCTCGGGCAGCGGGCCGCCGGTGAGCAGTTCCATGTGGGCCAGGACGCTGGCGGCATCGGTGCCGTCTTCGAACAGGGCCAGCAGATGGGTGTGGGACCACAGTGGGGTGGTGTTCAGCTCGGGTTCGAAGATCGGCTGGTCTTCGGCGTCCATGAAGGTCACCGACACGGCGCCCACTTCGAGGAACGCGTCTTCGTAGGTTTCGGCTTGTTCTGGGCTGATGGCGAGACGGACTTGCAGCCAAGGCATGGCGGGCACCTTTGAAAAAATGAGTGTGCAGCGGGGTAGGGCTGCGAAAGACGCGCAAGTTTACGCGAGCGAACAGCAGAAGACGACACCACTGACTGAACGCAGGCTAAATGTGGGAGCTGGCTTGCCTGCGATAGCGTCGCCTCGGTCCGGCTGATAAATCGAGGTGTCTGCATCGCGGGCAAGCCCGGCTCCCACAAAAGCCAGCTCCCAGAGGGTTTTGTGGTGTTTTCTGTATCCCACAAACAACAAAACCGCCCGAAGGCGGCTTTGTTGGGTGGAGCACTTCGCTTACTGATTAGCCAGCTTGTGTTCCAGGTAGTGAATGTTCACACCACCTTCGCAGAAGCCTTCATCACGAACCAGATCCCGATGCAGCGGGATGTTGGTCTTGATGCCGTCTACCACGATTTCGTCCAGGGCATTGCGCATACGGGCCATGGCCTCGTCGCGGGTGGCGCCCCAGGTGATCAGCTTGCCGATCAGCGAGTCGTAGTTGGACGGAACCTTGTAGCCGCTGTACAGGTGCGAATCCACACGTACGCCGTTGCCGCCGGGCGCGTGGAAATGCTTGACCAGGCCAGGGCTTGGGATAAAGGTTTTCGGGTCTTCGGCGTTGATCCGGCACTCCAGCGAGTGGCCGTGGATCTTCACATCATCCTGGGTAAACGACAGCTTGTTGCCAGCGGCGATGCTCAGCATCTCCTTGACGATGTCGATACCGGTGACCATTTCCGAAACCGGGTGCTCTACCTGCACACGAGTGTTCATCTCGATGAAGTAGAAGCGACCGTTCTCGTACAGGAACTCGAAAGTGCCCGCGCCACGGTAGTTGATGTCGATGCACGCCTTCACGCAGCGAGCCAGTACTTCCTGGCGAGCGGTCTCGTCCAGGCCCGGTGCCGGAGCTTCTTCCAGTACCTTCTGGTGACGACGTTGCAGCGAGCAATCGCGGTCGCCCAGGTGGATGGCGTGGCCCTGGCCGTCGGACAGTACCTGCACTTCCACGTGAC
Source organism: Pseudomonas sp. Z18(2022) (assembly GCF_036346535.1). Classification (NCBI taxonomy): domain Bacteria; kingdom Pseudomonadati; phylum Pseudomonadota; class Gammaproteobacteria; order Pseudomonadales; family Pseudomonadaceae; genus Pseudomonas; species Pseudomonas sp. Z18(2022). The sequence continues at coordinate 590,750 of NZ_JAOTOA010000002.1, forward strand.
GTGGGTTGGTCAGGTACTTTTCCAGGTAGACCATCGGGTTGCCGAACCAGGCGGCAGCTTCCGAGCGAGTCTGCTTGGCGGCTTCGATCAGGTCTTCTTCCTTGTGCACCACGCGCATGCCGCGACCACCACCGCCACCGGCGGCCTTGATGATCACCGGGTAACCGACTTCGCGACCAATGCGCAGGGCGGTTGCCTCGTCTTCAGGCAGCGGGCCGTCGGAACCTGGAACGGTAGGCACGCCGGCAGCGATCATGGCGTCCTTGGCCGATACCTTGTCGCCCATCAGGCGAATGGTTTCGGCTTTCGGGCCGATGAAGGCAAACCCGGATTTCTCCACCTGTTCGGCGAAGTCGGCGTTTTCCGCGAGGAAGCCGTAGCCCGGGTGGATGCCATCAGCGCCGGTCACTTCAGCGGCAGCGATGATGTTCGAGACTTTCAGGTACGAGTTCGTGGCCAGTGGCGGGCCGATGCAGATGCTTTCGTCCGCCAGTTTCACGTGCATCAATTCGGTATCGGCCGTCGAGTAAACAGCGACGGTCTTGATGCCCTCTTCCTTACAGGCGCGCAGGATACGCAGCGCGATCTCGCCGCGGTTGGCGATCAGGACTTTTTGCAGTTTCTTCGCAGGTTTCAACATCGAAGGCGCTCCGCGGTTCAAACGATGGTGAACAGCGGCTGGTCGTACTCAACCGGCTGACCGTTTTCTACCAGGATGGATTCGATGACGCCGGCTTTTTCAGCCGTGATGTGGTTCATCATCTTCATCGCTTCGACGATGCAGATGGTGTCGCCCACTTTCACGGTTGCGCCGACTTCAACGAAGGCTGGCGAGGTCGGTGCCGGAGTGCGGTAGAAGGTACCGACCATTGGCGACTTGACCACGAAACCGTTCAGTTTAGGTGCGGCAGGGGCTTCGGCAGCGGCCGCAACCGGAGCAGCCACTGGCGCAGCGGCAGGGGCTGGCGCTTGCATCTGTGGCGCGTAGAACTGTTGGGCCGGGGTCTTGCTGTGACGGCTGATCCGTACGGATTCCTCGCCTTCCTTGATCTCCAGCTCGTCGATACCGGATTCTTCCAGCAGTTCGATCAGTTTCTTAACTTTACGGATATCCATGAATCATCAACTCCCAAAGGGTCGGTCAGGGGCGCTTGGCCGTGTCTTCAAGCTGTTCCAGGGCGGCCTCCAGGGCCAGTCGGTAACCGCTGGCGCCAAGGCCGCAGATCACTCCTACCGCAACGTCGGAGAAGTAAGAGTGATGGCGGAAAGGTTCGCGTTTGTGCACGTTCGATAAATGCACTTCGATGAATGGGATGCTCACCGCCAGCAGCGCGTCACGTAATGCAACGCTTGTGTGCGTAAAAGCGGCGGGATTGATCAGGATAAAGTCCACGCCTTCGCTGCGCGCGGCATGGATTCGATCAATCAATTCGTACTCGGCATTGCTTTGCAGGTAGAGCAGATGGTGGCCGGCATCACGTGCCCGTCGTTCCAGATCGAGGTTGATCTGTTCGAGGGTCACTGCCCCGTAGACGCCCGGTTCGCGGGTGCCGAGCAGGTTCAGGTTGGGTCCGTGAAGAACCAGTAAGGTCGCCATCGGCTGTTCCTTGTTATTGATGTGGGCACGGTAGAACCCGGCGACTATGCCGCAAAGGCTTTGTGACTGTCCAGTTCTATGCAGTAGGCAGCACGATTAGCGAGGATTGCGCAAAATATGTGACCGCAAGGCTGAATCCGGTCAGTGTGGGAGCTGGCTTGCCTGCGATGGCGGTGTGTCAGCGTCAGGTTTTTTGACTGATTCACCGCCATCGCAGGCAAGCCAGCTCCCACATTGGGTCAGACGCGGAATGCCTGCACGGCGGTGTTGAGTTGCCCGCCCAGCACCAGCAAATGCTCTCCCTGGCGGCGTCCCTGGCCAATTCGCAGCAAGTTGTCCTCGCCCAACTGGTGAATTCGCTCACTGTTATCGCGGATTTCACTCACAGCGCCACTTTGCTGGGCAGTGACATCGGCAATCCGCACGGCGGTGTCGGAAATGGTCTGGATCGCCCCGACGATTTCATCCAGCGCGCCGTCAGCCGCCTGCGCTTGTTCGGCGGTGGCTTCGGCGTGTTCGACCTGGGCGCGCATGCCTTCTACCGATTGTCGGGCGGCGGTTTGCAGGCCGGCGATCAGGTGCTGGATTTCGGCGGTGGCGCCGGCGGTGCGCTGGGCCAGGGAGCGAACTTCGTCGGCGACCACGGCGAACCCGCGCCCGGCCTCACCGGCGCGGGCGGCCTCGATGGCGGCGTTAAGCGCCAGCAGGTTGGTCTGGTCGGCAATCGAGCGAATCACCGTGAGTACGCCGCCGATGGTCGCGGATTCCTCGGCGAGTTTTTCGATCATCTGCGCATTGATCTGCACTTCGCCCACCAAGGCATGCAGCCCGGTCAGGCTCAAGCCGATTACGCGTTGGCCCTGTTCCACTGCTTCGCCTGCGCTGCGGCTGGCCTGGGCGGCCTGGCTGGCGTCGCCGGCAACCTGTTGGATGGTGGCCTCCAGTTCGCCCAGGGAATCGCGAATCTGCGCGGTGTCACCGGCCTGGCGTTCGGCGCCGTCGTGCATGCCGCTGCTCAGTTCCGCCAGCGCGCTGCTGCTGCCGGCCACTTGCTCGGCGTTGCCTCTGATGGTGCCCACCAGGTCCACCAGGTAGGCGCGCAGGCGGTTCAGGGATTCTTCGATATCGTGCAGTTCGCGGTTGGTCTTGCCCAAGGCAATGGGCTGGCTGAAATCGCCCTCGGCCCAGGTGGACAAGGCCGGCGCCAGGTTAGTCAGCACCCGTGCCAGGCGCCGCTGCAAGGTGTCGATCAACAGCGCGATCAGCAAAATCAGGCCGATCATCACGCCTTGCATCAGGCGCACTTCGCCCTGGATTTTCCCGTGCTGGGCGCGCACCACGGGCTCCAGCCCGGCGATGGCCTGCTGTACGGCATTGATTTTCAGATGGGTGCTGGTGGCCAGTTCGGTGCGCTGCTGGATTTGCTCGCGGGTGCGTTTCAGCTCGGCGGGGTAGCGGGTCAGCAGGCTGTTGAGCTCGCGCTTGAGGTCGACGCCGGTGTCCTGTGCCACGGTTTTTTCGGTGTTTTCCAGGCCCATCATGGCCGAGAAATCGTCGGTATTGGACTCGCTGCTGGCCGTCACGCCCAGCAAGGGCAATTGCCCCAGCACGTCAGCCTGGCTGCGGATGTTGCTGACTTCGCGCTCCACATCATCAGCCAGTTCGCTGCGCCCGCTGCTCACCAGTTTGTCCCGGGCCAGGGAGAGTTTGGCCAGATGCTGGGACGCGGCCAATAAAGGCGGCAAATAACGCGCAGACTCCGGCGAATTCACCCCGCTGGCGTACTGGTTCAATTGCTCCAGGTTGGCACCCAGTTCGCGTTCGGCTTGCAGCAGCAGGGCTTGCGGGTCGCCGGCCAGTTTGCCGGCGGCCAGCAGGTCGGTCTTGCTGAAGGTATCCAGGTCGGCAAGGCTGGGTCGCAGGTTCTGCGCCAGGTCCGGCGGCAACTCATCCAGGTGCTGCAGCAGGTTCTCCAGGCTCTGGCTGGCGCTGCTCAGGCGCAGGGCGTCGCCGCTGGCGAGGTAATCGTCGATATTGCGCGCGGCCTGGTTCTGAAAGGTCTGCGACAGGCCCAGGTAGCGCTCCATCAGCAGGTAAGGCCGTTCCAGGGCGCGTTGCGACCACCAGAGTGTCGCGCCCAGGGCCAGGCAAACGGCGACCAGCAGGAGGGTGTTCAGATTCGTCAGCAGCTTCAGGCGCATGCGTGGTTTCAACCGACAGCAGAAGTAAGTGCCTGAAGTTATTGCGTTTCCATTACAGAGTTATGACGGATTCGGTGGATTCCGGTGAAAAGGTGGCACTTTGCTTTGATGCCCGGGCCGACGCGACCCGGTTACGCCCGGCATCCTTGGCACGGTACAGCGCCTCGTCCGCCTGGGCGGCCATCATCAGGCTGTCGGAGCCGTCGCAGAGCTCCACCACGCCGGCACTGAACGTGCACCACAAATCCTGCGGCTGGGCGGGGTAGTGAATCTCGGCGAAGCGCCCGCGAATCTCGTCCAGTACCTGGCAAGCCCTGTCGAGGTCGGTGTCGGGCATCACGATGGCAAATTCTTCGCCGCCGTAACGGCCTATATAGTCGGTCTTGCGCAGGCGCTGCTTGAGAAACAGCGCGAGGCTCTTGATCACCCGGTCGCCCATGGGGTGGCCGTGGCTGTCGTTGACCCGCTTGAAGTGGTCGATGTCGAGCATCGCAAAGCTCAGCGGCTTGTTTTCGCGGCGCGCGCGGAAGCTGCAGTCTTCCAGCAGTTGCAGGATGTGGGTGTGGTTGTACAGCCCGGTGAGGCTGTCGCGCACCATCCGCGCCTTGAGGTTGCGCGCCCGCGCCGCGCGGTTGCGCACGGTGGTGATCAGGTGCCGGGGCTTGATCGGCTTGGTGAGGAAGTCGTCGCCGCCTTCGCTCATGGCGTCCAGTTGCTTGTCCAGGTCGTCTTCGGCCGAGAGGTAGATGATCGGCACGCTGACGTAGCGGTCATTGTGGCGGATCACCTTGGCCAGTTCGGTACCGGTGCAGGCCGGCATATACATGTCGAGGATGATCAGGTCGGGCTGGAAGTCCGCCAGCTCGGCCATGGCCTGGATCGGTTCGATCAGGGTGCGGGTGACGATGCCGGCGCTGTTGAGCAGGCGCTCGGTGTGCATGGCCTGGGCCCGCGAGTCATCGATGATCAGCACTTTATAAGGTTCGTACTGGGCGACGCAGGTCAGCACTTCGATTTTTTCCAGCAGGCTCGAGGCCTCCAGGGTTCCGGTGAGGAACTCCTGGCCGCCGGCGCGCACGGCCGCGAGACGCGTGGGCGTATCGGTTTCGTGCAGGCTGAAAAACAGCAACGGCAGTTTTTGCTCAAGGCCTTCCTGGGCTTCGGCGGCAAGCTTGAGGCCGAGGCCGGTGCCGCAGAAATCCACATCCATCACGATAGCCGCGGGCAAGCGCTCGGACATCGAGGCGCGAAACGCCGCCACGCTGTCGAGGGACTGGGCGCTCAATCCAAAAAACTCCAGCTGCTTGGCCAGGCGCTCGGCACGGTCGTGGTCGGCCAGCATCACGTAGATCGGTTTGCGCATCGGCGGCAGGAGCGTTTGCTCAAGCTGGTCGCCCTGGCGCAGGCCGGTGCGGGACAGGCGCTGCATCAAACGGTTGAGTTCGGTGATCAGGTGGCTGCTGAGGCGACCGCGGTTGTCGTCCACGGCCTTGAGTGAATCGCTGATCAGGTGCGCCAACTGGCCGTGTTCCGGCTGCTCGAAGCGTTCGGCAAAACGCAGCAGGCGCAGGTTGGCCTCACTGAGCTCGGACAAGTCAGTGGTCGACCATTCGCTGCGTTGCAGGCGCTGCCAGATCTCAAGAATTTGACGTGCCTGATGAATTACCCGCTGGGCAAAATGGTGCTTGAGACGCTCACGGCTGGGGTCTTCTGGCTCGGTCATATCCTGACTACTAGTTAGGCTGCATGCTGAGGTCGAACTGATGGCTCTATGCTAGCACCTCTTTTCCTTTGCACGAGTGTCATACGTCAATTAACTGCGAGGTCCTGGATATTCATTTGTCGACCCTGCAGTCGCGCGGGCGTAAAAAGCGTGCATCCTTTATAGTCGAGCCGCGCATACGCGCCACCCCGACTAAAAGCGCCCCGATGCTCGGCACGATGGGGTAGGGTTGTGGTCGTAGCTATTGAACTCAAGTGATTGAAAGGATATCGCCATGCTGGACTGGAAAAACCGCGCAGGCAGTGCAAAGGGCCCGGCCCCCGAAACCAAGTCGGCCCCCCGCAGCTATTTCCGTAACCTGCTGATGAGCCGTGCGTTGCTCTCGCTGGTTGCGTTGTACCTGTTGGTCACCGGTGCCCTGGGCTGGTACTGGAGCGAAGAGCCCGCGTTGTTCCCGGTGCAGCAGAACGCGCAGATTGCCGCCGAGAAGGATGGCAAGCAAATGGTGGTGGGTTTCACCACCGTCGAAACCCTCAAGACCGTAGTCGGCACCTTGTTGAACAAGCCGGGTGGCTACATTTCCAACGACCGTTTCCCGCCGGGCCTGTGGATGGACAACATGCCCAGCTGGGAATACGGCGTGCTGGTGCAGGTGCGTGACCTGACCCGTGCCCTGCGCAAGGACTTCGCCCGTTCGCAGTCGCAGTCGGCAGAAGACGCAGATTTGGCCAAGGCCGAGCCGCGCTTCAACTTCGACAACAAGAGCTGGGTGCTGCCGTCCAGCGAGTCGGAATACCAGGAAGGCATCAACTCCCTGAGCCGCTACGAAGCCCGTTTGTCTGACCCAAACCAGAAAGGCGCGCTGTTCTATGCGCGTGCCGACAACCTGAACAACTGGCTGGGTGATGTGGCGACCCGTCTGGGTTCGCTGTCGCAACGGCTGTCGGCCAGTGTGGGCCGGGTCAAGCTCAACACCGCGCTGAAAACCGAAGCGCTGGCGCCGGGTGAAGTGCCACAGGTCGATGAAGAAGTGGTGGAAACCCCATGGATGCAGATCGACAACGTGTTCTACGAGGCCCGTGGCCAGGCCTGGGCTTTGTCCCACCTGCTGCGCGCCATCGAAGTCGACTTCGCCGACGTGCTGGCCAAGAAGAACGCCACCGTCAGCGTGCGCCAGATCATTCGTGAGCTGGAAGCCTCGCAGGAGCCTGTGTGGAGCCCGATGATCCTGAACGGCAGCGGTTTTGGCATCCTGGCCAACCACTCGCTGGTCATGGCCAACTATATTTCCCGGGCCAACGCTGCAGTGATCGACTTGCGTCAGCTCCTGAACCAGGGTTGATGATGGACGCTTCCACCCGAGAGGCGGCGCACCGCGCCGCCTCCGACGCCGAACTGATCGCCTGGGTCGACGAGCAGGACAACCTGCTCGGCTCCCGGGTGCGTTCCGATTTGCGCCAGCGCGGGCTGATCGGCCGCTGCACCTTTATCTTTCTGTTCAACTCGGCCGGTGAGCTGTGTGTGCATCGGCGCACCCTCAGCAAAGCCATGTACCCGGGGTTCTGGGACACGGCGGCGGGCGGAATGGTAGCGGCCCACGAATCCTACGCCGAGTCGGCGGCCCGGGAGCTGGAAGAGGAATTGGGCGTCAGCGGCGTCGAACTCACCGCTCACGACCATTTCTATTTCGAAGACGGCGACAGTCGGCTCTGGTGCACTTCGTTCTCGGCCGTGTGGGACGGGCCGCTGCGGATCCAGCCGGAAGAAGTCATGGAAGCCCGCTTTCTGCCACTGGCGACGGTGCTGGAGGAGGCCGAGCAAAAGCCCTATTGCCCGGATGCCCAGGAAGGGTTGCGTCGTTATTTGGCCCTGCGTCGCTAAAGTTGCATAAATTGGCGCCATTAGGCTCTTAGCAAGGGGCCTTTTTGCCGTTACACTGCGCGACTTTTCAAGCTGAACCGTTGTTGCTTCACCCTGTAGGAGCGAGCTTGCTCGCGAAAAACGTAAGCACGACGCGTGCTGCCTGAATGCCCGCGTTATCGTTGACGACCTTCGCGAGCAAGCTCGCTCCTACAGTGGGTTGAATGCCTGCGGCTCAGTAGCGCTGCCCCTGCCTGAGTGGGGCTTCGCGGTCGGTGATCGCACCGATCAGTCTTTGTCCTCCCAAGAGGATTGCCGGTGGCCAAAAAAGCCGCATCCTTCGCCGCCCTTGGTGGCCTGGTATTTTCCACCGACGCAGGTCGACACTGCCCGGACTGTCGCCAGCCCGTGGACGCGTGTACCTGCAAAACAACCCTGATTCCCGAAGGCGATGGTATTGCCCGCGTACGTCGCGAGAGCAAGGGCCGTGGCGGCAAGACGGTGACCACCATCACCGGCGTGCCCCTGGCCGAGGATGCCCTGAAGGAGCTGGCCACCACGCTGAAAAAGCGCTGTGGCACCGGTGGCGCCCTGAAAGACGGCATCATCGAGATTCAGGGCGACCACGTCGAGTTGCTGTTGGCCGAGCTGATCAAGCTGGGTTACAAGGCGAAGAAATCCGGCGGCTAGCAGCCTCTGTGAAAACCACCCCGATGACCCGCTTGCTGAACGCGAACTGTCGTCTCCATGGTTTTCACAGAGCCTGTTCCTGACCGGTGTCTAAACTCTGTCCTGCAAGTGGGGTCTACCCCTCTCACAGGCAAATCGTCATTTTCATTCTTTAGACTGCGCCAGCCTCTGATCAGGCCGGTGCACTTCGACTTCATTTATAGGGGACTTCGATGTCCGTACGACGCACACGCAAAGACGATGGCAGCCAATGGACAGTTGCGGACAGCCGCAGTGTTTACGGGATTCGCCATTGGGGGGCCGGGTATTTCGCGATCAATGATGCCGGTCGCGTTGAAGTCCGTCCGAACGGCCCGAACAGCACGCCCGTCGACCTGTACGAGCAAGTCGACGAGCTGCGCAAAAGCGGCCTGTCCTTGCCGTTGCTGGTGCGCTTCCCCGACATCCTGCAAGACCGCGTGCGCCAGCTGACCGGTGCCTTCGACGCGAATATCGAGCGCCTGGAATACCAGAGCAAATACACCGCGCTGTACCCGATCAAGGTGAACCAGCAGGAAGCGGTGATCGAGAACATCATCGCCACCCAGGACGTGTCCATCGGCCTGGAAGCCGGCTCCAAGCCCGAGCTGCTGGCCGTGCTGGCCCTGGCCCCGAAAGGCGGCACCATCGTCTGCAACGGTTACAAAGACCGTGAGTTCATCCGCCTCGCGCTGATGGGCCAGAAGCTCGGCCACAACGTGTTTATCGTGATCGAGAAAGAATCCGAAGTCGGCCTGGTGATCGAAGAAGCCGCCAACCTCAAGGTCAAGCCTCAGGTGGGCCTGCGGGTGCGCCTGTCGTCCCTGGCGTCGAGCAAGTGGGCAGACACCGGCGGTGAGAAATCCAAATTCGGTTTGTCGGCGGCGCAACTGTTGTCGGTGGTCGAGCGCTTCCGCGCGGCCGGCCTGGACCAGGGCATCCGCCTGCTGCACTTCCACATGGGCTCGCAGATCGCCAACCTGGCCGACTACCAGCACGGGTTCAAGGAAGCCATTCGTTACTACGGCGAACTGCGCAACCTCGGCCTGCCGGTAGACCACATCGACGTGGGCGGCGGCCTGGGCGTGGACTACGACGGTACGCACTCGCGTAACGCCAGCTCCATCAACTACGACATGGACGACTACGCCGGTGTGGTCGTGGGCATGCTCAAGGAATTCTGCGACGCGCAGAGCCTGCCGCACCCGAACATCTTCTCCGAGAGCGGCCGTTCCCTGACCGCCCACCACGCCATGCTGGTGGTGCAAGTCACCGACGTCGAGAAACACAACGACGACGTGCCGGTGATCGAGAACAAGGAAAGCCTGCCGGAAACCGTGCAATGGCTGGTGGACCTGCTGGGCCCGACCGACATTGAAATGGTCACCGAAACCTACTGGCGCGCCACCCACTACATGAGCGACGTGGCCACCCAGTACGCCGACGGCAAGATCACCCTGGCCGAAAAAGCCCTGGCCGAGCAGTGCTACTTCGCCGTCTGCCGTCGCCTGCACGACTCGCTCAAGGCCCGCCAGCGTTCCCACCGCCAGGTGCTGGACGAACTCAACGACAAGCTGGCCGACAAGTACATCTGCAACTTCTCGGTCTTCCAGAGCCTGCCGGACACCTGGGCCATCGGCCAGGTACTGCCGATCCTGCCGCTGCATCGCCTCGATGAAGAGCCGCTGCGCCGTGCCGTGCTGCAAGACCTGACTTGCGACTCCGACGGCAAGATCAAGCAGTACGTCGACGAGCAGAGCATCGAGACCAGCTTGCCGGTGCACGCGGTGAAAGAGGGTGAGGATTACCTGCTGGGGATCTTCCTGGTGGGTGCCTACCAGGAAATCCTCGGTGACATGCACAACCTGTTCGGTGACACCGACTCGGTGAACATCTACCAGCGTGACGACGGTTCGGTGTACAGCGCCGGGATCGAGACCCACGACACCATCGAAGACATGCTGCGCTACGTGCACTTGTCGCCGGAGGAGTTGATGACTCACTACCGTGACAAGTGCGCCAGCGCGAAGATCACGGCGGCGGAGCGGACTCAGTTCCTGGATGCGTTGCGTCTTGGGCTGACCCGTTCGTCTTACCTGTCCTCGTAAGTACACCGCTCCAAAGGTCGACCCGGCTCTAATGTAGGAGCCGGGCTTGCCCGCGATGGCGGTGGGTCAGGCAGCCAATGGGCTGGCTGACCCACCGCCATCGCAGGCAAGCCAGCTCCCAGATTTGATCAGCGTTTCGGCAGTACCCTCTTTATAGGGCCTGAACGATGTCGAGCAAACTCCTGCAAGTGTTCACCCTGGCCATCGCGACTCTGCTCGCGGCCTGCTCCCCGATCAAAGTGCTCAACGCACTCACACCCTCCAGCACCTTCACCAAAACATCCTCCATCGCCTACGGCGACGATCCCCGCCAGAAACTCGATATCTACCGTCCCGTCACCGCCTTGCCCGATGCGCCGGTGGTGGTGTTTTTCTATGGTGGCAGCTGGAACAGCGGCTCAAAGGATGACTACGGTTTTGTCGGCGAAGCCCTGGCCTCGCGCGGCATCGTGGTGGTGATTGCCGATTACCGGCTTTACCCGCAAGTGCGCTACCCAGCGTTTTTGCAGGATGGCGCCCAAGCGGTCGCCTGGGCGCACCAGCACAGTGCCGAGTACGGCGGCGATCCCCGCAAGCTGTATGTGATGGGCCACAGTTCCGGTGCCTACAACGCCGCAATGCTGGCGCTGGATCCACAGTGGCTGGCCGGGGTCGGCCTGTCGCCGTCAGTCTTCAAAGGCTGGATCGGCCTGGCCGGGCCGTATGATTTCCTGCCGATTGAAAACCGCGATGTGCGCCCGGTGTTCTTCTATCCGGATTCGCCGCCCGACTCCCAACCCATCAACCACGTCAGCCATGACGCACCGCCGAGCCTGTTGATTGCCTCGGTGGACGACAACCTGGTCAACCCCAAGCGCAACACCGGCGGCCTGGCGAACAAGCTGCGGGCGGCGGGTGTGCCGGTTGAGGAGTTCTACTTCAGCAAAACCAGCCACGCGACATTGGTAGCGTCCATGTCCCGGCCGTTGCGCTGGCTGGCGCCGGTGCTGGACCGGGTCACCGCGTTTATCAAGTTCACGCCGGGCCAGTAAGCCAGCGGTCCTGTTTGTTCAGGCGCCAGGCAATCGCCCACAGCGTGAGGCTGCGCAGGGCCATGAACAGCAGGAAAGTTATCCACAGCCCGTGGTTGCCCAGCCCCTGCAAGGCCCAGGCGAACGGCAGCACAATCACCACCGTCAGCAGCATGCCGTTGCGCATTTCCCGGGCGCGGGTGGCGCCGATGAACAAGCCATCCAGCAGGTAGCTCCACACTGCAATCAACGGCAGTACGGCGAGGTAAGGCAGGTAGATGTCGGCGGTTTCGCGCACGCTCGGGATGTCGGTTTGCATGGCGATAAACAGGTGGCCGAACACGGCGAACAGGATCGCGAAACCGACGCTGGCCAGCAACGACCAACCACAGGCCACCACCAGCGAGCGGCGCAAGGCCTGGCGGTCGTGGGCGCCGATGGCGTGGCCGCACAACGCTTCCACGGCGTGGGCCAGTCCGTCCAGGGCGTGAGCCGTCAGCAGTAAGCCGTTTAGCAGCAGCGCATTGGCCGCTACCGTCGCATCACCCAATCTGGCGCCTTGCACGGTGATCATGAAAAACACCGATTGCAGGGCCAGGCTGCGGATGAAGATATCGCGGTTCACCGCCAGTAGCGGGCGCCAGCTTTGCCACAGTTTGAGGGCGGCCCAGGCGATATGGCCGGGGTAGGCGCGCAGGGCTTTTTGGGTGAGGGCCAGGCCGAGCAGGGCGCCGGTCCATTCGGCGATCACCGAGGCGCGGGCCGAGCCGACCACGCCCCAATCCAGGCCCAGCACGAACCACAGGTTGAGGGCAATGTTGACGAGGTTGGTGGTGAGCAGGATCGCCAGCGGCGCGCGGGCGTTCTGGGTGCCGAGGAACCAGCCTACCAGCGCGTAGCTGGCAAGGGCCGCGGGCAGGCCGAAGAGGCGGGTGTGGAAGAATTCGCGGGTCAGTTGGTTCAGCTCGGGCGAGGGCTGCATCCAGTCCAGCACCAGGCCGCTTAAGGGAATGCCGATGCTGCCGAGCAACATCGCCAGCCCCAGCGCCAGCAACAGTCCTTGCAACAGAATCTGCCGCAGCGCCGCACCATCACCGCGCCCGGCGGCCTGGGCGGCAAAGCCGGTGGAGCCCATGCGCAAAAAGCCCATGGCCCAGGCGAGGAAGGTATAGAGGCTGGCGCCCACGGCCACGGCGCCGAGTTGATGGGCGTGGGGCAGGTGGCCGATGACCATGCTGTCCACCAGCGCCACCAGCGGCACGGAGATGTTCGACAGGATCATCGGCGCGGCGAGGGCCCACACGCGGCGGTGGGTGGGGCGGTCGCGCCAGTCGGTCAGCAGGGAAGTCATGCGGGCTCCTTTGGGGAGCGGTAGTGTAACTGGCTGCACGCTTATCTGTTGCCTGGGCGATCGCTATCGCGGGCAAGCCCGGCTCCCACACTTGGAATGCATTCCTCCTGTGGGAGCAGGCTTGCCTGCGATAGCTGACGGCCAGGCAATGAAGGTTTAAGTCTTACGCGGGTGCAGGCACTCGATCGAGCGGTCGACAGTAGTCTTGGCAATTTCCAGCAAGTGCCACACGGCCAGGATCTTCGCCCGCTGTGGACTTTCCAGCAGCTCGCCGCAATCAAGCGCGGTGGCCGAGGCGCTGCTCAGCAGGCTGGCGGTGTAGAGCAGGGAATCTTCGAAGCTCAGGTCTTCGTTGATGGTGTGGAAGCCCTGCGAGGGCAGGTAGTGTTCGAGGGCGCGGTTGAAGGCGGCGCGGTCGTTGAAGAGGTCGCTCGGTGGATCGGGGACTGGTTTATTCATGGCGTAGCTCCTGTCTAATTAAGGAGCCGGCCCTGTCGCGACTAAACGAAGGGTGGCGGCTATACGCAGGTTAGTCGACCGGTCAGACAGGAAAACTCCGGCGCACCCGAGGGTGCCCTGCGCACAGCCACCATAAAACCTCATGGGAGACATGCGCCTGTCTGAACTCGGGCGACTAAACCCGATCACTGATATGCAGTGAAGGAGCGAAGACTAGCCACCCCTCCCAACAGGCACAAGGCCGAAAGATTGTCTCGGAAACGTCCGTCAAATTAAAGGGATTTACCCTGCTGGCCCTTTATTAACGAACCACCCAGCTCAACAACCACAACCCCAGCATCAACCAGATAATCCCCATGATGATCGACGCCCGCATGAACGCGCGCACCGCGGAGTACAGCAGCATCAGGCCGATGATCAGGGTGAGGATGCTGATGATCGAGGTGTCCATGCCCAGCGTACGCGACAGCCCGTCGATAAAATTCCCGCCCGCGTGGGTCAGCGCATTGAACAACCCGCTGAGCCCGTCGACGATAAAGCGGATCACGGAACCGAGCGCCTGGCCCAGCCATTCGAAGAAGCTTTCTACCTGCATGTGTGTGTCCTGATGAAAAGGTGGGCGTAGCTGAGGCTTTGGTCGTTAATACTCAACCCTAGTTCCCTACTAGCATAGAGGTTTACGCGTTACAGGGATTCACTTGCCTTCGCGCGGCTTGCGCCCGAAGCTATGCACCTTCAGGAGCGCCCCATGAATCTCGAACACCTCACCGAACGCCTGCACCGCATCCGCGATACCAACGACTGGAAGCAGTTCCACAGCCCCAAGAACCTGGCGATGGCCGCCAGCGTTGAAATGGCCGAGCTGGTGGAGATTTTCCAGTGGTTGAGCGAAGACCAGTCGCGCCAGCTGCCCGCCGACAAACTCGCCCATGCAGGCCAGGAAGTCGGTGACATCGTGCTGTATCTGCTGCTGTTGTGCAGCGAGTTGGGGTTGGACATGGATCAAGTGGTACAGGCCAAACTGGCCGACAGCGAACGGCGGTTTGCCAAATGAGTGACCGTCATTTCGACCAGTTGGCCACCCGTTTCGCCGAGAAGATCTACGGCGGTGCCAAGGGCGCGATTCGCCTGGCCGTGCTCCAGGCCGACCTGATTGAAGCGCTGCCGGACCGCCCGCTGCGGGTGCTGGATATCGGCGCCGGCCTGGGCCATATGTCGCTGTGGCTGGCCGAGCGTGGCCACGAGGTGACCCTGGCCGAACCCGCCGAGCCGATGCTCGAAGGCGCCCGCCAGCGTTTCGCCGAAGCCGGGCAGACGGCCACTTTCATTCAAGCGCCGTGGCAGGATCTGCTGGGCCAACTCACCGAACCCTACGACCTGGTGCTGTGCCACGCCGTACTGGAATGGCTGGCCGAACCCCACGCGATCCTGCCGGTGCTGCACCAACTGACCGCCCCCGGTGGCTGGCTGTCCCTGGCGTTCTATAACCGGGATGCCTTGATTTACCGCAACCTGCTCAAAGGCCACTTCCGCAAAATGCGCAAGAACGACATGGCCGGCGAAAAACAGAGCCTCACGCCGCAACAACCCCTGGACCCACGGGAGTTGGCGACGCAACTCGAGGGCCTGTGGCAGGTCGAAACCCAGAGTGGCGTGCGGGTGTTCCACGACTATATGCCGGTGGAATTCCAGGCCCGCGCCCAATTGCAGGATTTGTTGGAGATGGAGCTCGCACACCGTCGTCACCCAAGCTTTGCCGGACTTGGGCGTTATTTGCACTGGATCTGCCGTCCGGTTTAAGCGGCCCAGTCTGCGGAGGTCGAAATGAAGCGCTGTCTTGGACTGATCCTGCTGGGCCTGGGCCTGGCGGGTTGCCAAAGCCCCAACCCGTATGTGGCGGCGTCTGCCCCGATGCCACCGGCGCCTGCCCAGGCGGCCAATACCTTTGATGCCAGCGCCTACCCGGCGCCGGTGCGTGACTACGGCGCCTACCGCAGTTGGGCCTGGCTCAACAACCAGTTGCCGGCGGGCTCGGCCTGGGCCGATTCGGCGCAGATTGCCGAAGCGGTCAGCGGCGCCCTCGACCAGCGTGGCCTGCGCCCCCTGCATGACAACCGTGCCCCCGACCTGCTGGTGAGCGCCGATGTGCGCCTGGAAAAACGCCTGCGTCAGGTCCAGGACGATTATGGCTACGGCTACGGCGGCTATAACCGCTATGGCAACGGCTACGGCATGTACAACAGCGTGCCGGTGGTACGCACCTATGAAGTGACGGTGGCGGTGGCGCGCATCAGCCTGTTCGATGCCCGCACCCGCCAGCCGGTATGGAGCACCAGCGCAGAAACCGCGAGCCAGGGCACCCTCGGCGAGCGCGCCGATGCCCTGCGTGAGGCGATGCAAAAGGCAATGACTGCCTACCCGCCCAGTTAGCAGCTATTCTCATCTCAGGCCCGGATCGTCTTTTGGAGAACAACCATGCTTCGTCGTATCGCTGCACTTGCTGTTGTTGTGTTGCTGGGCGGTTGCCAGACCAGTCAGGTCAACCACGATTTTGACGCCAGCCGGGACTTTGGCGCGTACCGCAGCTGGAGCTGGAAAGAACCCGCGTTGCAATACCGCCCGGACGACCCGCGGATCAAGAGTGACCTCACCGAACAGCGCATCCGCCAGGCCGTGGGCGAGCAACTCGACCAACGTGGCCTGCGCCCAGCGGCGCCGGGCACCAAGGCCGACCTGAACGTACAGACCTACCTGATCGTCGAAGACCGCCAGCAACAAGTCACCACCAACTACGGCGGCGCCTGGGGCGGCCCGTGGAATGGTTACTGGGGCGCGCCGATGTACAACGAAACCCGCAACATCACCTACAAGGTGGCGACCATCCAGATTGATTTGCTCGACGGCAAGGACGGCAAGCTGGTGTGGCGTGGCAGCGATGAGCAGATCCTCGCCAGCTCGCCTGAACCACAAGACCGTAGCGCGGCTATTCGTGCGACGGTGACCAAGGTGCTTTCCAACTACCCGCCGCACTGAGATCCGGCCAGCACGCCACGCAGCCTTGTCTACACTCAACCTCAACACAGGAGAGTAGGCGCCCGGCATTGAGCCGGCAAAGGAGTGCTTGATGTCTCCCCGAGTTCGTTGCGGCCGCGTGGCCGGGCCTGCTGGGCAGCGTGGTGCAATTGGCTTGATGGCGGCCGCGACCCTGGGCATCGCCTTGGTGTTTCTGCTGCTGGTCATCGACAGCGGTCGTCTGTACATGGAAAAGCGCAAGTTGCAGGCGATCGCCGACATAGCGGCGCTGGAGGCGGTGCAGCGCAAGGGTGATTGCCTGGCCGCCACCAACACCGCGCCCACGTATGCCGGTGCCAGTGCCGTGCGCAACGGTTATGTGATCCCGCCGGGAAGTGCGCTGATAGTGAAGTGTGGGGTGCTGACAACCGGGGCCACCAACCAGCGGGTGTTCTCCGCCGACTCGACCAAGACCGACGCCATCCAGGTGACCGCTTCGCGCCCGGTGATGACCAGTGTTGCCGGGGGCCTCTGGGCAATGGCCAATGGTGGCGGCTACAACGTGAACACCCAATTGTCTGCCGTCGCCGTGGCGGCGCCGAAGATTCTGCCGCCCCAGGCACAGCTGACGATCAAATCGACGCTGGTCACCGTGGACTCGACCAAGTCGGCCGCGCTGAATCTGCTGTTCGGCCAACTGTTGGGCGGTTCGTTGAACCTGAGCGTGGCCGGTTGGCAAGGCTTGGTAGACACCAATATCAACCTGCTCAGCTACCTCAACCAGTTGGCTTTGAACGTGGGGGTGACGGCGGGTGCCTATGACCAACTGTTGACCAAGAACCTCAAGATCAGCCAACTGCTCGATGCGGCGATTACGGTGCTCAATGCCGGTGGCAGTACGGCCAGCGTGGCGGTCAGTGGCCTCACCAGTATCAAGGCGATAATCGGCAACTTGGATGTGACCCTGGGCAGCCTGTTGCAGTTGCAAACAGGGGCGGTGTCGGCGGGGCTGAACACCAGCCTGAACGTGTTCCAATTGGCGGAAGCCTTTGTGCAATTGGCCAATACCAAGAACGGGGTGGTGGCAACTATCCCGGTGAATATCCCGGGGCTGGTGAATGCAGGTGTTCAGGTAAAGGTGATTCAGCCACCGCAGTTGTCAGCGATCGGTGACCCGACCTATGCCAAAGATAAAACCCCAGCGACGCGAATTTATGTAAGAACGGCTCAGATGAGCGTCGGCCTGACGCTGGGCTTGCCGGTGCTGGATCAGCCGGTGGTGAACGTCGCCTTGAATGGCTTGATCGGGCCACTTTCAGACGTGTTGAACAACCTGCTCAGCTTGAACCTGGGCGGAACGGTGAGTTCGCTGTTGTGTGTGCTGGGCGGCTATTGCCAGCGTACGGACCTGCAAGTGTTGTCCTCTTCCTCGAACCCGCCGGCGGCGAGGATCGACGTGGTTCTGGAACTGGGTACGGCTGAAAGCTATGTCACCGGCTTCACCTGCGCCAGTGATGCCACCAAGACCCTGACCACCCAAACCAACGCCTCGCTGGTGAACGTGAAAATTGGTCAGAGCCCGCAGTTGATCAACGCATTCAACAACAACACGGCTCTCGATCCGGTCGCGCCGCTGCCGGTGGTCGATATCGGCGCGATTACCTGTTTCAAACCGTTGTTGGGGCTCGGCCCGACGACGTGTGACCCGGCGACCCGAAAGCCGTTCTATGGTGGCGGCATAGGCCTCAGCGTCAGTGCTCAGGTGGGTGCCGCCGTGCAAACGCTGCCTCCTCACACCTACAATCAGCCGCCCGAAATCAACGTCATACCGGCGCAGTACTACGCCTCGTCGACGACCAACCTGTTGAGCGCCATCAGCAACGCGTTAAGCGGCATTCAGTTCCAGGTCTACAAGCCGACGGGGTTCAATCTGTTGGGAGGATTACTACAGACGACAGGCACGCTGCTCAACGGGCTCAACAGCTCCCTGGGCACGATTATCGGCGGAGTGCTCAGCCCGATCCTCGATCCATTGGTGAACACCTTGCTGTCGAACCTTGGGGTGAACCTGAATGCGGTGGAAGTGGGCGCCAACCTCAGTTGCCGGCCCCATGGGCAAGCAGCCCTGGTGAACTAGGCCTCGACCACCGGCAACTCCACACAAAACTTCGCCCCATGCTCACTGTTGGCGACGCTCAGCCGCCCGCCCATGTTCTCCACAATGCCATAGCTCACCGACAACCCCAGGCCGGTGCCCACGCCAATCGGTTTAGTGGTGAAAAACGGCTCGAAAATCCGCTCCAGCAGCCGCGGGTCAATCCCGCCGCCGTTGTCCTCCACCCAGATGCGTACATGGCGGCTGTCATGCTCGATCTGCACCGAGATCCACGGTTGCAAATCGTGGTTGTGCTCGCGCTTGCTCAGCAGGGCATCCCGGGCATTGACCATCAGGTTGATCAGCACCTGTTCCAACTGGTCGACATAACCTTTGACCTGCACCGTAACGTCCGGCGGTACCACGCGCAGTTCCACGCCTTTGCCGCGCAGGCCTTCACTGAGCAACGACAAGGTGCCTTCCACCGCCTGCGCCGGGTTGAAGGGCTGCTGTTCGACTTCCGAACGGCGGCCGAACACGCGCATGTGGTCCACCACGCGGGCGGCGCGCTGCACCTGGGCGTCGATGCGCTGGAGTTTTTCCGTCAGGTAGTCGATTTGGGCATCGCCATTGCTCAGGCGTTTGAGCACGTTGACGATGGCCATGCGCATCACATTCAGCGGCTGGTTGATCTCGTGGGCGAGGCCCGTGGCCATTTCGCCGAGGGTGGCCATTTTGGCGCTCTGGGTCAGTTGCTGCTGGGAGCGGCGCACTTCGGTGTTGTCCCGGCCCACGGCTTGCACTTCCTGGAGCTGGCCCTGTTCGTCGAATACGCCACGGTCCGACCACACCCACCAGGCGTGTGTACGCCCCGGCAGTTGCAGGCTGATTTCGGCGGTGCTCACGGGGAACTCCGGGGTCAGTTGCCGGATGCGCTGCACAAACGCCTCGTGTTGTTCTGCCGACAGCCATTGGCTGAGGTTCATGCCCGGCAGCTGGTCCGGCCGGCATTCCATGTAGTTGGCCAGGGGCGTATTGCCGAAGGTCAGGGTCAGGTCCGGGCGGTAGCGGCAGATCATGGCCGGGGAGTCTTCCACCAGGATCCGATAGCGCTCCTCGCTGTCCTTGACCCGTTGCGCGGCCAGGGTCGATTCGGTGACGTCCAGCCACAGGCCCACAGCTTCCACGGGCAACCCCAGGTCGTCGCGCAGCAGCCGGGCTTCATCCAGCAGCCAGTGGTAATCGCCCTGTTTGTCGAGCACCCGGTAGCGGCAGCTCACGTGGCCTTCACGCAGCAGTTGGCGGGTGCGGTCGAAGTAGAGGTCGCGGTCTTCGGGGTGGACCCATTGGTTCAGCGCCGCCGGGGTGAAGTCGGCCAGGGTGTGGCCCAGCAATGGCAGCAGGCTGTCGCTGAAGAACACCGGTTGCAACGTGCCTTCGACATAGCGCTGCACGTAGATCACGGCCGGGGAACTGGCGATCAGGTTGTCCAGCCGTGCGTGGGCGGCGGCGGCCTGTTGTTGCTGGTTTTTTATGTCGCTGATGTCGAGCATGAAGCCCACCAGCCGACGGTGCTCACCCGAGCCCAGCGCTTGTCCTTGCACGCGGTACCAAATGGGGTTCAACCCCGCGTCGGCACGTTGCAGGCGAACGCTGGTGGAGAGCGGCTTGCCCAGGTTTTTCAGGTCTTGCAGGCGGCTGGCGAGTTCTTCCCGGTCGGCGGGGTGGATCAGGTTGAGCCACATCGGCAACGATAGCCGGGTGGCCGCCTCGCCCTGGCTGAGGGTGTGCAACAGCTGCGGGGCGAGTTCAATGTCTTCGCTGTGGAGGGGCAACTCCCACCAGCCGGTGCCGAGCAGCCCTTGCAGCGCTTCGAGGCGATCCAGCTGCTGCTGGTGGCGCTGTTCCCGCAGGCGGTTGAGCAGGGGCGTGGCGACGGCGGCGGCCAGTTGCAGCCAGTCACGGTCGTTGGTGTGGGCCTGTGCCCGGTAAAAGCCGCACAGCAGCCACGCGGCGACGCCATGGGCGTCGCGGTAGGGCACCAGAAAACCATCGGTATTGCCAAACAGGCCTTGCAGGCGCGGGTGGTCGCTGTGGCCACGGTGTACTTCCAGGCTCACCGGTGCCGTGGCCCCCAGGCTGTCGAGACTGGTGCCCAGGGCTTGCCCGTTGCTCCAGAGTGCCGGCGCATCGTGTGAGGTGTAATGGCCCTGGATACGCCACTCCTGGCCTGCCTCGTCCAGCACGGCAAGGGCGACGCTGGGGATATGCCAGTGTTGGGAAACGGTCTGGAGCGTGTCCTGCAGCACCTCGGGCAGGCGTGCCAGGCTGCATACCCGCAGATGTTCGCTGATCTGATCGCTGACGCGCTGATTGTGTTCGCGCACCTGGGTGAGTTGGCGATGGGCAACCAGGTCGCCAATGTCCAGCAGTTGCAGGAGCCAACCCTTGCCCTCCGGTTGCACCCAGCCACGGGTATGCAGGGTTTGCCCGGCAAGCCCCTTGAACGCCAGGTCCAGGCTTTGCCCTTGCCAGTCGCCGGGCGTGCCTTCGATCACCAGGCTGCTCTGTGGCGTGAGGTATTCGAGCAGCGAAGCCGGCTGTTGCGAGTGCGTGCCGGGCGGTTCCAGCCGATGACGAAGCGGGCCCTGGATGTCCACCACCTGGCCCAGGGTGTCGAGGTAGAACAGCAGCGCGGCGGTGGTTGGCGTCGCTGTCGGCGCATCGGCAGCCAACGGATTGCCGCGCCCGAGCAGGCGCCCGAACAGTTTATCCCCTGAGGTCAAAACTGCATGCTCGACTGGGTGGACAGTGTGGGGGGCAGGGCGGGGACGGTTCCAAAGCCTGGCAGCACCAGGAACGGCAACACACTTTGGAGGCTGGACGTCGGGTAGTTGATATACACCGTCAACAGGCCCGCCGGGGTGTAGGTTGCCGTGACATACGTGGGAAGGAATTTGAACTGGGGAGGGATCCACGTCAGTTGCGCCTGGGCGGCAGCGATGGCCTGCTGGGGCAGTGCCGTTGGGTAGCTGGCCGTGGCGGGGTCCAGTGCGACGCTGCGCCGTACGCCCTCGGCGGCGGCCTGGGTAAAGGACTGCATCAGCAGTAACGGCAGGCTGTAGCTGACCAAACCATAAAACACGGCAAAAAAAATCATGAAGACCATCGCGAACTCCAGCGCGGCGGCACCTTTCTGCTTTCTAGGGAGGTCTTTTTTCATGACTCGTCTACCCTGACTGCTACTACCTGATATCAGCATAGAATCATTCAGCAAAAAGGGATTTTTTTTACGTGATTCAAAGCCTCGTCCTATTCGTTTGGCTGGCGCTGTGCGCTGTGCAAGACATCCGTGTACGTCAGATCTCCAACTGCTTGACCCTCGGCGCCGGCCTGCTGGCGCTGGTCTACCTGCTTTGGAGCGGTACCACCTGGCTCGGCGCGCCGGCTGTCGAGGGTGGCGTGGCCTTTGTCCTGGCGCTGCTGTTCACCCTGCCCGGCTACGCGCTGGGCCGTCTGGGGGCCGGTGACGTGAAACTGATCGCGGCCTTGGGACTGGCGACCAACTCCCTCTACATTCTGGGCACGTTTATCGGCGCAGGCCTCGCCAGCGCGGCTTGGCTACTACTGGCCCCCAGGCTGTGGCCGCTGATGAATCAAGGGGTTAGGAATACCTTGCAGCACCTGGATCCGGCCTGTTCGGCCAAGCAGCCGTTCGTGCCGTTTTTATTGGCCGGTTTTGGCGTCGCCTGGCTTTGGATCCCATTAGTCGCCACGTAGGGTATCGCTATGTACATAGTAGGAAAGTACGTCTACGTTTATGGGTAGGTTGTATAGGAAAGTGGTCGGAATGGATCGGTCGGTCTTTGGCTTGCCCAGGCATGGAGTAGCGCGTGAACAAGCTTACCTCTGAAGTGAAAGTGCTCGTTGTCGATGATCAGCCCCTGATCGTGGAAGAGCTTTGCGAATTTCTTGAAAGCAACGGTTACCGTTGTGTCCCTTGCCACTCCAGCCAGCAGGCCATCGAGCGCTTTCGCGACGATGCCCAGATCGGCCTGGTGCTGTGCGATCTGCATATGCCCGAGATGGACGGGATCGAGCTGGTCCAGGCCCTGCAACGCCTGGCCGGCAAGCAGCGCGCTTTTGAGGCCATCATGTTGACCGGTCGCGCAGACAAGCAAGACGTGATCAAGGCCCTGCGCGCCGGGATTGCCGATTACTACCAGAAGCCAATCAACCTGGACGAACTGCTGGAAGGCTTACAGCGCCAGGCCGTGGCGCTGCAAGACCGGCAAAAAAACCTTGAGCTGGGGAATCTGAACCAGAAGCTGCAGTTTCTTTCGGCGTCCATTGACGATCTTTACCATGACCTCGACAAGGTGCGCAGCAGCCCGCAATCCGCCGTGCCGAATGAAGCGGATGGCGACGTCAGCGACATCGAGCGTGTTGAAATCCCGGCGATCTTCAATCAACTGTCCCCTCGCCAGCTGGATGTCGCAAGGCTGGTAGGCAAGGGCCAGACCAACTATCAAATTGCCTGTGAACTGGGCATCACTGAAAACACGGTGAAACTCTACGTGTCCCAGGTGCTGCGCCTGACCCACATGCACAACCGCACGCAGTTGGCGCTGGCGTTGTCGCCGAGTAACTCCGCGGCGCGCCAGCGGGTCACTGCCCACTGAACCGACCGAGTATTCAGGGCGCCGAGGCACAAGCACCCGATGGTGACGGTGATCGCTAGTTTGTAGGTGGCAAAACCTAATTGGGAAGCACCCTGCTTTCAAAGGCGAACTTTCCGACATTAATCAGTGATAGCAACTCTTTACTCTCTGGACTTTCGCAAAGTCCAGGGATGAAAAGGCATGACCTTCAGCGCATCACCCTTCCCGTTTTTCGACCACAGTCGCCATAAACTCACCGTTCGCAATGTTGATGCAGTACTCGACGTCCTGGCCTTCGAGGGTACAGAAGGCCTGAGCGAACTGTTCAACTACCGTGTCGAGTTCACCAGCACCGCCCGCGACATTGCTGCCGAGAAAATGCTCGGCCAGGACGCCACGTTCAGCTTGTACAGCGCACCGCAGCAATCACCGATGCGCGGTTTCATCCCGCCGCCTGCCAGGCAGTTGCGCACGCTGCATGGCGTGGTCACCGGCTTCAAACGCCTGTCCGGCTCCGTTGATGAAGCCCGCTACGAAATCACCCTGGAACCCCACTTTGCCCTGCTGGGGCGAGGCCAGCAGTTCCGCATCTACCAACACCAATCCGTCCCG